>JAZKYO010000108.1:0-71503 GCA_045612185.1 Eubacteriales bacterium
CGAAAAAATATGACACCCGAAGAAAAGCATCTGTGGTATGATTTTCTTAAAAGACTGCCTGTTAACGTCAGACGTCAGCATAATATTGAAAACTATATCGTTGACTTTTACATAGCGGAAAAGAAGATTGTAATTGAGGTGGATGGCAGACAGCATTTGTTACCCGAACATAAGGAAGCAGACGAACAAAAAGATGCTGCCATGTCATCTTGGGGAATCGTTGTCTTACGATATCTCAACGATAGTATACGAAACAATTTCAACGCTGTTACAGAGGATATATTGAAGCATCTTGAGTTGGATTATTCCGATCTTAAGCCGGTGAGATAACACCTCATCCGTCAGCCTTCGGCTGCCACCTTCTCCCACTGGAGAAGGCTTGGTTAAACCGTTTACCCTGCTTATAAAATAAAAATTTCCACAAACCGTTTGATTGGTCTGTGGGAATTTTACGTTATGGCGATTTCTCCGATAAGGACATCACCCATTCCTCTCGCGTCTTTTTATATTTTGTTTTCTACGGCAAATGCAACTTTTTCTCTCAAGGCTATGAGATAATCATTTGTTCTTGGATAAGAAGAAAATGTCAGTTCATCTACACCTTCAAGTATAAGCCTTTCGGTATACTCTCTTCCGCAAACACTTTCGCAAAGCTCAAGCGCGCGGATATCGTCAATCGCCTCTCTCAGCGCGTTAAGACGAAGTGAGCCCCACACCTCTCCGTTGTTTCCCGGATAGACCAAGAATCCATCTCCGGAAGGTGCGAAATACTCTGCGTCGGTACATCCAAGCGGATCAACGTAATCGTGGGAGTATTGGTTATGATAGAAATTATATCCCCAATGCAAAAAGCCTTTTATGTTGTACTTATAAAGCTGTACGCCCAAAATTCGCGTTCTGAAAAGATATTGCGCTATCATTCTCTGACTCTCCACCGTAATACCAAAGCCGCAGTAATATGCCCACAAATCGGGGATTTTGCGTTCGATAAAATTATTAATCTTATGGATACTTGGCACGGGATTTTCAAGCACGCCCGTATCGTAAAACTCTACGTGTGAAAGCGCGTCAATTATCTTATACCCTTTAAGATAAGGTGCAATCAGCGCCTTACAAGCCTTATATTGCTCCAAATTATTCATATTAGGCTCGTCGGACACGTGGTAAAAGCATTTATCATCAACGCCCTTTTCCTTCATATACGCAACGATAGCGGGGACAAGCTGAGACAAGAAGCATTTATATTCCTCGCCCATTGAATCGTTTTCCCAACCGAATATCTTCTTTTTTCTGCCGTTAACTTTTGCAATGAATTTAGGCGCATGCTTCGCACCCCACTGGGTAAAGAAATGAGGAATCTCGAAATATTTGACCCCAAGCTCAAGGCACATATCTACCCACCTACCAAGCTTATCGAAATTGAAGCTATATTTATTGGGCTCAACAACAGTAATATCAACCAGCTGTGTGGTAAGCCGTTCTCCGCCTATATAAGTATCAAGCTCGGGGGTAAACACGGGAGTAAGAATCGTGTTGATTCCGTTATCAACTGCGGTTTTAATATAGTTGGCAATATACTTCCAATGCTTTTCAGAAAATGCAGTAGTATGATATGCTTCGGCTATGCAGTCGGTATAAAACCACTCTGTATGTACAAGCTTTTGCGGAGGCAGCTCTGCATTTACAATATGAATTTTCGCCTCAGCCTTTGCCACCGTGTCGCCACCGTCGAGTATAATCTCCACAGTTCCGTCGGTTTCCAAAAATTTTTCATCAAGTTTTACATCTATCCATAGTGAGTGGAGTTGCTTTTCAATTACACGCACTCTTCCTTCATAATGCAGTGGACGTATCACATCGGGATAAAGCCCCGGGGTAGTTCTTATACAGTCGGAGTTACAGTGGGTATCGTTTCTGACCGGGTAAGCAACCGGCACAGAGGCAACCTGCTTCACCTCAACGTATTTTGCCAGCGTTCCGCCCACTTTAACTTTGAAAAGTTTATTGAATATTGCTTCTGAATAGTATGCTACTTGAAATGACAGCTTTTCGTTTTTGAACATCACAAAGCTGTCTTTTTCTATCTTTTCATCAATCTTTTCATCAAGAAAGCATTTTTCCATTGACGAAATTATTTTCAAAAACAAATTATTAGACATTTTTCTCTCCTATAAACACCAAGCCATCGCATTTGCGATGGCTTGGTATATTTCTTTTTCAAATAAACCTGATTAATCAGCTGTAAGACCGGAACGTTCAATACCCTGTACAAGGAAGTTCTGACCAAACGCGTAAAGCACGATAAGGGGAGCGATAATAAGGATACCACAGGTATTCTTGATTGCTGCCTCGTAAAGGTTCTTTGCCGCATAGTCGGTAACAAGACTTGTGGGAATCTCAACTATCTTAGGCATAAGCTTCATCTTAGCCGTTGTATAGAAGAGGTTAGTATAGAAGTCGTCTGTCCACTGCCAGCAGAATGCGAACATGAATACTGTTACCATCATGGGTATCGACAGAGGAAGAATAATCTGCACGAACGTGCGGTAAACGCCCGATCCGTCGATATACGCAGACTCCTCAAGCTCATCCGGAACGCCTGTAAAGAACTGTCTGAGCATGAAGATGTAAAGACCGTTCTTAAACGCGAGACCACCGAGCGAAAGAAGAATCATAGGCCAGTGAGTATTCATAAGGCTGAAGCCTTGCGAAAGTGATTCGGGAAGTATTCCTATCTTCGCAAGCAGCCCTACTATTCCGAATATATCGAAATAGGTAAAGTTCATACTGAACGAGAAATTAAGTGTCTGGTGAGGAATAAGCATGGTAATGATAACCGCGATAAATATCGCCTTATTTCCTCTGAACTTAAATTTTGCAAGACCGTAAGCGATAAAGCAACATACAAACGTCTGGATAAGTGCGGTAGAAAGCGAAAGAATCAAGGTATTCTTAAACGCTTCAAAATATCCGTTTTCCAGAATAATTGCTTTATACGTTCCGAGTGTGAAATGTTTGGGAATAAGTCTTACCGTTACGTCAACGAAGTCCTCGGGTCCCATAAATGAACCCGCGATCTTAGAGAAGAACGGGAAAAGAACTATATAGGAGATACCTACGAGAAGGACAAGCCGGAATATAAACCAAGCTGCCTTTTGGAGGAAGAAGAGCGAGAAGAACTTAGCCTTCAATCTCTCCCACAGAGGTGTTCTGTCAAACTCCACACGAATTTTATTTTTGGTTTCTTTTGTAACCTTAGGTTGTTCCTGTGCGTTCATTCTAACACCTCCTTAATTCTTCTTCTGGTAGAATACGAATGCCGACAAGAGACCTGCGATAGCTGCCAGGATAAGCGCTACTACAAGGAAGTACATCCAAGACATCGCGGTACTTACAACCTGACCGTTAATCTGTCCGTACTGTGCCGAAATAAACGACATTACCTGGTTATCTACCGTAAAGGCGTCAATAATCGTATAAACCGCATTTACCAAAATCATCGGGCTTATCATAGGAAGCGTTATCTTCCAGAAAGTTTCCCAAGCAGTAGCTCCGTCAATAGAGCAGGACTCATAGATTGCGGGCGAGATAGACTGAAGACCCGCAAGGAATATAAGCATCTGTACACCCGAACGGTTAACGATATTATAAATATCATTGATCATTGCGGCAACGTACTCAACGAGTTCGGTACCGACTTTCATGTTTGCAAACAGAGCTTCGATATCCATTGCGGATACGATTTCTGCCGCAGCACTTGTTCCCGAACCGTCATCAATACCCTCTGCAGAATCCATGTAGTTACCGAGAATGTTCTGCGCCTCGATACCCTCCATAATACCTGTGGAAAGAATAACGGGGATAAAGAATATTGCACGGAACACACCTCGTCCTGCCATGTTCTGGTTAAGCAACACAGCCATGAACAGCGAGAAGATAATAATTGCGGGAATGTCGAAGGCAAGATCTTGAAGACCGGAAATCAAGGTCTGAACAAAGCTTGCGTTGACAAACAGCGCTTCGTGATAGTTAGCAAAGCCAACCCAAGTCAGAGAGAATCCTCCGCCCTGAAGGTTATTGATCTGGTTAAAGCTGAGATAAATTGAATCCCAGATTACGGGCAGGTAAATCAGAACAAGTCCGATTATAAAAGGCATTACAAAGACCCAACCCGCACGCGCCTTTCTTCTGTCAAGAGAGGCTATCTTTTTCTTTTTCTTCTTTACCGGAACGTTTGGAGTTTCGGTAATGTTTTCCTGATTTGTCATTTTAGTACCTCTCTTTCTCAGATTTTATCGTGGTCGATAGATACGAATCCGTATCTATCGATCTCGTATGTTTCGCCTTCATACTCAACCTGAATAGCGAAATAGTTGTAGTTAAGGATAAACGTTCTGTAATCCTCACCGGGCTCACCGTAGGTTACAGCCACGATTGTTCCGTCATCAACAAGATATCTGCTGTTGATACCTGTTGTTTCTTCAACGGTTTCCTCTTCCTCTTCCTCAACAACCACTATACCGTCTGTGATAGCAAGGACGTTGTTATAAACAGCCTCCGCAGCCACAACGAGTGCGTCTATTTGAGCACAAAGTGCCTTGGAAGGAGCAACGTTCAACTGGCAATCTGCGATAAACTGCGCAGAGTATGTGCCGTCAGCAATGAAATATGCGATAGACTCGTTGATTATACGGTCCTTATCATACACGGTTTCCTTAGCCTTGTTAATTGCATTATAGGAAGAAGCTACAGAATTCACAAATGCCGCATTGATACGCTCTCTTGTAGACTTAGCGGAACTTTCAAGAACTGTAACGTCATCGTCAGCGCCGGGATTTGCGATATTAGCCTCAATAGACTTAAGGCTTTCAACAAGAGCGGTGATAGTAGGAACAGCACCTTCGAGTCTGGAAAGCGCGGTTTCAGCACTGGTAATTGCGGAACCTGCTGTAGTAAGAGCAGTTGTTCTGGATTCAAGAAGCTCACGGCGAAGAGTTGCCGCAGCAAGCTCAGCCGCCTTCTTCTCTGCCTCTATGCGTGCTATCTCTTCAGCCTCAGCGTCAGCGACAAGCTCATCCTCATCGGGAATTCTCTGACCTACAAGCATCACGTGGTTAGTGATAAGCTTATCCTGAAGGTCATGAGTAACGTCGTTAAGTCTATGATATACGTCAACAAGCTGACCTGCCTCAAACTCGCCGTTTTCATTGTAGCTACCTGCCCAGATATCATATCTTACAGAGTAGTACTGGCTGAGGAACACGTCCTCTTTAAGAACAGTAGCGTTGTCGTACGAAAGCACGAAGTAGATGGATGCGCCGTTTTCTATTGCCTTAAGAATACCGTACTGGATATTTCCTTCCATGTTGATGGGGCTTCCGGTATACTGAACGTATCCGTGAAGAACCATGCCCGTGAAAGGAATGGTATTACTTGCGGAGAGGTAACGGCTGGAATCGATGGGCATATCAAGAATGTAGTCAACGTACTGCCACGTATAGGCATTACCGCCGTTGGTCATTACGTTTCCGTAGGTATCGGAAAGATCCTTGAACGTCTGGATTGTAAACTCCTTAGAGTCCTCACGATTGTAGGGTTCGTCCTCATCAAAGTCGGAGTTAAGGTCTGTACCTATTGTTGCGACTGAGATATTAAGATCTGTGCCCGAACCGTCGGCACTGTACTCAAGGTATTTATCAGCAAGCTTATTATAGAATCTGCTGAAGTAAGCAGGCGAAAGTGCAAGACCGCCGTCCTGAACCTGAGTCTGGTAGGTGGCGCTATAAGATGACTTTCCTATATAACGGTCGTCAATTGTCTTAACGGCGTGCTTCTTAAGAGAAAGTCCGTCAAACGCACCGATGTTGTTTACGTAAGCAAAGTCAAAGTCGGGGAAAATACCAAGGTTGTTTCCGTCTGTGGAAGAAACCTTATTGATGTTGTTAGCAAATTCAAGAAGCTCCTTAAAGCCGTTCTTTCCGCCAACAGCCTTTTCCCACTTAAGTCCGTAAGGAACCGTGGAATACATTCCTCCGTTCGCATAACCTGTGAGCTTAAGGTTGATATTTGTAATATCAACACCTGCCTGCGAAAGATCCTTGTAGATCTGCTGGATATCCTCAAAGGTTGTAAGAGGAGTCATTACGTTTACGGGAACAGAAAGTACTTTCTCGATAGTCTCTACTGTACCGAAGGTTTCAAGATACAGAGGAATCTGACTCTCAAACTTATCGGCAGCGATTCTCTCAAGAACTGTGGTCTGGTTAGACGCGCTTTCGTTCTGTGTTCCTGTGGAATAGGGGCTGGTAAGGTAATCACGGTATGCGTAAGCCATACCTGTGTAATCAGCGGGATAGTAATCAGTAATTCCCTTTTCTGCCGCTACTGCGTCATCGGTAAGCATAATGTAACGCACCTTATAGTTTCCAAGATACTTTCTATCCGAAACAACTGTCCAGGTAGAGTTACTTCCTACCGAGATAGAATCCGCGATATTGTACGTATCGGAAGGTCTGGGGTTAACCGAAAGCTGAACCGAGTGATACTCGCCCTTTGTTCCCAAGTGTGTAGACTTGATTTCGGCAAGAGCGTCACCCTCTTCGATAATTGCGAAGAAGCCGCTTGTTGTGGGAGTTTCATTCTCCACGATAGAGTACGTACCTGTTGCGCTCTTCTCGTAGACGTATGTATTATCCTTAACAACGCCGAAAATAGGCATTTTGAAAACTTCCTGGTACTTACTTGTTATAGTATGATACGCGAAGTCATCACCGTAGATTTTACCGCCAACGGTAGTCATACCGGAATTGGCGAGGTCCTCAAATCTAAAGATCGCACCCGATCCGTCGGGAATGAATGTATAACCCTGATTGGGACGTGCGGTACTGTACTGACCTGCTCCCATAAAGGGAAGGATTGAAATGTAAGAAAGCTGGTAGATAGACTCATCGAAACGGATACCGTTTGCGGGAAGAGTTACCGTAACTCCCATATCGTCAAGAATGTACTCAAGAGCCATCTTGAACACAGCGGGGTTCTGGTCTTCGCTTTCATACTCTGTCTCGGTATGGTCCATATCGAGTTCCTCGTAGGTATACGCGGGACAGTGGGTTTTAATAAGTTCCTCAAGCATCTGAAGCTCTGCGGGAGCGATATTGACGTCGATCATGTATACCGCGCCGAGCGTTGCCGTAATCGGAACCTCATTGTAAAGGTCGGCAAGAGCTCTGTCAGACGTCATCTTTGAGGGATCTCTGAGCGTAAACAGAGACATGAACTTATTATTAAGAGTGAACTTCCAGTTTCTGTCACCGCTTGCCTCAAGTCCTGCTGCAAGAGGTTCGTAAATCTGAGTTCTGAAGCGCTCCTCAGTAATAAGTCTGGGAACGAGGTACTTTGTTTCCTCACGACCGATGGTATACTCAACACGCATACCGTTTTTAATGCTCTTAACCTTAATCTGGTTATTCTTAGCGGCATCGGTATAGCTTGTGAATACGTTTGTACCTGTAAGCTCGTTTCCTGTATATCCTACGATAATCTGGGAAAGAAGCTCTGCCTTTACGGAAGCGGCAGCGGTACTGAGTCCAACGTCATAGGGGTTAGTCAGGAGAAGTTCTCCCGTTTTGGTATTTTTAACAGCTACCTCACCGGTAAACTCGTTAATCCAAAGCTGATAGTCGCCTTTTTCAAAGCGCATCGTCATTGTAGCGAGCTTTTCCTCAGCTGTGTAGTACACCTGAGTAAGGTAGTCTATTTTGGAAAGATCGATCTCTTCAACAGTTGTATCGGTTGTAGCGGTATCCGCTGTTTCCTCAGCGGACGTCTGCAACACGAACAGACCGGACAATGAACCGAGCAGCATGCAAACAGTCAAGAGCGTCGATATTATTCTTTTTGTAAATTTCATTCTATCAATCTCCTTTTCTGTTATTTTACAGTCGGTATCCGATTTCGATAAAGATATTGGAAATAAATCCGACGATCTTACCGAGAAGTGTTGTAAACAAGAGTGCGATGAACATAATGAATACCATTCCGACGATAGAGCCGATTACGGTAATTATGTTCTTACCAAGCGAATAGTCGTGTGTAACCTGAACACCGAACAGAATAAGGAATCCTGCCCAGATGAACGCCAACGAGATGAAGAGGTTTACGATATCCATTTCGCTACCCGTTACCATATTGGAAACGATAGTCATAGGAATTATGAACAAAGGAAGGGGGATAAGCGCGTAAGATGTTGCCACAAACACGTCCTTAAAGCTTCCTTCACCTTCAAACAGTGTGGTAAGACACCAGTTTGCGATTACGAACAGCATTACGGGCATTACAACACCGATAAGCTGAACGAAAATTGTGGAATACTGACCCTGAGGATTGAAAAGGTAACCCTGACCGATTGCCTGATAGTAGAAAGCAACAACGGTAACCGCGATATAAACAAGTGCGGCACGGACAGATCCTCTCTTTTCATGCTTCAAATCCCAGAATCCGTCAAAGGGATGGGTCATAAGATGGAAGCCGAAGAGAAGCTCTTTACCGAAGGTAATCTTTTCACCCGACGTAGCAGCTCTGATATTGATCTTGGAAATCTTCTTAGACAACCATCCGAAGAGAACGCAAATTGCGATAATCGCGATGGGTATAAGCACGAAAATATTTTCAATCGTCTGCTTACGTATTTCGGCATAAGCAATTGAGTAGTTGTCGGTATCGTAAGCGGCTTTGTAGTGCTCGATAGCAGCCTCGTACTGACCGCTTCTGTAAAGAGCCTGACCTATACCGATATACGCGGCGTCAAAGTTAGAGTTTCTCATAAGAATCTCTGTCCAGTTATCTATAGCCTTATCGTATTCACGGTTAATCTGGTCTGTAACAGCCTGGTAAAGGATATCACCGTACTCTGTTCTCTCGTATACTGTAATACTCTTACTTGTACCAGAGTCAAGAACGAGAAGCTTTTCGCCCTGATACGCAAGAGCCTTAATGGTACTTACGTTACCAAGCTGAAGATTACCTCTGTCACCGAAAGCGAAGAGAAGATTACCTTCGTTATCGTACGTAAATACTTTACTACGCTTTGTATCGGATATAGACCAAGTTCCCGATTCACCTACCGCAACGTCACCTACCGTGGAAACGCCCTTGATAGCGTTGGGGTCGTGGCTTGCGTTGGTAAATGCTATCTCACCTACGGGAGGATAGAAACCGTTACGTCTCATGATTTCGCTACCTGCGTTGTTAAGGAGCTTAACCTGAGAGTTTGATGCGGATCCGGTTTTACTTCTGATTGCAGACTCAACCTTAGCGGTGTCAATTTTATCAGAGGAAGCGTAAACGAAGCCGTCATCGGTTACCGTAATGTTACTGAAGGTTACGGGAACGAAGATAGTAGAAAGCTTTTTCTGCTCGTCAGTCTGGAATCGTCTCCAGATAATCTGCCAAAGCGAAATACTTACTTCCTGAGCACCGATAAATCCGGTAAATTCACCATCCTCGGTAAGAACGATAATACCCTGCGTTGTCTGAGAAGATACAACGTAAATTCTGTTGTACTGGTCAACGGCAACAGCTACGGGGTAATAAACCGATCCTTCCTCGAAAAGTTCTGATTCGGGTGCATCAAGAACATAAAGGAAATTACCGCTGCGGTCAAATACTACGATACGGTATTTCTGAGTATCGCACACGTAGATTCTTCCCTCTTCAACAATATCGCCGTAACCGTTATACTTATTATCGGTTACGTAAACGCCTCTGGGAGAAGCAAAGCTATCGGGTGCTCCAATTTCATTGGTAAATCCTGAGATTGTGAACTTATGCTTATAGTATCTGTCCAACACGATTACCGAGTTAGAACCGGCATCAGCGATGTACACGTTAAGGTCATCATCGACAACCATATCGTAGGGATCGGAGATAGTAGCCCCTTCGGGAAGTCCCATATAGGAAGAATTATATGTACCTACGGGAATATACGCATCGGGAGAATACAAGGGGTCTCCATTAATGGAGTAGGTATAAGTCTGGAACGAGTTGAATGCTCCAACCGGTACGGAAAGCAGCATTATGAGGGCAAATGCCAAAACTAAAATTTTTACTGATTTTTTCATTTGCTACCTCCTTTAGTCCTTCATACCGCTGGAACCCATTGTCTCAATAATGTTCGACTGAGAAATGACGAATACTATAATAGGTACCATCATCATAATAACCGTCGAAGCCGCGCCCGCGCCCGCACGCTTAATACCACCTGCCATAACCTGCTGGATAGCATAGTTGAAGGATTTAAGCTGCTCGGACTGGATATATACAGACGCTCCTGCGTTCCAAAGGTCCTTAAACGAGTAAATAATAAGTGTAAGCCAAGCGGGCTTAACCATGGGCATTGCTATTGTCCAATAGGTTCTAAGCTCGCTCGCACCGTCAAGACGTGCGCTTTCAAGCACCGCGTCGGTAACGTTGGTCTCCATGAACTGCTTCATAAGATAAAGACCAAGGGACGTTGCCCATGCGGGAATGATTCTTGACCAATATGTATCGATCCAACCAAGCTTACTCATGATAAGGAAGCTGGTGATAGCGGTAACTGTTGCGTGGAACATAAGAGAAGTTCTTACAAGTTTGAACATTCCCTTTCCGCCCGGGAACTTGATCTTAGCCATTGCGTATGCCGCAAGAGACGAGAAGAAAAGGTTACCGGTTGTACCGACGATAGATACGAATACTGTGTTGAATATGTATCTGGAGAAAGGCACCAGCGACGTATTCATAAGTGTAAACAGATCTGTAAAGTTTTTAAGTGTGGGGTTTACAACGAAGAATCTCGGGGGGAACATCCAAAGCTCGTCAAGAGGCTTCAACGACTGGCTTATAACGTAAACCATGGGAAGGAACATGAAGAGTCCGAGGATACCGAGTACAAAGGTAATACCCGCGTCACCGCCGCGAGAACGGTTAAGTACGACTTTATGATTTCTTGTTCTTAATTTTGCCATATTACGTACCTACCTTTGCAATAATATTCTTTACAAGCATATTGGAGCCTACCATTACAAGGAACAGGATAACCGCAATAGCCGAAGAATAACCTATCTCGAAACGCTGTCCGCCGTAGTCGTCAAGGTGGTGCATTATCGTATGCGCCGCATAGTCAACCGACGGGAATCCACAAAGTGCTGTAACGACACCGCCGAAGCCGAACGCGCCGGTAATAGCCATGATAGCACCGAACATAAGCTGAGGTCCCATATTGGGAAGTGTGATATACCAAAGCTCCTGCCATCTGTTCTTAACGCCGTCAACCGCGCCTGCCTCAAACTGAGACTTATCTACGCCCTGAAGACCTGCGATGAACGCAAGGAAGGACGTACCAAGCGAGGTCCAAAGTGCAACCACGATACACAAAGGCATTACGTAGGATGCGTTCTGAAAGAACTGAATAGGCTCTGTTACAAGTCCCATTTCAAGAAGTTTGGAGTTTACCCAACCGTAAGCGTCACCCGAGAAGAGGGTCTGCCAGATAAGGTAAACCTGACCCGAAATGGAGGGAGCGTAGAATACAAGAGTAACCACAGCTCTGATTTTGGGAGGAAGCTCGTTGATAAACCAAGCAACCAGGAAAGACATAAGGTAGGATACAGGACCTACTATGATAGCGAAAATAAATGTATTCTTAACCGCTGTGAGGAATATGTCGTCATCAAGGAAGAGACGCACATAGTTGTCAACGAACACAAAGTTCGGCCACTCAAGCAAGTTAAAGTCCGTAAAGCTGAACACGATTGACAGTACAACCGGCGCGATGGTGAACAAGGTGAAAATGAGCATAAAGGGAGCGACCATTACATATGCTACCCAGTTGCGCTTCATTTCCTTCCAAGTCCACTGCGCCATTGTCATGTCTTTACGCGAAACAGCTTTCTTTTCTGCTGTTTTCTTTGACATTACTTTTCTCCTTAATTAATAGAATAGATTTTTATTTCTGATTAAGCAAATTAGTTCTGGTAAGAGACAAGTGCGTTATACGCGTCTTTCATAAGCTCGATTGCTTTTTCAAGACCTGTCTTATCAGCAGAATTAAGGGTGGATCCTGCAAGCTCGCCCTCAAGCTGAGCGATTGCGTCTACAAGAATTTCCATCTGTTGTTCTTCACTAATCTTAACGTCGACGTCAGCAGCTCTTCTGATATTATTTATCATATCAGCATACTTGCCCGTCACCGCGGAGCTGAGAGTATAATCAAGATCTTTCATCTTGATTTCTTCTACGCCCTTAACAGTTTCATATACACCCTTATTGATAGTAAGTTCTCCTTCAGAAAGAAGTGTATATACCTGAGCCAATCTCTTTTCAGAAAGCTTCTGACCTACGTAATCAAGAGTTTCAAGATCGAACTCACTGCGTTTTCTGGTAATTTCTTTATTGATTGTATTGATGTACGACAGCAACTCCTCAACGGGGTCCGCGTCGTTGTTGATCGCAGCCATGTAAGCGAACTTAGCATAACGCTCAATGATGTACGAACCGGGATAGTTGGGAATCGATGCAAGGTTGTTGAACTGAAGCTGGATCTGCTTGATCTCATCAGCTGTCCAAGGCAAGCTCTCAAGCGCGTTAAGGTTTGCGGTGGGATGCTTTGCGGAAGGACCGAGAATAGATACCATTTCGTTAGAGTATTTCTCCTGGCAGTCCGCACCGGAGTGCCATCTCATAAAGTCCCAAGCGCCCTCAACGTTTTCACAGCCCGTAATCATAACGATTGCGGATACGCCGGAAACAGAGCAGTTGTTGATATTACCGAACTCGTCCTCGATACCGGGCATAGGATAGAAGCCCCACAAGCCTTCGATTTCGGTTGCAAATACCTTCAATTTATTATATGTATCTGTATAACCGGCAAATCCGATAGGCATTTCACCTGTTCTGAAACGGTTAGCAAAGTCGTATGAAAGCGGGAAAGAGTACATAGTAAACATGTTGGTCATCTTTTCAAACGCCTCAAGCGAAGTATTTGCGTCAAGGTTAATTCTCATACCGTTATCTGCGAAGAGGTCTCCGCCCATCTGGTATATGAACATTCTGTACTCAACGTGCATACCGATCTGCATGTTGTTAGCCTGAAGAACGGGAATTGCGGAATAGATATCGTCCCAAGTCTTGGGAATATCAAGGTCAAGCTCCGCAAGGATGTCCTTTCTTACGAACATCATATTAAAGGACTGTGTTTCGGGAAGTCCGTAGTAGTGCATTGTACCAACCGAGTCCTCAATACCAAGAACGATCATCGCCGCCTCGTTGAACTCTCTTGTCTCGGGATTTGTAACGAGATCTTCAAAGTCAGCGCAATTCTCTATGGGCATAAGCGCTCCACGGATAGCATAGTTAATTACGTCAGCCTGACCAAGACCGATATAAACATCGGGGCCCGTCTGAGAAAGTATGGAAGGAAGAAGTGTACCGCCCGCAACGAGCTTAAGGTTTACAGCCGTTCCATACTGAGGAGTAAAGTCGTTATTTACAAGGTTTCTGATAACCTGTGTCTGGTCACGACCGTATGCAAGCCAAACTTCAACGATTTCAGAATCTTCATCGTCGTACTCTTCGGTTGCACCCATTCTATCGTAATTTCTAATGAAGGACTGGAAGAAGCTTCCCATTTCATGACCGAAGGACTGGAAGAAGTTAGCCTCAGCCTTAGGAAGTTTGTTTCCTTTACCCTGAACAAGAAGATAGTCTATCTGAAGGGGTTGCGTTTTTGCGTCACTAATCCAAGTACCGAGCGAACCGATATAGGATTTAAGCTGTGTAAGGTTCTTAGCGATTTCGTTCTCGGGGTCGCCGCCCATTCTCTCAAGAAGCCAAGCAACCTGATCAAGGGTAGCTACCATCGAGCCCTTAATTCCCGCCATAGCCTGAAGCTTTGCGGAAATATCATAAATAAGGATCGACTGCTCCATAAGGTCCTTAACCACATTGGGAAGAACTCGCTTAAAGCCGTAGTCACGGTAATCGTCGGGCTCAGCGCCTGTAAGCTTAAGAATAGAAAGATAGTCAGAGTTTATAGACTCAAGCGCGCCTTCTATCTGGCTTACAAGGTCACCCATAGAACCAAGTGTAACGGTAAACTCAACGGTATATACAACGCCTTCCTTGAAATAGAAATCAAAGTCGGTATTGCCGTCGGAAAGTATCTTAGTCTGCCACTCGGAAGAATAGTCGAATCTGAGTTTTGCAGCCTCTGCAAACGGAGTACCGTTGTAGTATCCCTCAAGGTTGCCAAATTTAGCCTTATACTCTTCCTCAGTGTAGTTTGTATAGATAGCCAAAGATCTTGAAGCATACATACCGTCAAGAACCGATTGGCTGAATCTTGCTACAATATTATATACGCCACTGTTATCCACAGAAAAGTTCCAAGTAAGTGCCTGACCGGCGGTCTGCCACTTGTCACCGCCCACACCGCCGATGGTGTTAAGCATAGTGTTCTTAGTGGTGATGGGGCTTGTTATAGCGCTTCTTGTATCCTCAATGGGATAAATAGTCTGCGACGTTGTGGACGTAAGATACTCACCCTCTACCTTAACGCTGCTTGTCCCCGCGGGAGCAGACGCATAATACGCACTTGCCTCTGCATAAGGTACGTAACTTGCGTGAGGAACGAGCTTAATGCTCTTAATAGCCATAGGCTCGCTGACACCGGTGAGAGAAATTACGGTATTATCGGATTTTTCGAATACGAACTCGAAAGACTCGGAATAATAACCGTCGGTGTCGTGAATCTCATATGTCATCCATTTGGGAGACTGAACTATGGGAGAACGAATTTCATTGTGGTCGATATCAGAGCTAAAGAATCTCACCTTAAGCTCCTCGCAAAGATAGTTGTATCTCTCCGCAGTCCAATACTCAGGCATTTCATATTTAATGAGAGTTGCGTTGTCAACCGTTTCGCTGGTAGCAACAATACCAAGCTCTCTCGCCTTATTCAAGTGGTATTCAGCGGTTTCGCCCTTGCCAAGTTTATACACCGCATTTACGTAATCATTGGTATAAATCTTTTGAAGGGTAAGATATCTCGCCTCGAGGAAAGGAATTGCCGAATCAATACGGAAGATACGCTCAACAGCAGTTGATTTACCTACCGAATTTCCCGCAGCATCCACCTGAGTGGGATAATACTCAATTACCACGCTGTATCTTGCGGTTTCGGGGATCGACACATTCCACGAAACAGTACCTGTGGCGGGGGTGTAGAGAGCCTCTACTCCGTCAAAGGTTCCGACCGCGTACTCCGCGTCGCTCTGCTCGGCATTGACGTCCTTAACAGCGTCAATAACGATCTCCTCGGTTGCCGCGTCAACCGTCCAGACTCTTTCTACGATTTCTTTTCCGTCCGCGTCAACCGCACCGGTATACTTAGAATACTTTCTGAAGTACTCGTCGTAAGAAATCGAATTAAGAATCTCTCGTACATCGTCGATGGTCGCATCTGTAACCGATGTGTTCTGATTACCTGCCGGCTTCGGTGAAATCAGTATCGTGTCATCGGCAGCATACGCCGCGATTCCGGCACTTGAAAGCACACAGAGCAGAGCAAGTACCAAAGAAAGGAATCTTTGGAATTTCTTCTTGTTCATAAGTTTTCCTCCTGAAAAATTGCTGAGCATAATGGTCGCCACGAAGCCCGAAGGGGTTAACCGCGGTATAACACGAACGTCATAAGACGAGGTGGGGTGTTCTGCACGGAATCCAATAGGCTTATCCGAAGACAAAGCCCTCGTATCCCCCGAAAAAAGACTATTGATTTTCACCAAAAGCCGTTCAAACGAGAAACGGGCGCAAAAATGCCATATTTCAATGACATTATAATACCACACAACAACCGAAATGTCAAGATTTTGAAGAGATGAAAATTTTGTGTGTTTATATTATGAAGGAGTTTTGCACAAAGACAAAACGCATAAATAACGCCCATCAAGTCCAAACGCAAAAAAAGCAACACCGTATTATGGTAAATACAATTTACCTCTGCTTCGGTGATTTTGTCAGATACACCTCTTGTTTTGTGCAATTTGACAATGCCATTTTTTCGACAAAACACTCCCACTTCCGCAAGGTAAACCACATTTACCTGAATTGAACCCAATTTTTCGCATCTCAGAACTTTCGGTTCATGTTACGCCAAATAATTTTTGTGCAATTTCAACAATTTCCCGCTTCTTTTTTCTACACTAAAATTTCACACCGTTTTTTGAATATTATTTTCAGCGACAGTTTGTTTTTCTACTTTCCAAGCCAAATAATAACATAAAATTACAATTATACCTTTAATTTACTTTTACACCTTTTATTTCTCGGAATAAGCATTTGCGCTTGTGAAACACAAACAAAATGAATTTTACCACCAATCAGAACGCGAACAAACGACATTCGTTTGACAACGGAGTGAACAAGAGAACACTTATTTATGGGAGTGTTATACAATACGGTAAGTTGCCAATTCCCTATTGTGAGCGTTTGTGTTACCGCGAACCTACTCGCACTTACACATGCATATTGTTGTCAAAGATTAACGCACCGCAAATGTCACCTTGCGATGCGCGCAACATCCGTTTTGGGGTGATAAAAAATACGCCGACCGATGTAAAACTCGGTCGGCGTATAGCCCATTCTGTTGAAATTGGCCCGCAAAACAACAAACTTCTCACGTCAAGCAATCGCTCACCCACACATGGAAATTAGTGTCCGCCTTCTCCCACTTCACAGTCATGGCAGTGTGCAGGAGCAGGTATTTCCTTGTCAATTCCATTCTTTTTGTAATAATCCGCAACAGCAGCTTTTATAGCCTCCTCGGCAAGAACTGAGCAGTGAACCTTTACAGGCGGAAGCCCTTCAAGAGCTTCTACAACCGCAGCATTGGTAAGTTCGAGCGCCTCGTCGATACTCTTCCCTTTTACAAGCTCGGTAGCCATGGAAGAAGTTGCGATAGCGGCACCGCAACCGAAGGTCTTGAATTTAACATCAACGATAATGTCATTTTCAACCTTAATGAACATCTGCATTATATCTCCGCATTTTGCGTTGCCCACTGTTCCCACGCCGTCCGCGTTCTCAATTTCTCCCACGTTTCTGGGATTTTTGAAATGATCCATTACTTTTTCTGTATATACCATATCTTTTTTACCTCTCTTACAGTTTGATTTTTCAGTTTCCGGGATATATAGGACTCATGGCGCGAAGCCTCTCTACGCTTTCCCTGACAGCCTTAATAATATTCTCAACATCTTCCTCGGTGTTATCCTTGGAAAGCGAGAAACGGAGCGAGCCGTGGGCGTCCTCGATATCAACACCTATGGACAAAAGAACATGAGATGCCTCAAGCGAATTTGAGGAGCAAGCCGATCCGGTAGACGCGCTTATTCCACTCATGTCAAGCCAAAGCAAAAGACTTTCGCCCTCAACGTAGGAAAACGACACGTTGGCATTTCCCGGAAGTCTGTTTTCTCGGTCTCCGTTAAGCCTGGAATACGGAATTTCAAGCAAGCCATCGATAAGCTTATTTCTGAGAGCTCTGACCTTCTCCATGCCGTCAAGACTCTTTACAGCCGATTCAACAGCCACGCCAAGCCCGCAAATGTAAGGCACGTTTTCGGTTCCTCCGCGTTTTCTGCGTTCCTGACCGCCACCGTCGATGAGGTTCTTTATTCTTACACCCTTTCGAATATAAAGAGCACCAATTCCCTTTGGCGTGTGGATCTTATGTCCCGAAAGGCTAAGCATATCAACGCCTAATTCTTTGACGTTTACAGGAATATTTCCCACCGCCTGAACAGCGTCGGTAAACATAAGCGCTCCGTTTGCGTGCGCGATTTCGGAAATTTCGGAAATAGGCTCTATTGTGCCTATTTCGTTATTCGCCATCATGATGGCTACCAAAGCAGTATTATCATCAACGGCGTCACGAAGCTCGTCCATCTTGATAAATCCACCTTCGTCTACGCCAACGTAAACAACCTCAAAGCCCTCCTTGGCAAGCGCTTCGCAAGTGTGAAGCACCGCGTGGTGTTCAATTTTACTCGTTACTATCTTACGGCGTTTTTTGGAGGCGTAAGCCGCGCCCTTTATAGCCCAGTTATCTGACTCCGAGCCGCAAGACGTGAAATATATTTCCTCGGGCAGGCAACCAAGTGCCTCCGCTATTTTTGCGCGCGCATCATCGACGACAGCCCTTGCCTTCTGTCCGTCTTCGTGAAGGCTTGACGGATTACCCCAAAAATCTGTAAAGCAAGGCATCATCGCGTCAATAACCTCTTGCGAAACCGGTGTTGTCGCTGCGTTATCGGCATATATTCTCTTATTTGATTCGCTCATCTAAAATATTTTTCCCTTCAAAAAATGAATTAACAAAACATCATTGTTTTTTAACAGGTATATTGTATACCTTTTTCGTCCAAATTGCAACAGCACAAGCAAAGTTTATTTGTTAATTTTCTATGAACGCAGCGTTTGGCTTCTCTCAAAGGCATATTACAACTCGGTGCGTCATATATTTTTCAGAAGCGAGACTTTGAAATTCCGCCTCGACAAAAAGCGATTTTCCATGTGAAACGGAGGACTTATTACGGTGTTTAACAAAATTAAGCGTTTTACCATGATTATTTTCCTTATAGAATTCGCTGTTTGGATTTTAATGTCTCGAAGCGCCGTTCCGATTCTCATCGTATTGGCAATTATAATTCATGAGGTGGGGCATATAGCCGTATCATTTATCGTGGGAAATCTACTGAGCAGCATTTCCCTACGCGTCGGTGGGCTTGCTCTTTCGGGAAGAAACGCTTTCCCATCGTACAAATCCGAAATATTTATAGCACTTGGCGGACCGTTATCCAATCTCATTTTCGCGGTGTTGGTTTTGGTTGCTTTCAATTCGCCCACAGCCGAATATTTCGCAAAGCTGTCGTTTGCCTTGGCGTTATTAAATTTGCTTCCGATAAAGGCGTTTGACGGAGGGCGGATTTTTAAAGCGCTTCTCGCCTCGTTTCTCCCCGAGAAACTATCAGTAAAGATATGCGAATTGATTTCTTTTTTTACGCTTTTTTCGCTTTGGAGCGTATCGATATATCTGCTTTTGAGGACCGGAAGGAACTTAACTTTTTTTCTTTTTTCCTTCTCGGTGTTTCTAAGATTGTTTGCTGAGCAGACCGAAGTCCGAATTTGCAAGATTATAGAAGAATAAACGAGCTTATCCGAGATTTTAAGGTGATAAATCCATTTTATCACCTATAACTCGGTTTAATTCAAAATAATCTTGTTTTTTCAAAAAAATTAAAGTTTTTTATCAAAATATATTGCAATTTGCACGCATATATGGTAGAATTATTCTCGAAACTGTGCATCATCCGTTTTTTCGGTGGATCTTGCGCGGTTTCCGCAGTTTTGCGACTTATTCTGCAAATACGAAGGAGTATTTATGCCAAATGGAAAAAAAGCTTATAGAGCTGAAGGGTATCTGCAAACAGTTTGACGGCACGCAGATTCTTAATTCAATTGACCTTGACATTTTTGACAAAGAATTCGTCACGCTTCTCGGCCCTTCCGGATGCGGAAAAACCACATTGCTCAGAATCATCAGCGGTTTCGAGCAGCCCGACAGCGGAGACGTAGTTTTTGACGGAGTTATTATAAATGATATTCCCCCGCACAAGCGTAACGTAAACACCGTGTTCCAGAAGTATGCGCTGTTTCCTCATCTGAACGTTTTTGACAACATAGCTTTCGGGCTTCGTCTCAAAAAGGTTCCCGACGCCGAGCTCCGCACGAGGGTGAAGGAAATGCTGGCGCTTGTTAACCTTAAAGGGTTTGAACGCAAAAACGTTAACTATCTTTCGGGCGGTCAGCAGCAGCGCGTGGCAATAGCCCGCGCGCTTATCAACACCCCCAAGGTGCTGTTGCTTGACGAGCCTCTCGGTGCGCTTGACCTAAAACTCCGCAAGGATATGCAAAATGAGTTAAAAAACATTCAGAAGAAAACAGGAATTACATTTATATACGTAACCCACGACCAGGAAGAAGCTCTTTCCATGTCTGACAAGGTAGTGGTTGTTGCTGACGGCTGCATACAACAGATCGGCACTCCTACCGATATATATAACGAGCCTGTCAACGCTTTTGTCGCGGACTTTATCGGAGAATCAAACATAATCGACGGCGTTATGCTTGATGACTACCGCGCGAGATTTTCGGGTCACACATTCGAATGTCTTGACAGCGGATTTGAAAAAGGCGAAAAGGTTGATATAGTCGTCCGTCCCGAGGACGTTGACGTTGTAAGTCCCGAAAAAGGAATGCTCCAGGGCGTAACAACATCGGTTACTTTCAAGGGCGTTCATTACGAAATCATCGTAGATATCGGTGGTTTCAAGTGGATGATACAGACTACCGACTACGTAGGTCCTAACGAAAAGATCGGTCTTTACATAGAGCCCGACGCTATCCACGTTATGAAGAAATCCGAATTCTCGGATATGTTTGGCGATTACTCATCCTTCAGTGACGAAATGGACAGGCTTTCAGACGCCACGGAGGTAGAAGAATAATGAACAAAAAGCCTTCATTGCTCTATCGCATGGCGGCAGCTCCTCACGTCGTGTGGTCTGTTATGTTCATTATCGCGCCGCTTATCTTCGTTATTTATTACGCTTTTACCGACTATGAGGGAAATTTCACGTTCGATAACATTTTTGCGCTCTCCGAGCATACAGAAACCTTCTTTCTCTCAATAGCCTTCTCGCTTATAGCTACTGTTGTTTGCCTGCTTATAGGCTATCCTTTAGCTTACGCGCTTACAAAGATGAAGCCGAGAAACCAGAAAATCCTTATTATGTTGCTTATGCTCCCCATGTGGATGAATCTGCTTATACGCACCTACTCCATGATGGCTATACTTGACGACGGAGGATTTATCAACTCGATTCTCTCAATGCTTGGTCTTGGGGAGATTCACGTTATCGGTACTTCCGGTGCGGTTATCTTCGGTATGGTGTACAACTTTTTGCCGTACATGGTGCTTCCCATTCACTCTATAATGTCCAAGCTTGACAAAAGGTGCATTGAAGCGGCTGCCGACCTTGGTTGTACCCCTTTCCAGACCATTACCGAGGTTATTATTCCCCTTACGGTTCCGGGCATTATATCGGGAATAACCATGGTTTTCGTGCCTTCCATAAGCACTTTCTATATTTCACAAAAGCTTGGCGGAGGTACGTTTGACCTTATAGGAGACACTATTGAGCGCCAATTCATGAACCCGTCCACCTACAACGTGGGTGCGGCTATTTCCTTGGTTATGATGATACTTATTCTTATTTCCGTGGGAATAATGAACAAGTTCTCAGACGGTGAAGGAGGTGTAATGCCGTGAAGCACATTTCAAAAATTTACACAACCATCATATTCGCGATACTTTACGCGCCTATTCTCGTTCTTATTCTTTTCTCGTTCAACAATACCGCCAATACCGGCAAGTTCACAGGCTTTTCTCTGTATTGGTACAAGGAGCTGTTCAGCAGTGCTACAACCTTTGTGGCGTTAAAGAACACGCTTATTCTTGCCGTAGCATCGGCGATTATAGCTACGGTAATAGGAACCGCTGCGGCTGTGGGCATAGCTAAAATGAAAAACAAATACGTAAAGACTGCTATTATGTCTACAACCAACATTCCTATGATGAACCCGGACATCGTTACCGGTGTTTCAATGATGTTGCTTTTCGTTTTTGTGGGAACGCTTATAGGAACTACCGAAAAGCTGAGCTTTTTCACGCTTCTTATAGCTCACATAACCTTTAATATTCCTTACGTAATCCTGTCGGTTCTGCCGAAAATACGAATGATGGATAAGCATTTGTCCGAGGCGGCGCTTGACTTGGGTTGCACACCTTTGCAGGCATTCTTCAAGGTAGAGCTTCCCGCCATTATGTCGGGGGTTATAACGGGCTTTATCATGGCGTTTACACTCTCGCTTGATGACTTTGTTATAAGTTATTTTACAAGCGGAAGCGATTTCCAAACACTTCCTATTCTTATTTATTCAATGACTAAAAAGGAAGTAAAGCCTGATATTTATGCTTTGTCCACGCTTATGATCGTAGCTATTTTGGCGCTTTTGATTCTTTCCAATCTGCACAGTGAAAGAGACGTCAAAATACAAAAGAAAAGCGCAAACAGCAAGAAAGTCAAAGAGATCGGAGGCAAGGTATATTGAAAAAATCAGCTATTGTTATCCTTCTTGGGCTTCTTGCGATACTTGTGCTTTCGTCCTGCTCATCTGAAAAAGCTCTCACTCTCAACGTTTATAACTGGGGTGAGTACATATCAGACGGTTCAGAAGGCACGCTTGACGTAAACCAAGCCTTTGAGGAGTATTATTACGAAACTCACGGAGTTAAGTTAAACGTCAACTACACAACCTACGCATCCAACGAGGATATGTACGCGAAGCTTGTAAGCGGAGCGACGTCTTATGACATAGTTATTCCCTCAGAGTACATGATTGAGAGAATGATAAACGAAGGTATGCTTGAAAAGCTTGACTTTAACAACATTCCCAACTATCAGTATATTGCGGAGGAGTTTAAAACTCAGTACAACTATTACGACCCGAACAACGAATACACAGTCCCCTACACCTTCGGTCTGGTTGGCGTGATGTACAACGTTGAACGCATAGACGAGGCTGACGTTGGAAGCTGGGACCTCCTGTGGAATGAGAAATACACAGGTAAGATTCTTCAGTTCAACAACTCCCGCGATGCTTTCGGAACGGCACTTTACCGCGAAGGCTTAAGCGTAAACACCACGAAAAGAGCTGATTGGGAAAAGGCACTTGAACAGTTGAAGCTTCAAAAGCCCTTGATTCAAAGCTACGTAATGGATGAGATCTTCAACAAGATGAAGACAAATTCCGCACTGATTGCGCCATATTACGCAGGTGATTTTCTTTCGATATATGAGGAAAATGACGAGTTGGCTTTCTTCTTTCCAAAAGAAGGAACAAACATTTTCGTTGATGCTATGTGTATCCCCAAAGGCTCTCCAAACAAGGCTATTGCTGAGGAATACATCAACTTTATGTTGAGCGAAGAAGTCGCTGTAGCAAACGCTGAGTATACCTATTACGCGTCCCCAAATACTCTCGTCCAAAACAACAAGGGCTATCAGGAAACTATGAGTGAGATTCACGAGGATGCCATGGATATTCTCTACGGCTCTATTGGTACGATAAAAGCCGAATTTTATGAGAACATGGACCCCGAAACTCTTATTATGGTAAACGAGCTTTGGGAACAGTTAAAAATCGAAAGTTCGGTTGGCGGAACGGTATACACCATCTGCTATGTCATCATCGGAGTTATAGTGGCAGGTTTTATTTATCACTATATCAAGAAGAAAAAGCGCGAGGCGCTTTACGATTAACTAAAAAATCCGCCGAAAATCGGCGGATTTTTTACATATGCTATTGCAAAATATTTTGAAATGTGGTAAAATAATAAAATGTACAGAATGTAACACAAGGAGAACATAGATTATGGAATACAATTTTTCAGACAGCTTTAAAAATCTTCAGCCCTCGGCTATCCGTGAGATTTTTAAAAGCCTTACCGACCCAACTATAATTTCTTTCGCAGCGGGGAATCCTTCCCCCGAATCTTTCCCCGTAAAGGAGCTTTCAAAGCTTGCGGCTGATATATTCGCAAATACGTCCTCTCAGGCGCTTCAGTACGGAATTACCGAGGGCTTTCCCGGTCTTCGCGAGGAAATAGCAAAGAGACAAAAATCACGCTTCGGAATCGGACGCGATTTTGATATGACCATCGTTACGTCGGGCGGTCAGCAGGGGCTTGAGCTTTGCTGCAGAGTCCTCTGCAACCCCGGTGATGTGGTGCTTTGCGAAAATCCCAGCTTTATAGGCGCACTTAACGCGTTCCGCGCTTGCGGTGCTAAAACCGTAGGCATTCCCATGGACGAGGACGGAGTCAACGTCGCGGCACTCGAAGAACTTGTAAAAAACACGGCAAACGTAAAGCTTATATACGTTATTCCTACTTTCCAGAATCCTCGAGGTTCTTCCACGTCTCTCGCAAAGAGAAAAGAAATTTACAGAATCGCCAAGGAAAACGGAATAGTTATTCTTGAGGACAACCCCTACGGAGAGCTTCGCTTTGCGGGAGCGGAGATTCCCACCATCAAGAGCTTTGACGAGGACGGAATTGTGGTTTACTGCTCTTCTTTCTCAAAGATTCTTTCGGCGGGTATGCGTGTTGGCTTTGTTATCGGCCCTGCAGACCTTCTCCAAAAAATGGTTGTCGCAAAGCAGTGCGAGGACGTTCATACCAACAATTTCTTCCAGATGCTTTGCTACAAATACGTTACCGAGTGCGACCTTGACGCGCACATCGAAAAGATTCGCGCAATTTATCGCCACAAGTGTAATCTCATGCTTGATACACTTGACAAGGAGATGCCGAAGGAAGTTAAATACACACGTCCTGAGGGAGGCTTGTTTATTTGGTGTACTCTTCCCGACGGTCTTGACTCGGGTGAGTTTGCTAAATTTGCTATCAGCAAAAAGATAGCGGTAGTTCCCGGCTCTACCTTTAACTGCGATACAAAAGCCCCCTCCGATTCTTTCAGAATCAACTACTCCACACCTTCGGACGAACAAATAGTCAATGGTGTTAAAATACTTGCGGAAGCAGCACGCGAATACATCGCTTCCAAGAGATAAGAAAGGATTTTTACTATGTTAGACGGAAAAAAGGTATCTTATTCCGGTGTTCAGCCCAGCGGAAACCTCACAATAGGAAATTATCTCGGAGCTATCAAGAATTTTTCGGCGTACTCCGACGAATACAAATGCTTTTACTGCGTAGTTGACTCGCACGCCATTACCGTGCGCCAAGTTCCCGCAGAGCTTCGCAGACGCACATACGAGACGCTCGCGCTTTATATGGCTTGCGGTCTTGACCCCGAGAAAAACACGCTTTACGTACAGTCTCACGTTCCCGCTCACACAGAGCTTGCTTGGATTCTCAACTGCTTTACCATGTTTGGAGAACTTTCGAGAATGACACAGTTCAAGGACAAAAGCGAGCGCCACGCAGACAACGTAAACGCGGGACTTTTCACATACCCCGTACTTATGGCATCAGACATTATGCTTTATCAGACCGACGTCGTTCCGGTAGGTATTGACCAAAAGCAACACGTTGAGCTTTGCAGAAATATAGTTGCAAGATTCAACCAGCTCTACCCCGACACCTTTACCATGCCCGAACCTATTATTTCAAAGGACAGCATGAAGATTGCCTCTCTTCAGGAACCCACGAAAAAGATGAGCAAATCGGACGAAAACGTAAACGCTGTGGTATATATTCTTGATGACAAGGACACAATAATAAGGAAATTCAAACGTGCCGTTACCGATTCGGACACCTGCGTTAAATTTGCGCCCGAAAAGCACGGAATTAACAACCTTATGACGATTTATTCTTGCTTTACGGGCAAGAGCTTTGAAGAAATTGAACGCGAATTTGACGGACGCGGCTACGGCGATTTCAAGCTTGCCGTAGGTGAGGCTTGCGCTGACGCGCTTGCCCCCGTTCAACAGAGATTCGCTGAGCTTATTGCCGACAAGGCTTACCTTGAAACGCTTATGAAAAAAGGCGCTGACGAGGCGGCATACTATGCTCGCAAGACGCTTTCCAAAGTTAAGAGAAAGCTTGGATTCGTTCAATAAAAACCAATGAGGTAACGGCGGAATTGGAGAGCTGTATTGATTTTGGAAATGTCCAAGGCTCTTGTTTATACCGCCGTTTTCTCTTTGCTTATCACTCCTGCTGATTTCAGGCTTGCCAAGTCGGTGGGGGCTATAGATATCCCTAAAGACGCTCGGCGAATGCATACAAGACCGATACCCAGGCTTGGTGGGATTTCTATATTTGCGTCCTTCGTTATTCTCTGCTTGTTTTTACAAAAAGAAATCGCACCCGACTTTTTATTTGTCTTATCGGGTGCGTTTTTTATTACAGTTTTGGGAGTAACTGACGACGCTTTAGGTCTATCGGCAAAATTCAAGCTTACCGCGCAAGTATTAATATCGGCAACAGTTGCATTTGGAATAAGTTATTTCGAAGATTGGAATCCGATTCTAATACCGCTTGGTATTGTTTGGCTGTTAACACTTATCAACGCCCACAATTTTATAGACGGACTTAACGGGCTGTGCGCGGGAATCGCTATAATTGAATCATTTGCTTTAGGCGTTTTATTCATTTTGGGCGGCAACACGCTTGAGGCGCTCGTTTGCTTTATTCTCTGTGGAGCTTGCGTAGGCTTTCTTCCCTACAACTCTCCAAAAGCCAAGCTTTTTATGGGAGACACCGGCTCTACGTTTATAGGTTTTACCTTGGGAGTACTTTCTCTTGAGCTCCTTAACGGTAGCAACGGTTTTGCCGATTTTTGCTCTGTAATCTTGATTCTGATATTTCCATTGATCGATATTTCTTTTGCCGTCACCCGAAGAATTTTGAAAGGTCAAAGCCCCTTTGTGTCCGACCGTTCTCACATTCACCATTTCATTGCCGACAGAGTGGGACACCGTCAAGCCTCCGTTTTAATCAGAATATCTGCATTGATTTCAGCGACCTTGGGAATATTGCTATACCTTACTTTTTCCTCTTAGATTTGCGGTATTCCCGCGGGCTGATTCCGTACGTTCGCTTGAATATTTTTGAAAAATAATTGTAGTCCGGAACACCGCACCGTCTACCTATTTCATTTACAGGCAAGGCGGTGCTTTCCAGATACTCGCAAGCCTTACCAAGCCTGCGCGATTTGATATACTCCGCAGGAGTTGCTCTGAAATATCGTTTAAAAATAGAATATATTTCGCTGTGGGAAAGGTGAAAGACCGAACAAAGCTTTGGTACTGACAAGTCATCTGCCATGTTATTGTTTATGTATTTTCCAATGGCGACGTCTATTCTGTTTTCCGAATAATCTATCAGATTTTTCAAATATTCGTAGCTTGTGCATGCGTCAAGAATCCGCATGGCTGAATGCAACTTTTCAAGCTCAATGGTGGGAAGATTGTCATACCTCTCCCTAAGCTTGTCAAGCTTATCCTGTGGAAGTCTGTGGGAAATGCCGTCAAAATCGGCATTTCCCTTTAGTTTTATCTGTCCGAGAACCATATATCCAATAATTTTTTGGTCGTATACAATAGGCGACATACACTCTAAAAGTCCAGCGTGGCAAGTATAAAAATACTGCTTGTAGTTTTTTCTGCACTCATCAAAGGCGTGGCGGTCGCACTGTTTGCATCTTTTATCCATTTCTCCGTCCTGCCTCAAAAGCTCGCAAAAGGGAGACAGCTTTTCGGGATAGAAAGACAGTTCTTCTTCGTCGCTGTCATAAATACACACTTTTAAACCGACAAGATTATAAAAGTCGCGCAACAATTCGCGCATTTGGGCTAAGTTATAAATTTCCATATTGGTATTCCTCTGTACAAAATCACCATATTTATATATAAATTATACTATACCCGAAAAGAAAAATCAAGTACAATTAGAATATAAGGAGGGGATTTTTTGAATTATTTATCTATTGACGTAGGAACCACCTGTTGCAAATGTCAACTTTTTTCAGAGCGCGGTGAAATTCTCGAATATTTTTCCGAGGAATACGGCTTTTTAACTGTTGACGGAAGAAACTACATAGACACGGCTAAAATCCTGAGCTGTCTCAAATCCATGATATCCAAAATCGCTGAAAAGCACGAAATTTCTTCTTTCTGCGTTTCATCGTTGGGCGAATCCTTTGTTTTGCTTGACAAAGACGACAAACTGATTTTTCCGCCCATGCTGTACACCGATGAGCGAGGCAGCGACGAGGTTGAGCTAATCTCAAGCAAAATCGGAGCTGAAAAAGCCTTTGAGATTACCGGTGTATTTCCGCACAGTATGTATTCCCTTTCTAAACTGTTGTGGATAAAAAACAATCACGGTGAGATTTATGAAAAAGCCGACAAGCTGATGTTAGTTGGCGAATACGTAGGTTACCTGCTTTCGGGCAAGCGCGTTATTGACTATTCACTTGCTTCAAGAACAGGGGCGTTTGATATTGAAAAGCTCGAATTTTCAAAAGAGATTTTGGACGAGTTTAATATTCCGATTTCGCTCTTCTCGCGACCGATGCGCGCAGGAGCCGTGGTAGGAGAAATCAGGCAAGAGCTAAAGAATGAGCTTAATATCAAGGGAAATCCGGTGCTTGTACTCGGTTCTCACGATCAAATCTGCGCCTCGCTTGGCGCGGGCGCGTTAAAAGACGGAGACGCGGTTGACGGAATGGGAACGGTTGAGTGCATAACCGCACTTTTTTCCAAAAAGGCTGACAATCACGCAATGGGACGTCAGGGATATCCTTGTGTACCTTACGCGGTTGAGGGTATGTACTGCACGTACATTCTTAATTTCTCATGCGGCTCGGTAATTAATTGGTTTAAAAAGAAAATCATGCACTCCCACAAAGGCGATGATGCGGATTTCTTTACCTATATTGAGAAGAATATACCAAGCACCCCCTCGGGGCTTTTGGTTCTTCCCTATTTTGGCGGTGCTGCCACACCTTATCAGGATATTTTGGCGCGCGGTGCAATTTGGGGATTGACTTCAGAGACGGAGGATTCGGTACTTTACAAGGCGTTAATGGAGGGCTTGGCTATGGAAATGCGCCTTAACGCGGAAACTGTAAAGAATTACTCAATAGAGCTCTCAAACCTCATAGCCACGGGTGGAGGCGCAAATTCCGAAAAATGGTTACAGATAAAAGCCGATATTCAAGGGCTTCCAATTAAAGTTCTCCGTTCAAGCGAGGGCGGTCTTTGCGGATGCGCCATGCTTTCTGCGGTAGCTCTCGGTGGGGCTGAAAGTATTGAAACAGCCAAGGATATATTTGTGAAATACACAAAAGAGTTTTACACAAATGAAGAATCGCGCGAGAAATACGCGCCCTATTACGAAAAGTACAAAAAATTATATCATATAACAAAGGAGCTGTATTAAAATGAAATTTGCTTTGTATTTTGGAAACAGAGGCTTTATGCCTGCAGAACTTATTGAAGGCGCAAGAGTTGACATGATTAAGGCTGTTACCGACGCTGGACACGAATATCTCGTTATGGACGAAAAGGCTACCCGTTACGGTGCGGTTGAGACACGTGACGAAGGCAGACTTTATCACGACTGGCTTAAAAGTCACGAGGGTGAATATGACGGCGTTATTCTTTGTATGCCTATTTTCATTGATGAAAACGGGGCTATAGCCGCGCTTCAGGATGCGGGTGTTCCGATTCTTATGCAAGCTTATCCCGACGAGATCGGAAAAATGGATTTCAAGCACCGCCGCGACGCGTACTGCGGAAAATTCTCGGCAACCGACGTTTTCTATCAGTACAAAGTTCCATTTACCGTTATGAAGCCTCACGTTGTTCACCCTTTGAGCGACGCATTCAAGCAAAATCTTGCGGATTTCGCCGCTATCTGCCGAGTTGTTAAGGGTATGAAGCGCTTTAATCTCGGTTGTATCGGCGCAAGAACAACCGCTTTCAAGACCGTTAGATTTGACGAAGTAACTCTTCAGAGATACGGCATAAATCTTGAAAGTTTTGACCTTTCGGAGCTTATTTTCAAGGTTGGTCAAAAGGCTGATGACGATGCGGCTGTCATAGCTAAACAGAAGAGACTTGAGGCTTACACAGACTTCTCGCTCGTTCCCGAAAAAAGCAAGACCATGCTTGCGAAAATTTCAGTAGTTATTGACGAGTACATAGAAGAATATCACCTTGACGCCATTGCATTAAGATGCTGGAACGAAATGGAGACCATTCTTCGCGTTTGTCCTTGCGTACTCATTTCTGAGCTTAACGACAGAGGTATTGTATGCTCTTGCGAAATTGACATCACAAGCGCTATCACCATGAGAGCTATGGCACTCGCTTCTGAAAAGCCTACCGCCTGCCTTGACTGGAACAACAACTACGGTGATGACGAGAACAAGGTTATTCTTTTCCACTGCGGTCCTGTGGCGCAGTCGCTTATGGCAGGAAAAGGACAGGTTACCGAACATAAAATGTTCGCCAAAAACGATCCCGGCTGCGGTTGGGGTACAAACGAGGGACGCATTGCGGCGTTCGACATGACCTTCTCCAACGGATTTACCGAGGACGGCAAGCTTAAGGTTTACGTAAGCGAAGGAAAATTCACGGACGAGCCTATCGAAAAAGCATACTTTGGATGCGGCGGCGTAGCTGAGATTCCCGACCTTCAGAATAAGCTTATAAAACTTGCCAAGGGTGGATTTAAACACCATACAACGGTAGGCATGGGACACATGAAATACGTTCTTGAGGAAGCATTTACCACTTATCTCGGCTACGAGCTGATAGATATTGAAAATTAAGGAGAATAAAAATGTTAGTAGGATTAAAAGAAATAACCGCAGAGGGTAAAAAAAGAGGAATTGCCATAGGCAACTTCAACACTCCCAACCTTGAGTGTCTTATTGCGATACTTGATGCTGCTGAAGAACTTAACGTTCCGATTATCATTGCTCACGCTCAATGCCACGAGGATGTTGCACCTCTTGACAAAATAGGCCCTGTTATGGTAGAATTGGCTAAGAGAAGCAAGGTAAAGGTTTGCGTTCATCTTGACCACGGCGAGGATTTTGAATACTGCAAACGCGCCATAGCGCTTGGGTTCACGTCTATAATGATTGACTTTTCCACACTTTCTTACGAGGACAACGTAAAGGGCACAGCCGAAGTTGTAAAGTACGCTCACGAAAGGGGCGTTGACGTTGAGGCTGAGCTTGGTTGCATGCCTGCGAGAGAAGGTGGCGGTGAGGAAACAGCTTCAAAGGAGTCACTCTACACAGACCCTGAGTTGGTTCCCGATTACGTTGGTCGCACGGGCGTTGATGCGCTTGCGATAGCATTTGGAACAGCTCACGGAATCTACAAGGAAAAGCCCGTCCTCAACATGGACATAATAACAAAAGTAGTTGAAAAGACCGCCCTTCCCTTGGTTATGCACGGGGGAAGCGGAATTTCTCACGACGAATACCGCGAGGTAATCAAGCGCGGTATTGCCAAAATCAACTACTACTCCTACATGTCCTACGCCGGTTACGCAGCGGCAAAGGCAACAGTTGAAAGCAAGGCTGCCGATTTCTATCACAATCTTGCGCTGAACGCGCAAACGGCTATGAAGGAAAACGCTATTACCACGCTTAAAGTATTTTCAAACATAAAATAAGGAGCGTTACAATGAACGGAAAAATTTCTAATTTTTCACAAGTAGCAAGTATCAGAAGATACGAGTACACAACGGGAAAAGAAAAGGGACTTGAGGTTATTGACTGTGATAACGGCAAAATCAGATTTTTGCTTAACGTGTCAAAAGCACTTGACGTTATGCAGCTCTATCACGAAGGGCAAAATATGTCGTTCGTTTCAAAAAACGGATTTACCGCAAGGGAGATTCCTTTCGGCAACCGTTTTGAAGGCGGTATGGTCTACACATGCGGACTTGACAGCCTTGGGCGCAGAGACGGATTTGAGCTTCACGGCACGCTTCACAACACACCCGCGCGTGTAACTATTGCGGAATGTGACGAAAACGGAATAAGAGTAGAGGCTGTTATTGAGGCAACCGAGTTATTCGGAAAAAATCTCGTTCTTCACCGCACGGTTTCGTCGGCACTCGGAAGTGACAAAGTAACGATTGAGGACACACTTACAAACAACGGCTTTCTCAGCGAGGATTACTGTATTCTTTACCACGTTAACATGGGTTACCCGATGCTTGACGAAGGTGCGAAAATAGAAGCAGACATTTCGGAATTTGAAACCCGAACCGAATGGGCAAAGCAAAACGCTGACGGCAAATTTTACATTACCGACTCGATTCCCGGTAACCTCGAAACCTGTTATTTCCTTAAAATGAACAAGCCCGAGATATCGCTTATCAATGAAAATATCGGAAAGCGTTTTACCGTAAAGTATTCCAAAGACACACTTCCCTGTTTTATTGAATGGCACAGCATGGCAAGCGGCGACTACGCCCTTGGCTTTGAGCCTGCCTCCACGACGCTTGACGCTAATTTTGCTTACACCAAAATAGACGCCGGTGAAAAGGTAAATTTCAAAATAGAGCTTTCGGTAAACAAAATATAAAAATATTACAACCACGCTGAGTTATGCCTCGGCGTGGTTTTTGTTTGAATAATCAGGCAAGCTTGCCATAGTGTTTGCAAAATTTTCAATATAGTCAACCAAATATTGCATTTACAAATACAAAAATATAATGTAAAATATACTTAAAGAATTCATTTTAACGTAGGTATAAAAAATGAAAACACTAATAAAAAACGTTAATGTTGTAACTCGCGACTCGATTCTCGATAATTCAACTTGCACAATTGAAAACGGAATTATAACCAATATAGGAACACCCGAAAAATGCGAGCTTGTTATAGACGGTAACGGCGGATATCTTTTCCCCGGATTTATAGATATTCATTGCCACGGCGCCGATGGCTTTGATTTTATGGACGCAGACGCTGAGGGCATGAAGCGGATTGCCGATTATCACCTTTCGCACGGTACAACCACTGTGGTTGCCACCACTCTTGCCGACAAGCCCGAGGCGGTTGAGAAAAGCCTTGAGATTTTCGCGAATCACAAGGCGCTTTATCCCCAAAGCACGCTTGTGGGCGTTCACCTTGAGGGACCTTGGTTCAGCGCCGAGCAGTGCGGTGCTCAGCCTGCCGAGTTTTTCAGAAATCCCGATGCGAGCGAGCTTGCCGAGTTAAAAAGAAAATTCCCGCATATCCTCCGTGTCAGCGCAGCTCCAGAGCTTGAAGGCGCATTCGCTTTTGGCAGAAAGGCGGTTGAACTTGGAGTGATAGCGGCTGTGGCGCACACCGACGCGGATTTTTCCACGGTAGAGCAAGCCGCGCAAAATGGCTATAAGCTGATGACGCATCTTTATTCGGGTATGAAGGGTGTAACCAGAAAAAATGCCTACCGCATAGCGGGTGCAGTGGAGGCTGGGCTTTATTTTGACGATATATTCGTTGAGATAATAGCCGACGGAAAGCATCTTCCTCCTGAGTTACTCAAATTTATATATAAGTGCAAGGGCGCGGACAAAATCTGTTTTGTAACCGACGCGTCTCGCGCGTGCGGTATGCCCGAGGGCACTCGCTCCAAGATAGGAAGCCTTGAGCGCGGAACCGATATTATAGTTGAAGACGGTGTTGCAAAGCTCCCCGACCGAACCTCGTTTGGCGGAAGCGTGGCAACCTTCGACCGACTTGTAAAAACGGTGGCGCGAGCTATCGGGGACGACCGCATAGCACTTGCAAAAATGGCTTCCACCACTCCTGCGGAGATAATGGGACTTGGCGATCGAGGCGAAATCGCACTCGGAAAAAAAGCTGATTTTGTAATAGTTGACGGTGAATATAACGTCAAAAGTGTTATCCTTAACGGAAATACTATTTATGGAGGGAACGATAATGGAAAAAGTTAGACTTGCGATAGTGGGCTTGGGGCTTAGAGGAACCGGTCTTACTAAATCTGTTTTTCTTGAAAACGATCGTTGCGAGATAGTTGCTCTTTGCGATCTCTACCAAGACAGAATTGACGCTATCGCGCAGCTTGTGAAAGAAAAGAAAAACAAGAATGTATCTATTCAAACCACAGACTTTGGCGTTCTTTTGGATAAAAAGAATGAAATTGACGCAATTGTAGTCGCATCCTCTTGGGAATCTCACGTTGAGCTTGCCGTTAAGTCTATGAAAGCGGGAATTCCCGTAGCCATTGAGGTTGGCGGCGCGTATTCGGTAGAGGACTGCCATAACCTTGTGCGTACTCAAGTAGAAACGGGCACTAAATTTATGTTCCTTGAAAACTGCTGTTACGGACGTGTGGAGCTGGCGGTGCTTAACATGGTTCGTCAAGGGCTGTTTGGCGAACTAAACCACTGTGAGGGCGGATACGAGCACGATCTCCGCAATCAGGTTCTTCTTGGTGAAGAAAACCGTCATTACAGACTGAGAAATTATCTTGCGAGGAATTGCGACAACTATCCCATGCACGCCTTGGGGCCAATTGCAAAAATACTCAATATAAACAACGGAAACCGAATGCTTTATCTTACTTCTATGGCGTCAAAGTCTGTGGGGCTTAACGATTACGCAAGCCTTCACCGTGACTTGTACCAAGAAAAATACGTCAACGAGAAATTCAATCAGGGTGACGTGGTTATGACAAACATTATGTGTGCCGACGGGACTACCGTAACACTCAGGCTCAACACCACAAGCGCGCGTCCGTACAGCCGAAACTTCTCCGTACAGGGTACTCGCGCCTGCTATTTTGAAAACGGCGCGTTCTTCCACTTTGATACGGAATACGGAAAGCATGAAATGGAGCATCCGAGAGAATATTATAACAACCAAGACAAGTATCTTGAAAAATACGACCACCCCATATGGAAAAAATTTCTGAGTGACGGAGTACGCGGAGGACATGGCGGTATGGACTGGCTGTTGTTTGAAGCCTTCTTTGATTATATCATTGACGGTGGAAAGTCGCCTATTGACGTGTACGATGCGGCGGCTTGGATGGCTATTACTCCCCTTTCGGCAAAATCTATTGAGCTTGGCAGTATGCCCGTAGAAATTCCGGATTTTACCCTTATCAAATAGAACAACCCCTTAGGAAATAATTTCCTAAGGGGAAGTAATTATTTTTTACCGATTGACGGAGCAAATCCGATTATCTGCTTATAGTTATGATAGAAAGTCGTGTAATGCTCATACCCAACCGAGCTTGAAGCCTCATAAGCGCTCATGCCGTTTTCCATAAGGCGCTTGGCGTAATATATCTTTTTTATTGCGATATATCGGTTTACGCTGATGTTCATATACTCACGGAATCGGTGACAAAGCGTTGATTTGCTAACGTGAAGCGCATCGGCAATACAGTCAAGCGTCACTCTATCGGTTACGTGTTCACCAATATAAGCTACCGCGCCTTTGACTATTGAATCTGATGACACCTTAAATACCGGTTCTCGCGATTCGTTTGAAAATAATTTACTAAGTGCGGCTACCAATGACATAATAGCTGAAATGAAGAGAAAAGGAAATTCGGGATTCTCGCTTTGAAGCGCGCCTATTTCTTGCATTATCCCCTTTATTTTGTACTTTTCCACAAGAGACACGGGAATAATCCTATGCACCGTATTCTTCATTTCCAAAAAAGAGCTGTCAACGGAAAAATTTCCATGCTCAAGCATATCTTTTATGGTATTTAGCTCAAAGGATACAACCACTCGTTCGTATTTCATAGCACCGTTTCTTTGTAGGGCGTGTATTTCGTTGGGGAGAATGAATATCAAATCACCGGTTCTCGCAAGATATTCGTCCCCCTCGATAAAATATCGAACCTCCCCTTCGACAAGATAGATCATTTCAAAGCCCCTATGTGATTCGGGACCGTACAAGGGCGGCGTATCCTGCATTTTCTCGCTGACGGTATGATGAAAATACAAATCTCCGTTAGTTGATGAATAATTCGTTATAATAGCCATGGCTTTATTATATCATTATATATGTTTTTATTCAAGTTCAAATTTACACAAAAAATGAAACCATAAATTGTACACTTTATCAACAAGATTTTGCATATATCAGCAAAACATTACAAAAACAAGCAATTGGAGGAAAAGAAATGAAACTTATTTTATGCAAAGACCAAAAAGACCTTGGAAGCAGATCCGCTATTCACGCATCAAAGCTTATTACAGAGGCAATCAGCGAAAAAGGAAATGCGCGCATTCTTCTCTCGACCGGCGCATCACAGTTCCCCTTTTTTGAGGAATTTATTAAGTGCGACATTGATTGGAGCAAGGTAGAAATGTTTCACCTCGACGAGTACGTGGGCATTTCAAAAGATCATCCCGCAAGCTTTAATTACTATTTGAAAACAAGATTTGTAAACAAGGTCGGAATTAAAAAGTACCATCTTATCGATGGCACAAAACCTGCCGATGAAACAATATCCGAGCTTACCAAGCTCCTTGACGAATCGCCGATAGACGTTGGGCTTATCGGCATCGGTGAAAACGCTCACATTGCCTTTAACGATCCGCCCGCTAACTTTGACGATAAGGAAGCGTACAGAGTAGTTACACTTGCGGAGCGTTGTCTCCAGCAACAGATTGGTGAAGGCTGGTTCAAAGATAAAGACGAGTGCTTCAAGCAAGCGATAAGCATGACCTGCGACAGAATTATGCAAAGCAAGCATATTATTTCTGTGGTTCCATACAGTGTAAAAGCCGAGGCTATTTTTAACACGTTAGCAAATGAAGTCACACCCGATATTCCCGCTACCCTTTTGAAAAGACACAAAGATGCCACCGTTTACGTAGACCCTGACTCAGCAGCTCTGCTCACAAGTGAATTAATAGATAAATATTCGATGTAACGCAAAAGAAAGCCCGCGGTTTTACCGCGGGCTTTTTCCGTTAAAAACTTGTTTGATACTGACTGGGAGTCATCCCCATAACCTTTTTGAAGTTCCTGTTAAATGTTCTGAGCGAATCAAACCCGCATTCATACGCCGTTTGAAGGATTGTCTTTTTGATATCGTTTCTAAGCAAATAACAAGCCTCGTTTACACGGTAACGGTTTACGTAATCCGTATAAGCGATACCGGTGCAACTCTTGAAATACTTGGATAAGTACACGTAGTGATAAGATGTATACTCAGAAAGATCCGACAAGGAACATTCTTTAGCGTAATTTGCCTCTACAAAGGTAAATACCTTTGCCAAAAGCTCGTCCTTGTTTTCCTCACGCACCCTATACTCAGCCTGGCGGTCAAACTCACCGCAAATTGAGTAAAGCACGCCCTTTAACTGTACAACGCTGTGGTCCTCCCAAAGAGACATCAGCTTTTCCACATAATACTCATCAACCTTGAACTTGTTATTTATGGGCAACCTCTCGGTAAACAACGTGCTGTATGCCTGCACAAGCTTGGGCGAAAAAATACATAGAAAATGTTTACTGTGCTCTCGCGTTACAAAGTCATGCACTTGATTTGGAAATACAAGCAGGCTTTCCCCCTGCTTCAATGAGTAAAGATGCTTGTCTACGGTAACGTCCATTTCACCTTCAAGCACAGTAATAAACTCAAAGTTGTTATGCAAGTGTGCCGGAAAGTTAAAATCAATATTACTCTCGAATTTTACGCCCTCGGCGTTAAACGAGTGTTGTGATTGGTAAAACATACGACCTCCATAATTTTTCTACTTTCTGACTTCAATAATTATACACCATACAAGTTGCTTTGTCAACAAGATTATTTCAACTCGCTAAAAAGTTAGCAGAACTTTGTCGAGTTAGATTATTTTTGACCTGAAAAAATTTTCGTCACCAACTGAATAAATATTGTCTATGTATTTTAAAGCTTTTGTCTTGATATATCAACCTAAATTTTGTAAAATATATATGAATAATCAATTACATTCAGGAGGTTGTATATGACTTTTTCCGAAAAAACAGCTTATATTGTAAAACGACTTTTTTACAAAACCCTCTTGACAAATTTGTCAAAATGGAGTATAATGTTAAAGTCGCTGGTATAGCACAGTCGGTAGTGCAGCTGATTCGTAATCAGCAGGTCGTGTGTTCGAGTCACATTACCAGCTCCAAAAAGCCCCGTCTTATGACGGGGCTTTTTCGTTTTATTTAAGCTGATCAAGAACTCGGTCGGGGTAGTTGGTAATAATTGCGTCGCAGCCCGCGGCTATCATATCGGCAATCGCGGTTTCGCCATTTACCGTCCATGGGTTTACCCATATTCCCTTGCTATGACACTTTTCCACAAGGTCGGGGAAAACCAATATCTGACTCTGCACCGGGTGTATAGCAAATGCGCCCATATCCTCCGCGTACTTATCCATATTAAGCCAGTTTCCGCTATAAAGCGGCGCTATGCGAGCCGTCTTATCAATATCCGAAATGCGTTTAAGCTGAAGGTGATTAAAAGAAGAATATACTATTTGGTCGCTTATTCCAAACTCTTTTGCTTTTTTTACAAGCGCAAGCGGCATTTCCTCGCTTCCACTCTTAACCTCAACGTTTATTATCATGTTGGTTGTCTTATAGAGAGAATAAAGTTCGTCAAGCGTGGCTATCTTTATTCCTTTTCTCTCGCCGTTATAGAATTTACAGCCAAAATCAAAATTTTTAAGTTCTTGTAGCGTATATTCGGTAACGTTTCCCTGCCCATTTGAAACGCGGTCCATTTTCTCATCGTGGCAAATTACTATCTGACCGTCAAGCGAAAAATAAACGTCTATCTCGATTCCGTCAGCGTTCATTTCAATAGCCTTTTCGAAGGCTTCCATCGTGTTTTCGGGGGCGTAACCCGAAGCTCCTCTGTGCGCCCATACAAGCGGTCTTTTTCCCGACAGTGTTTTGTATTCCATAATAAACCTCCGAACGTTTTTTTAATTATATCACTAATTACATATTTTGTCAACAATAAAAAAGCAACCCAAGGGTTGCTTTTTTATTATATTAGAGAGCGTATTTACTTGAATATTCCTTATACTTTTCTCTGTATTCCCTGTTATCACCGTTCTTAATTGCGTTAAGATACTCGTGCATATCAAGCGCGTCGTATCTGGAAATTTCAATTACGCAGCCCGCGATATTGGAGCAGTGGTCGGAAACTCTCTCAAGGTTATTGAGAAGGTCGGAAAGTATAAATCCGTGCTCTATGGTACACTCGCTGTTTTTGAGTCTCTTTATATGGTTAGCCTTAATCTTATCCTTAAGGTTATCTATAACCTGTTCAAGGGGCTCTACGAGCGCCGCTGATTCAATATCACCGTTTACAAACGACTTATAGGTTATTTCCAAAATCTCGTTTACAGCTCCGCAAAGCACCGAAAGCTCTCTCGTTGCCTCATTTGAGAAGTTCAGCTTCTTATCGCGCATTTCCTCTGCCGACTCAATAATATTTACTGCGTGGTCGGATATACGCTCAAAGTCTCCTATAAGGTGAAGCAGCTTTGTTACCTCGTGGCTATCTCGCTCACTCATAGCGCGTCCCGAAAGCTTTACAAGGTAAGTGCCCAACATATCCTCATATCCGTCAGCCTTGTCCTCGTATGCGCGAACCGCATCTGCGTCCTTGGGATTAAATTCTTTAAGCATATTAAGCGACATAAGCAAAGAGTTATAAGATATCTCAGCCATCTCCAAGGTAGCGGTTCTCGCACTTTCCACCGCAACAGTAGGAGTATCGAGAAGTCGCTCATCAAGCATATTGACTTTTTCTTCCTCTTTAGAGGACTTTACAGTAAGACAAGCAAGCTTTTCAAGCCACTTCATAAAGGGTGCAAAAAGAATAACGCAGAGAATCTTAAATATTGTATGGATGCTTGCGATTGCCCAGGTGTTTACCGCAGGGGCAACTCCCGCCTCGTTGGCGTTAAGGAACGGGAAATCAACAAACAGGTCGACGAGATAGAACAGTGAAAGCCATACCACAACACCGATAATGTTGAAATAGAGATGCACTATGGCAGCTCGCTTACCGTTTTTGGTAGCGCCGATAGATGACAGAAGCGCAGTAACGCAAGTACCTATGTTTTGACCCATAATAATCGGAATCGCCGCGCCGTAGCTGATAGCTCCCGTCATTGAAAGCGACTGAAGAATACCGACAGAAGCGGACGAGGACTGAACGATAGCTGTAAGGATAGTTCCCGCAAGAACACCGAGAATAGGATTCTCAAACATAGTGAAGATGGGGGCTAAGGTTTCTTTAAGACCGCTTACGGAATCGGACATATACTCCATTCCCACCATAAGAACCGAGAAGCCAAGCAGGATAACGCCCACGTTTTTCTGTCTTTCGCGCTTACCGAACATCGAAAGGCCAATACCTATAACGGCAAGGATAGGCATCCACGCATCGGGTTTAAGATATTCTATAAACTGAAGGAAGTTCGACGCTGATTCAGCACCGCCTTCAATGCCCGCAAGAGCTGTAATCCACGAAGTTACCGCCGTACCGACGTTAGCGCCCATTATAACGCCTACCGCCTGAGACAGCAACATAGTTCCCGAGTTTACAAAGCCCACTACCATAACGGTAGTTGCCGACGAGGACTGAATTATCGCCGTTACTCCAAGCCCGAGCAAGAAGCCCTTCCACGGGTTTGATGTAAGATTTGCCAATATCGCCTTTAGTTTGTTGCCTGCGCTCTGTTTAAGCGCATCGCCCATAACGTTCATTCCGAAAAGGAAGAGCGCAAGTCCGCACAAAAGCTGAAGTACATTAAAATCACCCATTATTTTAAACCTCCTATATTTCGGTTGCAAGATGTCGAGCTACATGACAGCAGATATTTACCGCAACCGGCAACCCCGCAATATGTGTGGGGTAACTTTCAATCTTTACGGCAAGCGCCGTAGTACGTCCGCCAAATCCTTGTGGACCTATACCGAGAGTGTTTATCCGTTCAAGTATTTCACTCTCAAGCTCCGCGTACTCATTTTTGGGATTTACGTCCTCTAAGTCACGCGCCAATGCTTTTTTTGAAAGCACGCAGGAATAATCAAACGTGCCACCCATTCCTATTCCCACAACGATTGGTGGGCATGGATTTGAGCCTGCTTTATTTACCGTGTCGACTACAAAGCTAATTATATCTTCTTTGGTTGCCGACGGAGTAAACATTTTAACGGCGCTCATATTTTCACTTCCAAAGCCTTTTGGGAGTGCCGTTATCCTTATTTTATCTCCGTCTGTAAAGCTTGTATATATTATTGCAGGTGTATTATCGTCGGTGTTTTTTCGGTTGAAAAAAGGATCTTCCACTACGGAGCATCTGAGCTTTCCTTCAAGATAAGCTTCCCTGACGCCTTTATTAACAGCCATGTCAAAGCTATCTCCCGCAATATGCACGTCCTTGCCTATTTCAGCAAAAACCACCGCCATACCTGTATCCTGACACACGGGAACGTCACATTTTTCCGCTATGCCGATATTCTCCGACAGCCGTTCCATAACGGAGCGTGCAAGCGGCAGTTCTTCGGCTTCCGCCGCCTTATCCAGCGCTTTTTTTACGCTTGGCGGCAATATGTGATTTGCCCTTATGAAAAGCTCCTTCACCGCGTTTTTTACCGTCGACGAGCTTACAATTCTGATGTTTTCCAATTTTAAACGCCTCTTTGATTTTTATTATTCGTTTCTTCAGCAATTGCTTTATTCTTTTTAACTTTCTTGACAAAAAGCCTTTGATTTTTGCCGTTAGCTTATGCAAGCATAAAAAGAGCTTTTTTGACAATCCGACTATCAGCACGCCGAAGCTAACTCTGTAAGCCGCAAAGCCTGAAATCGCCCCCAAGGCTGCAAAAGAACGAAATCTTCCCTCGTTTCCGTAATAAAGCATTACCGAAAACAAACAGCCTGACAGAATACAAAACACAACGTCCTGAAAAAAGACAATTACAAAATGCGCGCCCCGACAACTCGGTCCGTCATTTGTTGAAAAAGCTATCCTGAGTATCTTAAAAAAGTCCCACAAGACACCGCACACCGCGCCACAGGCTACCGACATGGCTATCAATTTTACAATCGTTTGCTGCCACATCAGCCAAACAGCCTTGCCAAGAATCCGTGTTTCTTTTCCGCGAAAGCTTTTTCGTCAGAGTAAAACAGCGCGTCAACCTCGCCGTCAAGCTCCACTCTGCCGTTTTCGAGATTCAGCACTCCTATATGAATTCCTTTTCCCTCAACAATCATTTCGCCGCACGCCGTAACAAGCGTCACCTGACTTTCGTCAAAGCTCACCACCTCGGTTACACCGTCTATGCTCATTCTTTTTCTTGACACAAGAACTATCTCGTGTTTAGGTCTTTGCTGTGTTTTTGTCTCGGTCATAACGCCCTCCAAAAAATTTATTACTAAATTTTATGAAGGCTTTGTTTTTTATATTCCTACTGCTCAATTACCTCATACAACTCTGCCGCGGTATCTTTTTTTACTACTTCCTTTACGTCGGTAACCCTCACCTTGAGCGTTCGCTGACCGAAAGACACCTCTATTATATCTCCGACCTTTACGTTGTACGAAGCTTTTACCACTCTGCCGTTTACCGCTATTCTCTCGGTATCGCAGGCATCGTTGGCAACAGTTCTTCTTTTTATTATTCTCGATACCTTTAAAAACTTATCAAGTCTCATTAGTTACCTCAAAAAATAGGCGGACAAGTTATTCCCTGTCCGCCTACAATCCTAAAAAATTAGTTAATGGAATCCTTAAGTCCCTTACCAGCAACGAATGCGGGAGTCTTGGAAGCTGCGATCTGGATTGCAGCGCCTGTCTTGGGGTTGCGGCCTGTTCTTGCAGCCTTTTCTCTTACCTTAAATGTACCAAAGCCGATAAGCTGTACGGAATCACCGTTCTTAAGAGCCTCTGCGATTGCTGCTGTTGTAGCGTTGAGCGCTGCCTCAGCATCCTTCTTCTTAAGGTTAGCTGCCTTTGCGATAGCGTCGATAAGCTGTGTCTTGTTCATAGTGTTTCTACCTTTCTAAATTATATTTTGCTATTCCTTAGAGCGGAACAACATCTCTACTATATTATACCATTACAATTTACAAAAATCAAGTGATTTTCCACAATTTTTTCGTGTTTTTGCAATTATTTTTCACTTTTTTTCTTAATTTCGTCCCAAATCGAGTCAAGTTCCCCCACCGAACACTCTTCTATTGCTTTATTTTGCTTCAAAACCCAGTTTTCGACCGCCTCAAATCGGGAGATAAACTTGTTGGTAGCGTCGAAAAGCGCCTTCTCGGCGTCCACTCCCAGCTTGCGGCAAAGACTGGTAATCGAAAGCAAAAGATCTCCAATTTCCTCGGAAATATGCTCGCCGTTTCCCTCGCCGATGGCCTCGGACACTTCAACAAGCTCTTCGGAGATTTTATCCATTACATCCTCGGCAGTCGGAAAGTCAAAGCACTTTGCCTTTTTTCCCACTTTTGTGGCGCGCATGAGGGCAGGCAACATCGGAGGAATCGCTTTAAGCTTATCTGTTACCGTCTCGCGGCTTTTTTCCACGCTCTTTATTGCATCCCAATTTTTCAGCACTTCCTCGGGTGTTTCGGCAACCACGCTTCCAAAAACGTGTGGATGGCGGTGTATAAGCTTGGCGCAGATATCATTTGACACATCACCAATATCAAACTCTTTATCCTCGCGCGAAATCTGAGCATGAAAAACCACCTGAAGCATCACATCTCCAAGCTCTTCACGAAGAAGGGCGGGGTCCTCGGTATCTATCGCCTCTATCACCTCGTAGGTTTCTTCGATAAAATCGTTTCTTATGCTTTGGTGGGTCTGCTCAATATCCCAAGGGCAGCCGCCCTCGCCTCTAAGCAATTCTACAATTGTCACAAGATCATCAAATAAATACTTTTCTTTACTCAAAAGCGATTTTATTTTTTCTTCTTTGTTCATAACGTCTGTCCTCTTTTTTATTCTTCCTTATATTAATATTTCCAAGGTGAAGCATTTCCAACTCTTCAGAGTCAAGCAAGTCTCCAAAAATCACCGATACAAGATACGATAGCGCGCATACCGAAACCGCAACAACAAAGGCTACGTTTTCACTGCTATGCACGCGATTCGCAACTCCGTGCGACGCGACCGACAGGGCTATTGAAATAACGGAACACGCCATAGGCTTCACAAGCATTCTGCCAAGCTCTATACTATGGCTCATACATTTGTTCAAAAGCCACAAATTTAAAACTACCGCCACGGTATTACACAAAAGCGTGCTGATAGGCGCTCCCATTGCGCCTATCTCGGGGGTTCCCACGAGCAAATACGCTGACACAGCTTTAACCGCAAGACCGAAAAACATTGAAAATATTGGATACAAAATTTTGCCGTTTGCCTGCAAAACTGAATTTGTAACCTGAACTATACAAGAGGCAAAAACCGACGCCCCCAGCGCTGACAAAAGCGGTGACGAAAGCGCTATTGCTTCGGTTTCGCCGACGAAAAGCAAGTCCAAAATTTGTTCCGCGTAAACACCTGTTCCCAAAGCTACCGGCAAAGCTATAAGCGCGCAGAGCTTTACGCCCGACGCCACAAGTTGCTTTTCCCTCTCCCGCTGTCCCGCCTCGATAGCGCCCGCTATTGACGGCACAAGCGCCAAAGATATTCCCGCCACAAGTGACGACGGAAGATTGTATATAGGAAGTGCCATAGTGCTGTAACTTCCGTACAGTGCTACTCTGTCGGTTTCCTCGGGCAACCGTTCAAGCAACACAGACATATCTATAATTCTTGTCAGACTTACAAGCACCGAGCTAAGGGTAACGGGAACGGCAAGCTTGAAAAGTCGTGAAACGGTGTTCCCCGTTTTATCAAGGTTGGTTACTGTTGAGATACATTCAAGCGTAAGCTTTGAGCGTGCGCGTACCGCGCAAAGATACAAAGTTGACACCGCAGTACCTACACTGAGACCCAAAATAGCAAATGCAGCAATTTTTTCTACCGAACATCCCCTTGATTTTGCTATTGCCGCAAACACCAAGCCCAACACAAGTTTGCCGATTGACTCTATAATTTGCGACACCGCGGTATGTCGCATATTGCGGCAACCTTGGAAATATCCGCGTATTGCCCCCGAAATACTTATCAAAAAAACTGTAGGAGATACGAAAACCAGCGAAAGAGTTGCACCGCGGTTTTCTATTGATTCGGCAAGAAAATCCGCGCCAAAGCACATAACAACAGTTCCCACAAAGCCTATTCCAAGCAAAATCCACAAGGAGGTTTTATATATCTTTTCGGCGTTTTTCAGTCTGCCCGACGCTATATTTTCTGATATCATTATTGATATTGCAACGGGAATACCCGCTGTTGATATTACAAAGAAAAGCGTATAAAGCTCGTATGCCGAGTTAAAATATCCCATTCCCTCTGCGCCCAGAATACGCATCAAGGGAATTTTATAAACCATTCCTATTATTTTAACAAGTACCGTGGACAAGGTAAGCGCCATGGCGCCGTCAAGAAACTGCCGTTTTGAGAGTGTGCTCATAAATCCTCCGACAAATCAGTCAAAATAGTGATTTATAACTTCCTTTGCCTCAAATTTCAGTTTTTCAATATCTATTGTTTTATATTCTCCGTTATTATAAAGGATCTTTCCGTCCACCATTGTCATAAGCACGTCGGAGGACTTTGCGCTGTGCGCAAGTGTAGTATAATAATCATACGACGGAATGTTATTTACCGAATCAAGGTTTAAAAGCACTGCGTCGGCTTTATATCCCACCTTTATCTCACCGCAACCTGTTCTTCCCTGCGCCAAGGCTCCGTTTTTGGTAGCCAACGGAAACAGCTCTTCCGCAGTTACACTTTCGGGCTTTCCGCTCAAGCCTTTTCCCAAAAGTGCGGCAAACTGCAATTCCTTCATAACGTCAAGGTTATTATTTGAAGCGACGCCATCCGTACCAAGCGTAACATTTACGCCGGCATCAAGCATTTTTCTGAGCGGCATTACTCCGCTTCCGAGCTTAAGGTTACTGATGGGGTTATTTGCCACTGTAACACCTTTTTCTCTGAATATGGCTATATCGTTATCAGTCGCATATACGCAATGCGCCGCGGTTGTTCTCGCATCAAACAATCCGCAATCACAGAAGAACTCTGTCGGAGTTTTTCCACCTCTGCGCTCCATTGCTTCAAGATGTTCTTTTTCGGTCTCGGAGATATGCACTTGCATACCAAGGTTGTTCTCTTTTGTATACTCAGCCAAGAATCTTACCATTTGCTCGGTATTCGTATACTCGGCGTGTATACTCATATCCACGAGAAGCCTACCGTCACCCGCATTGTGAAAATTTTTTACAAGCTCAACCGCCTCAAGGAATCTGCTATCTGCGCTTATATTATCACTTTCGGAGAAAGAGACTATGCTTCTTGAAATATTCGCTTTTATTCCCGTATCAAGGACTGCTTTTGCCACCTCGTCCATAAACATATACATATCCGAAAAGGAACAGATTCCGTTTGCCAACATTTCGGCTATCGCAAGACGTGTAGCTATATTTACCGATTTTGCGGTAAGTTTATCCTCGGCGGGAAAGATTTTTTCGTTGAGCCAACGGTGAAGCGGCAAATTTTCGCCGTAGCCGCGAAACAGTGTCATGGCGGCGTGGCAATGCGCATTATAAAAAGCAGGAATCAAAAGATTTCCGTTTCCCTCTATCACTTCGTCGACTTTGATTCTCGGCTCGGCTTCGCCTATATAGGAAAACTTTCCGTCATTTACGATTACCGACACGCTGTTTTTTCCAAAGCCGTCAATAAGCTTTACGTTTCTTATTAAAGTTGTCATTTCTATCCTTTCGTTTTACAGCAAGTCTTTTTGCGTATAGTAATCAATTATCGCTTTATTGATTTTCTCGCTTTCATTCTCGCTGAGGTATTCGTAGGGGTATTTGGCGTTAAACACGCGGTCGATGTCTATTTTTCCGTTATTATCGGAATTATAGTCTACAAGCTTGGTTACAGCGCCCGCGCCGGCGGCGAGGATACTGTGGACCTCCTCCATCATATAGACGTTATACAGTCCTTCCGCGCCATCAAGGGCAAAGCCCACGTTTTCAAAGTTACCTACGGTATTCTTCTGTCTGTACATATAATACGGCGTATACCCGGCCTGCGAGGCTTTAAGCTGAGAGTAGTCCACACATTTTCCAACGTCTCCGCCGGTTATAGAATATATATGACTGTCCTGTCTGAGAATCTCAGCTGATTTTTTTACGCAGAATGTATGTACGGTTATATTGTGGGGACGAAGCTCAAGGATTTTATCCATAGTTGCCGAAAAGCTGGCAAACTTATCCTTAGGAAGCCCCGCAATAAGGTCGGTATTGATATATTGTATTCCAGATTCAGCCGCAATATTATAAGCCCTGAAGAAATCCTCAGCAGAGTGGTCTCTGCCTATTCCCCGAAGAACCTCCTCTGAAAGCGACTGAGTATTAACGCTTATTCTGTTTACTCCGTATTTTTTTGCGATACGAAGCTTTTCCGCGGTTATGGTATCGGGTCTGCCGCCCTCAAAGGTATATTCCTCAAGCTTGCTTACGTCATAACACTCGCTGACTGTGGAAAGAAGAGCCTCTAACTGTTGCTCACTAAGGATAGTGGGTGTGCCACCCCCTATGTAGATCGTTTTCACGTTAAGGTCAAGGGCCTTTACTGTATTAAAGATATTTCTGACGTCCGCGCAGAGTCTTTCAACGTATTCAGGAATAAGTGAAAGAAGTCTTTTGGAGGTATAAGAAACAAACGAGCAATACGCGCATCTAGTGGGGCAAAATGGTATGGAAATATAAACGCTGCAATCCTTTTTGGACGGCGTTCCTATTATTTCTTTCTCTTTTCTTGCCACATCAACCGCAAGTCCCGCCTTTTTGGGGGTGACGAGAAAGTCACCTACAAGGGTACGCTTTACCTTGCTTTTGCTCATACCCGCGTTAAGCAATTCCATTGCCACCTTTGACGGTCTTACGCCCACAAGCATTCCCCAAGTAGGCTTATACTTTACAAGCTCGCCAAGCGCAGCAATAACCGCCGCTCCCACCGCAAGCTTACGCGTACGCTCCTCGCTGGGTCTGTCGGCAAAAAGGTAATCCCTCTCAGCGCTTGTTCTCTTTTCGCCCTTGCTCGCCTCAACGTATGCAACGGCTTTTTCCTCATCGCAAGTGAGTTTAAGGCTGAGAACGGGAGTATTTTCGGTTACTTCCTCATCCTCGGGGAATTTTTCCCCCGGGAAAAATATCATACAAAGGGTCTGAACGTAGTATCTGTTTATATTTCCTTCAACGTACAGTTTCATTTTAACAAACCTTTACTTTATAAGAATTTTACTATCCATTACTATTGTCACCGGTCCGTCATTGGAAATTTCCACCGCCATATCAGCGCCAAAAATTCCCTTTTCCACCGATTTGAGCTTTGCGGAAAGCAACGAGCAAAAATGCTCGTACAGTCTATCGGCCTCCGCGGGCTTTGCCGCATTCATATAGTCGGGACGGTTTCCGTGAGCGTAGTTGGCAAGCAACGTAAAATTTGAAATAACAAGCGCTTCGCCGTCAATATCCATTATCGACAGGTTCATTTTATCGTTTTCATCAGTAAATATCCTCAGCTTGGATATTTTCTCGGCAAGAACGGTTGCGTCCTTTTCGCTGTCACCATCGGCTACGCCGAGCAGGATTGCAAGTCCTTTTTCGCACTTGCCCACAACAGCTCCACCAACGCTTACCGAGGCTTTACTTACTCTTTGAAGTACAGCTATCATAAAAGTCCTTTCTTAAACGTATCCTCTGACCACGCTTATAACGTCTTTAAGTGAGTTAAGTCTTGAGACTATTGACGAGAAGTGGTCAACGTTTTTACAGCTTATTTTAAGATTAATGATTGTTGTTTGAGTATCGGGACGATTTTGGGTATTGATTTGAAGAATAGATACTCTCATATCCGCAAGAGCCACCGAAATATCCGCAAGCATACCTATACGGTCATAGGTGGTTATCTGCAGCATTGCCTCGTATTCATCATTGCTTCTTCCTGCGTTTTCCCAATGGGCATCCACCCATCTTGTGGCATCTGTTCCGTTTTTACGCGCCGACTCAACGTTGGGGCAGTCGCATTTGTGGATTGATATTCCGTATCCCTTTGTAATAAATCCGATAACATTATCACCCGGAAGCGGATTACAACATTTAGCAAATTTAACCAGACATCCGCTTTCACCGTCAACGATAATTCCGCTGTTGGATTTAAGGTTTTTGGGCTTTTCAACCACCTGAATAGTTTCTTCGGGAGTCTTTTCCTCAACAAGATCCTCAGCTTTGACAATTTTGTCAAACTCACCTTTAAGTCTGTAAAAGACCTTGGAGACCGTAACACCGCCGTAGCCTATGGCGTTATAGAAATCATCCACGTTATTAAATCCGAATTTTGACGCCACGTTAAGAACGATTTCGGTTCTCTGGGCTTCTGTAGAGCTACGGGAATACTTTTTAAACTCCGCCTCGACCATAGATTTACCCATAAGAATATTATCATCACGCTTCTCTTTTTTGAACCACTGTCTTATCTTATTGCGCGCCTCGCTGGTCTTGACAATTTTCAGCCAATCGCGGCTTGGTCCTTTAGAGCTTTGCGAAGTAATTATTTCCACTATCTCGCCGTTTTGCGGTATTTTATCTATGGGCACTATCATTCCGTTTATCTTTGCGCCCGTCATTTTATTACCCACTGCGGTATGAATTGCATAGGCAAAATCAATGACAGTTGAACCCGATGGCAACTGAATAACGTCACCCTTGGGGGTGAAAACAAATATCTCGTCGTGGAAAATATCGGTTTTTATGGCACTGATAAACTCGTCGGGGTCGCGGGTCTCGTTTTCGGTTTCAATAAGTCTGGAAACCCACTCAAGCTTCTTATCCATTTCCTCTTTCGAGCGTCCGCCCGACTTATATTTCCAATGCGCGGCGATACCATACTCGGCTATGTGGTGCATATCCCAGGTCCTTATCTGAACCTCGAAAGGAATACCGTCGCGTCCGATAACGGTGGTATGAAGCGAGCTGTACATGTTGGGTTTGGGCGTAGATATATAATCTTTAAAGCGTCCGGGAATAGACCTGAACATTTCGTGTATAAGACCAAGCACTGTGTAACAGTCAAGCTCCGTATCAACGATTACGCGAAGCGCGTAAAAGTCGTATATCTCGTCAAAGCTCTTGTTTTGGGTGTACATTTTTTTATAGATACTGTACACCGATTTGATTCTTCCCTCAAGGGTGTGCTTTATTCCGCACTCGTCAAGCTTATTTACTACCATTGAGCGCACACCGTCGATAAAGTTCTGATTCAAGCCGTAGCGCTTCTCAATATCGTCCTTTACCTCGGCAAAGCCAAACGGATCAAGATACTCAAGGCTGAGATTTTCAAGCTCCTGCTTGATTTTCTGCATACCGAGACGGTGTGCAAGCGGGGCGTAAACCTGCATGGTTTCAAGCGCGGTTATACGACGCTTATTATCAGCTTTTACGCCAAGAGTGCGCATATTATGAAGTCTGTCGCAAAGCTTTATGAATATTACTCTGATATCCTTGGACATAGCGAGGAGCATTTTTCTTATACTCTCTATATGCGCTTCCTCTTTGTCCTCTATCTTCATCATAACGATCTTTGTAAGACCGTCCACAAGCATTGCCACGTCCTCGCCGAATTTCTTTTTAATTATGTCAAGGTCGGTTTTTGTTCCGCAATCCTCCACTGTATCGTGAAGCAATGCCGCGCATATCGAATCTGTATCAAGACCAAGCTCGGCGACTATTTCAGCAACCGCGATAGGGTGCGAAATATACGGATCTCCGCTTATACGGAACTGCCCTTCATGCAGACTTTTGGCATATTCGTAACAACCGATTATTTTATCTATATCGTATCTTTCTTCGTTCTTTGAAAGAATTTCCAAAAGGCGTTTGAGTTCTCCCGCGTTTTGTATCATTTGCTGTCCTCCTTCCGAAGTTTATCTCTGTTGTGCTCTCAGTCTTTTAAGTTGAGGCGAGTCATCAAGGTTTACCTTTGCCGCCACATTTTCAACAGAATATTCTATAAGTTCATCTGAGTTTCTTTTTATTTTGCAAAGTCCCATTTCGTCAAGCACGTCAAGTATTATCAAAAGCTTGACGCGGTTAATATTTTCTCCCGCAAGCTTTTGCAGGCGGCTTTCGGATATACAGCCGTCGTCACCGAATTTTAGGGCTTTATAAACTGTCGCAAAATCCTCTCTCTGAGGAATGATATTTTCTTTTTCCGAAAAGCGCGCGCCGCCGATTATTTCGGCATAACGGCTTTTTTCAGCCTCGATTTTATGTACCACGCTTTCGGCAAGTCTTACCTCGCGCACGATAAGCTGAACGCTTCTGTATCCGTTATATTCGTTTATGTCAAGGTTGAATATTATGTCAAGAAGCTCTCCGACGTTGTAATTAAACACCGAATAATCAGCTCCGAACATAATAGCGTTAAAGGTTACGCCGTCCTTTTCAAAAATGAATTTAACATGCTTTCCGCCCTTAAGAGGCGTGGTTTTAACAATCCCCACATCTCTCATATAGAAAACGGGAGTGGGGTTAGACATGCCAAATGGCTCAAGCAAGGCAATTTCCTCAGCGCAACGCATGGTAATATCCTTTGAGCAAAGCTCAAGGTCAGCCTCAACCGACGTTACCCACATATCTTCGGTTTCAATGCTTCTTACATAGTCGTTTATCGTTTTTCTGAAATCGTCCACGTCGGCTCTTGTGAGCGAAAGCCCCGCCGCAAGCTCATGACCTCCGAATTTAACGAGATACTCACTTGATGCCTCAAGCGCTTCCACAAGGTTTACACCGCTTACGCTTCGTCCCGATCCGCGCCCCATATCAAAGCCGCCTCCCGTATTATCGCTATCCTCAAAGGTTACAAGTATAGACGGAAGTCCGTATTTTTCCACTACCTTTGAGGCGACGATTCCTATAACACCGGGGTGCCACGAGTCTCCCGCAACCACAATGACTCTGTCATTTTCAAAATCGTGGGTTTCCTCGATTTTTTTATAAACTTCATCAAGTATTCTCTGCTCCTCGTCCTGACGGGATTTGTTGTATTCACAAAGCAGCTCCGCAAGAGAGTCCGCTACGCTTTCATCGTCACCTTCTGACAAAAGCATAAGCTCAAGCGCGCGAGAGGCATGGGTCATACGCCCTGCCGCGTTTATTCTCGGCGCGATATTAAAGCTTATCGCATTCGTATTGCATTTTTCAGCCGACGAGCCCGACTTTTCAAGAAGCACTTTTATACCGGGACGCGGATTGCGTCTTATTTTCATAAGACCGAAGTGAATAATGTTTCTATTTTCGTCCACCATAGGCATAACGTCGGCTATTGTGCCGAGAGTTGCCAAGTCGGCGTACTTTTCATAAACCGTTCTTATAGCCGCATTTCGGTCTCCCTGACGAATCATTTCAATGGCGGTTATAAGCTTAAACGCAACACCGACTCCCGCAAGCTCAGCAAAAGGGTATTCCGAGTCTTTTCTGTGCGGATTTACCACGGCATAAGCATCGGGAATCTCCTCACGGCATTCGTGGTGGTCTGTTACGACAACGTCGACACCAAGCGCTTTTGCGTGTTCTATCTCGTCGATTGCGGTTATTCCCGTATCAACGGTTACTATAAGCGTAACACCTTTTTCGGCAAGCATATCTATCGCCGCGCTACTCATTCCGTACCCCTCGGCAAATCTGTCGGGGATGTAATACCCCAACTCCATATCGGGGTTAAGCTCTTCCAAATAGAGAAAAAGAGTTGCCGTTGCCGACACTCCGTCAACGTCATAGTCTCCGTATATAGCCACACTTTCACTGTTTTCCACCGCCTCAAGAATACGCTCGACGGCTTTTCTCATGTCGGGAAGTCTGAAAGGGTCGTATATACTAAGTCCGTTTTTCTGTATAAAATCCTCAGCTTTTTTTACGGTATCGCAACCGCGCTGATAAAGAAGCTTGGCGCAAACCGACGAAACTCCGAGCGAAGCGGAGATTTCGCCTACCGCGGCAAGCGCGTCGGCATTTTCACCGATTCCGCCGACCTTCCATATTTTTTTGATTTCCATTTATTCTCCTACGTCCTCACCGTCGTTTGACACAAGAACTCCGATTATTTCTATATCACATCTTTTTTTGCCGACAAGGTGGGAATACAACCACACTGCGGCAAAAGAAACCGCAAACCCAACGATAAGCGCAATATAGCTGTAAAGCTCGGTATTCCATATACCGTTTGCTATAAAATAGAAAGCGATTCCTATTACGACAGGCAACAAAAAAACAAGCGCGGAATAAGCAAGTACACGGGACGACGATGACTCTATTTCCACGGTATCCCCTGTTTTAGCCCCTATTTTATTAAGTGCCTTAGCGCTGAATTTTCGTTTTCCACCGGTAAGAGAGCATATACTGCATCCCTCACCCTTTTCGTTTTTATGACAACCGTCACAAGCCGACTTCCTTTCGACCTCAACCACGGCAGTTTCTCCGTCAACGCTTATAACTTTAGCTTTGGTAAGCATAGTTCCTCCAAAATTTACAACTGTTTATTTGAGAAGCGCGCCATTAAGGTCTTGGCCACCTTTACGCCGTCAACAGCCGCGCTGGTTATTCCGCCCGCGTAGCCCGCTCCCTCTCCCGCGGGATAAATTCTATCGTTGCCAAATGCGGTCATTGCCTCACCGCGTTTTATTGTAAGCGGTGCAGAAGTTCTCGTCTCTACAGCCGTAAGCACGACATCACAAGCATCAAATCCCGATATTTTTTTGCCAAAATCAGCGAATCCGATTTTAAGGCTGTCGACAATATGTGACGGAAAAATTTGAGCTATATCGGCAACCTTACAAGCTCCTCCCATATATGTGGGAAGAACTCTTGCAGGCTCGGTCACCGCTTTTCCATCAAAGAAATCGCCCATAGTCTGGCAAGGAGCAGTATAGTCTCCGCCACCAAGCCAAAAGGCTTTTCTTTCAAGGCTTCGCTGAAACTCGATTGCCGCCCTTACGTCCCGACCGAAATCATCCGGAGAAACCGAGACAGCCACCGCTGAATTGGCGTTTTTCCCGTCTCTCGCGTAACGGCTCATACCGTTTACAACAACTCCGCCCTCCTCGGACGCCGCCGCCACGACCTCACCACCGGGGCACATACAAAAAGTATAAACGCCTCTATCGCCCTTGGTGTAGGAAAGATTATACTCCCCTTTCCCAAGTTTTGCGTGTCCCGCAAAGTCTCCGAAAAGAGCCTTATCTATATCCTCCTGTAAATGCTCCACACGCACGCCCACCGAAAAGGGCTTTGGTGCGATATCAAAGCCTTGGCTCATAAGCATTTCGTAGGTATCCCTTGCGCTGTGACCTACTGCCAGAACACAAGCTCCGCACTCGATGTCACCAAACGTGGTTTTGGCTACCAGATTTTTGCCTTTCGTTTCAAAAGAGTCAAGTCGGCAATTATACACAAGTCTGCCGCCAAGTCGCTCTATTTCGTGTAAAACCGCGGACACCACTCCGCGAAGCACGTCTGTACCGATATGCGGCTTTGCCTTGGTAAGAATATCATCGGGCGCGCCGAATTTATGGAAGGTTTCGAGAACGAAGTCGCAGTTTGCGTCATTTATTCTTGTCACAAGCTTTCCGTCCGAGAAAGTTCCCGCTCCGCCCGCTCCGAACTGAATATTCGTAGCGGTATTAAGGACCTTTGTCTTATAAAATTTATCCACCTCGGCAACTCTATCCTCAACCGAGCCGCCACGATCGATAAGTATGGGCTTGTATCCGTTTTGCGCCAACAAAAGTGCCGCAAACATTCCGCAAGGCCCCATTCCGACCACCAAAGGGGGGGCAAACAGTGTTTCATCCCCCTGCTTTATTTCAAACTCTTGATGACCGCAGATTCTTACAGAATTGCGTTCAAGATTTGCCTTGTTTACCAAAACAGGCTCATCTGAGGTTGCCATAACCGAGCATACCGTCTTTATATCCTGCTTTTTTCTGGCATCTATCGACTTTTTATAAAGTCGAAAATGAAGCGGCGACGGGTTAACCCCCGCGCGCTTCATTCTCTGCTCCGCTGTTTTTATTATTTCCCCATCGTCACAAGTAAACGGCAAGGAAATATTTGATATTATGAATTTTGAAGCCTTGATTTTCTCCATCTGATTACTCTGCGCTTCCCGAAACTGTGCCCTGGTCGCCACTGAAAGCAGGCAACGGAGCGGGTGTTGCCGCATCCATATTTATGTTTGATATGATAAGCCAGATTACAAAAGCGATCACCACGCAAATGATAATTGCGATAAGATTCTGTTTCTTTGCCGATTTTTCCGAATAGTTATCGTTCTGAGCATCCGAATTTTCCGCCGCTCTTATTTCGGAGGTGTCGGTTGGTCTGAATTCGGCTGTATTTTGAGGATATTCCTTTTCCATGGTTCTATCTCCGTTCGGTATTACTTGTTTTTGTTTTGAGATGCTCCGTTTTTCTGGAGATTCTTATAGTTAGGACCTACAAGAATATTAAGTAGCTCCTGCTTGAGAGTGAGTCTTTTATAATTGCGCTTAAGCGTACCGTTGACTGCCATTGAAACTATTCCTGTTTCTTCAGAAACCACAACCACCACAGCGTCACTGACCTCACTGATACCAAGCGCCGCTCTGTGTCTCGTTCCCAGCGACGAGGTTATCTCCTCGCTGTTGGAAAGCGGCAGCATACAGGAAGCCGCGTATATACGGTAATCTCTGATTATCACCGCTCCGTCGTGAAGGGGCGCGCGGTTAAAGAATATGTTACCGATAAGACGGCGCGAAATATGGGCGTTAAGAACAACTCCGCTCTTGGTAAACTCACCAAGCTTTGTCGTACGTTCAAACACTATAAGAGCACCTGTTTTGGAGCGAGCCATTTCAAAAACGGCATCGCAAACCGAGTCAATCGACTCCATAATATTCGCCTGCTCACCGCTGTCAGACGAGAAACGTTTTGCGCCCAGAGAAAGAGGTGTATTTCCCACTTTTTCGAGAGCGGCGCGCAGTTCGGGTTGGAACAGTATGATAAGCGCTGTTAATCCTACCTGGAAGAAATTTTGGAAAATGAAGGTTATTGAATTGAGGTGAAAGGCGTAGCTGAACACCAATATGCCGACCACAATAGCGAGACCTATAAGCAACTGGCTTGCGCGTCTGTCTCTGATAAACTTATACACGTAGTAAAGCATCAGCGAAAGCAAGGCAATATCTATTATATCGTTTAAGCCGAACACCAGCTTTCCGTTGTTGAAAAAGTGTATCCAGACTCGATTGGTCCAGAAATTGGCAACAGCATCAATTATATTCATTTGGGCCACCTCCGTACAAAGCAATAAATATTCGAAATCGAGGCAAAATAATATGCTCCGTTACATTCTTATTTAATTATATCATACATCTACTGAAATTTCAAACATTTTCGAAAAAAAATTCAAAAAAATTGTTAATTTTTTTAGAACAATCCTCATGATTTTCGTTGTTTTTATTATTTTTTGATTTTTTACCGTTTTTGGGGCGTGGAAACGAGGCGTATTTCGGTAAAATTTGTTTTCAATTAGTCAATAGTTGCTTTCTTTTCCAAGTTTTTTCCAAAAAATTTCAAAGTCCTTGATTTTTTGAAAGTTATGTGCTATACTGAGAATACATCTTTTATTTAAGAAAGGAATAGACATGAGAAATCTTATCAAAGCACTCGCGCTTGTGTTGGCGTTGCTTACAGTTCTCTCCTGCTTTGCCGCTTGTGGCGGAAACGGAGACGACACCACTCTCCCCCAAGCATCGGGAGAAAACACTAACGTAGACAAATACGGTCGTGATTACATCGCAGACTCAATCCCCGCGGATCTCCGCTTCGACGGTGAAACCGTAACTTTCTTTACAAGAAGTGATAACGCTTATCACGCTATCGAAATGGACACCGACAACACTATCAACGATACTGTTAACGATGCTATATTTTACAGAAACGCTACCGTTGAACAGCGTCTCGGCATCACAATAGACCAAATTTCTCAGCCCGGATCGTGGGGCGCTCATACCGAGTGGCTTCAAGCGCTCAGAAATACGGTTCTTACCAAGACCGGAGACTACGACTGCGCGGCTATCTACGCATCGCAGGGATCCGCTCTCGCGACAGAGGGTATTTACTACAACGTAAAGAACATTGAGCATCTCGACCTCAAAAAGCCTTGGTGGAATCAGACTCTTCTTGACGAGCTTGAAATATTTGATACCATTTATTTCCTCGGCGGTGATATAGCGATTTCGCAGATTACAAGAGCAGGTCTTACCGTTTACAACAAAAGGCTGTTCAACGAATATTTCAAAGAGTTGAGCGTTTATGAGCTTGTTGACAACTACGATTGGACCATTGACAAGCTTTACGAGCTTTCCTCCCAAGTATGGGTTGATGAAAACGGCTCGGGTGTTGCTGACGACGGCGACCTTGTTGGCTTTCTTGACTATGGGGGCGATGGCTGGCTTGACATTTGGATTGCCGCTCTCGGTGTAAACATCACCGAAAAAGACAGTGAGGGATATCCCTACATAGCCATATACAACGAGAGATCGGTTGACGCATTTGAGAAGCTTCAGCGCTTAAATTATGACAACCCCGGTGCAATTCCGACGGCAATCCCCCGCGTTGACACTACGTTCAACAAAGGAAACGTTCTCTTCGCTTCTTCTTATCTTGAGGCTTGCGAGGAATACAGAAATATGACAGATTCCTACGGAGCCCTTCCCATGCCTATGTATGACAAAGAGCAGGGGCATTACGCGTCATATCCCCAAAACGGTTGCTCGCTTATAACCGTTCTTTCCACATGCCAGAACACAGAACTTATAGGCGCGACCCTTGAGCTTATGGCGGCAGAGTCTTACAGACAGGTCATCCCCGAATATTATCAGGTTTGTCTACAGGGTAAATACTCCGCTGACGCTGACGACGCAAGAATGTACGACAAAATCACCCAGGGTATAAAGCTTGATTTTGGATTTATATACGCCACCGCAAGTATCGCTTCCGTAAACGCTCTTTTCAGAGACCTTGACGGAGATATTGCGCAGTCTTATCAATCCAACAAGGTTAAGTACGAAACGGCTCTTGAAGATCTTATAACCGCGCTTGACGATATATCCTTTATGTCTTAAGCTTTTCAGCAATCGGTTGGAACGTGAAATCACGTTCCAACCGATTTTTACTTTGTAAAATACACAAAAAGCCTTTGCTTTTTTTGGTAATAAATACGCTTGATTTTTCGATGTCTGTGTAGTATAATGAATGTATATTCTAAAAATGAGGAAGCTTATTATGACAAAAACTCAAAAACTTTTATCACTTATTCTTGCGGCAATTATGCTGCTTTCCTGCCTTTCGGCATGCGGGGAACCCAAAGAACCTGTTGACACAGACCCCACAGACTACACCGAAAAAACCTTTCAAACTTACTCGGAAAACGGAGACTATTTTTTCAATACTACCGAGATTTTGAACTTCACAGACCTTCCAACAAAAGATATTAAGGGTCTCAGGCTTACAAGTCTCAACTCAAAATTTACTTTTGCGGCGCAGTGCGAGGGTAAGGTAAAACTTTATATATGGACGGATTCGGTTTCCGCGCCCTATCGTGACGTCGCGGTTAAAATAACGGTTGACGGAGCAAACGAAAAAACCGAAAGATGGCTGTCAAGCGGCGGCAACGCGCTTATCGCCGAAGTCCAAAAAGGAAATCACACCTTTACAATCGAAAAGCTTTCGGGCGGTGCCAACCTTTACATAGGTGCGGTCACCCTTTGCGGTGAGCTGACCGAAGCGCCGAGAGTCAACGTCGAAAACGGCGTATTTGTAGAAGTGTTCAAGCCAGCGGGCGGTGACGACGAATTCTGCTCATTCAACGTTTACACCCAAACCACGCATCCTTCAGGCGAGTATTACATCAGATACAATTTCGTGTACGAATATGATGATATAGACGAAACGCTTACTTGGGGTACCGGCTCCAACACCGGATCGAACCGAATGAACTACCGTATCAAGACCGCGCAGATAGTTAAGAAAACCGGCAACCCGGGATTCCTTAACATACACAACATCCTTCAATCCGGAGAAATTTCTCTTGCAATTAAAGAGCGCAACTTGGAAACAGGCAAAAACGCCGGTGATTTCGTAGGCGGTTTCCACGGAGACGAAAATCTTAAAAACGCCTCTCTTGTACTTGACGGAAACAAAGAAATAGATCTTTATCAGGGAGAAGCAGGATTCTACAACTGTTCCACCGTGGAATTCAAGCAATTCTCCACGATATGCCGTTGCCACACTCCGCTTGAGGCGGTAATGGACCACAACCAACACTATCTTATCGACACAAACGGAATAAGACTCGATCAGCAGGTCGTATGGCTTTCGGGTGATTTCGCACCCACTCTTGACCAGACTTACCTTCAAATGTTCACGTTAGTAAGAACCAACCCCGACAAAACAGGTGATTTCCTTACAGACACCGTCACACTTCTTGATGAAAACGGCGGATTCCTTGCAAAATCAAAAGTTTCGGAAATCGACCCAGGTGAAAAGGAAGGAATAATCGCATTGCAAAGATCCGACGCAAGATACGCCGAATATACGGGGGAGGAAAAAGGTATTTACGCAAAGGTAGGTTTCCAGTTCCCTGATTCAAACTGCACCATTCACACGGCGAGAATTTCGGTAAGAAAATACGGCGACAGCAAGTGGTATCCTTCATTCAAGGGTAAAACCGACACCCCAACCGTAGGCGAAGAGTGGAACGTATGCAGCTTCTACTACATTGACTACAATCCCGCTGAATAAGCAAACAGCCGCGCACCGCGCGGCTGTTTTTTTGAAAACCACATCAAAATATTGGCTTTGTAAGAAAAACGGACTTACAATTTTGTTTTTAAAAAAATCTTTGCTTTTAAGGGTTGTTTAAGCGGAAATCTTTTGTAAAAAGTATTGCATTTTGAGAAAATTTATTGTATAATGATGTTGTAAAATTTTAGTTCAATAAGGAGAAATGTTATGCAAAATATGTATTCTTACGCTCGCGAAAAGTATGCTGCTATCGGAGTTGATACCGAGGCGGCTATCGCAAAGCTTTCTTCCATGCCCATTTCGCTTCACTGCTGGCAGGGCGACGACATAAAAGGCTTTGATAACAAGAGCGAGCTTTCAGGCGGTATTCAGACCACAGGTAATTATCCCGGCGCAGCACGCAATCCCGAAGAGCTTCTTGCCGACCTTGACAAGGCGTTTTCTCTTATGCCCGGAAAGCAGAGACTTAACATTCACGCTTGCTACCCCATCTTCGCTGAAGGCGAGTGGGCTGACAGAGACGCGCTTGAACCCAAGCACTTCGCTAAATGGGTAGAGTTTGCAAAGGAAAGAGGACTTGGACTTGACTTTAACCCCTCTTACTTCTCTCACCCCCTCGCGGCTGACGGTCTTACACTTTCTCACCCCGATGAAAAAATCAGAAAATTCTGGATAAGACACGGTATTGCTTGTATCAGAATTTCCGAGTATTTCGCAAAAGAAACAGGAACGCCCTGTCTCATGAACATTTGGATTCCCGACGGATACAAAGATATTCCCGCTGACAGACTTGGTCCAAGAAAGAGATTTGCCGAGTCGCTTGACGAAATTCTCGCTTGCGGTTACGACAAAAATCTCGTTTACGTAGCTCTGGAGTCCAAGGTTTTCGGAATTGGCGTTGAGTCTTATACCGTCGGATCTGCTGAATTTGGCTTGAACTATGCCGCTTCCCGCGGAATTATGAGCCTTATGGACAACGGACACTATCACCCCACCGAGGTGGTTTCCGACAAGCTTTCTTCTATGCTTCTCTTCAACGAGAAGGTAGCGCTTCACGTAACCCGCGCTGTTCGTTGGGACAGTGACCACGTTGTTCTTCTTGACGATGAAACAAAGGAAATCGCCAACGAGATAGTTCGCAACGACGCTTGTGACCGCGTACTTATCGCGCTTGACTACTTTGACGCGAGCATCAACCGTCTTTCGGCTTGGATTGTTGGTATGAGAAACATGCAAAAGGCGCTTCTCTGCGCTCTTCTTACACCTCACGCTTGCTACACAAAGATGCAGGACGAGGGCAACACCACCGAGCTTATGGCTAAGCGCGAGGAGCTTAAGAGCTATCCTTGGGGCGAGGTCTGGGCAGAGTTCTGCCGCAGAAACGGCGTTATCGAGGACGAAAAGTGGTTCGACGAGATTAAGACCTACGAAAAAGAGGTTCTTTCCAAGAGAGTTTAAACCTACATAAAAACGGCTGTCCGTTTGGACAGCCGTTTTCTTTATCTTTCTGAATTATAGTCGATGTAATAGAGCAAGTCAAGATCCCACTCGTCGCCGTATTTGGGCTGTGACGTGGAATTCTTGGATTTGAAGGTGCAGTACCATTTATTGTCACCATGGGTTCTTATCATGATTTTTGCCGACTGACATTCTGCCGAGTCGTTCAGAATTTTGAAGCCGACAAGACCGTAAACGCCCATATCACCGTTATACTCAACGGTGCGGTTTATCTTCTCGGTTTCAACACCTGCCCAACCGAAATCACCCGAATTATAGTTCGAGGTATTAGCCTCATTTACAAGCTTTCCGCTTTCATCAAAGAACTTGAGATTATCGCAAATTCTTCCATCCTTTACGCCGTTATTAACGCGCCAGAAGGTACACATCTGCAAATATGTTCCATCATTATCAAGTGCGTATTTGCCGCCATCCTCATAATCAAAGGTAACAAATTTAGCCTTTTGTCTATTGTGAACGCCAAAGGTATCAAATGTATAGCTTTGGCTATGCTCGATAATATTAACACCGGGAGTGTTGCAACGGTTTATAAACGTAGTTTGCTCAAAGGTTGCAACGTCACCGATATATTCCTTTTCCTCTTTTCCGTCGAGGGAAATCTCTACACCGTCAACGGTCAGTCTGACCATAGGCTTTCCGTCTGTGTATTTGATATTTTCGTCACCGTGGAAACCGCCTACGAAATCCCCTGCTCTGGCGCTTCTGTCAGCGAACATTTCCTTTGCCGCCATAGATATTTCGCCCTGTTGGAGAACGTCGCAAATCTTATCGTATCCATTTCCGTTCCATTTGCAAACGCACGCGGTTTTTATGCGGTAATTGCTTCTGTTAAAGCCTCCGTTTGAGCCGTTGTACCAAGTAAGCGGAACGGCTTCATCTCCTTTGCCCCAAATCTCTCCGATAGCATTTTTTTCATAAATCAAGCAGTATTTAACGTAGCAACAGCCGCTTTTATCCGACGATTTTACATATACGTCGAAGCTACCGAAGTCCTGTCCCTCCTGTGCTTTATGTAAAACCACCCTAATTGCCGATTTCTTTGCCGTAAGTTCTGTTCTTACTGAATATTCCTTCATAGTCATTCTCCTAAAATGCCCCGACCGAGGTCGGGGCTTATTTTGTTATTTTGTTTCTTTGGTTTCTTTTGCGATTTCGGTCAAGCCCGTTACCAAGCCCGCGAGAGACTGTATCTCTGAGGGAATGATGATCTTGGTCGCCTTTCCGTCTGCAGCCTTAGCGAAGGCTTCAAGGCTCTTTATCATAATAACCGCCTGCGAGGGATCAGCCTCATTTATCATTCTGATACCAGCCGCGTTAGCTTCCTGCACCTTAAGAATAGCTTCTGCCTCACCTTCAGCCTCGCGGATAGTTGCTTCTCTTACAGCCTCTGCCTTAAGAATAGCCGCCTGCTTTTCAGCCTCAGCTTCAAGAATCATGGACTGCTTACGGCCTTCGGCTACGAGGATAGCCGAGTTTCTTTCACCCTCAGCACGAAGGATAGACTCGCGGCGCTCACGCTCAGCCTTCATCTGCTTTTCCATCGCATCCTGAATTTCCTTGGGGGGAATAATATTTTTAAGCTCAACGCGAGTTACCTTAATTCCCCAAGAGTCGGTTGCTTCGTCAAGAATAGCACGCATCTTGGTGTTAATTATGTCTCTTGACGTAAGCGTTCCGTCAAGCTCAAGCTCACCAATAATGTTACGAAGTGTGGTAGAAGTAAGATTCTCAATAGCCGCCATGGGATTTGCATGTCCGTAAGCAAAGAGCTTACAGTCGGTAATCTGATAGAACACCACGGTATCTATCTGCATACGCACGTTATCTCGGGTAATAACCGGCTGAGGCGGGAAATCAACAACCTGCTCCATAAGGTTTATCTTAAGAGCTACTCTTTCAAAGAAAGGTATTTTAAGGTGGAAACCGGTCTTCCACGTATCGTGATAAGTTCCGAGTCTTTCAACTACGTAAGCTCTCGCCTGCGGAACAATGTTAATGCAGGAAACGAGAATAGCCAACGCGATAACAACCATCACTCCGATACCGAAAATAACCGGAGATGCCGCAAGGGGCGCCAATAATGCAAGTTTCATAAAAACTCCTCCTGAAATAAAATTTTATTTTTTGCGGCAAATAAGCTTAACGCCCGACACCGCAGTAATTTCAACAATAGCTCCGTCCTCGATAGGCTCTCCGTCCTCTGAACGTGCGCTCCAATATTTTCCGTCAACCTTTACGCATCCATCACCGCTTACATTGTCGATTTTCTCAACAACCACGGCGCTTGATCCTACAACAAGATCCAAATTGGTTGCTTTGGTCTTATCATTTGACAGTTTCTTTTTGAAAAAGAGCTGAGACATTATGATAAGTACAACGGACAATACGAAGAATATAAGCACCTGAACCCAAATCTCAAGCTGTAAAGACGCAAAAATCATACCCAACACTGCGCCGGGAACAAACCAGATTGATACCAACGCGGTAGTTGCGCCTTCGCACACAAGAGCGAGAACAATAACGGCCAGCCACACCCAAATCATAACCTCCATAAGTATACCTCCCAATTCGATTAGGCTCTCCGTTTCCGGCTAAAAACGGAGGCAAGACGCCACACATCAAAAAACTCTCCGCGCCTTTAATTAATTATACCATACAGACTCAGAGTTGTCAACAAAAAGTATATTAATTTAATGTAAACATAACCGTTTTTTCAAGCAAGAAAAAGTGCTTTTGGGTGGCTGCTTCAAGTGTACTTCAAATTACCGCAAATGTCAAGCAAATATTACTTGACACTGTCAAGCACAGCTTGCGAAGCAAGAAATAACAATGTTTTACGGTGCTTTTTCCGAGCATTTTTCAGCCCACCGCACACGCTTAACATCAAAATAAATAATTTTCTTCTTTCAAGTTGTCGAAAATTTTACATTTCAACTATTGTATAATGTAGAAAAGTATGTTATAATAATATGTCAAAGTATAATCTGTTATACAATAACGCGAAAGAAAGGTGACTTAAATGAAATATCTCGTTCTTATTCCCGACGGAATGGCAGATGAAAAAATAGAGGCATTGGGTAACGTTACACCAATGCAAAAAGCAAACAAACCCTGCATGGACGCTTTGGCGAAGCACTCGCTTGTGGGTACTGTTTCCAACGTCCCCCAAGGTATGGTGCCCGAAAGCGACACAGCCAACATGGCTATTCTATCCTTCGACCCCAAGATTTTTTCAAAAGGTCGTTCCCCTCTTGAAGCCATGAGCATGGGACTTGAAATGACCCCCACGCAGACGGCATACAGATGCAACGTGGTAACACTCACCGAGGGCGGTGAGTACGAGGACAAGATAATCCTCGACCACTCGGCTGACGAGATCACCACGTCAGAGGCTGACGAGCTTATCAAAACTCTTGATAAGGAGCTTGGCACGGATTACAGAAGATTTTACACGGGTGTCAGCTACCGACACTGCATACTCTGGGAAAACGGTGACGACAAGTACAACTTTATGCGCCCTCACGATATCCTCGGAAAGCGAATTGGAGAGTATCTTCCTAAATCAGAAAACGGAGGCGCTGAGTTCCTTGAGATAATGAAAAAGAGCTATGATATTCTCAACAACCACCCCGTCAACGAGGCACGTCGCGCTCGCGGACTCAAGCCCGCAAACTCGATTTGGCTCTGGAGTCCCGGAAAGAAGCCGCAGCTTCCCTCTTTCGCTGACAAGTGGGGACTTAAAGGCGCCGTTATTTCCGCAGTTGACCTTATAAAAGGCATTGGTATTTGCGCGGGCATGAAATCCTTTGACGTAGAGGGCGCAACGGGTAATGTTCACACCAACTACGAGGGCAAGGCACAGGCGGCGATTGATGCGTTTAAGGATGGCTACGAATACGTTTACGTCCACGTTGAAGGTCCCGACGAGTGCGGTCACCGTGCAGAGCTTGAAAACAAGGTGCTTTCGGTTGAACTTATCGACAAAAAAATTCTCGCCCCCGTATATGAATATCTCACGGGTTGCGGCGAGGACTTCAAGATTATGATTCTTCCCGATCACCCCACACCTATTCGTATAAGAACCCATTCCATAGACCCCGTTCCGTTTATGATATACGATTCACGCAAGGGTGGGGACGGCGTAGAGCAGTTCTGCGAAGAAAGTGCTGAATCAAAGAAATATTACATAGAAAACGGATACACACTCATGGATATTCTTGTTAAATAAATCTCTAAGGGTTTGAACATGAACAACGAAACAATCACAAAAAAATCAAACGGAATCTTATCTGCTGTTTTTGACATATTTGAGCTTTTCGTCATTGCAATTTGCATCGTCATCCTGTTTTTCACGTTTGGCGCAAGGCTTTGCAGGGTTAACGGAGACTCTATGCTTCAAACGCTTCACCACTCCGAAATGCTTGTGGTTTCTGACTTTGCTTACACGCCAAAGCAGGGGGACATAGTTGTCTTTCATCAGACACACGAAACCAACGCGCGTCTTAACGAGCCTATTGTAAAGCGTGTTATTGCCACCGAGGGGCAGCACGTGTATATTGATTTTGCAACAGCAGAGGTTTACGTGTCAGATGACGATGCGTTTGACGAGTCGGACATAATTGAAGAAGATTATGATTATATCGACAACTCGCAAGGGGTTATCACGGAGCCGTACTACGCCCGTAACAAGACTTACGTTGTTCCCGATGGTTGTGTTTTCGTTCTCGGAGACAACCGAAACAATTCGCTTGACAGCCGCAGTTACGAAATTGGAATGGTGGATGAAAGGCGTATTCTCGGAAGAGTTATATTCAAACTTCCAACTCTAAAATAAACATCAAGGAGGACGTTATGCCTTCGGAAAACATACAGTGGTTTCCCGGTCATATGGCGAAAACCCGCCGTCTTATAACCGAAAATCTCAAAAACGTAGACATTGTAATAGAAATTCTTGACGCGCGTATTCCGTACAGCTCAAGAAATCCCGAAATCAACAGACTTACTGCGCAAAAGCCGCGCTTGGTTCTTTTGAACAAGGCATCTCTTGCCGACCCAAAACAAACCGAATATTGGTGTAGGCGGCTTTCGGGGGAAAACGTGCTTTGTATAGCCACCGACTGTATTGGCGGAAACGGTATTCAAAAAATAATGCCTGCTGTCCGAGAAATTCTTGCAGACAAGCTTGAACGCTATGAAAACAAGGGTATGACTCGTAGGCTAAAGGCTATGGTGTTGGGCATTCCCAACGTAGGTAAGTCGTCACTTATCAACAAAATCTCGGGCAACGGCAAGGCAAAGGTTGAAAACCGCCCCGGAGTTACGCTTAACAAACAGTGGTTCTCTACAGGAATCGGGCTTGATATCATGGATATGCCCGGTATTCTTTGGCCCAAGTTTGACAACAGGAAGGTTGGAGAAAACCTTGCGATTACCGGTGCTATCAAGGACGCAGTGGTTGACATTGAGGCTCTCGCAGTTACGCTGTGCGGACGCCTCAGACAGCTTTACCCAGAGCTTCTTTGCGCCCGCTACAAGCTTGACAGCATCGAAAATTACGACGATCTTGACGATTACGACCTTTTCTGCCTTATAGGAAAAAAGCGCGGATTTCTCGTATCGGGCGGCGATATAAACACAGAGAGAACGGCAAACATGCTTCTTGATGAGTTCCGTTCAGCAAAAATCGGACGGATAACTCTTGACGGAATCTTTATAAAATACGACAACGTGGAGGACGAAAATGCTTGAGTTTACTCTTGAAAAAGAATACGCCGAAAAAGGCTATCTTCACGTCTGCGGAGTAGACGAGGCGGGCAGAGGCCCTTTGTGCGGTCCCGTGGTTGCGGCAGCTTGTATTCTTCCCATCGACTGCGAAATAGAGGGGCTTAATGACTCCAAAAAGCTTAGTGAGAAAAAGCGCGAAGCGTTGTTTGACATAATAAAAGAAAAGGCTGTTTCGTACTGCATTGCCGAATCATCGGTTGAGGAAATCAACGTGCTTAACATTCTTGAAGCTACGCTTCTTGCTATGAGGCGCGCCATAGAAGGACTTTCGGTAAAGGCGGATTTCGCGCTCATCGACGGAAATATCTGTCGCGACTTCTCGCTTGATGCCCGCTGTGTTATACACGGAGACGCAATTTCGCCAAGCATAGCCGCGGCGTCTATTCTCGCAAAGGTTACACGAGACAGAATGTGTATTGAGCTTGACAAGGAGTACCCAATTTACGGCATCGCAAAGAACAAGGGCTACGGCTCAAAGGCGCACATGGACGCGCTGAGAGAGCACGGTCCTTCTCCCATTCACCGCACCAAGTTCATCAGATTTCTTGACGAGGAAAAACAATGACAACCTCGGAAATCGGAAAATTCGGCGAGGAGCTTGCCGCTAAATTCCTGAAGAAAAAGGGGTATAAAATTCTCGAACGCAATTACAGAGCAGGGCGCAACGAGCTTGATATTATCGCAGAAAACAAAGAATATACGGTTTTCGTTGAGGTAAAAACGCGCAGTGAGCATAAGGTTTTCGGCTTTGATTTCGGGAATCCGTCGGATGCGGTAACCTTGGCAAAGCAAAGACGAACAATATCCGCCGCGAAAGCATATTTATATAAGCGTAACGGAGATTGCGAGCACGACAGAATGATTCGCTTTGACGTTATTGAGGTTTACCTGAAAACAGCCGCGTTTGCCACCAAGCCTGCGCTTCTCAAAATCGAGCATATGGAAGACGCGTTCTCTCCGTAATTTACACCACAAGAGGTTTTTATGAAACTGAGATTATTTGACCTGCACTGTGACACACCGCACAAATGCTACATAAATAATTGCCGTTTGGACGATTCTCCGCTTGGGGTATCGCTAAAAAAAACGGCTGAATTCCACGACTACGCACAGATTATGGCGATATGGTCCGACTGCCGTATTGAGGACGACACGTCGTTCTTCGCATTTCACAAAATAACCGACTGCCTTAACTTTGAGATTGAGAGGCTTGACGGGGATTTTGCTTACGTAAGAAACTCCGCGGACTTTGCCAAAGAGCAAAAAAGGAAAAAGATTTTTCTTTCGGTTGAGGACGCGCGCCTTTTATGCGGAAGACTTGACAGACTTAACGTACTTTACGCCCGCGGAGTAAGATTTCTTATTCCCGTTTGGGGCGGTGAGTCAATAATCGGCGGCGCGCATGATACCGAGCTTGGTTTAACCGATTTTGGCAAAAGTGCGGTTAAGAAATGCGGCGAGCTCGGAATAATAACCGACATTTCACACGCATCCGAAAAGACTGCAAGCGAGATAATAGAAATTGCCGCGCAATCCGGCAAAAGCGTTATGGCTTCACATTCCAACGCTTATACGGTATGCCCTCACAGCAGGAACTTGCGTGACAGTCAGTTTGAGCTTGTAAAAAGCTTGGGCGGAGTGGTAGGAATATCACTGTGCAACCTACACTTGAACGGCAAGGAGCAAGCAGACATCGATGACGTTATCAGGCACATTGAGCATTATATGTCTCTTGGCGGAGAGGACACCGTAGCACTTGGGTGCGACTTTGACGGCACCGATTATCTGCCCCCCGAACTGCAAAGTGTGGCGGATATGCCTATTCTTGCCGAAAAGCTGGCTGGGCTCAATTATTCGGATACTCAAATAGACAAAATATTCTACGCAAACGCAAAGAATTTTATTGATAAAAATTTATAAAACACAGGAGAATGATATGTTATATCAAAGTACAAGAGACGTAAACGCCAAGAAAATCGAAGGCTCTATGGCTATTAAGCAGGGACTTGCAAGCGACGGTGGACTTTTTGTTCCCGAGTCGATTCCCACTCTTACGCATGACGAAATCAAGGAGCTTTGCGCCAACAGCTACCCTGTACGCGCGGCAAAGATACTTGCAAAATTTCTCACCGACTATACATATGAGGAGCTTCTCGCTGACTGCGAAAAGGCATATTCCGCCGAAAGCTTCGAGGGCGGTTGCGCTCCCCTTGCCAAGGTAAAAAACGGACTTTATTCGCTTGAGCTTTGGCACGGTCCCACGTCCGCTTTCAAGGACATGGCGCTTCAGATAATGCCACGACTTCTCTCCCGCGCACTTGTTAAAAACAACGAAAAGCGCACCGCGCTTATTCTTGTCGCAACGTCGGGAGACACCGGAAAAGCCGCACTTGAGGGCTACAAAAATGTTGACGGCGTAAAAATAATGGTATTTTATCCCGAAAACGGTGTAAGTAAAGTCCAAAAACTTCAAATGATAACGCAGGAAGGCGATAACGTCAATGTGTGTGCTATAAAAGGCAACTTTGACGATGCTCAAAACGGAGTAAAACAAATTTTTGCAGATGAAAGAACTGCGGAAATACTGAACGAAAAGAACGTATTTCTCTCAAGCGCCAACTCAATAAATTGGGGAAGACTCGTACCTCAGATTGTTTATTATATTTCTGCTTATTGTGACCTGCTTAACGACGGAGTTATAAGTCTTGGAGACAAAATAAACTTCTGCGTTCCCACAGGAAATTTCGGAAACATTTTTGCCGGATATATAGCTAAGCTCATGGGGCTTCCTGTTTCAAAACTCATCTGCGCATCAAATTGCAACAATGTCTTGACAGACTTCCTTGAAACCGGTACATATGACCGCAACAGACAGTTCCATTTGACAATGTCTCCTTCTATGGATATTTTAATTTCAAGCAACCTCGAAAGGCTCTTGTATTTTTGCGCTGGCACCGAAAAAACAACCGAATATATGAAACAGTTAAAGGAAAGTGGCAAATATACGGTTGATGAACAGGTAAAACAAAAAATCGACGATATTTTCTGCGGATATTATACTGACGAAAATGCAACCGCCAAGGAGATTCTCGAATGCTTTGAAAAACACAACTACCTTTGCGACACCCATACTGCTGTCGGAATACACGCAGCAGAAAGTTATATAGCCGACACAAACGACAAGATCGTAACGGTGGTTGATTCTACGGCAAGTCCATTTAAATTTGCTGCCGATGTATATTCATCGTTAGGTCAGAAAAATTCTGATGACCAAATTGAATCCCTCGATATGTTAAGCAAATATTCGGGAGAAGAAATTGCATATCCTTTAAAGGACATCGCAAACAGACCCGTCAGATTTACCGACGTATGCGTTCCCAGCGATATGACCAAAAAGGTTATTGAATACATAGGATAAAATACTCGGGGTACAGCTCTGCAGTACCCCGAAAATCAAAATCAGTCCTTTTTCTTAAAAGTTACACAAGCTGTATCTGTTGAAGATGTTGCATGAGAAGGTCCTACAGAAATTTCCCCTGCGGTGCAGTAGCAGTTACCGTCATGATAATAGCAATTGCTGACATCGCAACTTACACCTTGGATGTGCTTTTCTCCACATCCGCAATTTTTCTTGTTCTCGTCCATAATTTTTCCGCCTTTCTTTTAAGAAAATAAACTGCTCACTCGGAGCAATTATATTTTTCCCATTACTTTCTCAAATATACGAAAGAAGGTTTTTTGTTTGTCTTTATATGTAATTTCCGACTTACACTTATCCACCTCGGAAAAAACCAATAAATCTATGGAGATTTTCGGCCCCGCCTGGACCGGATATACGGAAAAAATAAAAAAATATTGGAATGCCGTTGTAAATAATGATGACGTTGTTGTAATTCCGGGGGATATTTCTTGGGCTATGAAACTTGAAGACTCAATTGATGATTTTAAATTTATTGATAGCTTACCCGGAACAAAAATCATCGGAAAAGGAAATCACGATTTTTGGTGGAATACCGCTGCCAAAATAAATCGTTTTTTTAGCGAAAATGACATAAAATCAATCAAAATACTATATAACAATGCATACCGCCTTGATGATTGCATAATTTGCGGAACTCGAGGATGGTTTTACGATGAAAAACAGCAAAATGTAATAAACGATACCGATTTTGAAAAAATTGTTGCAAGAGAAACCGCCAGACTTGAACTAAGCTTGAAAAAGGCTTGTGAATTACAGAATCCAAAAAATGAAAAGCCACTTCCTATATTGGTTTTTTTACACTTTCCTCCCGTTTGGAACGGATTTGAATGCAGACCTATTATAGATTTGCTCCACAAATATAGTGTCAAAAAATGCTATTTTGGTCACATCCACGGTAACTACTATTTGAACCGATGTACAGAGTTCGAGGGTATAAATTTTGTTCTCACCGCAGCCGATTTTCTTAAATTCGCACCTATGCCTTTGTTTCCTGATG
>JAZKYO010000109.1:0-2616 GCA_045612185.1 Eubacteriales bacterium
GGTGTGTTGTAGGCAACGCTTTCATAAGGCTCCCTCCGGGAGGGAGCTGGCGCCGTAGGCGACTGAGGGAGAGTGCGTTACAATAAAGCCAACCGAAACTCAAAGTCACGCAGGCTCCTTCCGTCACGCTACGCAGCGAACCCCCAAAGCTCATTTCATTCGCTTCGGGGAACCCCTGCCGCGTGCCACCTTCCTCTCGGAGGAAGGCTTTTCGTTAGCCTCGTTATAACACAAATCGGCAGAGATGTTGTTTTCTCTGCCGAAATTTGTTTGTAGGGGCGACCATTGGTCGCCCGTTTTGGTTTTGTGGTTGTTTGCGGGCGACCAATGGTCGCCCCTACGATAACATCCTTATGAGAAGGAGCGTAAACACCGAGGTTTTCTTTTGTATTGACAGAGCGATAAATTGTAGTTTATCGGTGTGTTGTAGGCAACGTTTTCATAAGGCTCCCTTGTGTAAAGGGAGCTGGCACCGAAGGTGACTGAGGGATTGTTCGGAGGTTAAATCTATCTTTTTACAATCCCTCCGTCTCGCATTCGCTCGACACCTCCCTTTGCACAAGGGAGGCTTTGCTTCAGCGCTTTTTATCTCACCGATAAACTACAATTTGAAAAATCATTTCTATTAATACGAAAGAAAACCGCCATTGTTTAGATGGCGGTTTTCGTATTGCGTTGCGAGTTGTTCGCACAATCTCCAAATCGTGAACGCCGAAGGCAACCAGCCCACCGCAGGTGCCCGTCCGACAAGGACTAATCGAGTTCCTTTTTGCCTGTGTAAAGCTCGTAGTATCTTCCCTTTTGAGCAAGAAGATCGTTGTGGTCTCCGCGCTCAATTATTTCGCCTTTTTCAAGCACCATTATGGCGTTGGCGTTGCGAACTGTGGAAAGTCGGTGCGCTATAACAAAGGTGGTACGATTCTTCATAAGTCGGTCCATACCGTGCTCTATGTGGCGCTCGGTTCGGGTGTCAACAGAGCTTGTTGCCTCATCAAGAATGAGTATGGGCGCTTTTGAAAGTGCGGCACGGGCTATATTTAGAAGCTGGCGCTGTCCTTGCGAAAGATTTGCTCCGTCTCCCTCAAGCAACGTGTCGTAGCCATTTTCAAGCCTCATGATAAAGCTGTGCGCTGAGGCTGTCTTTGCCGCCGCGATAACCTCATCGTCTGTGGCGTCAAGCCGTCCGTAACGGATATTTTCCATCACAGTTCCCGTAAAGAGGTGGGTATCCTGAAGCACCATTGCCACGTTTTTACGAAGCTCGGAAATCTTGTAGTCCTTAATGTCAATTCCGTCAATCGTTATACTTCCCGAATTGATATCATAGAAGCGGTTGAGCAGGTTGGTTATGGTGGTCTTGCCCGCGCCGGTTGAGCCGACAAAGGCTATCTTCTGTCCGGGATGGGCGTAAAGCGAGATGTTTTTAAGGATTGTCTTGTCCTCGTCGTAGCCAAAGGTAACGTTTTCAAGCACCACGTCGCCCTTTATCTCACTTCCGTCGTAAATTCCCTCCTCGTCGGAAGGCTCAGGCGTTCTGTCCATAACCTCAAACACGCGCTCCGCGCCCGCAAGCGCTGAAAAGATGGTTGCCATCTGTTGCGAAATCATATTTATAGGCATGGAAAACTGTCTTGAATAGTTTACAAATACCGAAAGTCCGCCCACATCAAAACCGCTGAACACGCAAAGCAAGCCGCCCACGCCCGCGGTTACCGCATAGCTTATCTGACCAACGTTACCAAGCACGGGGCCCATAATTCCGCCAAAGAACTGTGCCTTGAACTGCTTGTCGCGCATATCGTTGTTAAGCTCGGTAAACTCGTCAACGCAAACGCCCTCGTGGTTAAATACCTTAACCACCTTCTGACCCGAAACCGACTCCTCAATATAGCCGTTTATCGCGCCAAGTGCCGCCTGCTGCCCCGTATAGTATTTTCTTGACGCCTTGGCTATCGCCGCGCCGCCGAAAATGAATATAGGCACAAAGAAAGCGGTTATAAGTGTAAGCCACACGTTGGTATATACCATCATACAAACCGTACCGGCAAGGGTTATAGTACCCGAGATAAGGCTGACAACGGTATTGTTGAGCATCATGTCAATGTTATCAACGTCGTTGGTGAATCGGCTCATAATCTCACCTGTGGGATGGGAATCAAAATATCTTACAGGAAGCTTTTGAAGAGCCTTAAAAAGATCGTCTCTTATTGCCTGAATGGAGTTAAGTGATACAGATAACATCAATCTGCCCTGGATATAGCTTCCAAAGGCCGATATAGAATAAACGGTACCAAGAATAATAAGAGCCGCTAAAACGTAGATGGATACCTCGGCGATAGGATTCACCATGAGAGATGATATAAACGGCGTGGAAGCAAAGGCTTCAATGACTTTATCGGCCGCAATTTCAAGAACGCTGGGATCGAGTACCGCCTCGGGGTTTACTGCAAGAGTAATGCGGTTTATAATTGGAGCAATCAAATAACCTGCGCATAACGAGCTTACCGTTGTTAGAAGCATGCATACAAATACCAATATCAACCTTGCCTTATACTTGCCTACATAATCGAGAAGGCGTTTTACGGTATTTCCGAAGTTTTTAGGCTTTCCCTTTGC
>JAZKYO010000110.1:0-31454 GCA_045612185.1 Eubacteriales bacterium
GAAGGTGTCACCGAATAGGTGACGGATGAGGTGTAGGATGCGAAGCATCCGTTAAATTGCAAGGGGATAACGCCCACTGCGGTGGGCTACACCTCATCAGTCGCGTCCCGCGACAGCTTCCCCTCAAGGGGAAGCCTTCCACACCAATTTACTCACAGATAAACTACAATTTATCTGTGTATAATAAATTTAATGAGCTATCTGTTTAATGAGACAGCTCCTTTGTTACGTCAATCACCAAGCCACGCCCATTGTGGCTTTTTCATTATATAGGTAGACAAAAATGATATTGCCACGCCTATTGCTACGCCACCGAGAACATCGGTAGGAAAATGCACGTATAAATATAGCCTTGAAAAGGCTATCAACGCCGCCAAAGCAAGCGCAAAAGCTCCCATTTTCCGATTTTTCAAAAAGACCGAGGTCGCCGCGCCAAATGAAGAAACCGTATGCCCCGACGGGAAAGAATACTCGCTTGGAAAAGGTACCAGCAGTTTAATCTCGCTGTATATAGCGCAGGGGCGAGGTCTTGCAACGATATTCTTTATACCGAAATTAACGGTAATCAACCCTATAATCAGTCCCAGCAAAACGGTTACGCCGAGACGTCGGTATTTTTTAAAAAACAGTAACGCCAAGCCAAGGACTATCCACACGGCTCCCCATTCGCCAAGCGTGGTAAAGAACACCATAATTGCGTCCATAAAGCCGCAACGCAAATTTTGTATGGCGTTAAGCACGGCAAATTCAATTTCCTGCATAATATCGCCTCCTCAATTAAAGTTTTTAATCTACGCCCTTATTTCACCAAGAAAACTTGATTGTTTTTTATGGCAAATTTCGCGGGTGAAAGCTCCGTTTCGGTACAGAAATTATCCTCGTCTATGGCGTATATCTTCATATCCGCAGGAAAATTCGTTGTAAATTCCTTGTCTTCTCCCGAAATATTGGCAATTACTACGGCGCGCTCGTTCCCATCAGTTGCCGCAAGTGCGTAGACGTTGTCTGCGTCAACGGTACAAGGCACTTGATTTCCAAGCGCGTAAAGCTGACCGAAGGCGTAGAAGGAGTAGTACGTACAGAAGGGCTCGTAGGTAATGGGATTGAACATTCCGCCGTAAATTGAAACGCCAATACGCGCGTCATAATAGCAAAGCATCTGCTCGTCGCTGTTCTGCATTGCGCACATAAACGCCGCCGCCTTTGCGCAAGGCTCGGACGTTCCTCTTTGCAAGCGCCTGCCGTTATTCCACTCGTTTATATGGGTTTCGACCTCGCCGTATCCGTATTCGCTTAACGTGCGGTGGACGAAAGCCGACATAGCCTTTGTATTATCAACGTTGAGATAACTATGCCAAGAGAAAAACTCAAGCGGCGCGTTGTGCTTTTGAATGTGAGCGAGGAATTTAAAGAAGAAATTGAGCAGATTTTGGGCGTGAGGAGAACGCGCGCGTTCAAGGAACTCGTCGTCCTGCACCAAATGCTTGGGAATCTGATATTTTTCGTAGTCGGAAAAAATGCCCCAAAAGCCGGTTGCGCCGTAACCTCCGATTTTGATTTTATCGCCAAAGCAAGCCTTAAGATGCTTTGAAGCCTCTGTGTAAAGCTCAAAAAACTGCTCGTGCGTGCCCGACCACATAGGATTTTTATCGGGATTAAAGCTTTCAGGCTCGTTCCATATCTCCCAATAGCGAATTGGGAAGCTATATCCGTCCGCCCATCCCTCGGTATAATGCCTTACCACGTGCTCGCAAATCCGTGCCCACTTTTTGGCGTCCTTCGGAGGATAAACTCTGTAAGCCTTTATGGTGCGGTGATTTTCAATGGTTATGCCAAGGCGGAAGATAGGCTCGCAATCGTTTTTCATCAAAGCCTCGATAAGCTTATCCGTAAAGGCAAAATCGTAGGATTCGGGCAGATTTTCATCAGCGTCAAAATCACGAAAAAGATTAGGAATATCTACAAAAACAAATCCACCGAAGGGTCCGCCCACGTCGTGAAGTCGAGAAAACGGAATATTCGCCTTTTTCAAGTACTCAATATATGAAAAATCCATACCGAGAAACGGCGGCTGTCCAACCGCGTGCATCGGCTTTATTTTACCTATAATTTTTTCAAAGTCAACTGAGATATGCGCCATAACACCACTCCTTAAACTACTTAATTTGAGCCCATTATAACACATAAAAGACTTTCTGTAAAGATAAATTTTAAAAAAGTCAAGCCTCGGCAGAGGAACGCTTTATAAATTCAAGCTGTTCCTCTTTTGAAAGATTAGAGAAAAGCACGTTCCAGCCGCAAAGACGAACCTGCAGGTTTGGGTAGTCCTCCGGCTTTTCCATTGCCGCACGTAGAGTGGAGGCATCAAGCACGTTGTAATGTATAGCAAATCCGCCCAATTTCATATAAGTAACGAGAGTAGAATACATTGCCTCAAGTCCGTCCTCGCCAACCACAGCCGATGAATGCAGGTCAAGGTCAAGCACAGAACCGTTGGGAGTAAGCGTCATATCCTGCCTTGTAACCGAGCTGATAAGCGCGGTAGCTCCTGCGGTATCAGCCCCGAGAGATGTGGACAGATTTTGCGAAACAGGCTCGCCACATCTTCTTCCGTCGGGTGTAGCCGCTGTCTTTGCGCCAAACTCCCATCTCCAGTTGATTGAAAAGGTACCAAATCTGTATATACCACCCTTTACGTTGGGTCTGCCGTTTATATAGTCCGCAAGAATCTTGAATATCTCAGCGGCAAGCAAGTCAGCCTCAACGTTGCCCGTGCCGTATTTTACCATGCGTTTTTCGGCGCGAAGTCTCAGTGCCTCGTTACCCTCCCAGTTATTTTTAATTATCTCGGAAAGCTCTCCAAAGCTAAGCTCGCCACCGTAAACGAATTGTTTTACCGCAAGTAAGGAATCTACCGCGGTGGCTATTCCAAAGGCGTTAACCGATGAGTTGCAATATTTTGCTCCGCTTTGACAGTAAATATCCTTTCCGTTCTCAACACACGCATCGTAGGTTGAAGACAGTATGGGGGCGGAGTGGAGATATTTGTACTGGCTTTCCCGCACGTCGGTAAGTCTTATGGCCGAGTCGCAAAGACGTTTGAGCTGAATCAAAAAGCGTTTGTAAAACTCCTCATAGCTTTCGGGCTCACCCTCAAGCTCTACGCCGAGAAGCGTATTTGTCGCCATATCCCGACCGTTATTCAAAACAAGCTCTATCGCCTTGGGAATATTGACACGTGCGTTGCAGGAGCAGGTTATCTCGCCTCTGCCGCCGCACTCGTAGCATCCAACAACGGCGTAATCCTGAGCGTCCACCACGTCCTCGCCAAGCTTTACAAGAGAATCTACAACCGTTTTGTCTCCGATAAAGCAAATGCTGTTTGCTCCGCTTCGCACCGCACCAAGCGCAATCTTTACGAAATCCTTCGGCATATCGTCGGTGTAAAGAAAATGAAGCTTAACGTAAGGCAGGGCAGCTTTGGCGTATTCCTCAAGCAAAATTTTGCTCATTTCATTTACAGCCGAAGCTCCGTTTTTATCTGCGCCACCTATGGCAAAAGGAATATTTGCACGTATTCTCCACTCGTCAAGTTCACGGTACATCTGACCTATAAGCTCACGCGTCTGCGCCTCGTTAAGTCTGCCCGATGCCTCATCAGCCTCTCTGAATGGCTCGTAAAGCGCGTCAAGTCTGCCAAGTGTGCGGACGTTTGAAAGGTCAAAGCAGTGTTGTATTACGTAATAGGCAAAGGATAACTGAATTGCCTCGTAAAGCGTTTGCGGAGGTCTTTTGGTAAGCCCCCGAAGCGCTTCTGCCTGTTCCTTTCCGCAAGCGCATTCTGCCGCGCGTTCAAGATATCCAAGCGCCGCGCGCCATACTCTTACGCCCGCCTCATAGTATTTGCGCTCCTCATCGTTTTTAGCGCGCGCCGAATTTTTCTCCAGCCTTTCAAGAAGCCCACGCAAGCCCAATGAGAAAACATTTTTATAGTCGGGGGCAGTGTGACCGAAATCGTAAAGCCCTGTATATCCGCGGCACTCCGCGCTTTCAAAAAGCTCTCTGCCCGACATTTCGATAACAGCTTTGACCTGCCTTTTCATTCGGTTAGTAAGGATTGTATTTACAATATCAAAGCTATTGCTGTCGTAGAAAAAACGATTTTCGGGTCTACCGGAGATCGGTATCTCCGCAAAAAGCCTTTCAAGTATCAAGGAGTCTCTCGTAACTACGTCGATATGCGTATTTTCTTCGTCGAATTTGCACAGCTCATTTTTAAGCTTTTCCAAAATAGTTTTCATAACTTACCTCCGAATTTGGTTTATTAAAGAATATCACATCTTAAAGCACCTGTAAATAGACAAAAGGCAATTATTTACACTTTTCGTAACTAAATGCCGAAAATATATTGATTTTTTGCGATGCGTATGTTACAATAATCGTATCACACAAAGGAGGAAAATATGGAAAAGCTTGATATTTCAAAAAACAAAACCGCCGTTGCGGAGCTTATAGAAGTGCGAAAAGGATTTCTGAACAGACGGCTGATTCCCTTTCAAAAGCCGCGTTTCTGCGACGGATTTATTTTCATTCTTGACGGCTCATGCAAATACAGCTTTGACGACGGAATGAAATTCGAGGCAAAAAAGGACGATATCCTCTATCTTGCCAAGGATGCAATCTACGAAATGGACGTAAATTGCGACAGATATGAGTTTTTGGTGCTGAATTTCAACTTCTTGTCGGATACCGCAAGAAAAAGCGCGGTATACCCCGTAGTCTCCCCCACGTACGTGTATAAGCTTTTTTCAAAACTGTGCTTCTCGCGCGACTCGGAGACTCAGTTGTCATTTGCGGGAAAAATGGGGTTGGTTTACAAAATAATCGAAACCGTAGCGCAAAGCGCAGACCGCACCTATATGCGCGGCTCGAACCGCGAGAAAATCGAATACAGCGCAGACCGCATTCATCTTAATTTCGCCAACAGCGAGCTTTCGGTAGCGGAACTCGCAAGTGCGGCAGGCTTTAGCGAAACATATTTCAGAAAGCTGTTTATAAGCCGTTTTGGAATCACGCCGTCAAAATATATAATTCAAACAAGGATCTCGCGCACCATAGAGCTTATGGCATTCGATGGGCTGACACTTGAGGAAATAGCGACCGAATGCGGCTTCGCGTCACTTCAGTATTTCAGCAAAATTTTCAAGGCGACCACGGGAGAGGCCCCTGCCGCCTACCGACGTTCACTCAAACACGAAGAAGCCTTTATTACCTAAATTCCGCAATAGCACAGAAAAAAGCGCTGAGTCAAAGACTCAGCGCTTTTTATTATCTGAACCACACTGCCATCGGCACGTCGGTGATTGGCAGATTTTTAAACATAACTCCGTTTACGCCAAGTTTTACCGTCATATCTTCGGGCAGTCGGTAAAGCGTTCCGTCGCGTAGGTCAACAAGCCTTATGCTGTCGGTCTTTTCGCCATACACCTCAAAGCTTACCGTTCCCTCATATGTCCTTGTAAGTATGTCGGTACCGTTCCAGTAGCAAATCGCTCTGCTGCCGTCGTCGAGCAAAAACTGATAAAATCTGAGCGTGGGGTCAGAGCAATCATTTCCCGCCACTCTTTTTGAGGGTTGCGGCTTTATTTTAAGCGGCATACAGTCGGCTTTTGCCTGCCCACCAAGCAAAGTACAAAGCGTTGCAAGCGCGTAATAGGAAGGCTTTTCGGTATATTCGCCCGTAGCAATTCCGTTTTCGTCAAAATCAGCCCCAAGCACCCCGAAATATCCGTAATCCAAATAACTGGATTTATCCCCCAATCTTCCACTCAGTGCCTCTATCATATCCATTGTGGAAAAGTAGGAAGTAAATTCAAGCCCGGTGTAAAGATCGCAGATAAGAGTACGTAAAAGATACTTCACCTGCTTTTCACGCGTCCACGCGTATCCTTTCATTGCTCCGTTTCCGTCGCTTCTCGACTGCGCTCCCCCCTCTCCTTGGATAAGCCCGATTTCCGGGTTATAGCTGTGTACCATATCCGCCAGATTTTTTATAAATTGTGCGCGGTCGTTATCGTAGCAGGAATAGACGTGAAAGGAAACGTAATCAATATATTTATAAAGTCCGGTTGACATGGCGTGGTCAATATAGTTCAGATTTTTCGGATTTGCGACTGCCAAGCCGATAACCTTGGCACTACTGTCTCCGTGCTTTACCGCAATGGCGGTCTCGGCAGCAAATTTTCCGTATTCAATGGCGTTGGAAAGCTGTTTTTCATTGTCAAAAATCTCGCCCTCCTCATGTCTCCACGAGTAAGCAAGGTCGGGCTCGTTCCACACCTCGTAAAGGTAGACTCGCCCTTTAAAATGCTCCGCCACAGCGGCTACGTAGCGTAACCACGCCTCCCGCTCCCGTTCGGTGGCAATAGGCGGACAGCCCACTGCGCCAAAAACGGGCTTTGCAAGCTCGGTATAAAGCGGGTTTCCGTAACAAAGGCATATCCACGGCTCAAGTCCACGTGAAATAAGATTGTCCACTATTTCGTCAAGCCAAGCAAAATCGTAAACGCCCTCCTCTTTTTCGGTGCGCATCCAGCCCGACTGTATTCTTATCTTTTTTACGCCAAGCTTTGCTACCTTATCATACGCCTTATCAGGATCAAAAACACCTCTGTCAAGCTTTTCAAAACCTATTCCGAGCCTCGAAAAAGCTATTTCGGCAGAACTTTTATAATTTATTTTTCCTTCTTTTATCAAGCGTTCCATATCATCACTCCTTTTTTTCATTTTAACACAAAACATTTATCGTGTATATAGAAAATATTATCGCATTGTATTATTTTTTTAGAAATCTTACTGTTTTTCTACAAAAGTATTGCGCAAATGCTTTGAAAAATGTATAATTGTAGTAATCCAAGAGAGGAGTAAATTTTATGAATCTTATTCCCGATAAAACAACGCAAACAGGCAACTACTGGTGCTCCTGGCGTACGCAATCCACCGCTTTAGCAAATGAGGAGCTTAGAAAAAAAGGATTTAATCTGCGAAACAGAATAGACGAGGATTTTCTTTTTGGCGAAATAGGCACGCTGACAAAATATTTTGAGCCCATACGCGGTGACCTTATAGTGGTTCTTGACGATGGTTGGGACGTACCAATCGATCCGCCCGACCGCAAGGGTATAGGAATTTTCGGTTCTTTGGAACTTAATGGGCAACGCTTTCCATCAATAAAAGGAGAGCCAAAAGAGCGCCTTAAACAGTTATCCGACAAGGTAAAAGCGCTTGGCTACAAGGGACTTGGTCTGTGGATAGCCTGCCAGAAGCCGTACAACGACGATACCAACGACGAAATTGACATGAATGCCGAACGTGAATACTGGATAGAAAGAGCAAAATGGTGCGATTACGCCGACGTAGCGTACTGGAAGGTTGACTGGGGCAGAAGCTGCAAGTCGCTTGCATACCGCGAAATGATGACAGAGGTCGTAAAAAAGCACGCGCCTCGCCTGCTTATAGAGCACGCCTACACTCAACCCGCATACGACGCGCCGTACAAGGAAAGGCTTGAGGATAAGGAACGAAGCGAGCGAATAGGAAAAACGCTTGCCTCAAGCGACTTTTTCCGTGCCTACGACGTTGTGCCCGAATTTCGCTACACTACCATGTTTTCTCGCGTAGCGGAGATACTGAGCGACTCCGACGGTGTAAAGCCCGACTGCCTCGGCATAATCAACATCGAGGACCCCGTACAAATCGGTGCGTCACTTGGCTGTTCGCTTGGAATAATGCGACATCAGCTTGAGGAAAAGCGCGCGGTTAAGCAGACTCTTGTTACGCCTTTTGAGGACGCCGTCCGCGCGGTTATGTGGCAAAGAATTGCCCCGCCGTTTGGCGTACATCAAAGCGATTTCCAAGTTTCCAATCTACTCATTACCGACGAGTGGTATTACCCCGAAACCAAGGAAAAGCAATGGCCCTACCTCAGCGGAAAAACAATAGTTCAAACCTCACCGTCAGCCATCAGCCGCGGAATGGCGCTTCCAAAAGTTGAGTGCGACGGCGAGCCGCCTCTTGTGGGCTGTTCAAAGCATCCAAACGGTGCTATGGCTGTTGGCGCGTTCCCACGCACCTTTGGAGGAAAGCTCAACGCTCATATCCCCGCCAAGGTTACAGTTGAAGGGGCTGACCCAACCGCGCCGATGGGCGTTTTCGGCTTCTATAACTCACTTACGGTAGTGTTTAACAGCCCAATCAAGGGACGTCTTTACGCCCAAGACCTTGCCTCAACTCAAGCGGTGGATATCACCGACGAGATAAGCTTTTGCGGCACCGCCGTCACCCTTTCGGGCGAGTTGATAAACCGCATAGGGCTTTCTTCCGCCCGAGACCCCGAGCACGAAACCCCCGGAATGGTAATCAGATTCATTTAAACAAAAAGGAGCTGTCTCATTAAGCACAGCTCCTTTTTATCGTTGGCTATTATCAATGCGAAGCTATTTTGCGTGCGGCATACACTCCGCTTGCCGACGCGTGTGACAGCGAGTGGGTTATTCCGCTTCCGTCGCCTATGATATACAATCCCTTAAGGCAGGACTCCAAATCAGAGTTTACGTCAACCTCCATATTGTAGAACTTGACCTCTACTCCGTAAAGAAGCGTGTCGTCGTTTGCCGTTCCGGGGGCTATTTTGTCAAGTGCGTAAATCATTTCTATTATGCCGTCAAGTATTCTCTTGGGAAGAACAAGGCTAAGGTCGCCCGGCGTCGCTTTAAGCGTGGGGGTGATAAACGCCTCGTCGATGCGGTTCTGGTTTGAACGGCGTCCGCGAATAAGGTCGCCAAAGCGCTGAACTATTACGCCTCCGCCAAGCATATTGCTGAGTCTCGCTATCGACTCTCCGTAGCCGTTAGAATCCTTAAAGGGCTCGGAAAAATGCTTTGCCACAAGCAGAGCAAAGTTTGTATTCTCGGTCTGTCTTGCGGGATCCTCGTAGCTATGTCCGTTTACGGTAATAATGCCGTTGGTGTTCTCGTTAACCACCGCGCCCTTAGGATTCATACAGAAGGTTCGCACCTTGTCGCCGTATTCCTTGGTGCAGTATACTATCTTGCTTTCGTACAGCTCGTCGGTAAGGTGAGAAAAGACCTCCGCGGGAAGCTCTACTCTTACGCCTATATCAACTCGGTTTGACTTTGTGGGAATATTAAGCTCCTTGCAGACTCTTTCCATCCACTTGCTTCCGCTTCTGCCAACAGAAATGATACATTTTTCGCAAGTGTATGCGCCGCGTGAGCTGACGATTTCGTATCCTCCGTTAACAACGTTCACCTTATCCACAGGTGTGTCAAAGAAAAACTCAACCTTGTCTTTAAGATAGTTGTAAAGATTCTCAAGAACCACGTAGTTGATGTCTGTTCCAAGATGTCTCACCGAGGCGTTAAGCAGATGAAGGTCGTGCTGCACGCACAGCTTTTTGATTGACGTTCCCGTTGTGGAATACAGTCTCGTTCCCTCTCCGCCATACTTCATGTTGATATCGTCAACGTAGTACATAAGCTCAAGCGCTTTTTCCTTGCCTATATACTCGTAAAGCGTTCCGCCAAAGTCGTTTGTTATATTGTACTTTCCGTCAGAAAACGCGCCCGCGCCGCCAAAACCGCTCATAATAGAGCAACTGTTGCAGCCGATACAGCTTTTTATCTTATCTCCGTCAATAGGACAGCTGCGCTTATTAAGAGGGTGCCCCGCCTCAAAAACTGCGATTTTAAGCTGAGGCGCGATATTTGCAAGCTCGTAAGCGGAAAAAATACCGCCCGGGCCCGCACCTATAATGATAACGTCATAATTCATAATATATACCTCTCCAAGTAATCGTATTTATTCACAATGCCTATAAATTGTACCATATTTTCGTCTCAAAGTCAAGCTTTTACCCAAAAACACCTTATCAAAATTCACAAAAGGAGCTGATTCAAGTAAATCAGCTCCTTTTTGAGATTAATACTCAAAGTCTCGGTCTGCCGCATCGCCAAGACCAAAGGTATAAATCTTTCTCGCTTTAAGGTTTACCGCCACAACCTCGGCGTTTCCGCCGCCGTTTTTGAAAGATATGTGAAGTCTGCCGTTTTCGTCTACCATATCCGACTGCGCGTGGGTATGACCGTACATATAGGCGACGAATTTACCGCCGTTTTTAATAAAGCTCTCAACCGCGCCAAGGACCTTGTCGGCATTCTTGGGCGCTTTATCGTTATTGGAAAATTCGCTGTAAAAAGGAATATGAGCCATAACTATTACCGAATAATCGGTGTCAAGCGCCGTTTTTTCAAACCACTCTGCCTGACGGTCGCTTATTACGTAAACGCTGTCATACTCGCTCTCATAACTTCCGTCGGTAGTGTTTAACATAATCACTCTTACCTTGTCCGCGTGGAAATCCATATAGTAGTAATTACTTTCACCGTCGTTTACCATTGCGCTTCCGTTATGTTCCTTAAGCTTTGAGATAACCTCTCTGTAATGGTCTGCCTGCGTAAGCTGTTGTGTTGCCACACCGTAGTTCTGGCACCAAAGCTGGTTTGTATCGTGATTTCCGAAAGTAATCAACATAGGGCAGTTTGCCTCGTCAAGATAACGGCTTGTAAGCTCCTTAAGGCTTTGCATCGTAAGCTCGGGGGTGTTATCCGCCTTGCCTGCCTCGCCCTTAAAGTATCCTTTTATGTAGTCACCGATATTGGCGCAAAAGGACAGCGGAATAAAATGTGAAAGAGCCTTGACGCTGTTTCCCGAGCTTCCGCCGCTTACCACAGAAAAGTGCGTATCGGTCTGAACGGCAAACATAAAGTCACTCGGCACTGACTCCAATATCGCGTCTATACCAGTCTGCCAATTTTTGGGAATCAATCCGCCCAGCTTCTCCTGCATCTCGGGAGAAAGAACCACAGGTGCCTCGGTCTCGGGCGCCTCGGTCTCGGGTGTGGGCGTTGTGCCAAGACTGTCGGAAGCCACCTCATTCGCACCTGAATTTGTCGCGCACCCGCATACTAATCCGCAGGTAAGCAAAACAGTAATAACCCAAACCAACTTAAATATTTTTTTCATGTATTTTCTCCTACTGTTATTATTTAAATTTTCCTCTTGGCTTATGTTACTTCACAAAGTATATCACAAATATCAACCGATGTCAAGCTTTAACCTACGGCCTCGGATAAAGCTTGACGGACTTTTTCCCGTAGCGCGCTTGAAAGAGGTGGAAAAATATTTTGCAGAGGTATACCCCGAAAGCTCGGCGACCTTCTCCACCGAATAATATTGCGATTCAAGCAAGGCTATGGCATGGTTAATTCGCAAATTAACCAGATACTCCTTTGGCGATACTCCCATTTCCTCTACAAAAATTCTTCGGAAATAAGAAGCGCAGTATCCCAAGTCTCCCGAAACGCTTTCAACCGACAGCTCGGGATTTGAAAAGCCTGAGTGCATAGCCTCAACCGCGTGCTGCACGCAGGATTTTGCGGATTTTGTGTTATTCTCCATAGACTGACGCTCTGTTTGTTCAAGGATTGAGAGAAAAAGCGAGTCTATTCGGTATACGAATCCGTATGGCTGATTTTGCCAAGTGTCAAGAAGCTTTCCAAAAAGCGTTATAAACGCATCGGGATTTGTGGCGTGCATATTTGAAATATGCGGAGTATTATTAAACAAAGCCTCGAAATGCACGATAATAACGTCCTCGTCGGTTGAGCTTGATATAACGTATTCGCACCCCATCGGGACAAAGGTTACGTCGTTTTTGTTAAGACGTATTTTGTTGTCTCCTTGGGCAACCGTGGCTTTGCCGTGAGCGCGAAATATCAGCGCGTGGTAATGTCTTGGCGGAGAGTATCTTTCGGATACGGGAAACTCCAAGCGCAAAACTGAAAGTATTTTGAAATTGAAACGTTCACTGTTAAACATAAATACAGTATACTCTTATTTCTATCTTTTGTCAATAGCTAATAAGTAGCGAAAATCTAACCTTTTCACTCTTTTTTGAGGTTGTACGCGTTTTTGCTTTTTGTTATAATAAAATCATAAACCAACAATATTTTCAAGGAGTGGTAAAAATGAACGGCATGATACTTAAACCCGACTTTGTTTACAACGAGCAAGGGCTTAGAAAAATTGATTTATCGGGAGAAGTCAGGACTAACGTAACGTCCAGAAAATACGATTATCTTCTGTCCGAGCTTTCCTTAGGCAAGGCAAGCGTAATAGCGAAAAACGGAGATTACTTTGTTGCTGTGGGAAATTGCGACACCTTGGCAGAATGCAAGGCGGGTGAAACCGTTGTACGCATATCCGAAAAAGGCTTCGCCGTAATTGGAAAAGACGAGGACGCGGTATCAAACGGCATGAAAATGCTTATTGACATGAAGCGCGTGGCAAAGGCTGACGGCGAATTCCCCATTGGCGAATTCCACTACACCCCCAAAATAAGCTTCCGCGGTGTACATATGTGTATCTTCAAGCCCAACGACGGCACGGAAAAGGACGATACGACGCTTGACGACGTTCTCCGTCGCACAAAAATCGCGGCGCTTTGCGGATATAACTACGTTTTTTACGAATTCTGGGGCATGTTCCCCTACGGCAAGCGTCCTTACGCCCATTGGCCCAACGCTTGGTCTAGGGCTGACGTTGAAAAGCTTATTTCTTTTGTAATCGACGATCTTCACATGACCCCTATTCCCTGCCAGAATCTCACCAGCCATGCGGGGTGGAGCCGCATTACTTCACGTCAGCACGTGGTATTGGATCAGCGTCCCGATCTGGCGGATATGTGGATCCCCGGCGGATGGTGCTTTGCAACGACGAGAGAGGACACGAAGGAATATCTGCGCGATATTATAGACGACCTCGTTAAAACCTACCGCAATCCGCCTATTCTTCACTGCTCTTGCGACAAGTGCTTTGGATTTGGCTCTACCGAAGAGGAGCGCGTTATTCCCGCTGACGACCTTTTTGCCAACCACATGCTGTTTTTGCACGGTGAGCTTAAGGAGCGTGGGGTTCGCATGGCTATGTGGGCGGATATGCTCTACTCCTCGCTTGACGTAAAATATTGGAAGTGCGACCCCTCCGTAACCGACAGATTACCAAACGACATACTTATGAACGTTTGGACGCACAACGATATCGGGGGAACGAAATGGCAGGATATTCCTTTCTTTGAGGACAAGGGATTTGAAACAGTTTACTCGCCTTTCCTTGATAAAAACGGAGCAAAAAACATGATAGAGCAATGTATGAGCAACGGCTCTCTCGGAATTTTGCAGACCACATGGCACAGACCCGAGCTTGCGCTTCCTACTGTGGCTTATTCAGGCGCTTATATGTGGAGCGGAACAGAGCCCACCGAAGAAGACGTTAGCTCTATATTGAAATAAGGAGATTATGTTATGTCTATAAAACACACTGCCGTAAGCTATTACGGACTTAATTACGTTGAACACGCCGAAAAAGATTTTATTGAAATGAAGGAGCACGGATGTGACACCGTTATCCTTGCTATAACCGAGTTCGATATGGACTTCTGGTTTCCCAATATCAACAACATAGTAAAGACGGCGCACAAGGTAGGACTTCGTTGCATTGCCGACACTTGGGGTATAGGTAAATACTTCGGCGGAGAACAGATTTCTCTTTTCCTTCAGAACAACATTCACCACAGACAGGTTTCTGCGTATACGGGAGAGATTCTCAACGCGGCGTGCTTTAACACCAATTCCTTCAGAGATTATTTTACAAACATCTGCCTTAAGCTTGCGAGAGAAACCGAGGTTGACGGCTTTTTCTGGGATGAGCCTCACTACGCTTATCCCAAGGCGTATGCGTCCATTACGGGCGGAGCGGGTGACGATTGGTCTTGCAGATGCCCTGAATGCATGAGAAAATTCGAGGACTACTACGGCTACGAAATGCCCAAGTTCATGAACGACGACGTAAAACAGTTCAGATGGAGAGAGGCGCTTAAAACTCTTGCCGACTGCTCCAAGGCCATCAAAGAGGTTAATCCCAACCTTGAAATCACCTGTTGCGTTCACGCCACAAAGAACACCTATTACGTTACCGAGCTTCGCGGATACGACAACTGGGATATGGTGGCGGCTTGTCCTTATTTTGACGTATTCTCCACCACGATAATAAACTGGTCTCTCCCCGAATCATTCTTCAAGGAAATCACTGAGCGCACGGTACGCATTGCCAGAAAGTACGGAAAACAAAGCGAAAGATGGATTATGGGCTATAACGCGCAGCCCGAAGACTTTGCACAGATAGACAAGGTTGTTGACATGTATGAACAAATGGGCGTTGACCGACTTGCCACTTGGACTTACAGAGGCGGTCTTGGAACAAGCGTCGCAGCTCCGGACCCCATAAAGCTTTGGGACAGAATAGGAGAAAACTACAAGAGAGTGTTGAAAAAATGATGAGCGAATATCTTGAAAAAATAGTTGAAAACCTGCATAAAATCGAGGTCGAAGAAGCGGCAAAGCTGACCGAAGCAGCCGCAGAGGTCGCAAGGGTTATTAAAAACGACGGTCTTATATTCGTCTTTGGCTGTGGGCACTCGCATCTTCCGGGGCTTGATGCGTTTTACCGTGCGGGCGGTCTTGCAAACGTGTCACCAATGCTTGATACCGACCTTATGCTTCACAACGGCGCGGCAAAGTCCAGCCGAATGGAAAAAATGAGCGGCATCGCACCCGAAATTTTCAGAAGATACGTCCCCACAGAAAAGGATATGATTTTCGTTTTCTCGGCGTCGGGAAAAAATCAAGTTCCGATAGAGATGGCAGAGGCAGCGAAAAGCGCTAAAATAAAATGCGTGGGGATATCCTCCATGGCTTACGCCAAGAAGGGCGGCAAACTCCACGAGCACGTGGATATTGCCATAGATTGCAAAATCCCCTACGGTGACGCGTGCATGGACGTGGGAGATGCCAAAATGGGCGGTCTTTCCACCTATGCCGCCTGCTTTATACTCAACACCTGCCTTATAAACGGTGCAAAGCTTGCTTTGGAGCAAGGAGTAAAGCCCCCCGTTTATCTCAGCGGAAACGTAGATGGCGGCAGAGACCACAACGTAGTGCTTGAGGACATGTATCTTGGGAGAGTGAAGCATCTATGAGTAAAATTGCCGTAATAGGAATAATCGGAAATTCGGTTTTTCTTCCGGTTGAGAAATTTCACAAGGGCGGAGAAACCGTCGAAGCAACGTCCGTACATTTCGAGCCGGGCGGAAAAGGCTTCAATCAAGCGGTGGCGGCGGCAAGATGCGGGGCTGAGGTTTCGTTTCTGGCGGCAATAGGACGCGAATACCGAAAGGATTTCGCTGATTTCTTGGATAACGAGAAAATAAGCCATACGCTTGTTTTCAAGGAAGATTCAACCGCTTTTGCGGCAATCGTTACTGACAAATCGGGAAGCAATCACGTTACGGTTTATCAAGGGGTTCAGCTTTCGGCTGACGACGTTTCACTCTTTGAGGAAAAAATCAAAAGCGCCGATATTCTCCTGTTAAACAACGAGGTTTCGGAAGATGTTAATATTGCTGCTGTAAAAATCGCGAAAAAAAACGGCGTCAAGTGCATACTCAACCCCGCCCCCGCAAGAGTCGGCAACAAGTATATTCTTGAGAACATTGACCTTTTCACCCCCAACGAGCATGAAACACTTGGAATTGAAGATAACGAGAACGTCATCGTAACGCTTGGAAAGAACGGCTGCCTTATCAAATCCTCGGGCGAGATTGTTCCCGCCGTGAATTCGGGAAAGACGGTTGACACAACAGGTGCGGGTGACACCTTTAACGGCGTGCTTTGCGCAATGCTTGCAAACGGAGAAAACATTTCCACCGCCGCAAGAATTGCCAACAAAGTCGCCTCGGTGGGCGTAACGAGAAGATATGCCGTTTCGTCCATACCCGACGACCGAGAGATGAAAAATCTGATTTCCCAAAAAATCGACCTCCAATAATTTACCGAAAAAATACATAAAATAGCCCTGCCTAGGCAGGGCTATTGGTTTTTAATCGTAAAATTCCAAGGCTTAAGGACATATCCGCCATTCACATCAAAGCCCAGACGGTCAGGCTTATGTAAAAAATCAAGAATAATTTCGCGCGTCAAAATATGCGTCTATCTCCTCTTGATTTATTGGCGCCTGCAACGACTGGTTCAAGTATTTAATCTCGTGTCAAAAAAAGAGACGGTGTGCGTTGCATACCGTCTCTTTTTTGGTGCGGGCGAAGGGACTTGAACCCATATGAAATTGCTTTCACTGGAACCTGATGGTGACGTCACCTTGGTGAAAGGTTTTTCTGTACCTTTTTCGAATCAGTTATAGGAGATTTTTTACACGATCAATTGTATCTATCTCGTAGATATATTTCTCGTTTTTGTCTTTTGATGCACAAGCTTTAGCAATTGCCCAAATGAAGAATTCAGCCTCAAAAGGAGTTAATTCATAATTATCTTCAGTGGCAAGCGGAGAAATGCTCGTGAAAATCGGAAAAATCGAGCAAATGTTCAAGTATTCATTATATGTTTTAGGATTGTTCGATATGTACTTGACAACATCGGAAATTATAGAATCATATTCGTAATCATTCTCATCGTCATTGGTTAATTTGCTCCATGATGTCAGTTTGGGAGCCGATTTACCGTGTATAGCCCTGTAAACTATGTTGCGATAAAAAGGAAGTCGATACCCATTATACGTGTAGCGGTCAATTGCCATGTGACAATATTTAAACCACTCGGCAAAGTCCTCGGAATCTTCATAGCAGGAAAGGTACTTAAAAAGGACGTTGCAAAATTTTTGCGCATTCCCGTAAGTATGTGTGTATCCTTCAGCTTCAAACGACTCTATAAATAATTTGCACAGTTCTTTGTGAACTTTATCGAAATCATGTTGGGTGCTCGGAGCCGGTGTTTCGTTGAAATAAGCATAAAATTTTTCAACTATAGGATTTAACACACTTACTAAAGCACTTTTGTCTTTCATACGAATTTGTATATCATCGCCTCTATTATTAAAGGGAGTTCCCGAAAGATATAACTCTTTTGCGCCAAATGCAATATCACTACAATTTTTTATGAGTTTTTTCGGTAGTTTTTTTGCATAGCCTTGACGTAAACCATTGATAAAACTGTCTCTCATCACTTGGGTAAGAATATACATTTTCTTTCTCCTTTAAGTTCAAATTTACAGATTAGTTGTTAAAATCATTATACCATATCCTACAATTATTGTCAACTCTCGTCATCCAATACGATAACAAGGTTCTTCGGTTTTTTGCCGTTTTTCTTTACGTCCTCATACGCGGCGTAAAGATAGGCTTCAAACAGCTCTGCCCAGACCTCGTGGGCTTCCTCTATCATATAGCGAAGCTCGTCGCGGTGGAGGGTGTAGTCGTTTAAGGATTCCATCATTTCAAAGATAAACAGACAACGCGTATGTTGAGAGTTATTTTTATAATACTCAATGGCGAGTTTGTTGAGCTTTGCGGGAAAAGAGCAATTGTAGCGAGCAGATACGATTTCGTGAAGTTTCATGTTATTTCCTCCAAACAATTAAAATATAGAATATTTTGATTACACACATATTCTACCATTTGGCTTCCGTCAAATTTGCGACACAAACGATGTTTACTTTTGCTCTGACTGTTCGCCATACAATTCATCAAGCTCTTTATCCGTAGCTGGTGGAAATGACACCGGCTCAGGATCAAACGTCATAGGATCGATTTTACATTGTGGCAAAAGCCAATCTAAGACCTTGCCCGTACACTCACAACAGAGATTCAGCTCAAAATGATAGCAATCGTACTTTGAGCCAAATCCAAAACGGTGATCGAATCGGAAATTTTCTTCAAAATCCCAATAATCAAATTTTTTACCGCACATATTGCATGTTTGGATTGGTAGCTCGTTAGTTGTACCAAGGTTAAAATCCAATTCTTTAATCATTCTATAGCTCCTTGATTTTTATTTCCTTATTAATTATTTTATCGCAAGGGTTAAGTCAATTTTCGAACATAAACGGCGCGCATTTGTAAAAGAGCGCCATATCTCCGTCTTGCGTATCCTCGGTTTCGAGATAGTAGAAATTTACGACCATCGTGCGTTCTTTCTCATTCCACTCAATAGGTGAGTGAACAAAGCCATCAAAGAGGGTGCGTGCTTTCTCCACGTCAAGCGTTTCAAGAAGTGTTTCGAGCTCGTCATAAGGCTCATACGAAAGAATAATGCCAAGATTTTCAGCGGAGATAGGCTCAATGGGTGCGCCATCCTTAAACTTCAATTCTGTTTTACCTTTGCATACTCGAGAATAAAGACCTCGCACGAGGTCATAATGCTCGGTGTAATATGCCTGTTCTTCACCCGGACCGTAGGACTGTATTTCTCCGTCGTTCATTTCTTTTAACGCTTCAAGTCCCTCTTGTATTGTCTCAAATTCCTTGACAACCTTTCCGTTTTCATCAAAAATACCGTACCTAATCATATTTTTTCTCCTTTCAAACATGATGATAACAGTATACCACAGGCAATGGGACAAATTCGGGACATGATTCAGTACAAATTTCGAACAAAAATGAACAAGGTGTAAATTCTTGACAAATTTCGAACTTTTTTCACCAAACAATAGAATTATTTTTTTTACTATGCTATACTGTAAAAAACAAATATATCGGAGGTTCAAAACTATGCCTACCTGCTACGATCTTCAAGGAAAACTTTGCTATCAGCCTTACGAGGGTAGATTCAAGACAATGACCGAGGCTTGCATTCATCTAAAAAAATTGATTCGAGAAAACTGTAAAATAGACGCAGAGCTGAGTGCTATCGCACAAAACGGACTCCCAGCTCCTAAGTATCGCGCTTCGGTCCTTAAGTATCTTTATATCTTATTTAATACAGGTAAATATCCGACTTCCGATATGATAGATTACTCGGATTATCAAGGCGTGCGCAGATGCTTTCCAACGAAAACCGATGAATATGACGCGGAATGTACTACGGGTTATGAAAAGGCGTTGGGGTTTGCTGAGTTGTATAGTAACGAAAACATTTCTTCTTATGACAGAAGTTTAGGCTTTATATTTGCCGTAGAAAAAAACGGATTTCATTTGGAGTTTCTGGAATCTCGAAACGATTTGAGAACCATTTGCTACTTCTATCGCCGTGAAGGTTTGGCGGCGTTCGGCTTTGAGCCTATGGGACAAGGCCGTACCCCATTTGATTTAAGGATATTCAAAACGGAGGGAGATCTTCCGACAACGCTTTCAGGTTCTTTCTATTCTGCGATGCTTCTCTCCATTCTTTTGGGAGAATCTGATTCGCGTCCAATCTCCCTGACAGAAGATCAGATACGCAGATTTGGTGACGATGATCCCAACGCGTGCCTTATGTGGAAACTGAATTCTGATATCTATGCTAAAATGAACGAGGATTTCATACTTCCTACCGATATAAAGCTTTCCGACCGTACCATCAAACGATACATAGATATTATAAAGGAGCTTGGATACGAAGTAACAAAGCTTGAAAATGAATATTATATCCCTCCGTTTATTTGCAGGAGAGATGCTGAGCTTATTCTCCATTGTGTTAAGAACTCTAACCTTTCCGAAGATAAGAAAAGTGAGCTTATCGAAAAGTTTGAGGCGGAGTCGGGATATTATCGCTATGCCGAGGATTATTTGGAAGAATCGGCAACTCCTGTGCCTCAGCATAAGGATTGGAAGGCAGGATATTATTCTCTTATCATACTCAATATGCTTCGTCTGTGTGATCGTCCTATGCTTGTTACATCTGCGAAAAAGGAAAATCTCAAAGCTCTCATCGAGAAGCATTACGGAGTGAAGATAGGACGCGTTGCGATATCCGATAATATTAAGGCGATGATGGCGATGGGGCTTCCCATTAAAAAGGAAGAAGGCGGATATGTCTTTGATACAAGCAACGCATTAAACAAAGCGTATCTGGATACTTTGAAAAACTGTATTGCGGAGAGCGATATCCTTGAAAATAACACGAAAGAAAATTTAATAAAGAAAATAGAAGAAAAGTTCCCCTTTGGAGCGTATTAAAGATAAATGTTTCGTTTTTGTCAACGGGCATAGTGTATAATGAATTTATCACATTCGAAAGGAAAAAAACTATGGCAGAGATCAGAGATTTCTATGGCAGGATAATTGCGAGAGTGGAAGAAAAGCCCAATGGTGCCAAGACAGTCAGAGACTTCTACAACAATATCCTCGGCTATTACGTTGCATCCCGTGACGTGACCACCGATTTTTATAATCGGGTAGTCGGTCACGGTGATTGTACGGGTATGCTTATCAACATGGGCAAAAAGTAAAAAAATAAAATAAGAGAGGTAAATAATATGAAAAATTTTATTATAATGATTACAACAACATTTAACAGTATGATTAGTTTTTGTTTACAATAAGATAAATGAACGGGAGGCCTCTATGAATTCAAATTCAGTTCAAATAATTGATCAAAACAAGAAAGCAGGAGAAAAAGAAAATCCAAGAAACTATGAAGTCATCAATTTTGGCCGATATATGCAAGATAAGTACGGAAAGGAGCTCTCCTCCCTTTCTTGGCGAGTTCTTGAAAAAAGGGGAGACCTGGCTTTGTTGGTTACCGAAAAGGTAATTGATGTGATTCAGTTTTCTGCGCTGGACAAAAATGATTGGGTTACAAGTGATCTACGGAAGTGGTTGAACACAGAGTTCACGGATTGTGCTTTTAATGATACGGAAAAAGCTGAAATTTGCGAATCTCCTACAGGAGAAAAAGTTTTTCTGCTTAGCATAGAAGATTACGAAAAATATTTTACAAATTCTGCTGACGCTCGCACTGTATATACAGATTATTCGAAACGTAAGGCATATGGACACGGCAATCCTTCGTATGCATTCTGGTGGTTGCGCACCGCCAATCAAGAAGGTGGTTGGGGAGAAGGCGGCGATGTTTATGTTTTTCATGTTTGTGCGAATGGTAAAATCAATCCTTTTGAAAGGGGCCAATATGAAGACGGGGTTCGTCCTGCAATATGGGTAAAAAGTAAAAAATAAATATATCAAGAAAATTCATTTCAAATACGAATATGTCGAAGAGAATCCGTAACCCAAAGCGACAGCTTTTACCGAAAGGTAGTAAGCTGTCGCTATTGTTTTTATGTCCCTTTTCTGTCTTATTAAAAAGTGTATAATAAAATCACAATACAATAAAGGAGCAAAGTTATGGATGAAATTAAAGAAAAAGTAAGAAGTACAAAAGAACTACGACAGCATCGAAGCCGACGTCAAACGGTGGCTGGCACAAAAAGGCAACGCTGAACGGCAAACAAAGGCTCTGTCAGCCCGATTGGAGCAACGGCAGGGCGACCAACAGATGATACTGCTTGAACGCCTCCGTGACCACGAGCACGCCCCCGTGTACGACGAAATGTTAAAGAAGTGTGAGGACGACATCACGACCTTAACCGAGCAACTGGACTCCATTCGCAATTATGAGGCAACGATAAAAAAGAGAAAAGCCTCGAAAACGTAGTGTTTTCAAAGCTTTCAGTGGTGCGGGTAGCAGGACTTGTGTATATTTCGCTCTTCTTCCCCATTTGGGAGTTTCCCTCCCACATTGCACTTATCGGGCATTATCCATATAGGCATTCTGCCGTCATTATCTACAAGATCAAGAAAATTAAGAATACAACCTTTTTCATACTCAGAAATATCTTCTTCGGCAATACCGCTCAAAGCGATATCGGTAAGCCAACTGTCCCAATCCCAGAGGCTGTTGCTATAGCTGCTTCCGGGTACGATAAATTTATATTTCAAAAGTCTGTCAGGTTCCCTGAAGCATTGCCGATAATTTTTTTTTGCATATTCAAAAATTAAATTTCCATATGTTTCAATTTGCTGTTTCATACAACGTTCCCCAAAAATTATTTATCACTGCCGTTTAAGTCCACCTTAAACAAAACCGCGCCTCTGCCTCTTTGTACTTCGCCGTTATCATTGGTAAACGTAGCTGTCGCAATAATATTTAACATACCGTCAGCTTCGGTTGCTGCAGGATAAAAGCATTGATAAACACAGCCTCCAAAAGTGTTACGGTCTGTTAAAACATACTGTTTTGTAAAACTTAAGCTGTTTTTATCGCTTACGTACAACACAAGCTTGGAACGGTCTTCGTAATCTGTATTTCCTACAATATAACTTCTGCCGTCCGACAAAGTTCCACCGTATATTTTCGAGTTTACAAACGGTATATCGTGAATCATCGGTACACTCCACGTTTCTCCATAATCATCGGAGATATACACAAGCGGTACTCTGCGCTTGTCGTTTCGGTTAAACAGATACAACTTATCATTACAGCAAATTACCGACGTTTCGGGGTGAACCAGTTCTTCACCGTCGGGAAGAATTCCGTCTTCCGATACCTTAACCACACGCCACTCTGCGTCAATTTTACCGCTGTCGGAAATCAAAACCGCGGGGGTGATTGGAAATCCGTCAAGCTCGGCAATTCTGCCGGGCAACATCAGCTTTCCGTTTGGCAGACATACCACATTTGTGTTTAATTTGAACGGAATGGGGCGTGACCAAATGAACTCGAATTTTTCGGTTTCATTGTTGAAAACAAATAAGTCTAACGAGTGCATATGGTCAGGTGAAACCATTTGATTTATTAACATATAGAGCTTACCGTCACAAATCCCGTAGACGGGAGGGCAGTACAGAATATTTCCGTTTTTGTCTTCAGCCAGTATCTCCGCATCTGTCCAGCTTTTACCGCCGTCATATGAGCGCCTTCCGATTATAGACGTATTGCCCACAAGCTCGTTTTCTTCACAGTTGTACCATGAGGCAAACAAGACTCCCTTGTACTCAATAATTGCCGCCTCGTGTAAAAAGCGCCCAAAGCCGTCGTCGGGATTATGCACACGGATATAAGGAAATCCGTCGTTTTTCGTAGGGCACCCCATATTATCCAAAAAGCGCATAGATGACATTTTCATCATCGACAATATATCTTCAAGCTCGTATGTAGACAGTATAGCTCGCCCCATATATTTCTTTCTAAAGTCGCTGGGGCTTTCTCCCATATACTTAACAAAAATTTCCGAAAAATAACTGAAATTGTCAAATCCGCAATCAGAGGCAACGTCCGATATTTTTTCTTCACTCTCCAAAAGCATGAGAGCCGCCTTTACAAGCCTTTTTGACGTTCTGAACTGATTCAACGATTGCCCTGAAAGCTTTTTAAAAATATGGCAAAGATAATAGTAGCTTACATGAAATTGGGCTGCTATCTGTTCAAAGGTAATATCCTCAGCCAAATGCTCCACTATATATTTTTTCACATCGCGCACCACCGATTTATCTTCCGCATATGCAACATTTTGCGCCTTCTCCAGCAAATCGGTAATAGCGAATAAATTATCAATACTCCTTGATTCATAGAAAACTCTTATCTTTTCGTCAAGCTCACTTGAATCAACGTAACACCTCAAAAGACAATCAAATTCAAAATAGTCAAATATTTCGGAAATTATATTCTCATCATCAAGCCTTTTTCCCCAGAGATCAATAACGTCCTTGGCGTATAGTTTCTTTATCATTTTTACCTCATGTCAAATACTTTTGATTTTAAAGTCCCCGTTATGCTTTTTAACGAAGTCTGTTTCATTAAGAGGGCATATCACACTGTCGGCAATAAGCGCTGTATTCGTTAAAGTGCGGACAATGCAATCGCCTTTGAAATTTTTGAGATTTACGTTGTCAAGGACGATTTTCTTGCAATGGGCGGATTTGATAAGCTCGTTTACCTCCGCATCCTCTCTGACCGAAATTTCAATATTTTTAAGTGTCAGTTCGAAAGGGGAATCCTCTCGTCCGTATGCGTTAAGCGCCATTCCGACACCGCAAGCTTTTATATTCTCAAAAGTAATATCACTCATCGGGCGGTGTCTTTGCCAGGTTTCGTTCCCCGAAAAATTGTAATGTAAGAAGCGGTCAACGTTTTCAAACAAGCAATCCTTGATTATTATGTTTCCGGGAAGCTCGGGTATAGGCATTGAATAGTCGGCATAATAGGTAAACGCAGAAAGCATATTTCTTCCCGGCTTGGGAGAGGGTTTACAGTTGCGTTTATCTTCGGAGCTCATTTTGCCTCTGAACAGGTATTTACCTGGGCCGAACATTTTGCAGTTGCGTACAAGAACGTTAGTGCCTGCAAATCTCATTGCGCTGCAAGAGGAGTTGAGAAGGCAATCTGCTACAAGTACGTTGGTATTTCCAAAGCCCGCAATACAATCGTCTCCGGTATAAAACTCACAATTTGTTATTGTAAGATTATTGGTAACAAAAGCATCGAAGCCGTCGTGTCCTGCCTCGACCTTTACATGGCTCATAGAGATATTTTCACAGAAGAGCATATTGTGAGCCCAGTTTGCGCTGTCTCTTAAGCCATAGCCTTTAAGGGTAATATTTTTGCAGTTAAAGAAGGTTATTGCATGAGGTCCTCGATAAAGCTCCTCGCCCTGCTCGTCAAAGCAGTTGTTGCCGTCAATATATGAACCAGCCTCACCGATAATAGCTACGTTTTCGGCATCAATGGCTCTTATAAGCGCATTGTTCCAACGGCTTCCTGGCAAGCGTCTGAAATTATATCTTTCGTCGTGCTCGTCGTATTTCGTTTCACCTAAAATTCCGCTTAAATGAATGTATGGTGCGTTTGTAATTCTTTCGGGCGAAAGAGGCTCAATCTTGTCTTCAGTATAGCAAACAAAATAGTCATCGGGATTCCGGCTACCCTTTAACACCGCATTTTCAAATAGGTGAAGCGTTACATTTGAGCGCAAGCGAATACCGCCCGTCAAGAACACACCACTTGGTATCTGCACCTCGCCGCCGCCCGCCAAAAACACCGTATCAATGGCGTCCTGAATAGCTCTTGTTTGAAGGCTTTCATTTGCGCAAGCTCCGAAATCCTTTATATTTACTATTTTTTTCATTTTTCCTCCACGTTGAACTCGATTTTATAGCAATATATGTTTTATTTGTTTCAATTCATCGGTTGTGACGTTGCTAAGGCAATAAATCTCTCTTTTCTGTTAACCGCACAGTAATAGTGGTAAACTACATTATTTTCTTTGATTACCCATTGCTTATGCGCCAACACATTTTCCCATTCAAGCTCTGATTTTACAAGAGGCTCACCGTCCCACTTTGTCCAATTGATCAAATCATCCGATACAGCAAAGGTATTGTACGCACCAATACCGGGCTCATAGATGAAATACAGCATTACGTAATATCCGTCGATCAACACTATCTGCGGATCTCCGTTGATCTTCACGCTGTCCTTACATTCCGTAACGGGGATAACTGCCTTTTCTCCGTAACGCTTCCAATGAATTCCGTCATTTGAGACGGCAAGAAAAATACTTTCTCTGTGTGTGTCATCCTTGGCGTTGTATGCGTTGACGTAAGGGTATCCCAAGGTCCTTTTACGGTCGTAAAACATATCGGCTTTGTATATAGTAAGAGTTTCTCCCGGTCTGGCATCCGAATCGCTTCCCGATAAAATCGGTGCGGGAAATTTTTCATATCCGTCAAGCGTCAAAAAATCGGGAGTGGTTGCTATACCCATGGACAGAGGGTCGGTTTCATATCCTTTCAGATTTCCGCCGAGATAGGCAAAGAGATATTGACCGTCAATTGTCATAAGCTCATTGCTGCCTCCAAACAAATTATCTTGAAGCTGCGCATATCCGCCCGATTGTGCCCGATCCCATTCACCGGTTTCTGTAAGAATGTTACCGAGAACCTTCCAACGCAAAAGGTCATCGCTTTCGGCAATATGAGTTTGGTATCCAGTTTTAGCTTCGCTGTCAATGCTGATAAATGACATATAGTATTTGTTGTCTCTCTTAAAAACCACCGGAGAGTCGGTCATTCTGCCGTCCAGCTTCATAACCGCGCCGTATTTATACGGCGTCTTAATTTGATTATAAATTTTTTCCAATACAGTTCGTTCCATATTATACCTTTTTTAGATTAAATTCAACCGTTCTACAGCATACAGATAAACAAGCATACAGCTTGAATACCACTCGGAGCAATCCGAGGGCTTTCCCGTCAGCGGATGTAATTCCTGACCGAACATTATATCATTTCCAAAAGTCCACTGTCTTACCCATTTTTCAAGTATCTCATCAAAATCCTCCGACTTTCCGTAATAGTCCATCCAGCGTGTACAGCGGAGGAGCGTCAAAGCCTGCGAATAAAAGCCCCAGGAGTTTCCGCTTTTATTTTGCTCAAAGCTCTTGTCTGATTTTGCCATTGACGGAAATGGGTATTCGGTATAGAACTCTTCGGGATTTTTCATATGTCGGTGGTAAATTACGTCAAACTCGCTTTGCGTCAAAAGGCGCTCAGAGAACACGTTGGTTATAGAAATCGAAAGGTACTTTCGTCTGTTGCCGTTTTTATCAACGTCATAGAAAAAGTCATCCTTATCGTCATAACAAATTTCAAAAAGCTTTTCTCTCACCGCTTCCGCTTTCTTTTCCCAACGCTCCGCATCCTCGCCAAGCTCCTTTGCCATATTGGAAAGGGCAATAAGCGTCCCGTAATACACTGCGTTATTATCAGGGGTAATCATCGGAAGAACGTCGTCGCCTTCGGGGTATACCGTGGCGTCGTTGTCCTTGGCGCAACGGTCGTAGGTCATCCCATCCTTGCGAGCCGAGCCATCGTGCCCCGTATCGTGACCGCAAAAAATTTCAACCAGTCCTTTGCCGCTTGGCTTGCGGTAGGTTTCGTACCAATTCTCCCACTTCACGCACTTATCGTATGCCTTTTTCAAAAATTCCTTGTCCTTCGACATTTCGTAATACTCATAGCAAAGTCTTGAAAATGAAACGCACTCCTGAATTTGGGAATATCCGACCTCGGGCCACCTTGGAGCTTTGTTCATATCAATAACAAAGCAAGGAAGCTGACCGTTTTCCTTTTGTTTATCAAGAAACAGATTTAAAGTGTTTTTTGCGATATCAAGATATTTACCGTCAAGCTTGGCGTAAAAAAGCGAATCGTAAGCGTGCTCAAGCCAAACTCCGGGATAGGTATCTGAAATCAGAAAAACCGGCTTTTCGTGTCCCTTAAAGCAGTTTATATGCTTTTCTTTTATCCTTTTTTGTACCGCATTGTAATATTCTTTTATCTTCTCTTTTTCTTTGGATGTAAACATATTTATCCTCTTACTATTTCACCGCAATTTTTGAAAATCAAATCTTCGTTGCCGCCTTGTATCTTGTTGCCCATAAACTCAACCTTTTGCACGTTGTCGGCATAAATAAGCGGAACGGTGCAATCCTTAAACTCGTTGTCAGTAACGCTTATATATTTGTGGTAATAATTGCCCTCGTTAAATTCCTCTCTGGGCTTCACCTCTATAACGTGGCTTCCCCAAGTTCTGCCGTTTACGTACTTGCAATGTTCAAAAATATTGTTGCTTATTCTCACGTCGGTAGTTCCGCCCGACTCATACCACTTTGCACCGTCACTTTCAAAAAGGATAGCAACACCGGGAGTGTTGAAATAATTGTTTCTTATCTCAACCTTTCCTTTGGCGGCAATAAGCATTCCTCTTGCTCTGTTGTTAAATACTCTGTTGTTTTCAAAAATCAAGTCACAACTCCAGGTCAGATCCTCAACGTCGTCACCTACGCTTATATTTTCGGTTCCGCCCTCTATATAGAGCTTGGTGTAGTTCATATTGATAATTTCAACGTCGGAAATCTTATAGTGACCGCTTGGAATCAAGGTCTTGGGGTTGAGAACCGCAATCTCGTCGCCTTTTTTATAAATATCAAGCCCCTTTGCGCTCTTGTGCATATACTTGATAATTATGTAATCATCGGTTTTGTCAACGATTCTCGCAAATATGCCGTGAATGTTTAAGGCATCGTCCTGCTGCTCGGAGAAGGTGGAATTTGTAACCTTTATAAGCCCCTTGCAGTGAACGAAGTGGGTAGCGTCGCAGTTGAGTGAGAAGAGAGAGTCGTCCTTTGCCTTTACGGTCATATTGTCAACAAAAACATTCTCGGTCTTTTGCGCAATAAGCCCCATTGCGTAGCTTTTGTACATGGTTACGTTTTCCACGAATATATCCTTACTGTCGGTGGCAAGGATATTGCAGGCAAATCTTTCGGTGCCTCTTGTAAGAACGTGCATACCGACCTTTACCTTTATGCCCGAATTGTATACGCGTATTTTCTTGTCACCAAGATCGTCAAAGCGGATTTTGGGATTGAATACACGGAACTCGTCAGTTGTTTCGGGGATAAAGCTCTTATCGTCGCCAAGACTTCTTAAGCAAAAGTAATGGAAAATATCCTCATTCCCGTATTCATTGTAATAATACAGCATATTGCCGTGAATTCTGTACTTATCGTCATTAACGACACGGACATCGAAAAAGCCCTCTCCCGCGCCGATTACCTCGGTGTCAAGGGTCATTGTTTCCTCATAATCAATCGAAAGGTTTTTAATTGTGATATTTTCGGAATTTTCGATAACGATTGGCGTCATGCTTCCGTGGAAAACGAGCTCACTCCCGCCTCCGTCAATGGTGAAGTCCTTCATATCCTTAAGCAAGAATGCGATTCTGTAAAAGCCGTACATATCGTGGTTTGAAACGCACAAGACGGCCTCGCACGCCATTTCCGGATAAAAATCGTATACGCCCTTGTCAAAGACGATGCCGTTTTCGTTGTTGTCTTTGCAATATTTTATTGCGTTGTACAAATTGAAAGAATGATTTTCGGTCTTTAAAAATTCGTTGTAGCTTACCATAATTCTCTCCTGATTTAAAATTCCACCGTGCGAGAAACGCCGCCCTTTTGAACTGTATAACGACAACCGATATAATCAACGGTTATTACCGTTCCGTCCGAGTAGGTTATCCTGTTTAATATTTTATCACATCTATCGTTGTGTGTAAATACGTTTTTTAGGATTATTTAATTCCCATAAGCAATTCCATAACGTACATCTCCAAAGCCTCAAAGTCTCTTTCTTCAACACACTTCTTCTGGAAATCATAATCGAATCGCTCAACTTTTTCTTCGAGCGCCTTAAATATTTTCAAGCTGTTTTCGAGGTGCTTGTAGCTGTCCTTGTCCTTAGTTGTTCTCATTGCCTTTACGTCAAGTCCAACGTATTCACCGTTTGCACCATAGTTGTTTTCCTTAAGAACCTTTACCTGGTTGAAAGCGGCACGAAGGTTTTCTACGCCAAATGACTTATCTTGGTCGTAGCGAATGCCGTTCTGATCGTTAAGGTGTACTGTCATAAGCTTGCCCATTGCAAGAGCAAATCCAATTTCGTTTGCAGGGTCCAAACCTGCAAGAATTGCATGCGCACTTTCAAGGTTACCGCCTACTCGAGAAGGATCATTAGTTGCCGCAGAAACAGCCATTACGTGACCCATTGTTCCGCAAATGCTACGGTCTATGGGTTCATTGGGCTTGGGCTCGATACAAACACGGATTTTTGAATCATATTCAAGCATCTTATTGATTGCGTCGATAAGAGCTTTTGTTGCCCAAACAGGGGACTTGGATTCTGCACACAAGCTTCCTTCTCTTGCAAGCCAAAGAACCACAAGGTCACATCCAAGCTCTTTTGCAATATCAATTGAGCGGTATGCCCTCCACATTGCAAACTTTCTGTCCTCAACAGAGGTTGACATAAAGCCTCCGTCAATGGTATGAGGATCCATCCAAAGTCTAGGGGCTACGAATTCTGTAGCCAATCCATACTTGTCCAGAATGCCCTTGACCTTTCTTGCCTCAGCCTTGATTTCGTCAATAGAAAGCTCGTTCATATTGGGTACTACGTCATCGTCGTGAAACTGAATTGCCGAAAAACCGATTTCAGCAAACTTCTTTACCTTTTCCTCAAAGGGAATTTCTGCTCTAGTTGCAGGGCCGTAAGAATCCGCCCCGGCGTGAACATTCCAAGGACCTACCGAAAACTTCATTTTTGTCATGATTAATTTGCCTCCAAATTTTTTGCCGTTAATTAGCTATTTTTCTGCTTTCATTATATCATTTGCACCGAAGGTAATCAAGAACAGTTTTGCTGTAATATTACGATTAATTTGCTTTTTTATTTTTTGACCACAAATCGCATTCAAACCAAAAATCCAATAAGAAAAAGGGGAAAGGTTTGTTTTGGTTGTCTTCTCATCGATTGCCTGACTATTGACAATCTACTACTTTTTTGCTATACTTAAACCACAATACGATTTTAGGAGGTGCCAAGATTAAAAAGGAATATGAAATGATTTCGGGTTCTCAAAAATTTCCGTTAAACGTTTTGATGGTTAGGCTTTTGAAAAGAGCCCCACATTTGCACAAGGAAATAGAAATCGGTTTGGTTTTGAGAGGGAATATAGACCTTATTCTACTTGATTCTGTCAGCACCTTACAGGTCGGAGATATGTACGTGCTTAACCCTATGGATATACATAGTTTCAGCGCAACAGAGGAAGACGTAATTATTCTGGCTATTCAGTTTCCTCGAAAATTACTTTCTCCGCTTCACACCAATGATGACACCGAATTTTCAAGAAGAATAATGAGTAGTGAAACACTTAACGCGTCCACCGAGAACGGTATCCTGAAGGGTCTGCTTGTTGAACTTGCGTATCAATACTTCTATCAAGCACCTAACTTTGAATATAAGTGTCTTAGCTTGCTCAATATGGTGTACTATATGGTGTGCACAATTCTTCCCACAAAGATTTTGGTAAGCGCTAAAGACTACCGCATAAATAGCCGATTGATACGCATTATCGATTACATGGAACAACACTATACTCAAAAAACCCTGCTCTCCGATATTGCCGAAAACGAAGGACTTTCGCTTACATATCTTTCACACTTTTTCAAGGATAACCTGAAAATATCTTTCCAGGATTACCTTAATACAAAGCGTTTAAAGTATGCGCAAAACCTCTTGGTAAACACAGATAAGTCAATTATTGATATCAGCATTGAAAGCGGATTTTCCGACCCTCGCTATCTTAACACGGCGTGCAAAAAGTATTACAACTGTACGGCAATAGAGCTAAGAGAAAAGAAAAGCTCAATGATAACCGAAATCACCGAGGTCAGCGATAACCAACAACATTTCTCGTCGCGCGATGACGCAATATCTCTGCTCAATAATATCCGTAACGAGTGCGCTGAAAAATATAAGGACTACTCGGTATGGAAGCTTTATAGGGATAGATAATAGCTGTTTAAGGACGACATCACGACCTTAACCGAGCAACTGGACTCCATTCGCAATTATGAGGCAACGATAA
>JAZKYO010000111.1:0-19002 GCA_045612185.1 Eubacteriales bacterium
TGTCAGGAACGCCTGCAGCTGCCTGATTAGGTCTGCCAACCTCGAACTTCTTAGCTGTACAAGGAATAGCGGAAACGAAGAAGATATCCTTAGGATCCCAACCCATCTTCTCTGCGTAGTATGTCTTAACTACAGCACCGAACATCTGCTGAGGAGACTTACAGGTAGAGAGGTTAGGAATGAACTCGGGATAGTAGTGCTCGCAGTACTTGATCCATCCGGGTGAGCAGGATGTGATCATAGGAAGTGTGCCGCCGTTCTTTACTCTGCCGAGGAACTCGGTAGCTTCTTCCATAATGGTAAGGTCTGCGGTGAGGTTCATGTCGTAAACGCCGTCAAAGCCGAGAGCCTTGAGAGCGGCAACCATCTTGCCCTCACAGTCAGTACCGGGCTCGTAGCCAAAGCACTCGCCGATCTGCGCTCTTACAGAAGGAGCTGTGCAGATGAATACGTGCTTTGTAGGATCAGCGATAGCATCTCTGATCTTGTCTGTATCGTCTCTTTCATAAAGAGCGCCCGTGGGACAAGCAACAATACACTGTCCGCAGTTGATACAAGCGTTTTCGCCAAGAGGTGTCTCAAACGCAGAAGCAATATGCGTATCAAATCCGCGGTCGTTAGCACCGATAACTCCGATACCCTGAACCTTGGAGCAAACTGCTACGCAACGGCGACAAAGGATACACTTGTTATTATCACGAATGATAGGTGACTTATCATCAATTGCATACTGATTCTTTGCGCCACTGAAGTAAGTTTCATCAACACCGTACTCATTGCAGAGCTTCTGAAGCTCACAAGTTGTGTTACGTGTGCAGGAAAGGCACTTCTTATCGTGGTTGGAGAGAACAAGCTCAAGGTTGAGCTTTCTCGACTGCATAATCTTTGGAGTATTGGTGAGAACCTCCATACCCTCAGTTACGGGGTAAACACAAGCGGTTACCATTCTGAAGGGTCTGCCGCCCTCAGAAACCTCAACAAGGCAAAGACGGCAAGCACCGATTGCGTTGATGTCCTTAAGGTAGCAAAGTGTGGGGATCTCAATTTTTGCAGCGCGAGCTGCTTCAAGGACTGTCGAACCCTGGGGAACGGCATATTCCTTGCCATTTATTTTAATGTTTACTGTTTCCATATTGGGTTCTCCTTTCTTACTTCTTGGAAATAGCCTTGATCTTCTTACAGCTGTCAAGACAAGCTCCGCACTTCACGCACTTAGCGGGATCAATTGTGAGCGAAGGAAGCTTATGTCCGGTAGCAACGTAAGTTGTCTTGGAAATTGCATCAGCGGGACAGTTCTTTGCGCACATTCCGCATCCGATACACTTGTCCTGATCAATGGTGTACTGAAGAAGGCTCTTACAAACGCCTGCAGGACACTTCTTGTCCACGATGTGAGCGATGTACTCATCTTTGAAGTAACGAAGTGTAGAAATTACAGGGTTGGGAGCAGTCTGTCCAAGTCCGCAAAGAGAAGCGCTCTTTATGTAATTGCAAAGCTCTTCCATACGGTCAAGGTCTTCAAGCTCGCCGTTACCGGAAATTATCTTATCAAGGATCTCAAGAAGTCTCTTTGTACCAACACGGCAAGGAGTACACTTACCGCATGACTCATCAACTGTAAACTCAAGGAAGAACTTAGCGATATCAACCATACAGTTGTCCTCGTCCATTACGATAAGTCCGCCCGAACCCATCATAGATCCGATAGCAAGAAGGTTATCGTAGTCGATAGGAGTATCTATAAGGTGTGCGGGGATACAACCACCGGAAGGTCCACCTGTCTGAGCAGCCTTGAACTTCTTACCGTTGGGAATACCGCCACCAATTTCCTCTACAACCTCACGAAGAGTTGTACCCATAGGAATCTCAACAAGACCTGTGTTCTGAATCTTACCGCCGAGAGCAAATACCTTTGTACCCTTGGACTTCTCTGTACCCATGGACGAGAACCATTCAGCACCCTTGAGAATGATCTGGGGAATATTTGCATAAGTCTCAACGTTGTTGAGAACTGTGGGCTTTCCGAAAAGACCCTTTACCGCAGGGAAAGGAGGACGGGGACGAGGCTCACCTCTGTTACCCTCAATAGAGGTCATAAGAGCTGTTTCCTCACCGCATACGAATGCGCCCGCACCAAGACGGATCTGCATATCGAAGTTGAAGTCTGTGCCAAAGATATTCTTGCCGAGAAGTCCGTACTCTCTTGCCTGATCGATAGCGATCTGGAGACGGTGAACGGCGATAGGATACTCCGCACGAACGTATACGTAACCCTCGTCAGCACCGATTGCGTAAGCCGCAATAGCCATAGCCTCGATAAGAGCGTGGGGGTCACCCTCAAGGATAGAACGGTCCATGAACGCTCCGGGGTCACCCTCGTCAGCGTTACAAGCAACGTACTTCTTTACCTCGCCACGGTTATTGGAAGCGAACTTCCACTTAAGACCTGTGGGGAATCCACCTCCTCCGCGTCCGCGAAGACCGGAGTCGAGAATTGTTTGAATAACCTGGTCGGGGGTCATTTCGCGAAGCACTTTTTCAAGTGCGAAATAGCCGTCCATAGCAATATACTCTTCGATATCCTCGGGATTGATAACACCGCAGTTACGGAGAGCTACGCGGTGCTGCTTCTTATAGAACATAGTCTCGCTAAGAGATGCGGCAACAGCTTCTTCCTCTCCCTTTGCAGCGCCTGTATCGTTATAAACAAGACGCTCTACGATACGGCCCTTGTTAAGGTGCTCATCAACGATTTCGGGAATATCGTCAACGGTTACTCTGCTGTAGAATGTGCCTTCGGGATAAACGATCATAATCGGACCAAGAGCACAAAGTCCGAAACAACCCGTCATAACGATCTTAATTTCATCTTCAAGACCTTTTGCTTTGAGTTCTTCTGCGAGTCTGTCGCGGAGCACTGTGCTTCCGGAAGAGGTACAGCCTGTACCGCCGCAGATAAGTACATGAGAACGAATCATTTGTTTCTATTCCTCCTGATTTACTTAATTACTTTTTAATAGCACCGATTGTATACTCGGTAATAGGGTTTCCGCCCTTAATGTGCTTTTCGATTACTTCCTTTGCCTTATCAGCGGTCATCTTTACGTAAGTAACCTTTTCAGCATCGGGAGCATAAACCTCAACAACGGGCTCATACTGGCAAATGCCGATGCAGCCTGTCTGTGTAACGATAACGTTATCGCCGAGGCCTGCCTCGGACACGCCCTCAACAAAAGCGTTAAGTACGGGACGAGCGCCTGCCGCGATTCCGCAAGTAGCCATACCGACTACGATACGAACGTCGCCGCCGGAGGTACGCAAAACAACCTTGTTCTGCATTTTGGCTTTTATAGCCTTCAACTCTTCAAGTGACTTCATAGTGATTATCCTTTCGTATTATATAAATTTTTTATAAACTTATTTTAGCCTCGTCATACTGCTCTTTAAGGTTTTCGCCTACCCAAGCGAGTATGTCGGGATCATTCAAGGGTATGTCTCCGAGTATTTCACGCATTTGCGCGCAGGAAAGAGCAACCTCACCGCCCGCGGCTTTATGCTTGAAATCAAAATCAATATCGGGAGAACCCTGAATAAGCGTTTTAACAGTTTCAACCATATCTCCAAGCGGAATAAAATCTATATGATTTTTCCCAAACTTAGCCATGGTTATTGTACCATGGTCGGCTGACACCGACTCATGTACCGATTTAATATCGACAAATCCGCCCGTCATTTCCGCGAGCATTCTTAGAAACGGAATGCCAAGCCCCACTTTTCTGGTTTTTCGGGTTGTAAAGAACGGATCGGAAAGCTTTTTAACCTGTTCCTCGATCATGCCGCAACCGTTATCTTTCACCGTAAAGGTCAGCCATTCGCCGTCCTCAACAAGTTCTATTGATATTTCGGTAGCTCCTGCTCTGACCGAATTCATGGTTATATCCAACACGTAAAGCGAAAGCTCATCCACTTTATTCACCGTCCTTCGCAATACCGAGCAAATAGTCGATAAGTTTATTTCTCACCGCATCGGAGGAATAAGGATTATCGGCAATTTCAACCGCAAACCCGTCTTCCGAGATATCGGTAAGATAGTGAGCATCCGATGACGCAACATGCACCAAGTTCCTTTCGGAAAGCACCGAAAAGCGCTTTTGGCAATCTTCAAGCGAGTTTATATCGTTAAGCTCAAAGGCGGTAAAAGCAGGTTCGGGAGGAAAATCTCCCAGCATCGAAATTATACCGTTTGAGCTACGGTCAATGTGCGCCGGATAGCAAACACCGCCACGGCGGCTGACTTCGTCAAAAGCCGCGTCAAGCGATATATTGACCGCATTTATGAGCAAAAACTCTTCCTCTCCGCAGACCTCGTCATTTTCGTCCACAACAAGCTGTTTTCCGAAAATATCCGGATCATTTTTTATAGGAAGTCTTTTGCTGTCAACAAACTCTCCGAAGCTCATAGCGTCCTCAAGAGAACGAAACAAGCAGACTGCGTGAACGTCTTCAGATGTCGTCAGCTCCATCCCCGCTACGGGAATAATTCCGTTAGCCTTAGCTATTTTAAAGAATGCGGGACAGTTTTTGACCGAATTATGATCGGTAAGGGCAACTATCTGCAATCCGTTAAGAAGCGACATGCCGACGATGTTTCCCGGAGTCATGTCATCATCTCCGCAAGGAGACAGGCATGAGTGAATATGGAGATCACAGCGGTAGACACTCATGATCTACTCTCCGCGACGGCTTTGTAAACAACACCGCATATTTCATACGCGGAAAGTTCGGAAGAAAGCACTGTTATGCCGTTATCGTTAGCCTTTTGCAGCTCCTCGTCGCCAAGCTCAACTCCCTCGGCGAGAATCACCGCAGCAGGCTCGGTAAGACATGCAACAGCCACAACGTTCACGTTGGACATTATGGTAACCCAAAGGTTACCACTCTCAACGCGGCTCATTGCTCGGCTGAGCAGGTCTCCTACATACAAGCCGTCAAACGGCTTATCTCCGTCACCGCACACAAGCGAAGCGCTAATTTTCTCGCGAATATCATTCACCGTCACTGTCGCTTCCCTCCTCTTTCGTGTCCGTAGAGTTAAGTTCCTCGAGTGCTGAGGCAAATACCTCCTCGTGCATTCCCTTTTCTCTCAAAACGCGTTTAAGTATTACAGTACATTCATCAAGACTTGTTTCATTTTTCACGACGTCTTCCGCGAAAGCCATACAGGTAGGAGCGCCGCAAGAGCCGCAATCCAAGCCCGGAAGCTTTTTGGTAAGCTCTTCTATATCGCGCATCATCCTCATAGCCGTTTTTCTGTCGGGAGAAAGCGAACTGTAGGGATTATACTCTACCTCTTTTTCGTGGAAATATTCATCGGGAATCCAACTGCTTGCGGGTCTGTTAGGCGAAACGGGCAAATAGCGTTTCAGAGATTGGAGACGAGCCTGAGCTATATAAGCATTAGCCACAGTCATCGCTCCGCCAACACATCCACCGTTACATGCGTTAAGCTCAACAAAATCGAGATTAGTTATATCCGAGCTATCTATCTGGTCAAGAACTCTTATACAGTTCTCGATACCGTCGGCAGCAAGATATCTCTCATTAAGAATAGCCGTTGACTCGCCTCCGGTTGACGCCCAGCCGATTCCGATAATTCCGGACTCGGTGGTCTCCTCGGGCTCCTCGTCGGTCTTTTTCATTTTATCAAGCAACGCAAAATACACGTCGCTGAAAGACAAAGCAGCTGAAATATAGTTCCTTTCCCCTGAAAAGTTATTTTTAATATAACTTACTTTTGCGGGGCAAGGCGAGATAAATATTATGCCTATATCCTCGGGTTTTAATTCGGGATGCTCCTTTAGCGCCTTGTCTTTAGCAAGCGAAGCCGCTATATCAATAGGCGGAAGGATGGGCATAATGTTTTCGCAAAGATATGGATAATTGGTACTTATCAGCCTGGTTATTGTTGGGCAGGCTGAGCTGATTACCGGCTTTTTAACGCCCTCACGGTTGATGTATTCCCTAGTATAGGCGCTTACCAATTCCGCTGCGCACGCAACCTCAAAAACTTCGTCAAATCCAAGATCCCGGAGACCTTTGATTATGTATCCGATATTATCGAGATTATCAAACTGTCCGTAAAAGGACGGTGCGGGCAACGCGATTGTATACTTATAATCATTCAGCACCGAAAGGCTGTCGTGTGTAGCTTTTTTTGCCTTGTACGGGCAAACTTTGATACACTGTCCGCAGTCTATACATCTTACAGAATTGATTACAGCGCGCCCATCGTGAATACGAATTGCCTCCGTGGGACAGCGCTTAAGGCAAGCGGTACAGCCTTTACATTTTTCGACGTCCAACGACACCGAGTGTTCGTAAACAGACTTCATACGCACCTCAACAGCTTCAATCGTTATTTGGGAGCGGTCAAAGTTTCACTTTCATAGTGACCGTTGTGCCCTCTCCGACAACCGTATCAACATTCAAATAGTCAGTATACTTTTTCATATTCGGGAATCCCATGCCCGCTCCAAATCCGAGATTTCGGATATTATCGTGGGCGGTTGAATAACCCGCTTGCATCGCCAACTCGATATTGGGAATTCCCGGTCCCTTATCGCTGAGAATTATGGTTATCTCCTCATCGGTCACCTCGACGTCCGCGGTGCCGCCGTTCGCGTGAATCACCATATTTATCTCGCCTTCATACATGGCTATCGATACTTTTCGTATGATCTCCGGATCGTATGAAAGTTGGCGCAGCTTTTTCTTTACCATTACCGAGGCAGCCCCGGCGCTGGAAAAGTCAGAGCCGTCTATGTCAAAATGAAATTTCAAGCTTTCGGACATATCAGTCCTCTGTGTGACTTGAAAGCCCCGCGGAATACAGAATTCCGCACGCCTCAAAAGCGCGCTTCGCAGTTTTCATAACCGTTATTCCGCACTCATTGGCAAGCTCTATCATTTCTTCTGTAGGAGCCTTGTTTCTCGCAAATACGACGCATACCATATCCATCATATTTGCTGTGCGAACGACCTGAGGATTTACAAGGCCCGTAATGAGAACGCCCTGGTCTTTTACATATGCGAGAACGTCACTCATCATATCGCTGCAGCAAGCCGATGCAACGTCATGCTCAAGCAATTCGCTTCCGGCAAGAACTTCGGCATTCAAAAGGTCTCTGATTTCACAAATTTTCATACCTTTTCTCCAATTGTCGCGGCTTAGCCGCAAGATTCTATGAAAGGTTAATTATTTATATTTTGCAAGTATTCCCGCAACGTCAGCCTTTGTAAGTCTGCCGTAAACGTCACCGTTAACGGTAAGTACGGGAGCAAGTCCGCAAGCACCGATGCAACGTGTTGCCTCGATAGAATACTTTCCGTCAGCAGAAGTGCTGCCTACGGGAAGCCCAAGCTGCTTGGAAAACTCTTCGATAATTTCACCCGAGCCCTTTACGTAGCAAGCTGTTCCAAGGCAAACTGCAATCGCGATCTCACCGTCGGGATTAAGCTTAAACTGCGCATAAAAGGACACGATACCGAAGATTTCCTCAAGCGGAATACCGGTCTTGTCTGCGATGATCTTCTGAACTTCGATGGGAAGATAGCCGTAAATCTCCTGTGCTTCCTGGAGAATGGGCATAGTCTTTCCCGGTACGCCATCATATTTGGCGATTACTTCAAGGAGCTTTGCTTCCTGCTCCTTTGTGCCGCGAAATTCGACTGTCGTCAATTTCTTTTTCATGATAATACCTCCTGATTGATATTTTTTTAACTATCACGGGCAAAAAAATAATTTTCGGCAAAAGCGCGCTTTGCCTGACGCGCCCGCCGTTGTTTTCGTCTATACGCCCAATGCGCATAGCTATACCACTTTATTATATAATATTTTTTCAAAAAAGTCCATAGCTTTTTGAAAAAAGTTTCAATATTTTATCGATTTTTTTATTTTATTGGTTATTTATGGTATAAAATTCAAAAATCAAAGTCCAAGCCCGCCTTTTTGGCTTGCTGAAACTGGTATTTTCTGGGTATTTTATATACTTGTTGGTCTTTTTTGAAATTAGCACCTGTTTGTTTAAAAGCAAAAGAAATTCCCCTATCAATGCAGAAGTTGTGTATTATCTTCACCCATTCAAAGTCGCACACTCTCGCATCTTCGCCTGACTCACCGCCGACTATGATTTTTTCGACGCCATTTTCGTTTATCAATTCCGAATAATCTATTTCTCCCAGCAACGGCTCGGAAATGACCATTCGATGCTTTATAGGCAGCGACAAAAATATAGGAATTCTGAAATCCGCCATTTGCTGATTTTCGCAGGTACAACCTATAATTACGTTATCATATCCATCGCCCCAATCGGCGGGAATACACTCAGGCAGGCGGTGTATGCGTTTGGTAAGAAAAATAAAATTCACGTCTCTGCGCTCCGCCATACAAGCCCACGCTTCACTTCTCCATTCATCCGCCTCATCAAGCAAGAAATCCGACGAAAAGCAGGTATACACCGTTGAGCCGGACGGTATCTTATATTCACCGTTTTTCTTTTTTGAAATCGGCATATCAAAATCTTTATTTCTTGTTACCGCAGAAGGGTCTCTACCATGTTTTAAGTCTATTCGGTAAACGTAGCAATGGCGGCACCCCTCGCTTATTTTTTTACACCCGTGCCACGGGTTCCACACATAATCCATAAATCCCCCTAAAAAACAAAAAGGCGCGACCGGGTAAAACCGCTCACACCTTTTTATCCGGTCAAACAGAGACTTATATCTTCTCTTTAACCTTGGATGCCTTACCAACTCTATCACGAAGATAGTAAAGCTTTGCACGTCTAACCTTACCAACGCGGATTACGTCAACCTGAACTACGTTGGGAGAATGGATGGGGAATGTCTTCTCCACGCCACAGCCGTAAGATACGCGTCTTACGGTGAATGTCTCGGAAATTCCGCCGCCGTGCTTTGCGATAACGGTACCCTCGAACATCTGAATTCTTTCGCGAGAACCCTCCTTAATTCTGTTGTGAACACGAATTGTGTCACCAACGTTAACGGTAGGTACGTTCTCCTTGAGCTGCTCACTTGTAAAAGCCTTAATCATATCCATTGTTTTGGCCCTCCTTAATAATCAGAACATTCATGCAGAGCATCGCAGCGGACTGTTCTTTAATTGTGCGCCAAAGCACACAGTGTGAATATTATACCATATCAAAACAAAAAAGTCAATACTTTTTCAAACATTTTTTCGTGTTTTTTTGAGGTTTTTTATTGCCCCGATTATTCCCTTTACAATATCCTTACCGTTTACCGCTACTACAACAGCGAACATGGCAATCTCAATAGCTATCCAATACTTTATTTCATATATCATGATAAAACACTGTGCCGCTATGGCAACCGTATTGAAAACCAGACGAGGTATTCCCATTTTGAACCTTACGAAGCGCTTAGAGTCGATACTTCTTATAATCATAACCACAAAATAGCTGAAAAAGGTTGCTATAGCCGCGCCCATGGCCGAAAAAATCGGAATAAGCCAAAAGTTAAGAGCTATGTTTACAAGTGCGCCCACAGCCGCTGTAATAAAAGACATGACACTCTTTTTTCTGACGAGGTAAACGCTTCCCATAAAGGTAACCAGCCCCGAATAAACCATAGCTATCGACAACACCGGGATATACTGCCAGGAATCGTAATAGCTCTTATCAAGCAAAATCACGGTGGCAACCTTGGAAAACAGTACAAGCGCCGACGCTGCCATGAACATTATTCCCTGAAACGCCGCAAAAACCGTACCGAAGAATTCCGCGCGGTCTTTTTCATCCTTCTCGTCAACCGCAGAAAACTGCCAAGCCTCTATAAAGACCATACAAATCAAGGTAAGCAACGTCGGAATTTTATACGCCGCGGAATAAAGTCCGTTTACCTCGTGACCTACTATTGCCGAAACCATATATCTATCCGACACGTTGGTTATCCACCAGAAAATTGTGGTAGGTATCATAGGTATGCTGTATTTCAGCATTTCTGAAATCTTACGTCTGTCCACGAGGCTGAAATCTATATCTCTATACAGCTTAGCCCAGAAAAAGAGAATCAGCGTAACGATAACGTCCGCCACAACCACCGAAAGCACGTACCCGACAACACCCATTTTGAATACTATGAGAAAAAGCACGTTAAAAGCTACTGTGAGAACAGTTCCTATGATTCCCCCCACTGAGAAAAGCAGGGTGTTCCCTTTTGCTCTTATATACTGAGCTACCGCGGAATGAAAATTAGCACAGATAACGTACGCGGCTACCAGCCAAATATAATTGCTTATTTCACCCGAAAGCCCTACAAAATTAAGTATTACAGCAATAAGAGCAAAAACGAGCGACGAAATTCCCAACACCGCAAGTCCTGAAGAAAATGTCTTTTTCCTTTCAGCCTCTCCATCAAGCGCAAAACGGAAGATTCCGTCAACTATGCCTATGCAAGCAAGAGGAATAAGCAAATTCGCAGTTTGGGTAATCAAGTCGGCTACGCTGAATTGATCCGATGCCAGAACTCTTGTATAAAGCGGCATCATAAGGAACACAAGCACCTTTGACGCAAAAGTTCCCACCGCCAATATTGCGGTATTTGATAAAAGTTTTTTATATCTTCCCATATTCATTACATTCCAATCATTATAAGTACTGTATATATTTTACCACAAATAACGAAAGAGTCAAGAAGATACGGAAAAATTCTCAAACAATTTTATCAGTTCCTATAAAATACGGCAGCACCTTACAGCCCGCAAGAATATTTCCCTCACCGACATCTGTGTTTCTGTCAGCCACAACGAAGTCAAGTCTTGCGCCCGAGGATATTTTTACGTTTGGAAAAAGGATTGAATTTTTGACAACCGCGCCATTCTCCACCTTAACCCCTCTGAAAACGATACAGTTTTCAACACAGCCGTCTATCTCACAATCCTCTGAAATCACAGACGAGGAAACAGAGGCGTTTGCGCCAAATTTAACAGGAGTACAGTTAAAGTAACGGCTTTTGAGACCGTAAAACATACGCTCGGCGAGCGCTCGGTCAGCCAACAGCTTCATGCTTACCCGGAAATAATCTGCAAGGCTTTTCACAGGCATAAAGTCCGAAGAAAACCTATATTCAAAGAACCTGTCATTTTTTAGATTTCTGCCTATTATATCCTTGGCAAAATCCGAATAACCTCTTGAAACAGCGTTTTTCACCGCGCCTACAAGATAATCACGATTAACTATCCACATATTCACGTTCATATCGAATGCCGCAGATGGGCTCTGATCTATCTCGGTTATTTTTCCGTTTTCATCGGTAATGAGCTTGCTGTCCGCAGAAACGGTTATCTCGGCTTTAGAGGCGATATGAAACTCAAGCATTTCGGCAATATCGGCATTAAACACCGTGTCGCAATCGCACATCACTATGTACTTTTCTTTCATGCGCTCAATATTGTTGCATATACTCTTAAGACTTTCCAAACGAGAGCTGTAAAGCTCTTCGCCGTTTTTGGCGTATGCGGTCATATACGGCGAAATAATTTTCACACCGCCTCTGTCTGTCGGCAAGCCCCAATCCGCACCGCTTCCGATATGCTCTACGAGCGATTCGTAATTGTGATGGGCTATTACGCTTATATTCCGTATTCCCGCGTTTGACATAGCCGAAAGAGGAAAATCCACCATTCGGTATCCTCCTCCAAACGGAATTGCCCCCATTGTTCTTTTGGCGGTAAGCTCGGGAATGCTTCTGTCATGCAGGTTTGAAAAAATTATACCTGCCACGTTATTCATGTTAATGCCACTCACTCCTTTGATAAAAATCTTTCTTTTACCATTATAGCAAGTTTTGGTTGCGAATTTACTCGAAGCAAGTTGAAAGAACAGAATTAACAAAAAAGAACTCACATCGGAGTTCTTTTTAAATTTCAAATTTTTCCCACACGCCCGTTTTTTCGGGATGTACGCAAAAGCTAAGCTCTTTTTTATCAAAAGGCGAAACAAACTCTATTTTGTGCGAAAAAAGGTGGATTTTGGAATCGGCGCTTGACGCTCCGTAGCGGCGGTCGCCCGATATTGGGTAACCTCTTGAAGCAAACTGTACACGTATCTGGTGCGTTCTGCCGGTGTAAAGTCTGACTTTTACCAGAGATAATTCTCTCTCACCGTCAACAACGGTCTGCAATACCTCATAAGAAAGTTTTGCCTTTTTAACACCCCGACGCTCACGTTTGACAACGTAGGTTTTGTTTTTTGTTTTATCGTGATAGAGCAGATCCTCAAGTACTCCGCTTTTTTCGGGAGTTCCCTCGACTACGGCAAGGTATTCCTTTTTAAAATCTTCGTGAGATGCGGTAAGTGCCGACATTTTAGCGGCAGCTTGACTGTTCTTGGCAAACACCATTACGCCGCCAACCTCCATATCAAGGCGGTGAACGGGATAAATCTCGCAACCGCAAGCCTTGGCAAGCATGGCGGGCATATTTTCTCTGCCCTTTCCGTCGCTTTGCGAAAGCACTCCCACGGGTTTTACGCAGAAAAGGATATTTTTATCTTCGTACAAAATTTCCATTTTTGCTCCTAAAGATCAAAGAGTTTAATTGCTTTTATAGCCGTACCTTCTTCATATTCGCGAACTTCCCCAAGAGCGTAAAACTCTCCGCTTTTGGTAAGCATTCTCACGCGCTCGCCAACCTTGAAATCGGTTTTTATCTTTTTTTGATAAATCTCGCAACCATTTCTCGAAAGCTTTTCGTAAAAGCTTTCAAGGCGAGCTTCGGGCAAGCTTGAAAAAAGGTTTTCTGTAGGGATAAGCAGCTTTTCTCTTTCCTCTGCCGTCATATTTTCTATTTCATCAACGGTATGGCTGTTTTCAACAGAGAAGCCTCCTGCCTCACGGCGTTCAAGCTCTGCCATAACCGCACCGCACCCAAGTGATGCACCTATATCGGCGCAAAGCGTGCGAATGTACGTCCCCGACGAGCAATGCACGTCGAGTATATAGTCGGTAGCAGTGTCGGTTTCTTTTACATCAATCGAAAATACGGTGATTTCTCTCGCCTGACGTTCAACAGTCTGTCCTGCTCTGGCAAGGTCCACAAGCTTTTTTCCGTTCACCTTAAGCGCACTGTACATGGGAGGAATTTGTTGTATAGTTCCCACAAACGCCTCGCACACCTTTTTGACCGTATCGCTATTTGGAATATCATTACTTGTTGACAGAATGTTCCCGGTTATATCCTCGCTGTCGCTTGTAAGTCCAAGTCGCATAGTTGCTCTGTACTTTTTCGTATCACAAACCAGATATTCCGACGCTTTTGCCGCCCGTCCCACAAGCACCGCAAGCACCCCCGTAGCCAATGGGTCAAGCGTTCCCGTATGACCGACACGCCGAGTGGCGTAAAGTCGACGGATTTTATTTACTATATCGTGAGAAGTAACACCCTTATGCTTATTTATCACAAGCACTCCGCAGGGCTCGTTTTTTTCAATTTCCGACATATTCACCTCAAAGAATTATCTCGTCAAGCGAACGCTTGGGGACGTGATGATTTCCCATCTCATCGCGATAATAGTTGCTTCCCTTTTCTCCTATTTTTTCAATAATTATATCCTCGTCGGGCTTACCGAGACCCAGGACGAGACTTGGAACAACGTCCGTGGGCAACGCAAGTGCTTCCGCAAGCTTGGATGGATTAAAGTTGCCTATCATACAACCGCCAAGGCCTGCTTCAACAGCCGAAAGCATAATTGTCTGCGCGGCAATCCCCACGTCTTTATCAAATATGCTTTTATCGCTCACGTTTTTGTCTATACAAATAACTATATAGGCGGTGGGAGCGTGCCCCTTTGGGGGTATCTCGTACTCCTTGAGAAGTGCCGCCCATTTTGTCAGCGAAAGTATGAGGTCGCATTCCTCTTTGGTGTTGCACACCTTATACTTAAGCGGTTGAAGATTTACGCTCGACGGTATAAGTCTTGCGTTTTCAACAAAGCCCATAAGCGTCTCACGTTCTATTTTAACGCTTTCGTCAAAGCTACGATAGCTTCTCTCCTTAACCATCAGCTCTTTAATCATTTTTCTTCTCCTTACGGAAAATTACTTTCGCAGAACAAATCGAAAAGCCCTGCGAAGAAAAATTCGCCTCGTATTCGGTCATAACGTTCCCCTCGTTATACTCGGAGTGATGAAGATCACGTGTTTGCCACACCACCTCAAGACCGCACGCCTCAAACTCCTCAAGACTAAAGTCAAAAAGACCTACGTTATCGGTTTTTAGCACAAGCGCACCGCCGTCCTTAAGAAGTTTGCGGTAAAGCTCAAGAAATCCTCTGTAAGTAAGTCTGCGTTTGGAGTGCCCGGCTTTGGGCCACGGATCGCTGAAATTGAGATAGAGTCCGTCGGCACAACTGTCGGGAAACCACTCGGAAAGATTTTTGGCGTCTCCGATAATAAAGCGAAGATTATCCGGCGTGGGGCGTTCTTCGGCTCTTGCCTTAGCTTTTTCAAGGGCGAGACAAGCCACATCCGCTACCTTTTCCATGGCAATAAAATTTTTTTCGGGATTTGCCGCGGCAATTCCGCAGGCAAAATTCCCCTTTCCGCAGCCTATCTCTATATAAAGCGGACGCTTTTCGGGAAATGCGTATTGCGGCTCGTCCTTAAGCGCCTCGATATTTTCTATAAGCAACTCGTTGCAAGCGGCAATTCTCGCCGCTCCGTTTTTCTTTTTTCTTACTCTCATAAATAACCTCTCAAGCAATATTCAAAAGAAGGAGCGCGCACCGCGCTCCTTACTATTATCAGACGTTAAATCTGAACAGAACGATATCTCCATCAACTATAACGTATTCTTTACCCTCGCTACGCATAAGCCCCGCCTCTTTAACAGCATTCATAGAGCCAAGACGGGTAAGGTCGTCAAAAGAGACAACCTCAGCGCGAATAAATCCACGCTCAAAGTCGCTGTGAATCTTGCCCGCCGCTTGAGGAGCCTTTGTTCCCTTGGTAATAGTCCACGCGCGAACTTCCTTGGGTCCCGCGGTAAGATAAGAAATAAGTCCAAGCAAAGAATAGCTTGCCTTTATAAGTCTGTCAAGACCACTCTCCGCAATCCCCATATCCTCAAGGAACGCCGACTTTTCCTCGGGTTCAAGCTCAGCAATCTCAGCCTCTATGCCTGCGCAAACGGCGATAATCTCGGAACGCTCGCTTGCCGCATATTCTTTAAGCGCGTCATACATGGCGTTACCCACGGGCTCGCTTCCAGCCTCGTCCTCGCTTACGTTTGCCACGTAAATTATGGGCTTAAGGGTAAGCAACTGAGAATCGCCGAGAAGCTCAAGCTCATCCTTGGTAAACTCAATAGTTCTGGCACATTTTCCGCTTTCAAGAACACCCTTTATTCTTTCAAGAAGTTCAACCTCAGCCGCAAGGCTCTTGTCGCCTTTCATAGCTTTCTTAGTGCGGTCGATTCTTCTCTCAAGAATTTCTATATCCGAGAAAATAAGCTCAAGATTTATCGTTTCAAGGTCTCTCATAGGGTCAACGTTGCCGTCAACGTGAATAATATTGTCGTCCTCGAAGCAACGAACCACGTGAACAATGGCATCCACCTCACGAATGTGGGAAAGGAATTTATTTCCCAAGCCCTCTCCCTTTGACGCGCCTCTTACAAGTCCCGCAATATCAACAAACTCTATAACCGCGGGGGTATATTTTTCGGGGTTGTACATCTCCGCCAACACGTCAAGACGGGAATCAGGCACAGCCACCACGCCAACGTTGGGCTCTATTGTGCAGAATGGGTAGTTAGCCGACTCAGCGCCCGCGCTTGTAAGTGCGTTAAAAAGTGTGCTTTTTCCCACGTTTGGAAGTCCTACTATTCCTAATTTCATTTTTCTCTATTCTCCTTTATTTTACAAGGTTTTTTATTTTATTTACACCATTTTTACACCATTTTTTTATTTTCCTACACCATTTTGTAGTTTAAGGTAGTTTCACTCTTAGTAATTAACCTATTCGCTAAAAGCGTTTCTCAACTTGCTTTATGCGCTTATTGACAAATCTCGACACATATGTGCCGTCCTTTTTTGCGCAATGCCTTTACCCATTCCATTTTTCTCCTTTCGGTGCAAAAGGAGCCAATGTAACATCTTATTATATCACATTGACTACCTTTTTGCAACCCCTAAAATTTAAATAATCAAAGTTTTTTCTTGTACAATTATATCGTTAAAACCCCTAACCTATAATTGTACAATAAAAACAATCCCCTTTTTTTAAAAACCATATTGACTTAATCTAAAATTTAGGATATAATTTTTGCTTTTTATGAGGTTTTTATGAAATCATCAACAAAAGTATTTATAGCGGAAACTTTAACTGACATATTATATGTTACTTTGTGGGGTCTGCACTCCGAGCTTTAGGTATAAATTTTTCATTAACAAAGACTTATTTTATTGTTTATATGATAGCTGTTATTTACATTGGCTATAATAGTATTCTTAACTATTTGAACGTTAAATATTTTCCCGATTTCTTTGATGATGACGATATTGAGGAGTTCGAAGATGAAGAAGATGACAATTAGTAAATATCCTATTGATGTATATTCTTTTGATTTACGAATGATGTCTTCTGTTCCCCTTCCGTGTCAGTGCGGTCGCACTCCAAAAGTTGAATTGATTTTTCCGTCAGACGGTAGTTTTTATTACAGCACGTTGGTGACAAATTTGAAGTTGTTGTCAACTTTGAGGGTAAAATCGCAAGTATGAAGCCTGTTATTGAAAACAAGGCTCATAATTACAGCAATAATGCAACAACCAAGTAATCAAAAAATCAGTATAGAAAAAGCCGTTTGCGGTAAATTAAAAACCGTTTATTGCCGTAATTGCGGCGCTCGGCTTTTTGATACATCTGAATTTTCTAAATATTACATTGAGGTTAAATGCCGAAAATGTAACAAGATATTGCCATACGAAAAGTAAGCAAGAGCCGCCGAGTGTTCTACACTGGGCGGTTTTTATGTTGAGGTGAAAAATCAAAACATGAAGTCAAAAAACAAAAGTCCTCGGCAAAACCGAGGCAAACTAAAGAGACTTATCCACATTTTAGGAAATATAAGGAAGTGGAGGGCGGCAAAAAGAAAAAGGCTCGCCATCCAAAGCTAATAACGAAAAAAGAATATGATACTTTTGAATTTATTGGTTTGACCGAGTCGGCTAAACGCGGACATCACAATAATTATCCTCTGTCTAAAAATCCTCAAAAAGGAAACAAGTCTCCTTCTTATTTGCGTGATGAGTTAAGAAGCAAACCTATTAGTTCTTTTTCAGAGCCATTAAAGGATTATAATCTTTCAAAAAAAGATGAAGCACTTGCTTGGGAAATTTATCACAAAAGAAAAAAGAAGTAACCGCTGGGCGGTAGTCATTAGCTACCACGGGGTTACTTCAATTGTGGTGTTAACCACGATAGTATTATATCACATTGACATTGAAAAGTCAACAGATTTTAAAAAAGTAGGTAATAAAATTTGACAAAATCAACATTTAGGTTGGTTATAGTAGCAATAGTGCTTGTCCTTTTGGCCGGCGCTCTCGCTGCACTAATTCCACCTAAAGACCATAACCATAATATAAGGCAAGTTGTTATTAAAGATGAAAATATAGGCTGCCTATATCATTATTATGATAAGTGCAAAACGTGTGACTACCTTAAACTTACTCAAGATACTAATTATCATGAGTATGTAGACGGTGTTTGCATTTTTTGCAATGTAAAGAACACTGTTGCCGAGTGCTTGCCCCCTGAAGCTTGGGGTGTCGGCGGTGATACTGTTCAAGATTCTTGTATTATGTATTCATATGATTGGTATTGTCCTGATTGTAATGGATACGGTACATACCGCAAGAAAATCTTATTATTCCAAGAAACCATTATCTGGGTGCAACTTTTGCCGGAGGACAGAGATATCGTTCGTCATCGTGTAAAGGAATATAAAAAGTCGACCAATAAAAAGCCGATAGGTTATTATGAAAGCAAAAAAGAAAAAAGAAATGAACTTGGTAGGATATTATCCACCCACGATTACATGAGTAATCTGTTCATTTCTTGATGTAATTATATCATACCTATCGTAAAATGTCAATCCCTGAAAAACAAAAATAGCCTTGCGGGCTTTAAACGCAGAAAGGAAAACAATATGGAAAAATTCTTTAGAAAAAGATGGGTTCAGTATATCCTTTATCGTACTTGTAACAATAGTTGTCGTTGCGCTTCTTACTCGTCTTACAAACGGCTTTACCGAGCCTATTGACAAAGTATACTATTTATGCTGACCATGAAAAAGCCCCAAACAATACAGCGAACGACGAAACCAAGCTTGGTCAGACCTTTACACTTGATGAAGCGACAACTGTCACCTTTACCGTTCAGCTTATGGAAGGTGTAAATCTCGACAACGTTGACGCTATTCCCGTCCTTGTTAAAGGTGACAAGATAGGCTCGCACTCTAACAGTCTTTTTGACGGTCTTTTTGAATAATAAAATCCCCCTCTTTTTGAACTGCCCCAAATTGTGCGGACAGTACAAAAAAGCCCCCTTGATGTGGTAGAATAAAGATACCATATCAAGGGGGTAATTGTATGCCAAGGAAATATCAACACACAAAAGAACTATTGCCACAAATCAAAAAGATGTTAGACCAAGGAATGACACATAAGCAAATAGAAGAAAAACTCGGTTTAACAGGAAAGCGACCTGTGCACGAACTATTGAAGAGAGAACGAAAAAAAGAAGCAACTACACATCTACCTAAAACACGTACAAGAAAACCAGCAAAAACATTACAAGAATACAAATACGAAAACAAACGGTTGAAGATGGAAAATGAACTACTGCGGGATTTTCTCTCGCTCACAGAAAGGAAGTGAGGACAAGTGTAAAATATATGGTGATCTA
>JAZKYO010000112.1:0-3908 GCA_045612185.1 Eubacteriales bacterium
CCTCCGGGAGGGAGCTGGCGCCGTAGGCGACTGAGGGAGAGTGCGTTACAATAAAGTTAGCACAAATCTAAAGTCACGCAGGCTCCTTCCGTCACGCTACGCAGCGAACCCCCAAAGCTCATTTCATTCGCTTCGGGGAACCCCTGCCGCGTGCCACCTTCCTCTCGGAGGAAGGCTTTTCGTTAGCCTCATTATAACACAAAATAACACAAATCGGCAGAGAAAACAAGTTCTCTGCCGAAATTTGTTTGTATGGGCGACCATTGGTCGCCCGTTTTGGTTTTGTGGTTGTTTGCGGGCGACCAATGGTCGCCCCTACGATAACATCCTTATGAGAAGGAGCGTAAACAATGGCGTTTTTCTTTATGTCTCCCTACAATATTCGCTTTTTCGATTATATTGCATCACAGTTTCGGGAAATTTGCAACGGTTATTATTTGCGACCGTTATTGCGAAAATGTTTATTATTGGCTGTTATTTGCAACAAAAAAGGCGGCGCAGTCTGCCGCCTTTTGGGATTTAATATCAGTTGTTTATTTCTTCTACGGGAAGTCCGATAAGCTTTCTTATCTGCTTTACCTGCAAAAGCGGAATTGCCACCGCAAGGCAGATTGCAAAATCAGGGGCAAGAAACGAGCCGTTATAAACTATAGAATACACGACCTTTCCCATTCCCTCGGGCGCCCACTGCCCCCAGATAAACACGCCCGTAACAAAGTGACAAATAAATCTTACAAAAGCGGCAACGAACATTCCTACATATGCGCCGATTTTTGTCTGCTTTGCAAAAACACCAGAAAGTCCAAGCACGGTAAAGGGCACGATATAGTCAAACAGCACGCAGACTACCACCACAAGCGCTGAATTGCAATAGATGAAAACGTTCCCCTTGATTATTGCCTGCGCAAGCTGTGTAAGCGAATAGACAAAGGCAGTTCCCACGCCAATTTTCGGTCCGTATTTGATGCCTATAAACATCATGGGCAACATGCTGGCAAGCGTTACCGATCCGCCCATGGGCATCTCCCACAGCGTTATCCAGCTAAGCGCGAAAGACAGCGCAATCATTATGGCGCACTCCACCATAGTTAAAAGTTTTTTGCTTCTCATTTTGAAGCCTCCTTAGAATAAATTAACCGCACGGAAATCCGTGCGGTAACTAATTCTGAGTAAACAAAATCTTCCTACGACGGCATTATCCGTATCAGGTTAAGGGTTCGGAAAGGTTTCCATCTCAGCCGACTGCGTCAGCACCCCTGATTTCTATGCGGTTTTTGTTATTCTATCACAAACTCCGCCGTTTGTCAATAGAATTTCAATTATTTTTTGCACGATTATTGACAAATCTCCGCGTAAATATTATAATTTGTATGTAAATAATTTTAAAGGAGAATATTATGAAAAGATTTTTGGCAATCACTTTATCCGCGCTTTTCATGTTTTCAGCGTGCGGTCCGACGGTTGACACTCCCCCCGTCACAGACCTCCCCTCCACCGACACAACAGAACCGGACGTGCCTATAACCGATGCGCCCGTGCCGAGTACTCCCGAAACAGACACCCCATCTACAGACGGTGGATTTGAAGTTCCCGACGATCCTACCTTTGATCCGGACGAAAAGCTTGAGGACGATAGAAAGTACATATTCAAAGCGACCTTTGACAATATTTCGCAGATAGACGAAGAGCTTAAGGCACAAGGCTTTTCATATGAGACCAATTCGTGGAAGCTCTCTCAAGGTGAAAACGGATTTATCCACAACACAAACAACGACGGATTGTTCCGCATCAAGGACGATAATCTTGTTTTGATGAAAAACAGCTTTATTTTTGAGGCAAAAATGAAGTTCAATTCCCTTCCCGTCAGATCCGAGACCGCAGGCTCAAGCTATCCCCTCTCGATACTTACCTGGATAAGAACCGACACGAACGGCAACGACAGCTATGATTGGGCGTTCAAGCTTGATGACCAAGGAATCATTTACATCAGCAGCACCACAAGCCCCACCTCCACAAAGCTTGAGGCAGGCAAGGAATATCTTATCTCCGCGTTCTACGATCACAAAAACGCTCAGGTGCAGATTATGGTTGACGGCTCTATCGTGGGCGTAAAATCACTTGCGGGAAAAGAGCTTAAAAAGTCCTCGCTTCGTCTTTGCGACACCGGCAGAGCAAACTTTTCGGTAGAGGTTTCCGAGGTCTGCGCTTACTACGCAAATCAGACCGACCTCCTCAAAGACGCCGAGAGAAGCATTTTTGACGTTGTTGCCGAAAAGCCCGACGCTACTCTTTGCTTTGCTGGCTATACCGATAAGGACGCGCTTTCATACGCGGTTGGTGAGGAAATGACGTTTGAGATTTACCTTATGGCTAACGGTGAGGTAGTTTCCGCCCCTTATTTCTACTACTCGGTAGAGGGTGAAGACGGACAGCCAAAAACCGAGGGCTACGCCGACGGCTCAAAGGGTCACTTTACGGTAAAAGCCAAAATGTCCAAGCCGGGCGCGCTCCGCATAAACGCGCTTGTCTGCGACTCAAACAAGGTAAAGCAAACCAAAAACAACAGCAAGCTTTTCATAAATCTCGAAACCTCAACTCCCCAGACGGCTAATCTTGCCTTCAAAGGCGGCGCAATTGCGGGACTTGAACAGATTACCGCAGGCGGAAAAGTTCCCGCCGACCTTAAAGAATACTGGGACGGTGTTGTTGAAGATTGCTACGACGGAGACATAAAACTTTTGCGCTTTGACGAGCTTGACCCCAAGGCTTACAACGGCACAAGCAGCCACAAGCTTTATCTCGTTGAGCTTGAATGTGAAGGCGGATTTGCCACGGGCTATCTTACAGTTCCCCAAAACAAGGATAAGCTTAAGCTGAGAGTTTCTTTTGTAAGTTACGGAAACAAGAAAAAGCCCAGCCCCAACTTTCTTACCGAGTCGGCGCACTTCTCGCTCTGCGCCCACAGTTATCACCTTGACGACCCCAATGCGGCGGCACCTGACAGATACGGCTTTGACGCAACCGAGAACCAAAACAGAGACACGATTTATTTCAAGAATATGTTTATAAGAAACATCACCGCCACACGTTTTCTCAAAGCCTTTATCGGCGACGGAAGCTACGGTAAAATCCTCTATAACGGACAAACGATAGCTCCACTTAACAAGTGGTCGGTTGGCGACGAGTATTTCGTAAACGGAGGAAGCCAGGCTTCCTTCCAGTCTGTGGCAATGGCGGCTATGGACAGCGACGTAACCACCGCGTCCTTTGGTGTTCCGTGGTTCTGCGACATAGGCGGCGACCTGGTAGGACGCTTTAACGGTTGGAACCCCGACTACACCGACGCGCTTATGTACTACGACTGTTGCTCACTTGCTACGCTTATTGAGGACGACGTTACTGTAACAATAACCGCAGGTCTTGGTGACACAACCTCGGAGCCATCGGGAGTAGTGGCGCTTTATAACGCGCTTGATTGCAAAACAACGCTCTCCATGTACCAGAACAGAGAGCACACCTACAATCCCCCCGTTTCCAAAGTCTATAAAATTTCCAAATAATTAAAAAAGGGGCTGTCTCATTAAACAGATAGCTCCTTAAATTTATTATGCACAGATAAATTGTAGTTTGTCGGTGTGTTCGCACCGCAGCCACGTGGAGCCCCCACCGGCGAGGTGGCTCGAGTCAAGGCTGAGTAAGCCTTGTCGCTCGTCGCAACGAGCGAAATCCCCTTTCGGCGTCTTTCTTTTTTGGTTCTTTTTTCTTTTGCGCCTACTTATCCGAAAGAAAAAAGGACGAGGGGAATAAACTAATTATTCTACATATTTACAAATTTTTGCACAGCTAAATTTTTATGCGTTGTATAATAGTTACTTACTGTCTCTCGTCCTTTTTCTTTTTGAGTAAGG
>JAZKYO010000113.1:0-7701 GCA_045612185.1 Eubacteriales bacterium
CGGCAAGAAAGTAAATCTTGTAAAAATTATCCCTTGGTTCATCGGAGGCTTTCTGTTGTTGGCTATCTTAAACAGTGTCGGTTGTATTCCCGTGGCTGTATCCGGTGCTATTAAAGGAACAAGCAAGTTCTTAATGGTTACTGCTTTGGCTGCTATCGGATTGGGTACAAGTATCACCGATTTCAAAAAGGCGGGGCTTAAACCTATGTTCTACGGAATTACAATTGATACCTTGGTAACTATAACGGCATTGGTTGTAATTTGGTGCATGGGACTGATATAAGAACAGCAAGCATAATATTTACTAACACACAAAACTCCCCGAACAGCATTGCATTTGGTGCCGTTCGGGGCTTATGTTTGGCGAAATTTGGCGAATAATCGTTATTGTATTGACTTTTTTATTTCGCTTTGTTATAATATAAAAAAACGGAAAAATAAGGTGATAAAATGATTTATTTACAGATGCACGTTAAGTCTAAGGCTCTTTTGAAAAACGTTCAGCTTAATATTCTTTTGCCTCAAAATTTTGAGGGGGAGTATAAGACCTTGTGGCTTTTGCACGGAAACACCGACGACCACACGGCGTGGATGCGTTACAGCTCTATCGAGAGGTATGCCGAGAAGCTTGGTATTGCGGTGGTTATGCCAAACGCTGACCGAAGCTGGTACACCGACTGCGCAAGCGGGGCTAAGTATTTTACTTTTATTTCGGACGAGCTTCCCGCAATTTTGCGTTCTCACTTCAAGGGAATGAGCGCAAAGCGTGAGGACAACGTAGTGGCGGGGCTTTCTATGGGCGGATACGGCGCGATGAAGCTTGCGCTTAAGCTGCCAGAGCGCTATGGGGCTTGCATCTCGCTTTCGGGGGCTTTTGACATAACGCGCAAAAATCGCCCCGTAAATCTTGACGAGTGGCGCAGTATATTTGGGTTTGGCTTGCAATCGCCCGACGAGCTTGAGGGGGGCGAGCACGACCTTTTCGCTATTGCCGAGGGCGCGGCAAAATCGGGGGCAAAGCTTCCCGAGCTTTATATGTGGTGCGGCACTGAGGACAGGCTTATAGACGTTAACCACAAATTCCACGCTCATCTTGATTCGCTTGGCGTTTCGCACGCGTACGAGTATTCCGAGGGAGATCACTCGTGGAAGTGGTGGGATATGCATATAGTAAGCGGTCTTGAAAAAATTCTCGGTCAAAAAATATAATACCGATTGACAAAAAGCGACAAAAGGGGTATAATAGTTGCAATAACTATCAACAGGAGAACTAGTATGAATTTTTTGGAAGAAAGAATTGTTAAAGACGGAGTTGTTAAAGAGGGCAACGTTCTCAAGGTTGACAGCTTTTTGAACCATCAGATGGACGTTGATCTGCTTAACGAGATAGGCAAGGAGTTCCACAGACGTTTTGCTGACAAGAAGGTTACCAAAATACTGACTATCGAGGCGTCGGGTATAGCTATTGCTTATGCGGCAGCGCAGGCGTTTGGCGTGCCGTTGCTTTTTGCCAAAAAATCCAAGAGCGTAAATATAGACGGTGATATGTACACTGCCGAGGTTGAGTCGTTTACTCACAAAAACAAGAATCAGATTATCGTTTCAAAGAGATTTTTGAGTGCTGATGACCGCGTGCTTATCGTTGACGATTTCCTTGCCAACGGTTGCGCGCTTATGGGACTTATTTCAATTGTCAAATCAGCGGGAGCTTCTGTTGAGGGGCTTGGAATAGCTATTGAAAAGGGATTTCAGAACGGTGGAAGAATAATCCGAAATCTCGGTTATCAGCTTGAGTCGCTTGCTATTGTTGAATCTATGGACGCACAAACCGGAACAATCGAGTTCCGCGCACAGTAAAATCGGTGGGGGAATTATGAAGCTTAACAAGGTTGTAATTTTCGGTGACAGTTATTCTACCTACGCGGGGTATATTCCAAGCGGTTACGATGTATATTATTCGGGTAAGAGGGCAACGCCTCCCGACGTGTCGGACGTTTCAAAAACATGGTGGCATCAGGTAATTAGCGAAAACGGCGCAACGCTTGTGCAAAACAACAGCTGGTCGGGGTCTACAATTGGCTACACGGGCTACGGATGCACCGACCGCTCGGCAAGCTCGTCCTTTATTTACCGTTTCAACAAGATGGTTGATGAGGGATTTTTCAAGCAAAACAAGGTAGACAGCGTGCTTATCTTTGGCGGTACAAACGACAGCTGGTGCCAGGCGCCCGTGGGACAGCTTCAGTTTTCAGATTGGAGTCACGACAGCCTTTTCTTCGTGTTGCCCGCAGTATGCCACTTTTTCAGCCGTCTTAAAGAGGAGCTTCCCGAGGCGCAAATAGTTTGCATAATAAATACAAATCTGAAGGATGTTATTTGCAAGGGGATGAAAAAGGCATGCGAGCATTACGGCATCAAAGCCGTTGTGCTTAAGGATATCGACAAGTTAAACGGTCATCCTACCGAAAAGGGAATGGCGCAGATAAAAGAACAGGTAATAAACGCGCTTTAATAGCGAAAGGAGCTGTCTCATTAAGAGCACAGCTCCTACTTTATTTATACGTTAAAATTGTAGTTTGTAGGGGAGTTGTTCGCACAGCAACCCTGCCAGAAAAGTTTTGCGGAGCTTTTTCAAAAGCGCCACCTCGCCGGTGGGGGCTATCGGCTTCGCCATTCACGACTTAATGTGATGTGCTAACACTTCCCACCGCACCCTTAGAGAAAAGTTTTTGTCCAACTTTTTTCAAAAAGTTGGAGCTCGGCGTTTTTTCTTTTTGCGCGCTTTTTCTTTTTACGCCTCTTTATCTAAAAAGAAAAAGCGCAAGAGACAGTAAGTAACTATTATACAACGCATAAAAATTTAGTTGTGCAAAAATCTGTAAATATGTAGAATGTTAGTTTTAACCCCATAGTCCTTTTTTCTTTCGGATAAGTAGGCGCGAAATGAAAATCGGAACCGCAAGCGGTTCCTGTTACAATTGACTTTTGCGGCTAAACACCGCAAATTTGCTTCGCAAACCGCCAATTGTGAAGGACCAAAAAAGAAAGACGCCGATTGAGAGTTTCGCTCGTTGCGACGAGCGACAAGGGCTACGCGCCCTTGACTGGCGCCACCTCGCCGGTGGGGGCTCCTCGTGGCTGCTGTGCGAACACACCGACAAACTACAATTTATCCGTGCATAATAAATTTAAGGAGCTATCTGTTTAATGAGACAGCTCCTTTTTTTACGTCATTTTTCTAATGTATTCGGTTCTGTATTCAAGTGGGGATTCGCCAAAGGTGAGACGGAAATATTTAGAGAAATACGAGGGAGACATAAAGCCCGTTTCGCGGGCGATTACGTCGATTTTCAGATCTGTTCCAACAAGCAGCTCTTTGGCTCTTTTAAGTCGGTAGTGTATGACGTAGTTGTGAAGACTTGTGTCCATATGCTTTTTGAAAATACGGTTGATATGATTGGGGTGATATTTGAACTGCTTTGCTATTGAAGCGTTTGTAATCGGCTCTTTGTAATGCTCGCGAATGTAAGTCAGTATTTCGTTCAGAATACGCGGCTCGGAATTGTCATCTTCCATTCCTTTGCGTACCGCGTGGGTGAGCAACTGCTTCAAAAGCGCTCCGCATTCTTCGCGGTAGAGCAGGGGGCGGGTTGAGAAAAGGTGGGTTATCTCTTTGATTATTTCGTCCGTGCGGTGGTCGCCCTCAAAAATAACGGTGGTTTGGGTTTCGGGTGGTGTGTCGGTGGAAATAACCAGCTCTTTGTTAAAATTTTGAGCCGACTGTGGGGTGAGAGGAAGCTTTTGGTCACTTCTGCGGCAATTCATGTCAAAATTGAAGATGCAAAACAGATGATCGTCTTCAACCTCGGAATGGCGCTTTAGCAGATAGGGCGTAGCGGGCGGAATGACCGCGAAAGTACCTGCGCCTATTTCAAAGCTTTTTCCCTCAGATTCAAGCATGAAAATGCCCTTAAGCCCGTAAATAAGCCTGAAATCGTAGGCAAGCAGCTCCTCGCTGTAATCGCTTCCCACTTTGCGAGTCCAGAAAAAACGGATATAAGGATTTACGTCGAGAAATTTCATAAGACCTCCAAAAGTATTGCTCATGTTTTGATTGTAACATTTTTTTGCTCTTTTTACAAGTGGTTTGGCGAAAAAATGTTCATTTTGTTATATCTGATGTTTAATATATTTCTTGATAAAAATATTTTTATGTGGTACAATGAAAAAAACACTTCAAACGCGAAAGGAGTTTGTAAAATGAAAATCAGAATAGGTATAGTCGGAGTAGGAAGCTTTTCTGACGATTTTATAAGACTTTTTCTGCTCCATCCCGACGTTGAAAAGGTGGCGCTTGCCGACCTCGACACTGAAAGACTTAAACAGAGTGGAGAGAAATACGGATTGACAGACCTTTATTCCTCTCTTGACGATATGCTTAAAGAGGGCAAAGATCTTAACTGTATCGGTATCTTTACCCAACGTCATCTTCACGGACCTATGGTTTTAAGCGCGCTTGAGGCGGGCCAGCACGTCTTTTCGGCTGTTCCGATAGCTTGTACTATAGAGGAAATAGAAAAGATTGTTGAAAAGGTAAAACAAACGCGCCTTACCTACATGATGGGCGAGACCTGCTATTATTTCCCCGACGCAATTTACTGCCGCGAAAAGTACAAGGAGGGCGCTTTCGGTAAGTTCGTTTACGGAGAGGCGCAGTATTATCACGATATTTCCGAAATGTACTCCAACTTCAAGCACAGTGGCGGTGATCATTGGCAGAGGTCTGCGGGTATTCCTCCCATGTTTTATCCCACCCACTCAATATCCATGCTTTTCGGCGCGATAAACGAGTATGCCACAAAGGTTTCCTGCATGGGTCTCCGAGACGATTTCCACACCGACGAGATATACGGAGAGGGAAAGAACTTCTGGGATAATCCGTTCTCTAATCAGACTGCGATTTTCCGTATGTCGGGCGGCGGAGTGGCGAGAATTAACGAGTTCAGAAGAATAGGCTGTCACAAGCCATCGTCCTTTATAACCTGTATGTACGGAGACTACGGAGCTTACGAGCACAGTATTTACCAGCACACCTTCCAAAGAGGTATTTCCGCTGTAAAGTGGGGGCTTGACAAGCAGACAAAAATGGAGTATCTTGACGAGCTTCTCAACAGTGACGCTTACGTTGCCGATAAGGCGGCAGGTACAATAAATTGGGAGCGTGCGCAGTCTAATATGGAGTACGTTAAGGGCTTTTGTCCGATTCATGACAAATCGAGACTTCCCAAAATATACCGTAACGATAAGCCTTTCTCGCATTTTAACTCGCATCCGTTCCTCGTGGACGATTTCGTGCGCGCGGTGATGGACGACAAGCTGCCTCCCAACAACGCTTGGGACGCGGCGAGATATATGATTCCCGGACTTATCGCTCACGAATCCTCGCTTCGGGACGGTGAGCTGCTTGACGTTCCCGACCTTGGCGACGCTCCCGAGGATTGGGCAAGACTTGAATATACCAAGAAGGATTACTACGAAGAGGAAGAAAAATGAAAATAAGCGTTTGCATAGATATGATGTTTTCCTTCCTTGATTTTGACGCGCGTATCGGAGCGGCGCAAAGCGCGGGACTTGATACGGTGGAATTCTGGAAATGGACCAATAAGGACACAGACCGAATAAGCGCGGAGCTTGACGGACGCAATATGCGCCTGTCGGTGTTCAATATTGACAGCAAGGACGAAAAGCTTTCCTACGACCTGTCGCGCGGTATACTTAACGCGGGGCGAAAGGAAGAGCTTCTTGCGGCGCTTGAAGAAAGCGCGCCCATATACAAAAAGCTTGGCGCGTGCGGTATGATCGTGCTTGTGGGCGAGACTATTGAGGGGCTTTCTGCGGAGGCGCAGACCAAAAACGTCCGCGAATGTCTTGAATATGTAAAGGATTTTGTCGAGAAAGAGGGAATTACCCTTGTGGTAGAGCCTCTTAATTCCATAGACAGACAGAACTATTTTATGCCTTACGCCGCACCGCTTATGGAGGTGTTAAAGCAGGTAAACAGTCCGAATATCAAAATGCTTTACGACATCTATCATCAGAATATGATGGGCGATTTCGATATGGAATTTGTCAAGGAGAATATTGATTTCATCGGTCATTTTCACGTGGCTGACTGCCCTGGGCGGCACGAGCCGGGCACGGGAAAGGTGGATTACGTTTCGGTAATCAAAGAGATACTTTCGCTTGGATATAGCCGATATATCGGGCTTGAGTACAGGGCTACCGTTGCCGACGGTGAAACACTTGGCTTTTTAAAGGTGATTGAAAATGATTAGGGTTTGTATAATTAGCTGCGGAATGATAGCCAATTCGGCTCATATTCCCGCATATAAGGCGTTTTCAGAGGATTTCGAGGTGGTGGCGGTATCCGACCTTAACGCGGATAATGCTAAAAGCACCGCGGCGCGCCACGGCATTGAGAGGTGGTATACCGACACCGAGCGAATGCTTAAAGAGTGCCGCCCCGACGTGGTTTCGGTTTGCGTGCCAAATTGCTTTCACAAGGAATACACTATGCTCGCTCTTTCTTACGGAGCGCACGTGCTTTGCGAAAAGCCGCTTGCGTTTACCAAAAAAGACGCTGAGGAGATGTTTGATTTTGCCCAAAAGCAGGGGAAAGTTCTTATGGCGTGCCAGAGTATGAGATTTACCCCCGACAGACTTGCGGCAAAGGAATATATCGAAAAAAACGGGCATGACGGCTTTTACTATACCGAGCTTTCCCGCGTACGCAGACGTGGAATACCCTATTGGGGCGCTTTTCACATCAAAAAGATTTCGGGAGGCGGCGCTTTTGTGGATATAGGCGTGCATATGATTGACGCGGCTATATGGCTTACGGGTAATACCGACGTGCTTTCGGTTTGCGGTACTGCCGCTAAAAATCACGCCGAGGAAATTGGAGACCTTGCCAAAAGCGGCGCGCTGACGGGGCATGTTGACAGCCTTCGAAAATTCCACTCTGAGGAAATGGACGTTGAGGATTTCAGCTCGGGAACAGTCCGCTTTAAGAACGGCGCGGTGATGAATTTCAAGGTGGCGTGGGCGACAAATCAGCCCGAAGAAGCAAGTATCAGATTGGTGAGCAAGCGCGTGGGCATCAATATCCCGTCTTGCGAGATATACCGCGGTATTGAAGGCGTGGAACAGCTTGAAAGCAAGGCGCTTGAATACGATGGACATTTTCCGGGGCATTGCTATCTCGTAAAAAATATGCGAGACGTACTTGCCGGGGGCGCTGAGCCTTGCGTAATGCCCGAGGAAACAATTGCTTGTACAGAGATAATAGAAGCCTTTTACCGCTCCGCCGAGCTTGGCAGAGAGGTTTGGGTAAGTGAATTGTGAAAAAAGGAGCTGTCTCATTAAGAGCACAGCTCCTACTTTATTTATACGTTAAAATTGTAGTTGTATGGGAGTTGTTCGCATAGCAGCCACGTGAAGCCCCCACCGGCGAGGTGGCTCGAGTCAAGGGCGCGTAGCCCTTGTCGCTCGTCGCAACGTGCGAAACTCTTAATCGGCGTCTTTCTTTTTTGGTCCTTTTTTCTTTCGCGCCTACTTATCCAAAAGAAAAAAGGACAAGGGGAATAAACTAACTATTCTACACATTTACAGAGTTTTGCACAGCTAAATTTTTATGCGTTG
>JAZKYO010000114.1:0-2753 GCA_045612185.1 Eubacteriales bacterium
GTCCTTTTTTCTTTCGGATAAGTAGGCGCGAAAGAAAAAAGGACCAAAAAAGAAAGACGCCGATTGAGAGTTTCGCTCGTTGCGACGAGCGACAAGGGCTACGCGCCCTTGACTGGCGCCACCTCGCCGGTGGGGGCTCCACGTGGCTGCGGTGCGAACAACTCCCCTACAAACTACAATAATACAAAAGCTCACCTCGGCTAAACACCGAGGGGGGTGTATTAGTAGGTGGGAGCGTCAAGACGCCAGCCGTTGGGGGTGAGCTTGAAACGAAGTGTCAAACTCATGGCTGTGGCTTCCTCGTCTCCTTCAACGTAGGAGTCAACCTCGACATTGAGATATTTTCCCGTTGAGGGCTTTACTATCTGCATGGTGTCAAAATTGTACACGCGTTTTCCCGGAAGAATGTCAAAGCTGTCAGTTTCGCCAAAGGCGTATTTCATAAGCCAGCCGCTGGTCTCAAGATAGCGTGCGGTGGAAACGCTTCCGGTGTTTTCGTCTGCGTAGCCGTCAAACGCCATGGTGTAAATACCGTTAAGATATTCGGCGGTGTACACCTGCTCGGCAGCGGATTTTATCTGGTCGATAAAGTGGTATGGCGAGTCCTCGGTAACGTATTCGTAAAAATCAAATTCCGAGCTTGTACCCTCGTAAAGTCTGTACTCGGTATCGTATTCTCCGCCTCTGGCGTGGGTTGGCAGACCCTTGCCGAAAAAGACGTCGTTGATTTCGTAAGACGCCTCCACGAGAGAGATAAGCTCGCCCTTTACCTCTTCAAGCGCGGGGGGCTTTCCCGAACATGAACCAAAGCATAAAACGATTGCGAGAAGCGCCAGAAAGGACGCGATATATTTCTTTGCTGTCATTGTAATTCCTCCTGCGGCTTTTTCTTTTTAGCCTTTTTATTTTCTTTTTCCTCTTTGACTTTTTGCGCCTTTTCTTCTTTTTCCTGCTTTATGCGCAGGCGCTCTTCCTCAAGCTCCGCACGGCGCACCTCGTCAAGATCGGGGTATCTCGCTTCAAGCAGAGCAACCGAGATGTTTTTCAGATCTGCCGCAAGCGATACAAGCCCAAGCAAAAAGGCGAAAAAGTCGTCCGCACTCTCGGTGTCAAGTCCGTTGCTGTCGGCAAAATTCTTTACTATTTCAAGGCTGAGGGTGCGGTTGGATTCTTTCAAATCCACGTACTTGTCGTAGCCATCGGCGAGCTTTTCGCCGTCAAAGCCTTCCGAATATACTCCGTTCAGCAGGCGCTTGATAGAATTTATGGAAAGCGTGTTTTTAAGCGAGTATATAAGCAACATCTGTATTATGTGCTCTTTTGAGTATTTCTTTCCTTTGACGGGCTTTATAAGACCGTCCTTGGAGTAGTTGTTAATCATGGTTTTGGTGATGACGCGGTCAGAAAACATCTCGCTGCCTTCGGCGTTTTTGTCGGTTATAAGGCTGATTATCTGGTCGAGATAGAGGTCTATTGAGGGAATTTCGCTGCTTTTCAGGTCGGCGTCGCCAACAGCGTAGGCTACGGTTTTTTCGATGTCGTTTAGCTTCATGATTTTTCCGCCTTAATTTCGTTTTCAAAACCATTATACACGATAAACGAAACAAAATCAAGAGATTTTTACATATTTGTTGACAATCGGGCAAAAATCTGTTATACTTTTTAGGAAGTATAATCGTTTGGAGGAAGTTATGAACGAGTTTTCTACCTACGAATATGTAATTGCGAGAAAGAATAAAGGGGCGCAGAAGATTAAGCCCGTAATCTTTATTCTTGGGTATATAGTTTTTGCCATAGGCGCGCTTGTTTTCGCGGTGGTTACGAGAATTGCCGCAACTCTTGTGGCGCTTGCGCCGCTGGCGCTTTTGGTGGTGATTTTTCTGACGTGGAGATACACGAAGGTGGAGTTTGAGTTTTCGGTTACGTCGGGAGTGCTTACGCTTTCGGAAATCTACGGTGGCCGCTCACGCAAGAAGATAGTTGAGTTCAAGCTCAAGGACTGCGTGGCGATAGCCCCGCTTTCCGACCCTGCAAAGAGGGAATACGCCGACAGATACGACGCTCAGGAGTCTTATATCGCGCTTTCGCAAAAGGATTCGCCAAACGGTTATTTTGCCGCCTTTGAGAACGAAAAGGGCAAGCGTTGTATAATGTTCTTTGACGCTAACGAGAAGATGATAAAAATTTGTCGTTTCTATAATCCCGCCGCTACCACCGTAAAAAAGTTTGATGAGTGAACATATTCAATAATAAAACCTCGGTTTTAACCGAGGTTTTATTTATAGCAATAGGTTTTCAAATTGTAATTTGTAGGGAGTTGTTCGCACAGCAGCCACGTGGCGCCCCCACCGGCGAGGTGGCTCGAGTCAAGGCTGAGTAAGCCTTGTCGCTCGTCGCAACGAGCGAAATCCCCTTTCGGCGTCTTTCTTTTTTGGTCCTTTGTTCTTTCGCGCCTACTTATCCGAAAGAAAAAAGGACAAGGGGGATAAACTAATTATTCTACATATTTACAGATTTTTGCACAGCTATATTTTTGTGTGCTGTTAATAGTTACTTACTGTCTCTCGTCCTCTTTCTTTTTGAGAAAGGAGCGTCAAAAGAAAAAGGACCAAAAAGAAAAAACGCGGTGCGCCTGCGGGCGCGGGCGGTCGCTTTTTGAAAAAAGCTCCGCAAAAACTTTTCTCGATGGCTGCTGTGCGAACACACCGGCAAACTACAATTTTAAAAGCCAATTTTAGTGTTAAAATCAGAAA
>JAZKYO010000115.1:0-12135 GCA_045612185.1 Eubacteriales bacterium
CGGATAAGTAGGCGCGAAAGAAAAAAGGACCAAAAAAGAAAGACGCCGATTGAGAGTTTCGCTCGTTGCGACGAGCGACAAGGCTTACTCAGCCTTGACTCGAGCCACCTCGCCGGTGGGGGCGCCACGTGGCTGCTGTGCGAACACACCTACAAACTAAAATCTAGCCCTCTATTGATATAAAGAAAAACGCCGTTGTTTAGACGGCGTTTTTCGTTAATTTCTTTTTATAAGCTTGGCTTTGAAGCCGTTGCCCACGCCTGCGGCGTTGGCGTCGTCGGTGTCTATGTGCATCTCGAGACGGAAATCCTTATGGGCGCGAATCTGCACGTCGTAAAACAGGCTTCTTCTCTCGCCCGAAAGCTCTACGTCGGCATACTCGCCGTCCTTTACGCCGAATCTCTCGGCTTCCTCAAGGCTCATGTGGATATGTCTGTTAGCGATTATACAGCCCTCGTCAAGGGTAACCACGCCCTTGGGACCGACTATGGTAATGGGCGCTGAGCCCGCTACGTCGCCCGACTCTCTTACGGGGGGCTTTACCTTAAGGGTATAGCTGTCGGTTCTCGATATCTCAACCTGAGATTTCTTTCTCTCGGGGCCAAGCACACGCACGCCCTCAATAGCTTTCATGGAAGGTCCGATAATTGTAAGCTGCTCCTTGCAGGCAAACTGACCGGGCTGTGAAAGGTCCTTTATAGGCGTAAGCTTATAGCCCTTACCGAAAAGGATATCCACGTGCTCTCTCGTAAGGTGGATATGGCGGTTGGAGATACCCACGGGGATATCGCCGCCCTTGCCGCTTATCTCGCCCACGATTTTATCGACTATGGATTTTATTTGCTGCTCGTTAAGTGTCATAATTCACCTCAGATTATGCGGAAGCTGTCCGCCATTACGCATCTGCGTTTTCTTGTGAAGGAGCGAGCCGAAGTAATTCCCTCTCCCGTAGGACCTGCGATAGTAAACGTGGTGTGACCCTCGCCGCCAAAGCCTATGCCTGCGTAGGAGGGCGCATTCTTTACGAAAATCGTAGTCTCAACCGCGCTTGCGAATCTTGAAAGATTGTCTATATTCTTGGAGTGCATATGAGCGGTATGTCTGTTGCCATGCTCCGCCTTTACAGCGAGGTCGATAGCCTCATTGATGTCGCTTACTCTTACGATAGGAAGAATAGGCATCATAAGCTCCTCCTGAACGAAATCGTGGTTAAAGTCGGTCTCGCAGATGATGCAACGCACCTCATCGCCCACCTTTACGCCTATCTTTTCAAGAAGAACCTTTGCGTCTCTGCCCACGCAGTCACGGCTGACGGTCTTGGTAGTCTTGCCCGCCTTGTTGGTCTTTTCAACAAGCACGATGGTAGCAAGCTTGTCCGCCTGAGCCTTGGTTATAAGGTACGCGCCGTTCTTTTTCATTGCCGCAATAAGCTCGTCGGCGATGTTGCGGAAGGCGAAAACCTCTTTTTCCGCTATACAGGGAAGGTTGTTATCAAAGGTACATCCGTCGATAATATCCTTGCCCGCCTTTGCGATATCAGCGGTATCGTCAACGATAACGGGGGGATTGCCCGCGCCCGCACCAATTGCCTTTTTGCCCGAAGAAAGCACTGCTTTTACAACACCGGGGCCGCCCGTGCAAACGAGAAGTCTGATTTTGGGGTGAGACTGCATAATTGCCGCGCTGTCAAGGGTGGGCTTATCCATAGAGCAAACGAGAACCTTAGGTCCGCCTGCCGCCGCCGAAGCTCTGTTTACAAGGTCAACCGCATAGTTGGATACGCAAATCGCACCGGGGTGGGGGTTAAACACAACGCCGTTGCCCGCCGCAATCATTCCTATGGAGTTACAAATAACCGTCTCGGAGGGGTTTGTGCTGGGGGTTATTGCGCCCACAACACCGAAGGGCGCCATTTCGGTAAGCGTAAGACCGCTATCGCCCGTCTTTGCCTCAGCAACGATATCCTCTGTGCCGGGAGTTTTGTCGGCAACGAGAATGTGCTTGAGTCTCTTATGCTCAACTCTGCCCATTTTGGTCTCGGCAACACCCATTTTAGCCATTATGGGCGCTTCCTCACGGGTGAGTCTTCTTATCTCTGTGATTATCTTTTCTCTCTGCTCAACAGTCATAGCGCGCACCGCCTTGTAGCCCTGCTCAGCCGCGTCAATTGCCTCGTTCATATCGGAATAGACACCGATAAGCTTTCTTCCCCCGTAGGTGGTGGAGGTATATTCAGCGGCATCACTCGCCATGCTGCTTACTATGTTTTCAACTATTTTTCTGATTTCAGCTTCGCTGATGTTTGCCATTTTATTTTACCTCTTATTCGTTAGCAATCTTTTCCGTGTCGAGAGCAATCATGTACTCCTCATCGGTGGGAATTATCCAAATCTGAACTCTTGAGTTCTCTGCGCTGATGTTCTGCTTCTCTCCGCGGATAAAGTTTTGGTTCTTTTCCTTGTCTATCTCTATGCCAAGATAGGAAAGTCCGTCGCAGACCCACTCACGTATCTTGCTGTCGTTTTCACCTATTCCCGCAGTGAACACGAGGGCGTCAAGTCCGTTAAGCTCGGCGGTGTAAGCGCCGATGTGCTTCTTTATGGAGTTTGCCAGCATCTTCATAGCAAGCTCAGCTCTCTTGTTGCCCGCTTCGGCTGCCTCCCAGATATTACGGCAGTCGTTGGAAATGCCCGAAATACCGAGAAGTCCGCTCTTTTTATTAAGAATGGCTTCCATCTCCTCAGGAGTGTAGCCCTTGGTTTTCATAAGATAGGTAACTACCGTGGGGTCAATGCTACCCGAGCGAGTTCCCATTACTATTCCCTCTTGGGGAGTGAAGCCCATTGAGGTGTCGATTGCCACGCCGCCGTCAACCGCCGTAACAGACGAGCCGTTGCCTAAGTGGCAGGTGATTATCTTAAGGTCCTTTATGTCCTTGCCGAGAGTCTTTGCAAGCTCGGCGCTTACGTATCTGTGAGAAGTTCCGTGGAAGCCGTAGCGGCGCACGCTAAGCTCCTCGTAAAACTCGTAAGGAATGGGGTAAACGTATCTGAAATCCTCGATGTCGGAATAAAAGGACGTATCAAAAACCGCAACCTGAGGCACGGTGGGCATAAGCCCGAGGCACGCCTTCATACCCGCGATGGCGGGAGGTCCGTGAAGGGGGTTAATAGGCACGATGGTCTCAAGGTACTTGATAACCGCCTCGGTAATTCTGGAGGACTTTTTAAGCTGCTCGCCGCCGTGAGCAACTCTGTGACCGACCGCATCGATTTCCTCGATAGAGCCAATTACGCCGTACTCCTTTGAGCAAAGGAGGTCAAGGACTCTACCAAGAGCAACGCTGTGGTCTGTAAGGTTTGTTTCCTCGTAGTATTTGTCGGCATCCGGTCTCTTATGAGTTACCGTACCGCCGTCTCCGATTCGCTCACAAAGACCCTTTGCAAGTACCTCCGAGGTAGTCATATCAAAAAGCTGGTATTTAAGCGAGGAGCTTCCCGCGTTCAAAACAAGAATTTTCATAATATTGTCCTTTCTGTTGTTAGTATCTTAAAGCCTGCGGAGAACGGAAGCGCGATTTGTTCCTTTTTGAAAAAATGAACCGCAAAACTTTTCTCGAGGGGTGCTGTGCTAACATTTAATAGTACAGCTCAATTCCCTTTTCCTCAAAGAGGCGTTTCCACTTTTCGTCGGGCTCAAGGTCTGTAACTACTATATCAATGTCCTCAAGCTCGCCAAGGCGAACAAAAGATATTTTGTTGAACTTGGTATGGTCAACCGCGAGAATCACCTTTTTAGCCGACCTGATAAACGCCTTTTTAAGCATGGCGTAAGTCTCTCTGCCGTCGGTCATTCCCTTTTCCATATCAAAGCCCTTGCAGGAGAATACCGCATAGTCAGCGTAATATTTCTCAACCACTTCCTCAGCCGCCGCCCCAAAGAAGGACATAGACTCGCCTCGGTAAGTTCCGCCCGTTGAAACTATATTCCAATCGTGTCCCTGTGGCAGGTCAAGCAGTATCTCCACAGAGTTTGTAACAAGCGTAAGATTATGCTTTGAAACTATGCTCTTAACGGTGAACAGCGCGGTGGAGCTTGCGTCAAGCAACAGGCTGTCGCCGTCCGAAATAAGCGAACCGATTATTTCGGCTATATACTTTTTGCCGTTTACGTTAGTCTGCTTTCTTACGGTGTAAGGAAGCTCGCTGGTCATGTTGTCGTTACGCACCGCGCCGCCGTAGGTCTTTTTGGCGTAGCCGTCCGACTCCAGCTTTTCGAGGTCTCGGCGGATGGTCTCCTCGGTAACCTCGTATTTCTCGGCAAGCTCGCTTACTACAACCCTGCCTTCCATCATCAGCTTTTGGAGAATTTCTCCTCTTCTTTCTATCGGCAACATAGCTTACATTATTGAAGCCCAAAGGCTTTTGTCGGGGTTGGGAATAACCGAGCTGTCAAGGAACAGGCCCTCTTCGCCAACCTTGTTCTTTGCGGCTTCAATAGCCGCGCTTACTGCCGCCACGCTACCCGTAAGGAGCATAAACGACTTGCCGCACATTCCTCTTGCTATGCGAAGCTCTATAAGGCTGACCTCAGCCGTTTTTGCCGCAACATCTGCCGCCACTATTATGGCGGGAGCCGAGAAGGTCTCAAGCACTCCAAGCGACTGCGCATTCTCAACGTTAGCGCCGCCGTATATGGCGGGGAAAATATCCTCGTGGGGGTTACCAAGCACGAAGGAGTCGGTCAGCTTGTCGCCAAGCTGGATCTTTGCCGCGTCCACCGATGCCTTGACCGCCGAAAGCTCGCCGCCTATAAGGGTAATATACTTACCCGGACAGACCACCGAGGACTGGAGTATCTCCACCCCCGCGGTCTTTACCATAAGGTCAGCCGCGGTTATGCCCGCCGACACCGTCTGGTACTCGACCATTCCGATTGCTTTATTTATCATTCTTTATAACCGTCCTTAATCATTTCTCTATGACAACGAATCCGTCAGCGACCTCTGTCACTCTGCCCTCAAGGGGTGCGTGCAACGCCACGCCAAGCTTGCCGTCCGCATAAGCGCCCACAAGCTGACCCACAGCTACCGCGTCTCCCTTTTTGACTGCCGCCGCCGCGGGAACGCCGATGCCCTGAGCCAAAGGAAGCTTTACGCTGTTTGGCACTATTTCCACGTCCACCAGGGGCGCGGGAACGTCATATTTTTTAAGTCCCATGCGTGAAACCAGTCTTGACATAGGAACTTGTCTGTACTCAATATCACTGTTTACCGCCTTGCCCTCAACACCCTTGGGAGGATTAACCCCGTTTTTGCGGAGCTGACTTTTTATCTCGTCTATTATTGAGCGAGGGCTAAGACCCTGACCGCAGGAGAACATCTCGCAAAGTCCGCAGGACGAGCAGGAGAAAGTTCCCATAAACGCTGCCGAGTCGGTAGAAACGCCGCTTGCCACCGCCTGCATTACCTTATGAGGCTCAATGGGCTGACCCAGCAGATTTCTTGAACAGAGATCAGTGCACATTCTGCACTGACAGCACGCCGCCATAGCGCGTTTTGCACTAATTGTAATAGGTGTAAGTCTTTTTTGAACTATGTACGCATTTTTAGGCATAACTAACACCGCGTTTGAGGTTTTTGTCACAACGTCGCTGTCCGCCCCAATTCTTCCCGTCATAGGGCCGCCCGAAATAATAACGTAATCCTCGCAGGTAGCGCCACCCGCAAGCCTTACAAGCTCTCCGTAGGTAATTCCAAGCGGAACGCAAAGGGTGCAGGGGGTTTTGACCTCGCCCGCCACCATAATAAACTTGTGCGTTACGGGCTTACCGTCCTTCCACGCGCGGTAGAAGTTGTAGACCGTCTCCACGTTAAAGACCACGCAACCCACGCTTGCCGGGAGCGCACCGGGCTTTATAACTCTGCCCGTGGTCTCATAGACCGCCACCACCTCGTCACCCGCGGGGTAAATTTCGGGAAGGTAGGAAATCTTTACTTTTTTATATTTACCCAAAAGTGCGCCCACTGCCTCCGCCGCCTCTTTGTAAGCGGGTTTAAGCGCCACTATGGCGCGGGAAGCTCCAAGGCTGTCGGCTATTTCCGAAAGCGCCGAGAGAATCTCGTCGGCATAACGCGCCAACACCTGTCGGTGAACCTTGAAAAGCGGCTCGCACTCGGCACAGTTGAGTATAACGGTGTCCGCGGCTGAGAAAAGCTTGGCGTAAGTGGGAAATCCCGCACCGCCTGCGCCCACAATGCCTGCGTCACGCATTATTTTTGTGAGTTTAGTTAATTCCATTTTTAATTCCTTTTAAAAAGCTTATATCTCGTCCACTATTCCGACGATTGCCGCGTCAACGGGAGCGGAATCAAGTCCGCAGCCTATTCTCGCCGCACTTCCCTCGGCAACAAGCACCGTCTCGCCAATGCCGGCGCCCACGTTATCAATAGCCACAAGCTCACCCTTTGCCTCCATATTTTCAAGGGGGCGTACAACAAGCAGCTTCTGTCCTACAAGCTTATCGTTCTTTCTTGTGGAAACGATAGACCCAACTACTTTTCCGATAATCATTTTCAAAAATTCCTTTCCTGATATTTTCAAGAACCTTGTGCCAAGCGTCAACGGGTTGATACCTCGCACAAAGACCTTTTGTTTTACTGTCATAATAAAGACGGCGGTCTTAAGCCGCCGTCTTTATGACAGCGACGGATATGTTAGCATTTACAAAAATCCGTGAATTTTGCGCCGCAAGGCGCGTTTGCCCCCACCGGCAAGGTGGTTACTTAAGTGCGGGGAGAATCTTCTCAACGTCAGCGTGAGGTCTGGGAATTACGTGTACAGCGATGATTTCGCCAAGCTTGGAAGCAGCTGCGCTTCCTGCCTCGGTTGCAGCCTTTACAGCTCCAACGTCGCCACGTATCATAACAGATACGAGTCCCGAACCAATCTTCTCTGTGCCGATAAGAGTTACGTTTGCAGCCTTAACCATTGCGTCTGCCGCCTCGATTGCCGCTACAAGTCCTCTGGTCTCGACCATACCAAGTGCTTCAAGTGCCATTTTTATTACCTCCGTATGTATTTTTTATTTATTAAGATTTTTAGAGGCTTCCCTTTTGGGGGAAGGCTGTATTTATCTTACTTCAATGTGGGGAGAATCTTCTCAACGTCAGCGTGAGGTCTGGGAATTACGTGTACAGCCACAAGCTCACCGAGCTTGGATGCCGCGCTGCTTCCTGCCTCAGTTGCAGCCTTTACAGCTCCAACGTCGCCGCGTACCATTACAGATACGAGTCCCGATCCGATTTTCTCTGTTCCGATAAGTGTTACGTTTGCAGCCTTAACCATTGCGTCTGCCGCCTCGATTGCCGCTACAAGTCCTCTGGTCTCAACCATTCCAAGTGCTTCAAGTGCCATAATAATTATCCTCCGTTAATTTTATTTCTTTGTTTTCTTCGGGGTGCTGCCCGATTTTTTTACTGTCTTTTTGGCGGGAGCTTCTGTTACCTTCTCCGCCTTCTCCGCCTCTTTGGCGGGGGCTTCGGCTTCTGCCTTTTTCTCAAGGCGCTTTGCCGAAAGCATCGCGAGTCTGTACGTCTCGGGGTGCGGATTTGCGATAACGGCGTGCGCGCAAGGCTTTTTGATGCAGGACGCGCAAGCGTTATCAACGGCTGCCTGTACAGCCGAAACGCTTCCCGTAACGATAAGCGTTACGAGACGTCCGCCAAGCTTTCGCTCCCAGCTTACAAGCTGAACGTCGGCGCTCTTACACATAATGTCAAGGGCGTCTACCGCCGCCACGACTCCGCTTACCTCTACAAATCCAAGTGAATTCATAGTCTCTCCTTACGCAAGGGTGGGAAGAATCTTCTCAACGTCAGCGTGAGGTCTGGGGATTACGTGTACCGCTACAAGCTCACCGAGCTTAGAAGCAGCCGAGCTGCCTGCCTCGGTTGCAGCCTTTACAGCTCCAACGTCGCCGCGTACCATTACAGATACGAGTCCCGATCCGATTTTCTCTGTGCCGATGAGAGTAACCTCAGCAGCCTTAACCATTGCGTCCGCAGCCTCAATTGCCGCTACAAGACCTCTGGTTTCTATCATTCCAAGTGCTTCAAGTGCCATTTTTTTAAGTTCCTTTCAAATTAATTTTTGTCAAAAGCGTTAAGCTTGAGCATTTTTTCTGTGGATTCCTCGGTGTTAGCGATAACGTGGGTAGAGATTACTCCCGTAACCCTGTTTGCCGCCTCTGCCGCCGCTTCTACCGCCGCCCTTACGTCCGATATGCCGCCTCTGAACTTGATGCAGACGATAAGCGGTACGGGAAGGCTGTCAGCGTTTGCGGGTTTGTTTTTGTCAAAGGTCTCGGCTGTGACGTCCGCCGCCTTACAGCCTGCGTCAAGCGCGACGAATGCCGCCGCAAGTCCGTAGACCTCTATAAATCCTGTCGCTTGTGCCATAGTCGTTCACCTTACGGAATAACCGCTATCTTCAAGCCGTCCTGACGGAGGTTGGTTTCAAGCGCTTCGTTGATGTCCGCAAGATTGAACTTGTGTGTAATAAGCTTTTCAAGCGGAAGTCCTATGCCCTTTGCGCGCTTAAGGAAATCAAAGGTGGTTGCGTAATCGCGGAGAGTGTAAACCCACGAGCCTACGGTTGTGATTTCCTTTGAACAGATGTCAAAGTGAGGATTGATGGTAGCGTCGCCACCGTTGATGAAGAAGCCAAGCTCGCAAAGTCCGCCGCCGTTGCGGATAAACTTATAGATGTTGGCGTGCGCCACGGGCGAGCCGGTGCACTGGAATGCGAAGTCGGCGTAGTAGCCGCCAAAGGATTCCTTAACGCCCTCAGCCAGCTTTTCGCGGTCGGGGTAGTTTTTAAAGTTTACGGTCGCGGTCGCGCCCATAAGCTTTGCGAACTCAAGTCTCTGCTCATTTCCGTCAACCGCTGTGATATTTTCGATACCCATTGTGCGAAGCACCGCTATACAAAGAAGTCCGATAGGACCGCAGCCCTGAACCGCAACTCTTGAGTTAAAACGGAGGATATCGGTAGTCTTTGCTCTCTCAACCGCGTGGATAAGCACCGCCGCGGGCTCGATAAGGATTCTTGAATCAAGGTCAAGATGGCTTACGTTGAACACGGTAGAGCCGCCGCGCACCACTATGTAGTCGGCAAACCAACCGTTAAGGTGTACGTCGTCGTCGGGAAGAAGTCCGTAAACGTCCGCGCCTCCCACGTTCTGCTTGTTAAGGTCGAACATGGTGATATCGGGGTTGTCCTTGAATATCATGCAGGTAACCACCTTGTCACCGATAGCGAGAGGCTTGCCCGCGCTGTCCTTCTTAACGTTTTTACCCATTTTTACAATCTCGCCCGTTCCCTCGTGTCCGAGTGCTACGGGAATAAGTCCGAAGGGGTCGCGCTTATACTCGTGCGCGTCTGTGCCGCAAACGCCGCAACCCTCGACCTTAACGAGAATATCGTCGTCGCCAAGCTCGGGAATGGGATATTCCTTTATCTCAAAGCGCTCTTTTTCGGTAAGCATAGCCACGCGTGCGGTCTTGGGAATTTCACCGCCCGAGCATTTATGGGAGCTTCCGCTCTTCATGCCCGAAAGCACTTCTCTGACAATGGCTTCGATTTTCTGCTGATCAGTCATTGCATTTATCCTTTCACATTAGATTATATTTCAAAATAATCCTCAAATACCTGTTTTCCGTAAGCCGAAAGGGCAGTATCCTGCTCAGCGCTTCCGCCGCTTACGCCTATGCCGCCAAGTATCTTGCCGCCAAGCTCCAGCGTGTCTCCACCGCCGAAGATGACTATTTTGCCGCCGTTTGTAAACTGCACTCCGTACAGCTCACCGCCCGGTGCGGCAAGAGTTGCAAGCTTAGCCGTAGACATTTTAAGCGCCACAACCGTGTAGGATTTGTTAATCGCTATGTCGCGGCTTGCCAAGTAGGAGTTATCCATGCACTCGCAGAGCTTAAGGTTTCCTCCCTCATCGGCAACAGCCACCACCGCATTCACGCCCATTTCGCGCGCCCTTTCCTCAACCTTTTGGGCAAGGAATTTGGCGTCGGAAAGCGATATTTTGTCAATCTTTTTCTTTTCCCTTTTAGGCGCGCTTTCGGTCATAACGATATTTTTGACCGCCTCACGCACCAATTTTTCAATATCGGTACTCATAAAAGGCTTACTTGCCCATTGCGGCAAGAACCTTTCTGGTTATCTCGGCAACGAGGTCGCCGTCATCCGAGCAGTTACCGCCGCAAGAACCGCCGCAGCTATGGCAGCTGGGCTTGCCTGCCTTTGCGTTGGGGCAAAGGTCAGCGGGGTGCTTACCCTTAAGACCGAACTGGCGTCTGATTTCGTAAAGTCTCTGAACCTGAGACTCGGAAAGCTGCTTGGGACCGCCGAGCATCTTGGACTGATAGAGAAGCTGAGCGTAGAACTCAAGGGACTCCATCTTGTGGTAAGCGTTAAGGAGCGAATCCGAGAAGGAAAGCGCGCCGTGGTTAGCAAGAAGAACTGCGTCGTAGTACTGAAGGTACTTGGAAACCGCATCGGGAATTTCCTCTGTGGAGGGTGTACCGTACTCGGCAATCGGAACGCAACCGAGAGCGATTACAGCCTCGGGCATAATGGGCTCTGTAAGCGGAATGCCCGCGATAGCAAAGCTTGTTGCGTAGAGAGGATGAGCGTGAACTACCGCCTTAACGTCGGGGCGCTCCTTGTAAACTCTCATGTGCATCTTGATTTCGGAGGAGGGCTTAAAGCCTTCGTTTGCCTGAATAACCTTGCCGTTTGCGTCAACCTTGCAGATGTATTCGGGTGTCATAAAGCCCTTGGACACGCCTGTGGGTGTGCAAAGGAACTCGTTGTCGTTGATCTTTACCGAGATGTTACCGTCGTTGGACGCTACCATGCCGTGATCGTAAATTCTTTTACCGATCTCACAGATCTGTTTTTTGATTTCGTACTCTGTCATTTTAAAGATTCTCCTTTGTTTGTTTTGTTTTTATGTTGTTTTGTGTTTGGTTTACAATTGTATAATACCACTTTGTTTGCGATTTGTCAAGGTTTTTTCAAAAAAATGTGTGGTTTTTCTTTGATTTTTCCTGATTTTATGTGGTTTTTGTCTTTTTTGGAGCTTCAAGATACTCCAAAAGCTCCTCAATTCCCTGACCTGTTTTGGCCGAGGTGAAGAAAACTCTCTCACAGCCGCAAAGCTCAAGGCGCATTTTAGCAAGCTCGGGGCGGGCAAAACCGTCGTCGCATTTGGTAACCACTCCAACCACGGGGCGGTTAGCCACGGGAGCGCAGGCAGGCGGGAACACGCAGAAGTCGTCGGTTGCCGACAGCACAAGCGCCACCACGTCAGCCTCGTAGGTATAGACCGCAAGCGCGCCGCCAAGGTCGTTGCCCTCGGCATACTCCCCGGGGGTATCCATAAGGTTATCCGAGTAGTCTATGCACTGGGTCTTGCGGTAGACCAGCTCCTCTCCGCGAAGAGCCTCTATCAGCGTGGTTTTTCCGCTTCCGCTTTTGCCCATAAATATCATTTTTTTCATGTCTTGGTTATCTCGCAGACGTTAAAACCAAGCTTCTTTTCGGCGTATTCAACCACAGCCACCAGAGACGCCTCGACCTCCGAGACACTTCCTACCGTAATAAGCGTGCCCGAAAATCTGTCAACAAAGCCAATCTCAGCGCCCGAAGCCTTGATTGCAAGGTCAGCGGCTATTATGGCGTACTCGCTTGGGCACATGGTTACTATGCCGATTGCCGATTTCTTTGAATAATCCACCGTCGGGTCAAGTCCAAGCTTTCGGTACAGTGTGCCGTCGGGATTTGCCACAATGTGCGCCAGCGTTATCTGCTTGCCGGGCACCGTCTCTTGGATTATCCTCTGTTTGTCTTCATATACGTTCAATTTTTCACTTCCTTTCGTAGGGAACGGGAGAGGCGGGGGAACGAGGGAGGCGGGGAACGGGGGAACGATTTGTTCCTTTTTGAAAAAAGGAACCGAAAAACTTTTCTGGTAAAAAGTTTTTATAAATTTTGTGTTTTATCTCTGCCACAGAGGGAGTTTGCGTTTTGATTAGTTTATCAAATTGTGGTTTGTCGGTAT
>JAZKYO010000116.1:0-34277 GCA_045612185.1 Eubacteriales bacterium
ACTAATTATTCTACATATTTACAGATTTTTGCACAGCTAAATTTCTATGCGTTGTATAATAGTTACTTACTGTCTCTTGCGCTTTTTCTTTTTAGATAAAGAGGCGTAAAAAGAAAAAGCGCGCAAAAAGAAAAGACGCCGGGCGCCTGCGGGCGCGGGCGGTCGCTTTTGAAAAAGCTCCGCAAAACTTTTCTGGCAGGGCTGCTGTGCGAACAACTCCCACACAAATTGCAATTTGAACGTACAAATAAAGCAGGAGCTGTCTCTTAGTGGGACAGCTCCTTAAATTTAGCTAATTATTCGTTATCCTCTGACGAAGAAGCCGCTTTTTTCTTGTTCGAAGCGACACTGACGCCAATAGCCGCTAAAGACACAACCAGCGCGAGTAGCGAAACTACCGTATTCAACGAGCCTGTGCCAAAGATAGAGCCTACACCCGCAACTCCGTCAAAGGTAGCTCTGCTACGGTCATTGAAGGTTGTATCATCTCCAAAATCGCAATCATTGAACGCCAACAGGTTTCCTTTCCCGAAATTAAAGGTTTTATAGCCTTCAACTGAGGTGTTCTTGGAGAACGCGCAACCTGTAAAGTGGCTTCCCGTTTTTCCGTTTCCTTCAAAAACGCTACCTATGTTTCCTTCGAACCGGCTGTCTGTAACTTCAACAACGCCATCCTCGCTGTATATAATATTCGTACAGAAATTATTCTTGCAAAAGGAGTCGCTCATCTTAACGGTACCCTCATAGATTTCAAGCAAATCAGGTCCCGTAGCAACACCCTCTGTGCCGTTTTTTTCAAATTTGCAATTTATAATATCAAGCACGCCGGAGGTGCCATCTACGCGGATAATTGAATAGGCTTTCAGAAAATCCTCAGAACCGCCCTTATATCCGTTTTTCGTTACAAAGCAATTCTCCATTTTCAGGTCGCTGTCATCAACATAGATCGCAACACCCCAAGAGGATGAAAAGCCTGCAATTCCATTATGTGATATCTCAACCTCAGTCAAGGCCGCGCTCGACTTTTTAAGATATAGCGCACCGTAAGAGGCACCAAAAAAATTTTCCGAATTGTAAAGCACGTTGTTCGAAATGCTACCGCCATTCATGATAAGCCTGGCGCCGTCGTATGCGGCAATGGCGGAGCCGTCACTGTCTTCAACTCTGTTGCCGACAACACGAACGTTATTAAGGGTTAGGGTTGCATTATCGTTAATATGGATACCGCCTGCGCCGTTATAGCTGTTACCGCCGGTGACAGTACCCATTTTAACGGTTCTCGATTTCTCCCCCGGCTTGAGAATAGGGTCTCCGTTCTTGCCACCGTTGATAATAACGTCAGCTCTTTTATCAACGTACATGACCTCGCCGTCTTTTTTATCACCGTCAAGTCCGCGGTTGATGGTGTGACCGTTCATATTGATCATCATACTGACATTTTGAGGGACGTAAATGGTATTATATTGGAATCCGGCATAGCTGTTTGACCCAAACTTGCCCATGCTGTTTGCGTTCCAATCGGAATAAAGGTCAACAACAACGCGAACGTAGCCGTTTTCATTCATCAGGTCGCTGTTTTCGGCAAGATTAACTGCCGCTTCCCAGCCTTTCGAAAAATACTTGTAATCACCTTTCTCTATCTCAACAATAGAGCCGTCACTCTTCTGCGCCCTAACACGAATTACCGTATCAGCGGAGGGGTCTGCGGCAAACGCGGTAACGCAAAGCACAATCACAACAAGGCTAATTGTCATAATTATTGCAAAAATTTTCTTCATGAGCATCTTTCCTTTTTATTTTTATGATACGATTTGCACCGTTTTTTACTGTTGTGCGTTTATTTTAGCACAGGGCGCGTTACAAAGGTGTTACAAATCACTCCAAAAGTCAAAAAAGGTGCAGAAATTTTTCTGCACCTTTGGAATTTGCTTAATTATTCGTTATTCTCTGCCTGCTTTGTTGCCGTTACGCCAACAATCTTCTTTTTGCTTGCGCTAACATTCACAATTATGGATGCCACCGAGGCAATCAATGCCACAAAAGCAATGATCATACTAAACGAACCCGCACCGAACATCGAACCTGCGGTGGTTTTCTTTTCAACGCCGTTTTCAACAAACTTGAGATATTCTGTGTCGTCGTAGGTAGAATCGCCCATGTCGCAATCGTTGAAGGTCAATGTGGTATTCACATCGTAAAAGCTTACAAATTTTCCGGAGACGTTGTTATTAAACTTACAATTTCTGAAATAACTGTCCGAGGTAGTCTGGTTGTCACCGTACAGTACCGAAGCGGCGTTATCCAAAAAATCAGTATCCCCAATGTAGATCTCGGAATTGTCGCTGTCATTGATAAGGAAATAGCTGTTATTATTGCTGAATTTATTGTCAGCCGCGCCTTTGTTCATTATAAGACTTGAATTATCAAGCGCAATTACAGAAGTGTATCCAATGTCGGGGACATCGGCCCTCTTGGCGCCGTTATTGGTAAAGGTAGTACCGCTAATCCGGAGCTGGGTGTCCTTGGCGTAAATAACAGAATAAGCGACGTAAATATTCTTGCTCTCGTTTTCGATACCGTTTCCGTCAAAGATACAATCCAATATCTCTATCTCACTGTCGTCAGCGTAAATTGCAGCGCCATGGGCACTCTCCTCAATAGTTTGATTGTTCTTGAATTCAACGCCTTTTAATTTTACGTTACTGTCCTCAACGTAGATTGCGCCGCCGTAATAGGATTGACCAAATATTTCATGCTCAGATGTCGGAACAAATCCATCAACCGAGTTATTCTCAAAGCTACCGCCGTTCATTATAAGGGTTGCGCCGTCGTAAATCGCGATTCCTCCGCCATCGTCATCGTCCGAAACGTTGCCGACGATATGCACGTCGTTCAGCTCAACTCTGGCGTTGTCGTCAATGTGGATACCGCCTGCGCCACTGCCGCTCAAGCCTCCGGTAATAGTGCCTTTATTGATGATAAGGTCTGCCTTCGCGGCAACGTATATAACCTCACCGTTCCATTTCCACACGGTAAGACCGCGGTTTATGGTGTGACCGTTCATATTAATTGTCATTCTTGTATTGCCGGGGACGTAGATAGTGCTGTACTGGAAGCCGTCACCCCAGTCGGTAGCAAATCTCCAGCTGTCACCGAACTCGCCGTCCTCGTTGGCTTTCCAATCGGCAAGAAGGTCGACCACGATACGGTCATAGCCGTTCTCGTCCATATAGTCGTGGTCCTCTGCGTAATCGACTGCCGCCTCCCAGCCTTCATCAAATTTTGTGTAGCCGTTGAGAATTACCGGCGAACTGCCCTCTTTAAGACCGTAGACACGAATAACGTCGTTTGACGAGACGGTCAAGGCTGACGCGCCAATACAAAACAAAGATGTCACCATTAAAAGAGTCAGAATAATTGCAAAAATTTTCTTCATAAGTATCTTCCTTTCTTAGTTTTTGATGCCAATAACAGCATTTTTTATTGCTATGCGTTCATTTTAACACAGCGGGCGTTACAAATGTGTTACAAATCGAGGAAAAAATAAAAAAATTAAAAATTTTTTTAAAGGGCGCGCGATTTCTCGTACACCCTTTGTTATATGCGGTTAATTATTATTCGTCGTCAGATTCCGCTTCGCTGTTTGCGGTTTCAGAAACCGAATTCTTTTTGTAAGATACATTGACAACAATAGCCGCCACCGAAGCAATCAGCGCAACAATCGAAATGATCATTGTAAGCGAGCCTTCACCAAATATGGAGCCTGCCTCCTTGCCGTCAAAGATGGCTCTGCCACGGTCATTGAAAGTAGAATTGCCTAAATCACAATCTATAAAGGTCGGCTGATTTCCTCCGTCAGAAAATTCAAACGAATGAGGGTATTTGAATGAGCTTATGTTTTTGTCAAACGTACAGTTGACAAAAGATCTGGGCGAGCTACTCTCGTAAAATTCGCTATATACAGAGGAGTTATTATCTGTAAAACGAGTATTCGAAACGCTGAGCGACGCTGCGGCGCCCATATCAAGCAGAACGGTGGTATGGTTCCCTATAAATTGACAATCCTCAATCGTAAGGTCGCAGTCGCCCACATTAAAAAGCTTTGTTCCCAAATAAACGTCGACGTAACCGTTTGTAAAGTGCTGAATGCCTCCGTTGCCCTTAAAGACCGTACTTTTGATTGTCATTTCACCGCCCGATTTTGCACAGATCACAGAGTTTGCGTCAAGAAAGTTTCCGTGAAAGTGAGCGTTATCGTAAAATTTACATGAATCAATGGTTACTTTACTTTCATCCGAACAGAGTGCGACGCCATAGGTACTGTAGGTTTCGCTATGGTCGCGTTCGTGCTCAGTTCTCCCACTGCTATGGTTGTCTTGAAAAGTCACGTTATAGAAGCTTGCTGTGCTGTCTTTAATATAGATACCCGCACCGAACACCCAGGTTACGGTAGAGCTTTTTATTGTATTGTTGGCAATGCTGCCGCCGTTCATAACGAGAGTTGCACCGTCATAAACAGCAATACCCGCGCCGTCGTCGTCTTCAACACTATTTCCTTCAATATTTACGTTGTTTAGCGTCAGCTTTGATCCGCCCTGCATATGTATGCCGCCTGCACCGTTGCAGCTGAAACCGCCGGTTATGGTACCGTCGTTAATGATAACGTCTGCGTCATCGTTTATATAGATAACCTCACCGTCGTATTCCCACTTCTCAAGTCCGCGGTTTATGGTGTGACCGTTCATATTAATGGTCATTCTTGTATCGCTGGGAACGTATATAGTGCTGTACTGAAAGCCATCGCCCCAGTCGGTAGCAAATCTCCAGCTGTCACCGAACTCGCCGTCCTCGTTGGCTTTCCAATCGGCAAGAAGGTCAACCACGATACGGTCGTAGCCGTTCTCGTTCATATAGTCGTGGTCCTCCGCATAATCGACAGCCGCTTCCCAGCCTTCATCAAATTTTGTGTAGCCGTTGAGAATTACCGGTGAACCGCCCTCTTTAAGACCGTATACGCGAATAACGTCGCTTGACGAGACAGTCAAGGCTGACGCGCTAACGCAAAGCGCGCTTACCGCAAGGCAAATTGTCATAATAACAGCAATAAACTTTTTCATATTGTTACACTTCCTTCTTTTCGTGATTTTTTATCACTGCGCCCTCATTTTATCATAGCGGGCGTTACAAATGTGTTACAAACCTCAAGGGCGGTAAAATTTTTTTTATCGCCCCCCAATCATCATTTAAACAGCAACATAGCGCAAGTTTCCTCTGCCCAGCTGTACTGTGTCATGTATTCGCCGTGAAATTCCGGCTTTCCGGTTTCAAGATAGCTGATATAATCGCACTTGATAAGTCCCGTATCGACACGGTAACACGGGGTTTCATGGCATAAAACCGACTCCGCCCCTACCGTTTTCAAAGTATTTTTCAGATCCATAAATAGTTGGCGCAAATACGCCGCGTTTTTGGTATCGTCCTTATCATCGGGAAACAGCACGGCGCAGATCTGCTTTGCCGTCATTCCCGCCCCGTTTCGATCTATGAGAAACGCAAACAGCTCTTTTGTTTTCAGTCTCTTGAATATAAGCTTTTCCTCCTTCACATAGACCTCAAAATTACCGAAGCAGTTCACCCTGAGAAGCTTTTCCTTTTGGCGAACGCCCTTAATATTGTCGATTTCGCTTTGCACGTCTTCAGCCGCAATAGGCTTCATCAAATAGCCCGAGGCGTGAAGCTTGAATGCGGGAATGGCGTATTCCTCGTATCCGGTGCAAAATACTATCTTACAATTAGGGCAGAACGAGATAATTTTTTCGGCAAGTGAAAGGCCTCCCATACCACGCATATTGATATCCAAAAAGGCAATATCCGTAGTATTGTTTTTAACAAATTCGAGTGCTTCTTCACAGTCGGAAAACTTTGCGACCTCTGTAATGTCCGGTGAAGCTTCTATTGCCGCCACCAATGCGCCAAGCATCAACGCCTCATCATCAACTGCTATTGCAATCATTTTCTCGCCTCCTTTGGAATTGTTACCAGCACTTTCGTGCCAACGCCTACGGTGCTTTCGATCTCCAGCTTGCCGTTTACCATCACCTTAAGACGTTCGCGAATGTTGCGAAGTCCCATGTGCTTTCTCTCATCTATCAACACGCTTGTATCAAATCCTACGCCGTCATCCACCACCGAAATGCAGTAATCCGTTTCAGTCTCGTAGGAAACCACCCGAATCGTTCCCCCCTTGGAAAGCTTCATCAAGCCGTGCTTGATGGCATTTTCAACAATGGGCTGAACGGTAAGCGCGGGAATATGGAAATCTTCGGAATTCATTTCAAACGTGAACGTCATATCGGGAAAGCGCACGTTTTCAATGCTGATGTAGTGGTGTACGTGCTCCATTTCCCGCGACATAAGAATCGGTTTGGGGTTATCAAGCTCTCCGAAATTTCCTCGGAGATATTTTGCAAAGTTGTGTACAAGCTCGCCTGCCTTAGGGGGATCAAGCTTACACAGCTGCTCTATACTGCCAAGCGTATTATAAATAAAGTGAGGACGAATCTGGCTCATCATCGTGGATATTCTGCTTTCGGCAAGCTCTGCATTAAGAACTATTTTTTCCATCTCCAGTTCTTTCGCCTTGGTAGCTGCGTTTATGCTGTGAGGAATCAACTTAAGCACCATAACCATTGCTACGGCAAACAAAGCAACGAAAACATAACGGGAAACAACACCGCCCCGCCAAGTTCCCAGCCACGTGCCAACAACGTCGAAAGCAAAGGCGATCAACGGAAAGGACACGACCATATAAAGCCAGCGTTCCTTTTTCCCGTTGCCTATAAATTCTATTACAAGACAGACCAACAACAGGATATTAGCAATAATCTGTACTCCTGCCCACCAGAGCCACGTATCGTAAAAGAATACGTCGGTTACAATTGGCAAAATAAAGAATACGCCGTTTGCCACAGCCAAAAGAATTACCGTTAGCTCGCCGACTTTTTTCGTCGCCTTGAGAAAATACGAGATACTCATAGATAAGAACAGCATATAGAACATCATTGAGAATCCAAGAACGGTGGTGTTTGAAACGATTGATTCGCTCCAGAAGGAAACACCGTCTGCGCTGTACGCAATATATGCCCCCGCAAACAATACCACAAGTCCGAGAAGCCAAATAATTCTATTGCTTTTTATGTGTATCAGGCTTGAGAACAGCGCAATACCGAGGAACACGAGAGAAACAAGCATCAACAGCATACCCGCATTTCTCTGTGGCTCACCGCTGCTCAAAACCCCCTTTTCAAACTCAATTCCGGCCCAAAAAGCCATCGAGGAAAGCATTTCGTCTATCGCGGTTTCGTTTCCGAAGCGGTGAGGATTGTGAACAATGATTTCAATCGTTTCCTCGCGTTCGCTTGTGAAAAAATGCGCAGACCAATTCGCACCGCAAGCAGAATTTCCGTACAGCGGATTTTCCATATCAATGACAAAAGGTTCGCTATCACCTTCATTGAATGTCAGATTAATATGATTGGTATAGAATGCAATCGGCAAATCACCCCTATAAATACCAACGTACTCTCCGTCGGGTGTCAGCATGTGAAAATTACCTCGCAGCGTCACGTCACCTTTTGTAGCCGGAATGTGTTCGCCCTTCACAATCTTCTGCCAACCGTTATCCTCAATTCGATACTCGCCATCAAAATATACCTGCGCAATCAAAGCAGGCTCCGCTTGCATGCTGGTGCTATTATTGAACCACAGCAAAAAAACCGCAAGCAAAATTAAAAACAAAACCCCCACAACAGGAAAATATTGTTTTTTCACTGTTTGAAATTTCTTTTTGAAATCCGGCATTTTCCACCTCCGAAATTTTTACTCGGCATTATATTATCTGAATAGCCATCAATAAACCGCAGGTGCCAAGCCTCAGCGACGATAACACCACAGGTTTATTCTATCACAAATATAGATTTTTAACAATTGTGTTGCGCATCATATTTCACAATGTTCATAAAATTTACAATATATTCCCCTTTAAACTGTTTTATGGTACGATAATATTGCAAATGTTCTTCTCAGCGGCGTAATAGGTCGTAAGACTAAGATCAAGTCCTTTGAGCATCTCGGTATAGCTGTCCGAGAGCAAATCGTTCGTCTTGTCCTCTCCCGAGACACTGAGCATAAGGGCATTTCCTTTGTAACGCTTATCAAGCCTGAGCTCGCACGGAGTTCCGCCAAGCCCCTGCTCTATCCAATCAAGCATTACCCCCTCCGCCATAAGCCTTACTCTTGTTGCGGATTCGTGCGACACATTCATATCCAGAAGCGTATTGTAAATTTCGTCTGAAAGCATATCAATGTTTTCGGATTCAAGCGCGCGAATATCTATAACACGAATTCCAAATACCGAGTTTTTTCTGCTTTTTGAATACGCCACGTATGTATTGAAAATTCGGTCGTATATCATAGACGAGCCGTGCGTTACCGCATTAAACATCATTTCGAGAATAATTGCCGCGGCGCAAACCATCAATATTGCGCCGATAAGCACCCACAAAACGCTAAGAAGCCCCGCATATTCCGTATTCAAGCTCAAAAGAAAGGTTACACCAAGCGGAATTCCAACTACCAATAAATAGATAACCACAGATCGCGCGGCGGCTCTCAGGCGGGAAACACTTTTGCCCCCTTTTTGCAAAAGCTTGAGACCTGTCAGCGTGTATCCGGGCATACGGTCAGCGAGAATAAAGGAATACAATGCTCCGACAACAGTAAATATTCCCAAAAATATCGGGATACGAAGCAGCGGGTAGTCTGCCGAAAGCACTGTACGAACGTGCGGCACGCAAACAATAAGAAGCACGGATATTATAAATATTATAACAATATCGCTGACAGTTGCCGCGCATCTTTGAAAAAATGAGGCTTCACTTCCTTGCGCGATCTGATGTGAGCCGTCCTCCACTTTGGGAAGTATGCGAAAGAACAACGGAAATATCAAATATCCCACCACGGCACCAAGCGTGTTAATAATTAAATCATCAATATCAAAAATTCTGTAGGGCGCGGGATAGATAAAGAACAATCCCGTAATCTGAGTAATTTCACAAAGCAGTGAGAAAGCAAATCCCGCAAGCATTGTTTTGCCAAATTTGAAGTTAAACAAAAATCTCAAAAAGACACCGAGCGGAACCGTCAGAAAAAGATTAAATATAATCACCGCCAACGCAACGGGAGACCGCAACAAATTCGTTTCAAAAAAGCATTTGAGGGGAACCAACTGAACCTGCTCCCAAAAAGGCGGTATAACGTCAAAATATCCCTCGGAGGGCAATGGAAGCATCGTCATAAAATAGGCGCAAATCAGATACAGCACAAAGCTATAAATATACGTTTCCCATCTGACGTTGATCTTTTTTTGTCTTGAATAGCTTATTACCGTATGAGGCAGGGTTATCAAAAGCGCAAGTATAGGCGCTACCTGTAAAGTAATATATATAGCTTTTATTGTCAGTATCACTCGGCTCCCCCCTCTCCTTATTATTGATTTTTAGGCTTTTAAACGGTTTTGGCTAAAGCGGTATTTTGTTTCTGTCAAAAATATCAATTATCCACATTTCCCTTAACCGCGATCGCAATTTCCAGCAGAGTGTAAAGCAACTCAAGGGAGGAAAGAATGATATCGTTGACGTATTGGATATTGTAAAGACGAAACAGCTCTTTGAGCGCGGAAAGCTCATCGCTTGTTACGTGATAATCTCTCTCAAGAATTTCATACGCCCTATTCTGCGCCTTCTTTTCTGTCTTTAGCGTCAAGACAGAAAGCACGATGGCATATATGTAAAACAGAAGACCGATTGCTCCAAGCGCGAGAGTGCAAACTCCACTCGTGTTAAACACGAAAAAGTCAAGCAATCCGCCAATCAAAATCAAAGGAATAAAGGCAAAGGGGCCAAACGTAACCAAAGGTACGAGACGGATGCGCTTTTTCATATCCTCGTCGCCCTCTTTATCCAGAATTGCCAACGCCGCCTTTTGCGCACCCATTCCCATAGAGGTCAAGCTGGTCTCGTGACGGATAAAACCTCTGAGACGCACCTTTTTGAAATAGTGGCTGTAGCTGTTTCCGAACAGAAGCGAGCCTGTTCTCTTGACCTTAATGTGCTCAAGTCCGTTATCGTCAAGAATTTTTCTCGCAATCTCCATGCCCGTAAGACCAAGACTGTTTTCCCTACGGTTAAAACGATAATACTTGATTACGAGCCAAATGCCCGTTATGCCGGACACAAGCCCTACAAGTACAATTAAAACACCAACTACAATTAAAGCAATTTCGAGTGTCATGTTTTTTTCCTTCTTTCATCATTTTATACTTTCATCATTTTATAATTGAATCGGTATTACATAGCGTATATCTTTCCTCACCCACAAGGCTTACCGGAATACCAAGCGCGCGGGTCTCCTCAACAAAGGCGTTCAGATATTTCTCTCCTCGTCCGCTTTGCATAAAGGTTAAAGAAAAATCTTCTCCAACAGTCATTACCTCGACAAGCAACATATTGTTCGTATGCTTCTCGCCAATGTAAACGTGAAGATCGTCAACGTAGCTCTCAAGACCGCACCAGTCCAATTTCCCAACGTAGCTGATGCCAAAGGTTTTTCCGCGGGTACTGTTCTCCGCATAGCGCGCCATCGCGTCCTTCTTGTCGGCAAACGCCGCCTCACTCGGAAACTCCTCTATCAATCGGTTGACCGATGCAATATCAGCCTCGTTCCCGCCCTTGAGGATAACCTGACCGCGCACAACGGTATTCTGCCTTTCAACGTCCCATTTATTAAGACGGGGCTGCAAAACCACGGAAATATAGTTAACAAGGCTATGATGACTCATAGGTGCGCGCAACGCCGCGCGGTACTGATGCTGAACGTGACCCACTACCGGCTTGTCTATGCCAAGATCGAGTCTATGAAACGCTCGGTAAAGCAAGACGGAAAGGAAAGAAACCGGGCTGCCGTCAGAGGTGCTTGCCTTTGACATCATCGCCTTTTGCGGAATATGCAAGTGATACGCATAAAGCCCTCCGTCATCAAACGCGTCGGGATCTAAGCCATACACTTCTTCCGGGGTTTCGGAAAGAAAATTCAGGTCTTCCGTCTCTATTACCCTATCGGGGAACGGATAGGCATGCTCTCCGTCGCAAACCGGGCTGTCGGGCATTCTGATCCGCTCTGTTTCCAATCCTTCCGCGCCGTATCGAGCGGAAACGTACACACAGAGCAGACTTTTCATCATAGGCTCCACGCCCATTCCGTCAACAAGATAGTGGCTGGCATCTATAAAGATGGTTTTATCCTTGCATCCGAAGGAGATAAGATGTCCCCCGCTGTCATTGCTCCCCAAAGTCACCGCGCGATCATCGGGAAAAACGGGCAAAGGGCGCGTGTTATAACGCAAAACAAGATTTTCCCCTTCCCGCTTTGGGAAAACACAAAAATATGGGTATCGCACCATCACCTTTTCTACGGAGCGAGAAAGCAGATCGTAATCAACCTTCTCTTTCATCCGTATCGCAAGTCTGAAAGTGCTGAAAAAATCTTCATTAGCCCCATAAAGCAGGGGGTTGGGCTTAAAATTCATATACTGTCCTCAATTTCGTCATATCTGAGCGTCCACTCTGTTGCAAAGTGTCTGCTCGCTATCAAAGCTGTAAACAATGTTTTCGGTAGCCTTCTTCGCAAGCAGGAGCGAGAGGGCGTTTTCACTCTTCGTCGGGTCAAAGGCTGTGCCGCTATATCTGATAACCACGTCGGCATCATCCTTTTCCTCGGAATACTCAACCGTGACTAACATCTCAAAAGGAGAGACCATCTGAGGAAGAATAATCTGCACGCACATTTCTTCGATATACGCTTGAATATTATATATCTTGCGTTGTGAGATACGATGCTTTCTTCCAAACTCCTCAATCTGCGTATTGAAACTCAGAAAATCGAAGTTTTGCGAAGTAATAGAATACTCCAATACCTTAAGATGACGTATAAACTGACGGGTGCGTTCCTTCACGGGATTATCAAAAATCTGCTCGGGAGTGCCGTCCTCGTAAACACCGCCCTGATCCATATAAAATACACGGTTGCATATTTCGCGCGCAAATTTCATTTCATGCGTAACTATGATCATGGTAGTTCCCTGCTTGGCAAGGTCACGTATAACCGCTTGCACCTCACCTATCATAGTGGGGTCAAGAGCGGACGTAGGCTCGTCAAAGAGAATAATCTCAGGCTCCATAGCAAGGGTTCGAGCGATGGCGACACGCTGCTTCTGTCCGCCGGACATTACGTCGGGATAGTTGAGAGCTTTATCACCAAGTCCCACCTTACGAAGCAGCTCAATTCCCCTGTCGTACGCCTCCTGCTTGGAGAGCCCAAGCAGCCTCATAGGCGCCGCCATAATATTTTCAATAACCGTCATATGCGGAAACAGGTTGAAGTGCTGGAACACCATACCCATTTTGCGGCGGATACGGGCAACGTCACTCCCCTTTGCCGTAATTTCCTCCCCGTCAATAAAAATCCTTCCCGAGGTGGGTTTGTCAAGCAAATTTATACAACGGATAAGAGTTGATTTACCGGTACCGGAGGGACCGATGACCGAAATGACGTCGCCTTTATGAATCTCTACGTTTACGTCCTTGAGCGGAACTGCCGTAGGATATTCTTTTCTCAAATGCTCAATACGGATCATTTGGTCTTCACCCCTTTCAAAATTGTTTCTTCGCTGCGGCGTTTCGGTTCAAAACGCAATTTTACAAGTCCCAGAAGCAGCGAAAGTATCCAAGTCAACATGAAATAGATAACCGCAGTTGCGATCAATGGGAAGAACGCCTCATAGGTATTGCTTCGGATAATATCTCCCATCTTGGTAAGGTCATTTACCGCAATATATCCTACAACAGCCGTTGCCTTTATAAGCTCAACCGCCTGACCACAGTAGGAAGGCAGGAAAATGCTCATCGCCTGAGGGAATATGATATGGAAAAAGGTTTGATTTTTTGTATATCCCAAAGCATACGCCGCCTCTGTCTGTCCGCGGTTAACACTGCCTACGGATACTGTCATGTGATCGTAGACAAACGCGCCAAAGGTAAGCGTAAATCCTATCACGGCAACCACAATACCGCTCATATCCCTGACACTTCCGAATACAACGTAGAAAAGAATCATCAGAATAACGACGATCGGTGTACCCGCGACAATTCTCGAATACCCCTTGGCAAAGACCTTGGTCAGTTTTTGCAAAAGCCTGATGTCCGATCGGCTGAGCATATACAATCCGAAGCCTAAGAGCGAGCCTGCCAGCGCAGAGCATACGCTTATCAACACCGTCACGCCGACACCCTCAACTATCAGCTTCCATCGTGCTTCGCGGATAAAGGTTTTATGGAAGCTTTCCTTAACTTTATCCCAGAAACTGACTTTTGCTACGGAATCTTCCTCCGCACGAACCACCATGACAACATCCACCGTCAGATGGCTCTCCGAGAAAGACACGCTTTGCGCGCGCTCCTCAGTAATGGTCACGGCTCCTGTACCAATGTCATATTTGCCCGTAGTAACACCGGGAAGAATGGCGTCAAAGGTAACGTAGGACATCTCCAGACTATAGCCGTACTCCTTGGCAAACAGCACCAAAAGCTCCATCTCATAGCCGGTTGCCTCACCGTCCTTAATATAGGAAATCGGCTTCAGGTCCGGCGCGACGGCAAGTCGAAGCGTGCCGTTCTCGCCCGTCAGAGAGGCGTAATCCAGCTTACCCTTCGGCTCAGTTTCCCCAAACCACTTTTCTTGCAGCTTAGCTAGCGTACCGTCTTCCTTGGATTTTCGAATAAAAGCGTTCACCTGCTCGCGAAGCTCGTCTGAGGAACTGTCCTTTCTGAAAATATATCCCGCGCTTGTGCGGTCGATTATCTCGCTTACCGCCTCTATTTTCGCGCCTTCCCAGATCGCGGCTGTCACATAGGTGGTTTCGGTAATGTATCCGTCAATCTTTCCCTGCTCCACAGCCAGGATCATATCCGGAACAAGCGTGTAGTACTGACGCTGCGCGTTTGGAAAGCGCTCCTTCGCCAATGCGTCAAAGGAGGAGCCGCTGAAAATGCCAAGCGTAGCGTTCTCAAAATCCGCCAACCTTCTGCGCGACCCGTTTTCCTCATCATTTACCACAAGTACCACGCCGAAGTCATTGTAGGGATCGCTGAAATCGACACTTTCCTCCCGTTCGGGAGTAATGTTCAAAGAGGATGCGCCCATATCGTATTTTCCCGCGCTGATTCCCGCAATGATCGATTCAAAGGGAACGACCTCAATCTCGAATTTATATCCGTTTTTTTGAGCAAATAACGTAAGAAGCTCCATCTCAAAGCCTGTAAAGCCCTCCGCACTCTGATAAAGCATCGGTTTGTTATCAACGGATATCGCTATACGTATCGTGCCGTTTTCACCTTCCAGATTTGCATAATCGGGGTGCTCGGTCGGTTCTGAATTTCCCAGCCATTTTTCAAGCAATCTATCAACAGTTCCATCCGTCTTGGCTATGGCTAAAAACTCGTTGATCTGCTCACGCAGCGAAACGCTTTCCCCTTGCGGAAAAACAAAGCCGTTTCTCATCTGTGCCAGAGAGCCGTCTACCGTTTTTAATTTGACCCCTTCCCAGATCAGCGGTGCAAAAAACGGACTATCCTCAACGTAGCAGTCTATCTTTCCCTGCTGTACCGCAAGGATCATATCCGCCATGTTGTTAAAATATACACGAGTCGCGTCAGGGAATTTTTCTTTAATGGTATGGTCGTGAGCGGAGCCTGTTACGATACCGATCTTGGCGTTGGAAAAGTCATTTAGCGTCTGCTCGGATTTTTGGGTCTCTCCGTCAGCCATGACCGCCATAACAATGGGGCTGCTGCAATATACGTCAGAAAAATCCACGCTCTCCTTGCGTTCCTCTGTAACGGTAATGCTGGAGATGGCGAGATCGTACCCTTTTGTAGCGAGGCTCGGCAAAAGCGCGCCGAAATCCATCGTATCGATCTCCAATGCATATCCGTATTTATTGGCAAAACGGAAAATAAACTCCGCGTCAAGGCCATAGAACTGTCCGTCCTTCAAATAGTCGAAGGGCTTGCTTTCTACGGTAGTGGCAACACGCAGGGTTCCGTTTTCACCGGTCAACCGCGACATATCAATTGATACGTCGGGTTCGGCATTTGAAAGCCATTTCGCTTCAAGCTCGGCAAGCGCTCCGCTCTGTTTCTCGGCTCGAATGAACTCATTGATCTGCGACATCAACGCTTTCGAACCGGAATTTTTGGGAAATGCTACCGCATATTCTGTTGCGGGCATATCCATCTCAACATAGGAAATGGCGCTTTCCTCCCAACTCAAAGGGGTAAAAAAGCCCTTGTCCATCAAAATACCGTTGATCTTCTCTTGCTTCAAGTTCAAGACAAGATCAGATATATTCATGTAGTAAAGTCTATCTGCCTTGGGAAAATATTCTTTTGCAAGCAAATCAAAGGACGAACCCGTAAGAACGCCTATTTTGGATTCTTCAAAATCCTCCATGCTCTGAAAGCTTTGAGTTTTATCATCGCCACATCCCGTCAAAGCTCCCAAAATCATTACTGCCAAAAGAAAAATAGACAGTAGTTTTTTCATTTTTATCATTTGCTGTGTTTCTCCTTTATTTAGAGCAATCTTCTTTTTGCGCCATTTGGCAAAAGCGACTGCCTGGGCGTTCAAGATTATTCGATCCTTAATCTGCCGTTTGTTTTATGGTCTAAGCCTTGATGGCAGGACAAGTACTCGTCCAAAACCTCGCGGCAAGAAGTCGCTACTCTTCTTGGTTTCCCGTTAGGTTCAATCTCCTCGCGGGAAACGGAGAAGAAATCCTTCATGTTCAAATAGAAATAATATTGCAAACCGATTTTATAGATTTTTTTATCTTCTATCGGTTCTCCGTACAAAGAAAATTCCTTAAAGCTGTGACTTTGCTTATCGTATATCACGCGTACTCCTTCAGAGAATTGGAAAAATTCACAGTGAGAGCCTTCCCAAACCTCGTCACGAAGCATATACAAAATCATTTTTTCAAGCTGCGCGCCTGTAACCCATAACGCAATGGCTGAATCGTCATAAGGAAGACATTCCGTAAGATCGGAAAACAGTATAATAGGTCCAATTTCCGACACCCTTATACTTCCCGAACCTACAAGCATCATATCCAGCCGTAAGCTTTCTTGCAAAATATCCGCAAGAAGCCCCCCAAGCTCGGTTTCCCGATACCACGACGGGTGTGTTAATTTTCGCTTTAAGCGAGTAACCACGCGGCTGTATTTTTTCTCCGCTTCGAGCTTATACGGATTGAGGATATCTTCAAGCGCTATATCTCTCGGACAGTACTCATCTGTAACGGGAACGCTTTTCCAAGAAAATCCGCAGATGCTATTGGAATAGGTATCGATCTCCAAATCAAATCTGCCTATCTGGTCGGTTCCCGTTCCCGCCTGCGCGATCAATATTCCGTTGACCTCCTCGGGCTTTTCAAGATAGGTATGGGAATGACCGCCGATAATGATATCTACACCGAGAGAAGGATCTAATTGCGACGCAAGCAGCTTATCCTCCTCAAAGCCTATATGGGTAAGCAAAACGGTACAATCAATGTCGAGCGAATTATAGGCGTTGCATATACGCTCCACCTCGCTTACCGCGTCGTGAATATCCACCAAGCCTCCAATCAAAGCCTCTTTCTTTGCCATCGAAAGCACCGTCTCGGTTATAATACCGATAAACAAAATTTTCATTCCATCGACCTCGATGATCTGATGCGACTTAAACAGTCTGGCGTTGTTGGTGGTAATATGCAGATTAGCATTAATAATTGGGAATTTCGCACATTTCTCAAGAAATAAGAGATGCGCAATTCCGTAATCTATCTCGTGGTTTCCGATTGTCACTACGTCAGGCGCCAACATATTCATTATTTCAATCGTAGAAATACCGCGAAACTCCGAATCTATTACCGAGCCGCGAAACATATCGCCGGCAATACAGTAAATTGTATTTTGCTCCTCGTTTCGAACCTTATTTACGTATCCCGACAGCATAGACACGCCGCCTATCAGCCTCTCATCGATCTTTTCGGCAAGAAAATCACCGTGAAGATCGTTAGAATGCAAAATGGTAAGCTTTTTTACGTCAGACACCTATCCACCTCCATTGAGCGGTCCAAATCAAGAAAACAAGTTTTAAACAATAGATTCAATAAACATTGGAGCGAAAAACAGTACGGGGAAAACAAGCTGTACAAAAAATCCGGATTTCGTGAATCCCTTACGGCGCAATGCAACAGAAGCGGCGATCGCAAAAGCGGTCAGCGCGGGAATACACAAATATACCTGGTATATAAAGGTTGCCGGATCCATAGTAAGCGGAAACATGAATATAACTACGGTAACAAAAGGAATCATCCACAAACCGATAATAAAGTTGAGAGCAATAGAAATTCCGTCAAGCACCTTATAGCGTATGTCGGACTCCTTCTTCACAAAAATAATGCAAGCTATTATTGTCAAGAAACCAATCAAAAGCATTGCGCCCATGCTTATTGCATACAAACGGGAAAATCCTACGAATTTAAAGGAATTTTCAATGGGCTCGGGATACTCCCAGCTGATGATCTCCGCGCCAAACGCCTCGGATATTTCAACAGGGTAACCATCTGCACCAGTAGCTTCAAGGCATGGATCTTCATTGCCCGACACGTATTCGAATTTATCAGGATCACCCATCAGATAATCAGCGTCCAGATTTACTATAAGGGAAAGCTCTGCCCCATCCTTCTGCGCTACTGTAAACCAAGAGGACTCCGATACGGTCCCGTCAATATTATGTACTCCGTCATACAGTCTGAGCGTAGGATCGTCGTGTCCGTCATGTCCGACAAAGCTGCAACGGTAGCTACCCTTATGAGTTTTCACCTCACCGTCAATGCTATACGTCACCGAGTAATCAAATTCATGCTCCTTGATTGTCGGCTCTTTCAGAACACCCGTAAAAAGGCAGGATACTGCCGCAAGAATTAATCCGATCGCCAAAATAATAATCGGTAATTTCATTTTTTTGATATTCATAAAATACATCCTCTTTAAATTTAAAAATATAAGCTATCTGTTTTCTCAAGGAGAATTGCCAACATTTCCTTACATCTTGCAATTTTTGCAGGGCTGTCCGCCTCATCGGGACGGCGAATAGCACGGCGAAGCATACGGGTATATCCGACAACCATTGCCTTTTCCGCAACGCTACGGCACACTGCCTCATCGTCTGTACCAAGATACATTTTAAGAGCCATATTCCAGAATTTTCCCGCGGTTTCAAAGCTATAACCGAAAAAGTCCAACATATTCTGATGGTCAAGCTCGGAATATCCGACAAACGCGTTGAACATAGAGCCAAGCTCAAACACGGGATGTCCCATGCACAGAGTATCCATATCAATAAGCAAGGGCTCGCCGTTCTGCACCATAATATTATTCGTGTGATAATCACCGTGCATCAAGGTATTCTGCTTTGGTACCGCCTCAATGAGAGCGCGGAGCTTCTTTCCCTGAGCCTCGGGAATATGAGCGGCTACGAAATCCGCCCAAGCAAGAGCGGTCTCCTTCATATCGGGAACCTCACCGTCCCCCACCTCAATGGCGTGAATGCTTTTCAGCATATCAACATAATACCCTGCCGCTTCTGTCAAATCCTCAGGATTATTGCGAATCAGCTTCGTTACGCTGACAGCGTTCAAAAGCTCGGTCACTGTACCGTAGCCCTCTCCCACGCGAACGATACCGTAAGGAATTGCGGTATTAATACCAAGAACAAATGCTTTTCTCGCGTTTTCGCGCTCTTGTTTAATCTCGGGAAGAGCATCCTTTGCAAAATAAGTCTTGAGAATAGTTTCGTCATCGTAGCGGTAAACGGCACCGTTGGCGCCCTTTGCGATAAACTCGCAGCCTTCAACGCTCATTCTCTGATATGCCTTTTCCACCGTAATCATATCGGTAAATCCGGTCATATCAAACACCTCGTACACATCGGAAGCTACGTTGATAATCGCAAGCTTGGGTTCTTCCTTTCTGAGTCCTAAAATCACGCGCAAGCCTGCCGAAGATATGTACTCAAGATTGTCGGCATCCAAAACCGTGTGCTTTCCCGGGTTATCATGTTTAATACTGAAAATTTTCTCTTCTGCCTCTGCCGCGTTGGAAGCGTCAATTCTTCCTTCTATGGCAATATACAGAATGTCTTCGTCTATACGGTAAGTAACGTTCATTTTTTAATTTTCCTTTCCCAACACAAGCTCCGTCATTCGATAACCAGAATGTCGGCAAAGCCTGTCATTTCAAAGACTTCCATAACAAGCTCACATACGTTTATAAGCTTCATCGCACCCTTGGTTTTCTTTTGAGCGGCAAGCAAAACGCGTAGTCCCGCGGATGAGATGTACAACAGCTTTTCGCAATCGATAACGATAGAACCCGTTCCGTCATAATTTTCACCGAGAAAGCTTTCAAACTCGGGGGCAGTCGTAGTGTCAAGGCGTCCGTCAAGAGCCACGTTCAAAATTCCGTTATTGTTATTAAAATTGATCTTCATATTCTCTCTCCTTATGCGAATTTCTTTACGATAGTGATGTTTGCGCGTCTTCCCTTTACGCCAACGATAACGTCGTCAGCAACCGAGGCGATAACCGATTTTTCAAGCTCGTCCCATGCCTCTGCCGGCTCTTCCTTTTTAACGAGATTCTTGTATTCCTCCAATCTCCAAAGGAAATCATAATCTACGCCGTCTGTAGCCAATCCGAAGCTTCCTGAAGACATAGCCAAAATTGCCATTCTCTCTTCGTCCAAAATGAAATTCTCAATAGCATCACGAATCTTGCTCGCAATTCCGACAACCGCGGAATTCTTCTTATTCTTTGCAATACCAATAAGCTCTTCCTTCTTTTCCGCGTTAAGTTCGGCAATCTTAATAGAAACGTTGACCTTGCATACTCCGTCTTCGAAATCAATCCAAAGCTCGCCGTCAAAATCATTGATGATATTGGGAAGCATTCCGTCAATCTCCTCGCAAAGCAAGCGCAACTGCAAAGATTGCTTGTGACTGAGACCGTTGTATTCCGCTACTCTTTCGCTTTCCTTAAGAATGGCATCAAGATCTCTTGTGCCTTTTTCGATTTTACATACGTTTGATTTCATATTTATTTCTCCTTTAATTGTTTTTTATTTTTTATTCAATTGTTAAAATGTCGGCAAAGCCTGTCATTTCAAATACTTCCATAACCTCTTCGCAAACATTCGTTACCTTCATAGAGCCGATTTTCTGCATATTCTTCTGCGCGCCAAGAAGAACTCTGAGCCCCGCACTGGATATATATTCCAGCTTCTTAAAATCGAGAACAAGGCTTTTAGTACCTTCAATATCATTGCTTATGGTTTTGTCGAGGGCGGGGGCTGTGGTTGTATCGAGTCTTCCTTCAAGCTCGATAATAGTTTCTTCTGCGTTTCTCTTAATTTCGATTGTCATAACTGTAAATCTCCTTTAAATTTAAATTTTTTTAACCATTGTCAAAATATTTTCGCCGTTTTCGTAGGCGTAAGTTACACTGTCCATTGTTTTTTTGGTAATAAAGATACCAAGTCCGCCAATCTCACGTTCCTCGGCCGACAGAGTGATATCCGGATCAGGCTTCTTAAGCGGATCAAAGGGCGTGCCCTTATCTTTCATTTGGAAGGTAACCTCACGGCTTTCGGAATCAAATCCAATACCGAGCGTCATATCTCCCTCGCCTTCTCCGTACGCATAGTGAGCAACGTTGACGAACACCTCTTCAATGGCAACGCAAATGGCTGTTTGAAGCTTCATCGGACATTCGAAGCTCTCAAGCGTTTGGTCTACAAATCCAAGAACATCGGATAACGCTTCTACCTTTGCCGGAAACCTTTTATTCATCATATGCGCACCTCCTTGCTTAGGTTTATAGTCGAACATAAGCATCGTAATATCATCGAACTGAGGCGCTTCGCCAACAAATTCATCTATATTAGCCTTTAATGCCGGCAAAAATTCAGTTGCCTCCGCCAAAGCGTTTTGGTTCACAAAGGCTAAGAGCCTATCCTCGCCGTAAAGCTTATTTTCCGTGTTGGTTGCCTCAGGCACACCGTCGGTATACAGGAACAGTCTGTCTCCGGGATAGATCATAAGCTCACCCACGCGGTAGCGCACGCCCTCCATTCCCGCAAGAACGAAGCCCGCACGCGTCTTGAGATATTCAAACTCGCCGTTCGCCCTCTTTAAAAGAGGAGGATTGTGTCCTGCGTTGGCATACTGCATTTTTCCTGTTGTCAAATCCAAAATGCCCATCCACGCGGTAACGAACATGCCTGATTCATTGTTTTCACAAAGCTTTTCGTTTGCTTTTGTGAAAATATCGTTTACCGCCATACCGCTTTCCGCCAAATCCTTGATAATGGTTTTAGCGGTCATCATAAACATTGCCGCGGGAATTCCCTTGCCCGACACGTCAGCCGCAAGAAACGCCACCGTTGTGTCATTCAGCTTATAGAAATCGTAGAAATCTCCTCCGACCTCCTTTGCGGCGATCATCTGCGCGTATATCTCAAAATCCTCATTTTCGGGGAAGTTTGTGGGAAGCGCAGAAAGCTGTATTTGCTTTGCGTATTCCAGCTCCTTGTCTATACGAGCCGCTGCCTCCGCTATATACCGTTTGAGAGTGGAAACAGTTGAGTTTATATCATCCGACAAGGACGAAAATTCCCTGTTTGACCGAACGTCCACAGTAACGTTCAGATCGCCCTTTGTGATTCGCCCGAGAGTATCGTTGACTTTCTGCAAGTTATTTATAATCACACGCTTGATAAGTATGTATATAAACACAAAGAGCGTTGCGAAAATAATCACCTGCATAAAAATACTTGTCAGCATAGAGGCGTCACGCATGAACATAGCCTCAGCAACAGGCATTGCCGCAATCAGGCAATACCCCTCAACGAATTTGAAAACGTACATATGCTCCGCACTCAAATCACTGACACCGTCTACAAGATCCGCATAATAGAGCGCTGTGGCGGTTCGCCCCTGCGTCATCTCCTCGGGTGGAGTAATTCCGATGGAAGATATGTGCTTGCCTGCGTAATTATTATCAATAACGAAAGAAAGCTGTTCATCAAGAACCGCAACAAAGCCGCCGGTTCCGACATGACGCTCTTTGGTAACGTCAATAACAAACTCGTCAAGCATATCATGGAACTGCTCAGCGTCATAGCCCACCTGAATAAATCCTTCGCCAGCAAGATTCACCGCGGCGTATTTTCTCCACACCGACTCATCCTTGCCTCTGGGAGAATAGTCCTGAACAAAGGAATCTTCAACCTTCAGCTTATCCACAAATTCCTTGGATTGCGCCTTGCTGTTCATATCATAGTTGCCTATAACGTCCGCTTCCGTGGAATTTATGATTATACCGTCAGAATCAACGATATTGATCTCCTTAATACCGTATTTTTCCGTAAGAGCGGATAAGGAAACCGTCGGGGCGTTTTCGTATTCCTGCTTAACCTGTTTCGCAATTTCAAGAAGATGATGATTTGACTTCTCTCTTACAGCCGACTCAACGTCGTTCATTGAAACAGTAAACACTTCCTGGGTTTCAATTTTCGCCATTCCGTTCTGAAGAATAAGAGTAAAGGTGCTTGTAATCAGATAAGCAATTACAATGCAACTGAGAAGTCTCCGCTGAAACGTATTGGCGATTCCCTCGGAAGATTTCTTTCTGAAAAGGTGCTCACGGCTAAAAAGAGAAACCAGTATAATAGACACACCGACAGCCACGGAATTACCGAGCATCATAGGTCCGGTAGCTCCTTTGACAAACTCAAACGCCTGAGATGAGTTATCCATGTTTGTAATGAAAATCAATATCATGTGGATAACTTCGCAGACAACGGCAATACAAACGCCGTAACCCCAAGTAGGTTTTTTATTGTCAAACATCAGTTTTCTGAGTCCTGCCGCCATCAATCCGGCAAGAATCGTGGCTAAGCTGCACGCAAGCCGCGTGTAAGTACCGGCTCCCCAATATACCGAGAACCATCGGTAAAGACCGCCTATAAGTCCCGAAATAATACCCGCGGGAGCACCGAAGATAAGTCCCGCCGACAGCGGAGCCGCATCACGGACGTTTACAATGGTGCCAAACCATTCCACACCGTAGCCCGACGCAAACGCCGATACACCTCCGAACAGAACGCCGATAATGATTTGCTTAGTCATATACGGCATCTTTTTAAACTTAGTATGCTTGTCGGCTAAATAAAAACCAATCACAAGAATACAATTTATAATTATTGGTATCGCTAATCTCATTTAAACATCTCCTCGTTAAAACAAACCTATTATCAGTTCCCACAAATAGCTTGCAATCAGATTACCTATTACACCGATAGCCATCAGCAGCGTCATATACAAAAACATACTTCCGCGGCTAATCGACTCCTTTGTAAGGTTATAGTAGAAATTAAACTGTCCCTGCAAATTATCATTGCGGTTTTGATGCCAATGATAGGTAATAACGTCATCAGAATCGTAGCCCTTGGGCAGATAATCCCCATAAAGCTTTTCTTCCAGACGGTGGATACGGTAACAACCCGAATCGTTGATCTCGTAGTTTTCACAGACCGAAAGTGTAATAACCGCTTTTTTTAATTTCTGGCGGTGAAAGACACCGATTTTTGTAATTTCCTCCGGCAAAAGTCTTGACTCGTTGATTCTTATTGAGTATCCGTATTTTTCTGAAATCACGGGGGTCATTATCAAATCACGCAAACGGGTCAACACATTTTCCATATCCACACGCTTTTTGAATATTTCGTCCAAGGATTTATGCGGCATACGCCAAATAAAATACGCCTCGTCGTTATCCAAAAACGGCTGTAGCTTTTCAAGGCTGACACTTATCAACGTTCCCTCATCCAACTGCTGTACCTGATAATCAAGCGTGCTTATATGTACAATATCAACCGTCTTTCCGTTATACGCAATCTCCGAGGTGTGCTCGTTCTTTTTATAGTCTACAATACACGCCGAGCTGAATATTGCGTGTAAAATCTTCGTATCGTTAAAAAGCAACGATACATCTTCTATTTCATCGCGGGAAACGGCAAACGGTACGTACACGCTTATAAGCTTACTTAATTTCACACCGCGAATACGCACCGCCATATCCACAAAGCTTTTTCCCTTTGGATTGAGCCAATCGTTAATATAAACCGTGCTGGTATCATCGCCGTCGATCCAAACAGCCCAACCGTCATCCGCAAACTTTTTTTCTTTCTTAGGCATCGCTTACCTACCCTTCCTATATATTTTTTCTTCCGACAACGTATTTTGCCGTAATATTCATTGCCCTTTATAACAAAGCTTCTCTTAAAACAAGCTATTCTTCCTTTGGATATCTGACCATTGCGTAATGAGTAACCGGAGTTTTGGGTATCAACTCTTCTTTCATTAAATCGAATCCGTAGTGCCTATAAAGCCCCACGTTTGTCTCCTTGTTGGTCTCAAGATAGGCTACCATACGCTCGTCATCGCAAAACTGTAGCATCGGGCGCATCAGCTTGCTTGCGATTCCCTTTCCCTGGGCGTCCTTTTTAATGGAAAGGTTGTATAAATACCAATCGTAATTATCGGTGAACTCTTTTTTCAGGTTCATGGCGTAATTTTCATAGGTCAGAAGTCTGCCTATGATGCCCGGACCCGAATGAAAAATCAATTTAAGTCCACCGTTCAATAAAAACGGCATAGTCTTACTTCCCGAAAACCCAAAGGGAAGCCAGGCGGCAAAACCGTTTATTTCCTCGCTATCCGCATAAATAACCGCGTCCTCGGTCATGGTTTTAAGGGAGATCTGCATAATAAGCTTTGATGCCTTGGCATCATATTTCCCATTAGTAAACCAATTGTGCAGAGGATAGTCGCGATATGCGTCGGCAGCCACCTCAGCCAAGCGGTCAAGCTCCTTTTCTCCGACTATATATAAGCCGGCTTCTTCTATTGCCTTTTTGGCAAGCGGAATTTCAATTTTTCTGACCAATTTGTCCATTTTATCTCTTTTATTTTCTGTTCATCCTCATAATCGAGGTAATCGTTTCAATCTTCATGGGGCAAACACTCTGACAGGACAGTGCCTTTGAGCATCCTTCCCCGAAATGAGTCTTATATTCTTTGACAACCTGCGGTTTTTTATTGGTTGATTGACTTGCTATCAAATAACTTTCGTTTGCAAGTACCGCTCCGAAAAAATCTCCGCCCGGGCGATAATTGGGGCATACCTCTAAGCAAAGTCCGCACTTAAGACATTTGGCAACCGAATACTGTTGTTCGTGTTGACGCGCTTCATTCTTTGCCACACTGTCCAAATACGCCTTTGCGCTAATTAAATTTTCATAAATAATGCTTCGATCCACTATAAGATCGGCGATAACGGGAAATTTACTAAGCGGCTCAAGCACAAGCTCTTTGCCCTTTACCTTGTCAACAAAGGTAGCGCAAGCAAGTGCGGGAACGCCGTTTATTACCATAGCACACCCACCGCACACGGCTTGCATACAGCCGCATTCCCAACGAATTCTGTCAGCGGGTTTACCTTCAATATCAAAAATGTCGTCCGTATAGTTCAGCGCGTCAAGCACTGTCGAAACGGTTACGTTTTTGGGTCCGTCATATCTGAAACTTTGCCAATACGCTTGTGAATCGAAACTGTGTTGGCGCTTGATCTTTACAATCATTGTCCATCCTCCTTTTCAAAAGAAACGTGATGTTCCCCGTTTTGATACGTGCAAACGGAGCAAAGATCATATTCGGCGCTACGCTCGGGATAGTCGTCCCGTATGTGCGCCCCGCGCGTTTCCTTACGCTCAAGTGCGCTGGTAAGAATAGCGCGCGCGAGAAGCAGCATCGGCTTGATGCTGTATCCCACGTAAGGAGATACGTCTGAGTCAAATACCAGCCTATCGCTGATTGAAAGATAATAATCCACGCCGCTAATGCCCTCGCTCAGTTTGTCCGCTGTGCGAGTGATACCAAGACACTCGTTCATCAGTTTTGCGATTTCGTTACGCACGTAAATCGCAGAAAAACGGCTATTGGAATCAAGCACCTTGGAAACCGTCTCCGTCTGCTCGGTAATATATGCGCCAAAATCCGGAATTACATCCGTCGCAGGCAATTTATCAATTGACCTTGCGGCAACCATACCTCCGTAAACAGCCGACAACAACGAATTGCCGCCCAAGCGGTTGGCGCCGTGATACCTCGAAGCACATTCACCGACAGCGTACAAATTCTCAATCGACGTCCTATGATTTTTGTCAACGTAAAGACCGCCCATGAAAAAATGAACTGAAGGATATACGGGTATGCTCTCCTTTGTGCAATCGATACCCGCATACTTTTTGCAGACCTCAGCCACCTCGAGCAATCGGGTGTTAATAAGCTTTTCACCAAGAAAAGAAATATCCAGATAGACCTGAGAGGGCGCGTCGTAAATACATTTTGAAACAACGTCACGCGGCATCAGGTTTCCGCGCTCGCCGTAAAGCTCTTCCATAAAGTAAACTCTGCGTCCGTTGTCCATATAATAAAGTCTTCCGCCTTCTCCGCGCGCCGCTTCGCTTATCAGCATTCTCTTTTGCGGAGTTTCAACGGTTGTGGGATGATATTGGATAAACTCCAAATTTTTCAGGCGGGCGCCCTGTTCATATAGCTTTGCGGCAACGTAACCGTCGCACAGCGCAGAACCCGTCGTTTTACCAAACAGCAGGTTTTGTCCGCCCGTAGCGACTACCACCGCATCAGCGTACACACTCTCTATTTGGCAAGTCTTTTCATTGTAGAGCAATGCTCCATAGCATATTCCGTCCTTTATAAGAGCGGAATAAAACTGTCTGCCTAACAACCTTTTGATTACTTCGGACGCCTCGTATTTTCTCGATTCTCTGATAAGCGCGGACATAATCTGCTTGCCGGTGGAAGCACCCGCGTAAGCGGTACGGTTGCGGCTCTGCCCACCGAATGCGCGGAGCGCAACCTCACCGTTTTCTTCTCTGCTGAATACGACTCCAAGCCGCTCAAGATATCTGATGATTTCCGGTGCCGACGAGCAAAGCCCTAAAACCGCCTCTTTTCCGGCAATATTTCCCCCGCTTTTTAAAGTATCCTCTGCGTGTATCTCGGGTAAATCATTCTTGCCAAGCGCGGCATTGATACCTCCCGCAGCCATTACCGACTGCGCTCTCTCGGAAGGATATGGAGACACTATTGTGGAGGCTATTCCTTTTTCCGCCAAGCTTATTGCGCAGCTAAGACCGGAAATTCCGGCGCCAATAATTAAAACCTGCTTCATTTTTCCGCCTCCGTTACCATACGTAAAGATAGAAGCCTGCTACAGAGGCGATCAGCGTCGCGGTGCAGATCAGCTTTATAACAACGCTTATCACTTTTATAACCCTCGCATTACCGATCCCCAAGGTAATAAAAGCCTTGTCAGTGGAAACGGCAGCGTGTGCCAGAGCTACTGCAAAAAAGAGCGGGGGAACGATCGTGTGAACTATATGGGGTGTATTCATAGCACCGGATACTCCCGCAACGTGCAATGCGGTAAATACTATCAACATAATTCCGCTTGCTCGCTGAAAGATGGTAACTCGGTTCAATTTGGGATAATTTTTCCACTTTACCTTTGTACCGTCCATATTAGCTTCAACTGCAAAATATATGCTGATAAATGCGTGTGCCGCCACCAATCCCACCAATATCCAAGGGGCAAAGGGAGCACTCTGCTCAACCTTACCGCGCGAAAGCATCCAAACCGAAGAGAAAATTGCGTGGTCAAGCAGGAAAAGCGTGGTCAACAAACTGATGATCGCGTTGATCTTACGCAGTAACATACTCGTTCTCCTTCTGATACTCTTTTTTACAAGTGTTATGTTAATTTTTTGCTTTCTTGTTTACAATGAGCTTATGCACGAACAAAACAACGAGAAGCACGACGAACAGTGCCGCGCAAGCCTTATGCGCGATCTTAAGGGCAACAATACCCTCAACGTTCATAATAACGATACCGATCACCAATGCAATGCCGTAAAACGCTCTCATAATAAGCTCAAGCGCGGGAATTTTCCATTCCTTCTTGGTTGCGGCGGTATAGACAGCCAAAACCAAAACCCCCACCATCGAAATGGCAATATGTGCTGCCATTCCCGTTGCTCTAAGCATAAACAATACCACTCCTATGGCTAACATAATCGGTGCAAAAATTAAATCTTTTTTCATTTTCTTCTCCCACAAATTAAATTTTATCAGTGAAAATTAAAACTGTATTTTTATTTGCTGCGAATTTCTCCGAGAGCTTCTGCCTCTCCGTCGACAGTAGCCCCGTAATTTACGATTGATCCGTGGCAGAAAAGATCAACACCCTCTCCCTCGGTAGAAGCGGAGACGCTTGCGCCCTCATTCAGCTCCATAGAGCCGTAACACTCAATACCGTAAGCTTTTTTCGATGAGGCGGTTACCTTTGCGTTTTCCATAACTCTAAAAAGCCCGGGAACACTTATGCACTCGCTCAATTTTGCTACTTCGTCATCAACCGAAACGTTTAACGACGCGTCATCCCAAACGAACAACGAGCCGCCAACATCCAGACCTCTGCAGATATCGGTACTTCCGGGTCTTAATGATACGTTCAAAGCCGCACCGTGTTCAATATCTATATTGTTGCGGACCTTGACAGCCGTGCTGTATTTTCCCGCGCCGTGATTTAACGTAACGGTTGCATCGCCCGACAATATCAAATATCCATCACTGTAAATTCCGTTTACTATATTCGTGCAATCGGGCATCGTAATCGTAATATCTGTTTCAATTCTGAGGTCCTTCGCGTAAATTCCCGTTGCGTCGCCGCACGTACCTTCAAACTCTATGGACAAAGATCCTTCACCAAAAAACGTAAGAGCCTTGCCAATCAAATAATTTGATGCATAAATTACGGGAACGTAGTCTCCCGACATTATGAATTTATTTTCGCCAATCAGATTGATCATCAGATCATTCTTTGAATAAACGACCGTGTAATCGTATTCAATTTCAGCGTTCTGAAACGTAAGTACGTTGTTATAGGAGTCGTAGAAAACCGTTCCGTCTCCCAAAATGTCATCCTCGTTGCGTCTCGTTACGTCCACGCCGGCAACAAGGATACCGTACCGCTCACCCATTATATCCCGAACTATATGAACTCCCATTGCAAAAGCAAAGAATGCACTGAAAAGCATGGTAAGTCCTAAAAGTACGCTTATAATGATTCTGAAAATCTTTGTTCCTTTTGTCATAACAACATCCCTTCAATCAAGTATAGGACTTATTTGGAATTCTTCTTTCCGAGTCTGTCAACGCCGAAGAAGAGAAATCCCACAGCGGCAAACGCTACCGCAAGAATAGCTATCCACATAAGAACACCCGAAACACCGAGAGTGTCAAGATTTACAAAGAAGTAGGGGTAGATCAAGGGAGTTGTTGTCGTGGGAATAAGGATAGACGAATCAAACTTCAGTATAATCGCCTGAATAAGAAGGAATATCGCGTAAGCGAGGGGGAAACAGATAGAAAGAACCGGATAATACCACTTGGTCTTTCCGCGCTCGCGGAACAAGAACCAATCAGCTATGTACAGAATCGGAAGAATAACGTGGAAGCACAAGCTGCCAATGCGCCAGTTTGCCTGGGGATCACGTCCCTCTGCGCCCGCAAGCATAATATTGAATACAAGGAATGTCAAAAGAATTCCAAGCACGCCTATAAACTTAAGCACGGGAGCAACTGTAACGTAGCTATCCTCTTTCTTCTTTGCCGTCTGGATAAGCGATGCAATCATAACGCCAATGCAAAGGAAATTACTGATGTTGGTAAAGTGAACGTAGAAATCCCAGCGGATCACACTGATATTGTCGAAAATTCCAAGGCAAGCCACAAAGCCTACAAGGCCGAGCGTACAATAAATAGTTTGGAATATAAGTTGTGCAGTTCTGTTTTTAATCATAACGTTTCTCCTTTTGTTTAGTAAATTAGGTTAAATAATTTTTCTATATGACTTAATCCAATGATGTCAGCAGATTATCCGTAAATTAATACAATTTCTCTCTCCTTTCTGTAAATTTACGCTGTTATCTAAATTATCCAAACACGTTTTTAATCGGCTCATCGTACTGATAGTCAATTATCTTGACGCCGTAAAGCGACTCTATCTCTTCAGCGTCGCCAATTTGTTCTGCCGAAAGATTATCCTCTGAGGAATATACGACGAAGAGGCTAGGCTCCATCACGGAATCCGCCAGATAAGGCTCACCCATAAGGTGCGCCGGGTTGAGCGAAAGATTTAACAAAACCTCACCGCCGTCGTCTGCCGTGTATAAGCTTACCGAAGCGTAATAGGTTTCATCCAAGTTCTCAACGCCTTCAACGTGACCTGACCAAGATCTTGTGAAGTTGCCGCCCTCCGGCGACCAGTAGCGTCCGGCATATTCACACACGAAAACGCCTGAGACAGTCTTAATCTCTCCCCCCTGCTCGTATGTGACGGAAAAATCAAATCTTTCCTCCTTGATCTTCGGGGAAGCTTCAACTATGCAGCTCGTCAAGCCAAGTGAGAGCAACAGTATCAAAATTACAACGGTAAATATTTTCTTCATCACACCATCTTCTTTCCGTCAAGCTTTTTTCAAGCAAACGCAACGATAAACGTAGCGGCTACAAAAACATACGTAACACAAAAAACAGCAATAGGAATCAGCATAGACAAAACAATTCCCAACATACGCTTTTTCTTCACCGCGATATCAGTCGCCTTGGCAAGCAAAACGATCTGCCACGTCAGCAGTACCGCCAAAGCAACGGCGGCAATCGCTATAGGTATGTACAGACAGCTATCCCACAATGACATCATAAGAAGCACATCAACGAACAGCTCTGCGGCAAGCAGGATAAAATAAAATATCTTTATCATACATTCTCCTTCTGCAGATTATTTTTTTTTGATTTTTATTCTCCACACAAAGAACGGGATATACGTAGCAATAGGCAAAAGTGCGCCCGCTATACTGTATTCGGACTGAATCAGTATATTATAAATTCCGTGGTACACTATCGCGGTAGAAAGCAGACCAAAGGTTCCAACGGCAAAAAGCTTTCGTTTCTTTTTAACAAAAGATATACCCACACCGATAAGCAAGGTACACATACCGTGCATCAGTCCCGCGCCAAAAGCGCGGATAACGGCACTGAGCATACTGAAGTTAGGATAACTGAGAAGATAGAAAGCATTTTCAAGGACAGCGAATCCTATACCGATTGCCATTGACGCCGTAAAGAGCTTTTCCCTTTTATCCGATATAACGAGAGCATAATACAAAATCGGCAACCCTTTCAAAAGCTCTTCGCTTACCGGAGTTACGATTACCGTAACACTGTATCTATCCATCGCTAAAGCCTGCGAAAGAAATCCGTTAACCTCCGACGCGAATACCGAAACAAAGATTCCGATCAAAACGAACATTATCGGGAAACGGGATTTCTTTTCCACAAGCAAGGCCATCAGCATGATAGGAATAGAAATAGCTACGAACAAAACATAAATTATATTGTCCATTTTTCCACTCCTTTCCTTGCGGTGACCATCGTACCAACGCAAAGCACAGCGAATATTACCGACGTAACAGCCAGCTGAACGGGATAGTAATAATCCCACGCGGTCAGACATAGAAGCTCGGAAAAGCTAAGCAATAAAATAAAAATGTTATACGGCTTTATTGCTTTTATAAAGCCAAAATCCAAATCCGGAATAATAGCGTGCTTCAAATTGAAGTACACGCAGGGGACTGCGGGTATCCAAACGAGAGCATACACAACCTTAGTAGCTGTTGACACGTCATCCAGCAAGGCGTTTGGAATATACAAAAGCACAGCAAGGATGGGCGCTATCAAAGCAATCAATCTTGCGCGGCGCATTTTAGAAGAGCCGTCGTCAACAATCCTGTCAAGCTGTCCGTAGCTTGCCGTAAGCACAAAGAGAAAGAAACCGATGCGTCCAAGATACGCGGGCGTAAAACCTTCTACAATGTCTGTGCCCGTAAGAGTTTGACACAAGTGATAAATGCTGCCAAGCGCATGGCTCGCCATCGCCATCGTAATGCTTTGCAAGCAGAGGGGCCTTCCTTTTTTGAAGAAAATCTTCAAACCGTAAATCAAAGAAAACAGCGTTGCGGCCAAAGGAACAAGCTCCGCAATCCACAAACACACAATATCTATAAGTCCTATTTTTCTGCACCCCCTGTCACACTACGCAAGCGGTATACCTGAGGTTGTTAAGCTCAAGTTCAAGCTGTTCCCTCTTGGCGGGCTTCAAAATATAACCGCTGGGCTTTATTTTAAACACCTCTTTGGCATGCTCTTTTTCATCGCAAACCGTCAAGAATATAATATTCACCTTGGGATTTATTTTTTTTACTCTTTTGGCAAGCGTAAGACCGTCAATGCCGCAAAGCTCGATCTCGCTGATCAAGACGTCGCAGCCGTTATCTTTCGCAAAGCCAAGCGCATCATCCGCGTTTGTAAAAGCGACAATTCTCGCAGAGGGCAAAATCTGCTCTACACTTTGTTTGACACCTTTCAGCATAACGGAATGATCGTCCACACAAACAATCGTCATTTATTTTCCTCCCTCAAAATTTTTATGTAATCTATACTGTCTTTGTACAATTTTAGAGTTTTCTCGGTAATACGAAACAGGTATTCCGCTTCCCGCGTCTCCGATTGTCATATCAGCGCGAATAGCAGAATCGTAAAGAGTTTTTCCGCAAAACGGAATTTTGATTTTTGCCAAAGGAGTTAAAAACCTTGCGTGATATTCCACCTCAGCCGCAAAGGAATATCTCGATGTATTTCCCGTGTGAGTGGCGAGAATTGCCGCGCGTTCATGCTCGGTTAACTCTTCAGCGTTTTGCAAATAAATTTTTTGGTGATCGCAAACAACACGTCCCGCCGCTTGATTGAGCGATTCAATAAAGGCAGGCAATCTTGATTTTCTGTTCCCCGAAATCTCACCGTAACGCTCCGGAACGTCAAGCACCCCATTTTCGGCAAAGCAAGCAACATGCTCCGCATACTTATCTGCCACAAGGTACGCACCCTCGGATTTCGGATTGATAAAATAGCTTTTCAGATCCTCGTGATGTCGCTGACCTCTACGCACCACAGTGCGGTCGATCTCGCGGTCCAGCTCTTGCCTGTTTTCATCCGTAGGTGAAGCAAGACAATTAAGCAACGCCTCACACGAAAAAGGAACGAAGGAGATCGTAACCCCGGGCGTATCTCCGTCAGCGAGAGAACCGCACTCAGCGTCATGCTCTTGTTCCCTGAGCTTTAAGAGGCTGTACACGTAATCCCTCTCGCTTGGAACTGCGTATAAAAACCAATCGTCAAAGAATTTATCACAAGCAAGCCTCGTTCCGTCAACATTCGGAAAATCAAGGATACCCTTTTGCGCTAATATATCCGATATAGATCTGCAAACCATCCAAAACCCGTCCTGCGTGCCGACAAGATCGGCAACACATATACATTCGCTGGACTTTAGCTGTAAAAACACACTCGGAACAACGTTTATACTCATAAAAACCTCCTACCGCAAAGCTGTAGAAATACGAAATTTTGTCTCTAAATATAAAAAAACTATATATAATTTAGGTTTTATTGATATTATAACAGGGCGAGCGTTACAAAAGTGTTACAAATTCGGCGTAAAAAACAAAAAATTTAAAAAAATTTTTTAAAAACAACAAATTTTTTTGAAATTTATTGGCTAAGCGCCACCTCGCCGGCGGGGTCCTATGCGCTTTGCGGTTCACGGTTTGAAGATTGTGCGAACATAGCTGTCGAACACCGAAAAACTCGGTTAGACACCTCGTTTTTCTGCGCATAAATGCGTTCGTTTGTAGGGACCGGCGTCCTCGACGGTCCATGCAAACACAATTAAAATATCAAACAAAATGGTTGTTATATCAATTAAATAAATTTGTTATACATAGCGATGCAAATTT
>JAZKYO010000117.1:0-6567 GCA_045612185.1 Eubacteriales bacterium
CAATTAAAATATCAAACAAAATGGTTGTTATATCAATTAAATTTGTTATACATAGCGATGCAAATTTCATTTGTGCCAAATGGACCGTCGAGGACGCCGGTCCCTACAATGATATGTGCAAACACACCGACAAACTACAATTTGAACACATCAATCCCATTTGTGTGTAGAAAAATGGCGGTGTCGAGCCGACATTTTTCGAAGTGCGACCGTGTTGTTCGCACAACCTCTAAATCGTGGGCGCCGAAGGCAACAGGCCCACCGCAGGTGCGTGAACGCCGAAGGCAACAGGCCCGTCCGGCGAGGACTTGTTCTCTTACAGCATTTTTATTGCTTCGATTGCAACTTTGATTGCCGATTCGGTGTCGTGGCTCTCGTCGGCAGCGGTATCGAGACCCGCGTCGGCGCGTTCCTGATTCCACACTACGTGGAAGCACGCGGCAGTTTTAACTCCAAGCGCGGCGCCAACCGTAAAGAGGGTAGAGGCTTCCATCTCGCTGGCAAGCACTCCAAGGCGCTTCCACGCCTCCCACTTTTCAAGCAGGTCGGTGGAAGTGGGCATTCTCTTTGGCGAATGCTGACCGTAGAAGGAGTCCTTGCTTTGCACCACGCCTACGTGGCTGGTGTAGCCAAGCGCTTTTGCCGCGCCGCACATGGCGGCGGTGGTGTAGATGTCGGGTACAGCGGGATACTCGATGGGCGCATACTCGCGGCTGGTTCCGTCCTGACGCACCGCACCCGAGGCTATAACCACGTCTCCGCACTTTACGTTAAGCGCAATGCCGCCGCAAGTGCCTACGCGGATAAGAGTTTTCGCACCGCAAGCCACAAGCTCCTCAACCGCAATGGCGGTTGAAGGTCCGCCTATGCCCGTAGAGCATACCGTAACCTTTTTGTCGCCAAGGTATCCGTTCCAAATCTCGTACTCGCGGTTGGTAGACAGGTGAGTGGGATTTTCAAGAAACGCCGCTATCTTGGCGCATCTGCCGGGGTCTCCCGGAATAATGCAAAACTCGCCAATTTCTCCCACCGATGCTGCTATATGATATTGTTTTTCGTGTGTGTCAAGCATAATTTTTCTCCCGTTACTGTTCGGATTCTTTGGATTCAACGAAATAAGCCGCCTCAGAGTCGGCAGTATGAAGGGCGAAGGCAAGAGGGAACATCTCAAACGCGCGCCCAACGTTGTGCTTTTGCTCGGGACTTGCGTCGGTAAAGCCCATGTGATATCTTATGGCAAACGCCTCGTCGCGGGTCAGGCGCATATAGCCCGATATGATGTAGACCGATTTTTCGCCGTGTCCGTAGGGGAGCTTGTCCTCTATGCTGTAATAGGGCACGGTTTTCCAGACACCGTTTTCCTTGACGTTTCGGGTGGTTTCGACGTAGAAATTGGTTTTGCAGAGGTCGTGCAAAAGCGCCACTATGGCAATGCTTTCCTCGCTGTACTCAATTCCGTACTCCTCCTTTACGCGGGGGCGCGAGAGGTAATCGCAAAGGCAGTCGTAAACGTTAAGGCTGTGCTCGCACAGACCGCCCGCATACGCGCCGTGGTATCTTGTGCTTGCGGGGGCGGTAAAGAAGTCGCAGCTTGACGAGGTCAGATATTCAAGCAGCTTGTCCGCGCCCTCGCGGGTAATTTTGCTTTTGTATATTTCGATAAATCTTTGCATTGAGCAATTTTCAGACATGTTTTTTTCGTCCTTTCCTATTTCTGTTACTATTTTACCATAAAAAAACCAAAAAGTAAAGCGAAAAAGCAAGTTTATTAACCTCAAAACAGAGATTATTTGAGAAATTTTGGATTGCTTTAAAATATTTTTGCAAAAGGTATTGATTTTTCTTTGCGAATGTGGTATAATTTCAAGGTATATCGAAGAAATGCGCTCGCGCGCTTAAACGACATGAATTATTTGGAGGAAAAAATGGCACTTTTTATTGGAATTTTGTTGGTTATAATGGCAGTTGTGCTTGTTGCTGTGGTTCTTATGCAGGAAGGTAAGGAAAAGGGACTTTCCGGAACTATTGCGGGCGGAGCAGACAATTTCTATAATCAGGGCAAGGGCGCTTCCGTAAAGAAGGTTCTTCCCAAGATTACAACAATTCTTTCCATCGTTTTCGTTGTTCTTGTTATCGTGCTTTACGTAATCGCTCCCAGCGGAGAGGCTACTCACGATCATGACCACGACCACGATCACGATGCAGGGGTTACAGATACCGCTGAGGTTACAGACGCTCCCGAGGCAACTGACGCTCCTGAGGTTACAGACGCTCCTGAGGTTACAGACGCTCCCGCAGCTGAGTAAGCAGATTAAAAAAGACCTGTTAAGGTCTTTTTTATTTTTTATACTCCGTGCAAAGAAAAAACTTGAATTTTTAAGACATTTTTTGGTTATTTGGATAAAAACTGTTGATTTTCAGACGTGGTTGTGATATAATGATAAGGAAGTAATGCTTCAAAAAAATTTTACGGAGGTTTTTCCTATGACAGCTACATACGATGCACTTCCCAAGTGGGTCAAGATTCTTCTTCAGCTTTTCCTCGGAGCTCTTATCGGCGGTATCTACCGTATTCTTAAGTTCCTTGAGACAAAGAACGCTGTAACTCTCGTAGTTGGTATCCTCGTACTCGTTACCGGTATCGGTAATTTTATTGCTTGGATTGTTGACCTTGTTACAACAATCACTCACGATAAGATCGAGATTTTGGCTGACTGATTTTAGTGAAAACAAAAAACCGCGCTATGCGCGGTTTTTTGTTTCAGTTTACTGCGATAATAAAGAGCCATGCGAGAATAGCTGTTATTATTGAAGTTATGTTGAGTACGGGAAGTGAAATAACCACCGATATTACCGCCGCGATAAATATTATCACGCCGAAAACGCGGCATTTTGCTCTCTTTATACCCAAAAGTCCGAAAAAGCCAGCGATAAGCATAAGCACGCCCACCGCGGCGGTAACTATTGCGCTTACGTTAAGCGCGAGAATGGCTTTGATTGCCGTTACGGGTGCTAAAATTCCCCAGACGATGTAAAGAAGGCTGATGAGAACCCTGAGCAGTCCTTTGGTTGTTGACTTCATAAGAAAACCTCCGAATGTTGTATTTTGTAATATTATATACCATATTATACACCCGTGCGCCGCTTTTTGTCAAGTGCGTGCGCGGATATCTTTGGCGCCTTGCTTTGCGCTCGTGTCGCTTTTGTGCATATTGTACAACAGAGAGAAAAAATATTTCACAAAAATTTGCCAAACCTATTGAAAATTTTTGCGAAATAATATATAATCTATAATAGCTAACTGTATATTTGATTTGCGGTGGCTTAATTGGATTTTTACGACGTTCCCGGGCGTTGCCCGAGGGAGGAGGTTTTATGAAATACAAAATTTCGGTGATTTTGTGCGCCGTAATATTAGTGGGGCTTTCGGTTTCATACTTTTTCAGCCCCAAGGTTGAAAAGTCGGAGGTTGAAATGCGAAACATGGCAACCTTTGACATGATTTTCAATCCTGTGGACGATATAGACCCAAACACGGGCGAGAAGAGCGTGCTTTACAACGTTGACAAAAGCATTCCCGATCGTCTTGAGGATGCCATGAAGGACCAGATATTTATCCGAGACAACGTAATGGCGGTGTACAACGAGATTCAGGCGAAGTTTGCCAACGCCTACAACGGTGTAAACAAGCTACTTTCCGCACCTTTCAAGCAGGAGCTGCCTGACGATACAATCGGGGTGCTTGAGACAGATCCGCCCATTACCGTTCCGGACGAGGGATTCCCCGACGAGTATTATGACCTCGTCGTAGAAGAGCCCGATGAGATTCCTCAAAGCGCCCTTAATTTTAAGGCGTATCCAGGTTATGGCTTTGCCCGCCTTAAGGCGTTCCCCGCAAGAAGCTACGAGTACAGCCAGGTTGGCTCAATGGTAGCCTATAACGGTAGTGACTGGCTTGGTCAGAAGCCCTCAAAGGGCAGCGCATCCCAAAGCGGCGTGGCAAAACACGTTGCGCAGTACGAAAAGTTGCTTAAAGAGTACCCCAACCTTAAGTTTTACAGCTATTTTGTAAGCCAGATGCAGCACAGCCCCTGGTTCCATGACTTCTTTGGAAATTACCCCGATTGGCACGAGACGGCGGCGCAGTTCCTGCCCGAATTCGTCGAGGTTGACCGCTTTATTTTCTACGATTTTGAGGACTACAAGGACGTCTACTTTAAGACTGACCACCACTGGAGCTATAAGGGCAGCGAGCGCGGTTATCAGGACGTTTACAACATGATGGCTGACGACCTCGGACTCTCGCCTATCAAGTATCCCATCAAGACGTGGAACTTTACCGAGCTTAACGGCGTTCAGTACCGCGGAAGCCGCGCAAATAACGTCAGAGACGTTGCTTCCTACACCGCATACGATGAGTTTATCGTATACGAGTACGACCTTGGCGAGCGCGAAACCTTTATTATAAACCCCAATAATTATACTGTTGAAATCCCCGTTACCATGAGCCTTATGGAAAAATACAAGGTTGGTGACATTAACAAGAAGGACAAATATTACGACCACTACATAAATTTCTACGGTCATTCCTATGACGCAACGGGCAAGGAGTATGCCGACTCCGCGAACCTTCTCGTTATTAAAAACAAGAACAACGGAGCCTCGCACAATCTGCTTATGGTCTGCGACTCAACCCAGCGCGCCTACCGCGACGTTCTTGGAAGCCACTTCGGCACGGTAGTTACGCTTGACTACAGAATTATGACTCAGGTTCCCATCGACTACCTTATTGAGAAGTACAATATTGATACCATTCTCTGCGGCGGTCTTACCTTTGCGTGGTCGGGCAGCAATTCTTACCTGTTCAAATTCTCTGAAAACTTTGGTAAATAAGGAGGAAATATGCTTTTTTCAAGTCTTAACTTTTTACTTATATTTCTTCCCTTGCTGATGATTTGCTACTACGCAATTCCAAAGAAGTTCGTGGCGGCAAGAAGGTACACGCTTATGCTGTTTTCCTTCATTTTCTACGCCTGCGGCGAGTTTGTCTACTTCTTTGCCATAGTGTTCTGCGTGTTTATCACCTGGCTTATGTCAAAGGGCGTGGCGGAAAAGAAAAAACTGCCCTTCCTTATCGCGCTTGGCGTAAACATTATCCCTCTTATCATCTTCAAGTACCTTAACTTTATTATCGTAAACCTTAACCTTATTCCGTTTGTCAACATTCCTGCGGTTAATCTTACAATGCCTATCGGTATTTCCTTCTATACCTTCCAGATGTTGACCTACGTTATCGACCTCTACCGAGGCGAGGTTGCGAGACAGAAGAATTTCGGCTATCTTGCGCTTTATATTTTCCTGTTCCCTCAGCTTATCGCGGGCCCTATCGTCCGTTATCAGGACGTTGAGATAGACATCGGACGATGCAACGAGAACTGGGAAAGCATTAAGCAGGGCGCGGGCAGATTTATCAAGGGTCTCGCCAAGAAAATGCTTATCGCAAACCAGGTTTGCTACATTTGCGACACCATAACCGCCCTTGATATAAGCGAGATAAGCACGCCCATGATGTGGCTTGCCATCGCCGCTTACGGACTTCAGATTTACTTCGACTTCTCGGGCTACTCGGATATGGCGATAGGTCTTGGAAAGATGTTCGGATTTGAGTTCCTTGAGAACTTCAATCTCCCATACTCGTCGCTTTCAATCTCCGAGTTCTGGAGACGTTGGCATATATCCATGAACACTTTCTTCCGCGACTATATTTACATTCCCCTTGGCGGAAGCCGAGTTTCAAGGGGACGATGGGTGTTTAACACCCTCGTGGTGTGGGGCTTTACGGGATTGTGGCACGGCGCGGCTTGGAACTTTATCGTGTGGGGTCTCTACTATGCGCTTCTCCTTATGATGGAGAAATTCTTTATGGGGGCGGTGCTTAAAAAGATTCCCAAGTTCTTCAGCTGGTGTTACACACTGTTCTTTACCGCAATCGGTTGGTCGTTCTTTATGTACGACTCTAACAGCCTTACAGAGATGTTCGGATATACGCTCCGCATGTTCGGCATTGGCGAGGTGACCGCGGCGGCGACCGTGCGCTCGCTTGAGCTTGAGGCTTATATTCCTTATCTTATAATAGCCGCAATTCTTGGCTCGCCGTTGAGAACGCTTATCGGTAAGGCGATAGAGGCTGTAAAGAACGTAAAGACAAAGCTTGTAGCTATTCCGTACAGCATAATCACAGACGCAGCGCAGGTAATCGCGCTTGTGGTCTGCGTGGGATTTGTCATCGGCGGAAGCTATAACCCCTTTATCTACTTCAGATTCTGATACAAAAGATTATAATAAATCCCCCTCGGCATTTAGCCGAGGGGGATCTTTTGTATTAACAGAGCGATAAACTGTAGTTTGTCGGTGTGTTCGCACCGTAGCCACGTGGAGCCCCCACCGGCGAGGTGGCGCCAGTCAAGGGCGCGTAGCCCTTGTCGCTCGTCGCAACGAGCGAAATCCCCTTTCGGCGTCTTTCTTTTTTGGTCCTTTTTTCTTTCGCGCCTACTTATCCGAAAGAAA
>JAZKYO010000118.1:0-1565 GCA_045612185.1 Eubacteriales bacterium
CACCACAGGTACTAACGACAACAGAGCCGCATTTCAAAAGATGTTAGCCGATGCAGACAATAAACCCGTCTGGGACATTGTTCTGGTATATGCTCTTGATAGATTCGGTAGAAACTCTATTGAGATTGCATTAAACAAGCAGCGACTTTCAAAGAATAACATAATACTTATTTCAGCAACGCAGAGAACGTCGGTTAATATTGACGGCAGTAAAAACCTTGATGGTATTCTTCTTGAGAACGTGCTTATAGGTCTTTCGGAATACTACTCTGTAGAGCTTTCACAGAAGGTAAGGAGAGGTCAAAGGGAGAGCCGTCGCAAAGGCAACTTTCTTGGTGGCAGACCACCTTATGGATATAGGGTGGAAAACAAAAAAATCCTCATTCACGAGGAACGAGCAGCGGTAGTACGGTTAATATTTGACCTATACGCATCGGGAAAATGCGTGCGAGAGATCCTTGAGGAGCTTAATAAACGGGGGATTCTTTATAACGGCAAACCGATATACCAAAGCACCTTATTTAAGATTTTGAAGCTTGAAAAATACACCGGTGTTTACAGATATGACGGTGAGGTTTATCTCAATATGTACCCAAAGATCGTTGATCCGGTAGTATTTAACCAAGTACAAAGGATGATGGCAAAAAATAAGCTTGGCTCGAACAGTCGCAATACGGAATTTCTACTGAAAGGAAAACTCTATTGCGGTAGATGCGGTATGAAGATCAACGGTGACAGCGGAACGGCAAAAAACGGTGAAATGAAATTTTACTACACCTGCTCTAATAAAAAGCGTTTCCGTGGCTGCAGAAAAAACAGTGTTCGAAAGGAGCGACTTGAAAAGCTTGTAATTGATACAACTCTCAGGCTTTTGAATACTCCAGAAAATATTTCACTGCTTGCAGAGGAGATCGTTAAGCTCAACGACCAGATAACTAAAGAGCAAAGCATTCTTAATCTACTTATTGCAGAAAGGACAAAGCTTCAAAAATCCCTTGATAATATAATGAAGGCGATTGAAGAAGGAATAATAACCTCGACCACAAAGGCGAGGATGACCGAGCTTGAAAACTCGCTTGCCGATATCAATATGAAGATTGCCGCCGAGGAATGTAAGCTTGAGAGAAAACTTACGAAAGAGGATGTTGAGGCTCACATTATGGATGCACTTGCTTCTGATCCGGGAGCACTGATAGAGCATCTGGTGGAACGTATAGTTCTTTATGAAGATAAAATACTCATCTTCTACAAATACACAAATAACAATAATCCCGATGAACCCACAACGGAAGTTCATCGGGACTTCTTTTTATGTAACCAAGAAATAAAAATAACTCAAAGCGGCTTTAGTACCGTCTTTGAGCTTGAATTATAAAGAAAAATAACCAGTCGGGTTCGACTGGTTATATTGTGGTGACCCGTACGGGAATCGAACCCATGTTTTCAGCGTGAGAGGCTAACGTCTTAACCGCTTGACCAACGGGCCTTGCTTTGTTTCAGCTTGTCTATTATACAATCTTTTTCGCGATTTGTCAAGGGGGTTTTGAAAAGTTTTTTTGATTTTT
>JAZKYO010000119.1:0-2504 GCA_045612185.1 Eubacteriales bacterium
ATTTTTATGAGAGTTGTGCTTTCGGAAATTCCAACTAAGAAGGCGGGAGCCGCCACGGGAACCTATGGACTTTTTCGAGATCTTGCCGCCCCCTTCGGCGTTGCGATTTTCGTGCCTTTGTTTACAAATCGAGTAACGGCAAACATTACTATGGGAATTGATGAAATCTCTGCAGCGGTAAGTTCGATCAAATTGCTGTCGCTCGCAGAAATTGTCTGTGTTGCCGCCGGACTCGTAGCGGTTATTTTATTGCCCAAAATTCACAATAGAAAGGAAAATATAAATGAAGCTAAAGGATAAGGTCGTAATTGTAACAGCCTCCACAAGAGGCATAGGCCTTGCCGTGACGGAAGCCTGCGCCGCGGAAGGCGCGGTTGTCTATATGGCGGCAAGAAATCTCGAAAGAGCGGAAAAGGAAGCCGCTCGCCTGAATAACGAGGGATTCAATGTAAAATGCGTATATAACGACGCAAGTGTTCCCGAATCCTATACCTCTATGGCAGAGGAGGTTGCAAAAAACGAAGGAAGGATAGACGTACTTGTTAACAACTTCGGAACATCTGACCCAAAACGTGATCTTGATCTTGCGAGTACCGACACCGACGTTTTTGTTGACACGGTCACGCTGAATTTGCGAAGTGTGTTTATGGCAAGCAAAGCGGTACTCGGATATATGAAAAACGGCGGCAGCATTATCAATATCTCCTCGGTCGGCGGCAGTGTTCCCGATATCTCGCAGATCGCTTACGGAACGTCAAAAGCGGCTATCAATTATTTGACAAAATTGATAGCTGTGCATGAAGCGAAACACAAAATCAGATGTAACGCCGTACTCCCCGGGATGACAGCAACCGATGCGGTTAATGAAAATCTGTCCGATGATTTTCGCGCGCTGTTTCTAAAGCATATTCCTCTTGACCGAATGGGGCTTCCCAAGGAAATTGCTTCGGCTGTAGTATATTTTGCAAGTGACGATTCCGCATATACAACAGGTCAGATTCTAACTGTTTCCGGTGGTTTCGGACTTGCAACGCCCGTTTACGGAGATCTTAAAGATAGGTTGAATAGAAGATAAAACAAAAAAGGAGATTTTTTATGTGTAACAACAATAATTTTTATTTCTGCGAGCATTGCGGAAATCTCATTGAAATGATTCACGACGCAGGTGTGTCTGTCATGTGTTGCGGACAGAAGATGAAGCGGCTTGAACCGGGCGTTGTGGAAGCAAGCCAAGAAAAGCACCTTCCCGTTGTTTCTGTTGACGGAAACAACGTAACGGTAAACGTCGGCTCTGTGGAGCATCCTATGTCAGAGGAGCACAGCATTCTGTGGGTTTGCTTGCAGACTGACAAAGGAGTGCATCGGAAACACCTTGAGACTGGAAAAGCGCCGATAGTCACCTTTGCGCTTTCCGAAGAAAAACCTATATCGGTATCTGCTTATTGCAATCTTCACGGACTTTGGAAGACAAATATTTAATTAAATACGCTTGAAAGAAACAGACAACAAACTCATAATTGACAAAGTGTGGCAAAAAAAGAGCGAGGGCTGACGAAAAAATCGTCAGCCCTCAAAATTTGAGTCGGTGGAAACAAAGAAAACAGGTTACGGCTTCATCACCTTAATAAAACGGAACATTTCGTCAGGGCCTTCATCGGGATCACGCTCGTCTGCATCGGGCATCTCGTGGTCGGGAGTGAAATACTCACACCAAAATTGGTCGATCTGAAAACCGCACTTGTTTACGTAAAAATGAATATTGCGCTTTTCAAAATAGGGCGTGCAGGTTTCCCATACCTTGGTCTCGGGATGCAGAGCCTCAACCGCCTGCCACGCGCCATAGCCGATGCCCTTGGTGTGCTCCTCGGGGGAAACGAACAGGATCTCCAGTTCGTTGTGATTCGTTTCCTTGTTGATCTTCAGAATAACGCCTCCAACACGTCTACCGTCAAGCACAATGCGGTAGGTCTCGCTATCGGGCGAGTCGATGCAACGCTCGATGGTTTTGCGAGAGATGATCTCACCGTCAAAATCAATGTGGTCATCGCGTTCACCGAACTCCATCATCGCTCCGTACTTGAACGCCCACTGATTGTCAAGAATGAATTGCTCGCGGTCGTCTGCCGTAAGCGGAACAAGAGTAACCTTCGTGTTTTTCATAAAATACCTCCGAAAATAAAAATAGAGCTCAGGCTTTGCAAATGCAATAACCCAAGCTCACTTGGACACCTAATCCGGCATTACGGTACTACGGTACACAGCCTCCGGTGACAAATATTCATCGCGATTATTATACCATAAATACGGGTGAATGTCAAGCAAACGATTGAATTATTCATAAAAATATGATATAATAAACTCACCGATAAATAAGAATTTGTAGGTGTGAATGATGAAAACTTTATATATGATTGGTGGAACTATGGGAATTGGAAAAACAACTGTGTGCCAACAGCTCAAACAGGATTTGCCGAATAGCGTATTTCTTGACGGAGATTGGTGCT
>JAZKYO010000120.1:0-14958 GCA_045612185.1 Eubacteriales bacterium
TACAAACTACAATTTGAACATACCAATTATATTTGTGCAACAAAAAATCGATGGTGTTTAGCCATCGATTTTTGTATTGCGTCCGAGTTGTTCGCACAATCTGAAATTCGTGAGCCGCGAAGCGCATAGGCCCCCGCCGGCGAGGCGGCAAACTACAATTTTAACGTATAAATAAAGTAGGAGCTGTGCTCTTAATGAGACAGCCCCTTTATCTTTAGAAAAACATTCCGTCTATATATTTGTCCGAAAAAATTTTGTTGGTTGACAGCTCAAGCACGTTGGCGCTTTCTGCAAGAATTTCACTCTTTTCCCTTAAATCGGGGGCAAGCAGAAGCATTGATGCGCCGCCAAGCGCAGCGTTTCCGATAGCTTTTGTTTTTTTGGAAATTCCTTTTGGCAAAAGCCCTATTTTTTCAGCGTTTGCTATATTGAGATAATTTCCAAATCCTCCCGCTACGTAGGTCACGCCTACGTCAGAAAGCGACAGTCCTTCCGTTTCAACAAGGGTAAGCATACCCGCGCATATTGCGCTTTTTGCAAGCTGAACCATGCGTATATCGTTCTGAGTAAGCTCCACGGGAGCGCTTATTTCGCAAGGCTCGTCCTCAAGAAATCCGCTTTCGTCAAGCTCCTCTGTATCCAACAGGCACGCAACCGCGTCCACAAGTCCGCTTCCGCAGATTCCCACGGCAGCAGTCTCCCCAATAACGTGGGCAAACAGCTTTCCGTTTACCAAACTCACCTTATCAACCGCGCCCACCGAGCCTCTCATCCCCATTGAGATTCCAACTCCCTCAAAGGCGGGACCTGCGGCGGTGGAGCAGACCGAAAGCTTATTTTTATTCCATAAAGCCATCTCGCCATTTGTACCTATGTCGGCAAGCAAGGCGGTGTTTTCATTGCACATTCCCGAAGACACGACCGCGCAGGTGGTATCAGCCCCCACAAACGCCGCCATACACCGCGGCAAATAAATCGGAGTGTCGGCTTTAAGGCTATGAAGCGATACATCAGCCGCCAAAACCGTTTCGCCAAACAGTCTTTTTGCCTCAAAGGGCGCATGCGAAAGCGGCTCCACCGATTCCTCGGTCAAAAGGCAGAGCATAACGGTATTACCTGTTATAACAACTCCGTCTATCAGCTCCTTTTCAATTTTTGCAAAATCGGCAAGTTCGGCAATAACTCTGTCAATCGCGCCCCTTACCGCCTGGGCAAGAAGCTGAGATTTTCCGCCAAGTGCCGCCTCTATTCTTGAAATAACGTCAGCGCCCCACTCGGATTGTGGGTTAAGACATACCGCTTCCGAAAGTGCTCTTCCCTCTTTATCAAAGAGCCGCGCCGCTATGGTAGTAGTTCCTATATCAATTGCCGCGCCGTAGCCCGAAAATGCGGGGGCGACCTCAAACTCCGAAAGCACCCCGTCTGTCATTATCCGCGCGTTCTCACCGTCAGCGATATTGCACACCTCGCAATTGCCAAGGGCGCGTGTAAGGCATGCAAGGCGCACTCCGCGCTCAAGCTCCTCGGAGCTTAAATGTTCAAGCTCCGTCCCGCTTGGGGCAGACAGTTCCCCCTTTGCAATCACCTTGCACTTTCCGCATTTTCCGTGACCGCCGCAAGGCTTTTCACCGCCAATTATTTCGGAAAGAGTTAAACCCGCAACGGCAAGCCTCGGCTTGCCGTTTACGGTAACAGTTATTTTTTCACTCATTTTCTTCTCCGTCAACAGAAAACAAAACCGCGCCAAAATAGGTAACGGTGTTCTGTCCGTTAATGTACTTCATATCCGCCGCCTTTGCAAGCGCGGAAACGTTTATCCCGTAAGCCTCAAGCGAGGGCATTGCGAGCTTTGGAAAACGGCAGGGCTCGCCCGTCTGCTTAGCGCAGGTCTTGCAAACACCGCATCCGCCCGCGCAAAGGTGCAAAACCTTGGATATTTCCGACTTTTCAAAAACCTCTCTCAGGCTTTGCGCCAGCGGATAGGTTCTCTTTTTTGCCGTCACCATTCCCTCAAAGTCAAAGCTATCCTCAAGCTCGCTGACAGTTTGGTACACAAGGGCATAGCGGTAATTTTCCACCTCGTCCATAAGCTTTTCGATATCCCCCACGTCGGGTGGACACATATAGCATTTTCCATACATTCCGCAACTATTGGCAGCGCACATATCTCTGAAGGCTCTGTCAAGCACTATGTCCTTTGATTCAATAACCTTTGCCTTATACGCTCCAAGCGAGGTTACGGTTTTTGAAAGCTCCGAGAAAAGCTCAACCTTTTGCATAATATTCCTCAGAAGCCTTGAAAAAGGCATCAATATTGTCCCACGGGGTCATCGGGGGCATATCGCACCCCGAAGAAAGCAGGAAATTGGGATATTCTGCGCACTTTTCAAGTAAAGAAAGAGTCTCAGCTCTCACACTTTCGGGGGTTCCCATTCTGAGAACTCCCGCAGGGTCAACGTTACCCATAACAAGGATATCGGACGGAAATTTGTCAAGCATATCCTTAAGCTCAATAGCGTTACCAAAGTGGTAAGCCGCCGCACCGAAGGAGAGGAAAGAATCAATCATCGCGGGGGTATTGGGACCGCAGTTATGGTATATAAGCGCAAACTCATCATCCTGAACCGCATCGACGATCCTCTTTACGTAGGGCGAGGAGAACTCCTCCTCAAGCGAAGGCGAAAGGAGCCCCGAAACAGGCTCTGCCATTACCACGCCGTTTGCGCCGGCAGCCTTAAACGCCTTTGCGTACTCAATAAGAAAATCTGTAACCTTTTCAAGCACCAAATGCACCATATCGGGATCATCGTAGCAGTCTATCATTATTTCCGAAACGTCAAGCAGTCTCGCCGCAAGAGAGAACGGACCGATTATGCCCGCAAATATGGGACGGTCAGTTATCTGCTCGGAAGCTTTTTTTATAGCGTCGATGTAAATTGAGGTGCGCCCACTTCCCACCTTTGGAACTTCAAGCGCCTCTGCCTCGTCCATATCGTTTACAAGTCTGCCTTGCACGGTAGGAACTTCGTCGTCGGATACCGAAACTGTTGCGCCAAAGCACTCGGCTTCAACCGACAAATCCATAAAGCTTACCGATGCCGCCGATTCTGTTCTCTTTGCAACCGCAAGCATTCCCTTTGCCTGAAGCTCACTGTCGGAAATAAGCTCTCTTACAGTTACGCCAAGCAAACTTACACAAGGAAAAGAAAGCACAGGAATTGGCTTTTTAGCCTTTACGCCCTTCAATTCCTCAATCCATTTTTTCATATCTCTTTTCACAGTTTTACTCTCCGTAATACTCATCAAGCACGTCACTTACCGTTTTTGCCCACAGAATCAAATTTTCAGGCTTGTGCGACACCGTGCTTATATCTTTAAGTACAAATTCACAAGGACAGCCATATTTAATAGCCAACTTTACGGTTTCCTCTGTCTCGCGTCTTATAACGTCTGGGTCAGTCTGCAAAGCCACGTTTGCAGGGTTGGGCTTTCTGGCAAGAACGTAGTCTCCGCCAATCTGCTCGGCGCATTTTTCTACGTTTGCCCAAGGCGAACAGCCTATTTTTCTAAGGTTGCTTATCTTTTTGATAACGTCAATCTTGTTATCAAGCGGCTCGCAGCAGCCGTAGTAGGTATATCCGAAACGCTCGGCTATGGGCTTGATGTGTTCAAGCTCAAATTCCTCAAACATGGCTGGTGACACAACACCGAAGGACTGCGCCATTCCTCTGTACCATGTTGACTTCAATCCACTTTCACCAAGTCCCGAAACAGCCGCAGGGGTACAGTGAAGGCTTGCCATACTGCCGTCCACGTCAAGATTAGCCTCAACGAAATCAAGCTCTGCCGTTGCCGCCTGAACGTATTTCTCCATAATTGCGTGGAGATACTCAGGGCGGTCGTACATATCCATAAGGATAGGCTCAACACCTCTGAGTCTGGTTATTTTATCCCAAGGCGCGTGATAGTAATTTCCAAAGCCGTAAAGCCTTATCGGAATAGAGTCTCCAAGCAGCTCGGTATAATATTCCATTCGCTTCTCATCCTTGTCGGGGCGAAGCGTGAACTTTGGAACCCTGAAAAGCTCAAGCGCCGATTCGTCCTCAAGCACGTCCTCGTACTCACGAGAAACTATGTTGTTTACATCATCGGTACGCTTCAAATCAACGCTTGACTCCTTTACGCCGATTCCGGTCGAATCCACGGCTCTGCGCACCCTGAAAAAGGGCTCGAAATTGCTGTCAGCCTTAAAATACTTGCAATAATACAACGCTTTGCGGAAACGCATTTCCACCTCTCGTGCCTCCTTGCTTTCGCAAAGGCACTCAAGCTCGCCGTCAATATCTATCTGATACCACGGAATTTCGTCAAGCAAAACAGGGGGTCTGACGATTTTAAGGTCGTTTGTAGCTCTGAAACGCTCGGTCATTTTTCTTTGCCTATCGGAATCGGTAAGCTCCATATAGCGTTTGGCAAGCTCTCGGACTATCAGTTTTTCTTTTTCAAGAATCATATCTTCAACCTCATTTCGATATAATTAATATTTCCCAAGCTCGTGTGCGAGTCTCGCTATTTCCTTCATATTCTCAAAGGACACCGAATTGGGAATAGAGTGGTCAGAGGCAAACACGTAACCTCCGCCTTCCTTCATTGCGGGAATAATGCGCTCCATTTCAGCCTTTACAAGCTCGATATTGTCCCAAAGCTGTGCGTTTATACCGCCGTGGAAAGCAAGCTTATCGCCGTAAATGCTCTTCAGCTTAAATGGGTCCATACCCGCCTTTATCTCAAGGGGATTGAGCATATCAACACCCGTTTCAACCACGTCGGGGAGCAACGGTTCGATGAATCCGCAGGAGTGAAGCTCTGCCACCATGCCTCTTTCGTGCGCCCAATCTACTACCTTTTTGTGGTAGGGTTTAAGCAGATTTCTGTAACACTCGGGCGAGAAGAACGGGGTTCCTTTATAACCCATATCGTCGTACCAGAATATTCCGTCAAACTTATAGCCCGCGTCAAGTATGCGCTGACAATGGTCAAGCGCAGCCTTTAAGTAGGTATCAAAAATATCCTCAACCCACTCGGGCTCTTCATACATTGCAATAAGTAGATTTTCAGTTCCTATCATGTGGGAGTGCGCCACGTCAAAGCCAAACCAAACGCCAAGCTGTTTGAATCTTCCCTCGGCTTGCCACTTAGGATACTCCTGCTCAAGCCGCTTCCAGTTTATTCTGTCATCGTGGTACTTAAGCATTTCGGCTTTCGCCATTTCCCATTTATCCGAACTGTCATAGAAAAACTCAAGCACCTCTGGGGTGGAGTCAAGCTCGTTGAAAACCTTTCTCGTTTCGCCCCATGCCGTTGTCTCTATTCTGTATCTGTCGTTTCTTTCAAGAACCTTGCGTTCAAATCTCGGAGAATTATCGGTGAAAAACTTTATCCATCTGTCAAATCCGAAATAGTCCTCCCACGCCATATGTTCGGGAAGTCCTTCGTTGCGCCATCTGCGCACCGTTCCCGCCCATGCGGAATCCACCATAGGTATGCGATCTATTTCCTGTCTCTTATAGACACGCAATATTCTTTCTCTTTCAGTAAGTTGAATCATACTTTTGCCTTCTTAAAATTACGAAAAGTAAAATGCGTACTTTTCCATAGCGTCCATAAGTGCCTTTACGTTTTCAAGCGGAACGCCGGGATAAAGTCCGTAGGTCATGCACAGTCCGCCTGCGGGGGTGGCAATTTTTGAGACCTCCTCGCGCACAAGGGCATCAATCTGCTCGGGTGTTCCGTGGGGAGTAACCGTCTGGCGGTCGATATCAAGGTCAACGCAGACCTTGCCCTTGAATTTTTCGGCTATCCAATCTATTCCGTTCACAAGGTCCTGCAGATTAATTACCTCAACTCCGCTGTCAACTATACCGTCAACAAGCTGACGGATATCTCCGTCCGAGTGCATATGGATGGGTATTCCCGCGTCGCGTGCGGGCTTCATTATTTTTTGATAGGCGGGCTTTATATATCGCTCGAACATATCCGGCGAAAGCATTGGACCTACCTGCATCCCCAAATCCTCGGGATAAGCCATGGACGAACACCCGCCGTCTATATACTTTTTCACAAGCGCAAGATTAAATTCGGTAAGCTCGTCTATAAGCTCGTCAAGCAACGGTTCTTCATCAATCATATCGCAAAGCAGATTTTCATACCCACGCAAGTCGCAAAGCTGAAGGAAGGTATGCCCGTGGCGAAGTGTTCCTCTGAACCCTTTCCCCTCTGCTTTCAGCTTTTTCCACGCCTCGGCTCTTGACTCCCAGTTCACGGGATAAAGCCCGTCCGTAGTGTTTGGGTCGGCAATTTTCCACTTAGTATTAAAAGCCTCCCAATCTTCAAGCGGATGCTCTGTTACAGTACCCGTAATTCCGTTATCCGACGTATGCCAAACGCATCCCATTACGTCCTTATAGGGCGCATCGGCGCGAGCTACCTGCGAATAGGTTGGCATCCAATCGGGGGCGGGATGCTTGAAATTTGGAAACAGGAGCCTATGACTGTCCATAAGCTCCCACAACGCTTCCTTTTGATAATGATGCCAACAAGCGCCGTTTATCACAAAGGTCATGGGTATATAATCGGGATACTCAAACCTCGCCGCTTTTGTAAAATTATCTGTCATTTTTATCAGCCCTTGCAAAATTCTGCCGCTGCGTCTGCCGCGCTTGCCGCGTCAACGGTGTAGCAGTCCGCACCTATCTTCTTGCAGAAGTCCTCATTTACAGGAGCTCCGCCAACCATAATCTTAACCTTATCGCGGATTCCCGCAGCCTCGGCTGCCTTTACAACCTCTTCCATAACACCCATAGTTGTGGTAAGAAGCGCGGAGCAGCAGATTATCTGACACTCCTGCTCGATAGCGGTCTTAACAAAGGTTTCAGCGGCAACGTCCGTACCAAGGTCAATAACCTCAAGACCCTTACCCTCCATCATCATCTTAACTATGTTCTTTCCTATATCGTGAAGGTCGCCCTGCACAGTGCCGATACAAACTCTGCCCGTAGCTACAATTCCGCTTGCCACAAGGTGAGGCTTGAGAATCTGCGCACCCATGTTCATTGCTCTTGCCGCAACGAGAACCTCGGGAACGTATATCTCGTTATTCTTGAATTTTTCACCGATAACGCTCATTCCCGCAAGGAGTCCTTCTTCAAGGATCTCACCGGGGTTCATTCCCTCATCGATAGCTTGCTGAACAAGCTCTTTTACAATTTTGGATTTACCCTTCTGCAAATTTTCCGAAATTTCACTTAAAACAACCATTCTTCTATCCTCCGTATTGTCTTTATGTTTATTTTTTTTAAATTGGTTTCTGTATTGATTTGGGGTCTTACCTATGTATGCGGAAAAGTTCTGATAAAAGGACGACACGTCCTTAAGTCCGCACTGCTTCACAATTATATCTATGTTTAAAGAGGTATCCTTAAGAAGCTCGCAGGCGTGATCCAAACGCAGATTTTTAAGATACTGCGAAAACTTTTCGCCTGTATGGCGCATAAACAATCGGCTAAGGCTGGACTGACTTACAAACAGCGCATCCGCTACCATTTCAAGCGTAAGCTCGCTGTCATAAAAGCGTTCCATAAGCAAGCTTACCGCCGCCGACATAATTCTCAGCTCGCCCTGCTGGTCGTCGGTTATATTCTGTATAGTATTGCTGACGTATCTTCCAAGCGTGATAAGCAACAGCGAGAGGTAAGCCTCAACCGAGCGTCTCTGCTCTCTTTTTTCCTCAGCAATCTCTTCAACAAGCTCGTCAAACAGACCGTTGACCTTGTTAAGCGTTTGCGTATTAAGCCGCGCATATGAGATTACCGAGTTATCGTAAAAAGCGCCAAAGCAGTAATTTGGGGATTCTCTTGTTGCTACTTCCTTACCGAACCAATCGCAAAGGTCAAACAAAAATCGCCTTGCTTTAAGCTCTCCGCCATCCTCTGACAGAAAATACTCGTGCGTAAGATGAGAGGGGATAAGAAACACGTCTCCCGCCTCGCACGGAATTATCTGCCCCAACACCTTAAGGTTTCCCTTTCCGGAAACCACCACGCTTATTTCCATAAGGTCATTTACAAACGCTTGGGAATAAGACGGCTCATCGGCATTGCAGATTATTACGTCGTAATAAAGCGGTGCGTCACGCAAGACCTCAGATTTGTTCAAACGCAAAAAGCCTGCCTTGTTCATTGCCGACGCCCCCTTTCCGATTTATACAACTCTCGTTTTCTTTATTATACCAAACTTTTCACCCATGTGTCAATCGGGCTGTCTTGCTTTTTTTAGTGATTTTGCAAGAAAACCATATAAATTCGGCAAAAAACATGAAACCGACAAATTGTAGTTTGTCGGTGCGTAAAGGGGCTGAGTTAATGACTCAGCCCCTATAATTATTATACGTATTTGTCGTGAAGAACGTCGGTTATCTCAAACTTAATGGGGGTGGAGTTCTTCATTATAACCTCGCCCTCGCTCTTGGAAAGAATGGTGGGATCTGTAAATCCAGTCACGGTTACGTTCTCAAAGTATATTTGCTTGAACTTGTCGGCGTGCATAAAGGGTTTATCCTCAAAGCCCTCGCGTGCCGATATTTCTACGTCCTCAAGGCGAAGCGTGCAGGGCTCGTTCTCGTCGCAGTAAAGGTCGATGGGAAGTGAAACTCCTGTGCATTTGCAGTTTTTGAACGTGATATCCACAAGTGAGCGGTTGTGACACCACTGCTGTCCCCAACGAAGTCTGAAAAAGGAGTTGGGCTGCTCGAAAACGCAATTCTGCACTACGATATTCCCCTGGGGCTTTGTAACCTTTGCGGGATAGTCGCAGAAATAAAGGAAGGGGGTGTGCTGGGTGTGGCGGTGCGTCTCGTTTGTGGGAGCGGACGCCGCCTTATCCTCTTTTGAAAGACTTCCGCGGAAGCCGTAGGTAGAGGGCGCGTGGGTTGTGCAGCCGTCCACAAGAATGTCGGTTCCGCCAAAACGAAGTGCGCTGCACGCGCAATCAAGGTAGCAGTTTCTTATCACCACGTTTTCGTTTGCAAAGCCCGCAATACAGTCGTCACCCGTGCGGAATTCGCAATCCTCTATAAGCACGTTTTTACAAATTCTCGTATGGAATCCGTCGTGACCGCCAAGCACGGTAAGGTCATGAGCGAAAATATTTTCGCACTTATTTATCGTATGCGCCCAGTTTGCGCTATCCTTTATAGTATATCCGCCAAACTCAAGGTTCTTGCAATAGGACATCTGAATAGCGTGAGGACCTCTGTACCCCTCCTCGCCGTTAGGATTATACACGTTGTTTCCGTTAATAATCGAATCCTTTTCACCGAGAATCTTTACGTTCTGAGCCTTATAAACCTTTATAATAGCGTCATACCAATGACTAAGCACAAAATGCGCCTTGCCATAATCCTCGTCTATCTCCTTATCGGGATCAATAGGCTCTACTCTGTCCTCAAGAAAATGGGTATAATCTTCCGGATTTGTGCTTCCGTCAAGCACAGCGCCCGAAAGCATACGGAACGTAATATTTGAACGAAGTCTTATAGTTGCGGTCTTGAAAACTCCCGCCGGAACAACTACTTCTCCGCCGCCTGCCGCAAACGCTGCGTCTATGGCTGCCTGAATTTTGGCGGTCTGAAGCTCATCAGAGCCTGCTACTGCGCCGTAATCAACTATGTTATAAATCTGCTTCATAGTTCTCCTCCAAGGTTATTCATTGCTTTTAGTTTAACATTTTTGACATACAAAGTCAAGAGAAAAAGCGAAAATCCTAATTTTTTTCATTTTTTTTGCATATTCGGTATGTTATTATAATACCGTACTGTGAAAGGGCGTTTTTTGGTACACCGCCTATGATAAGATATAATTAAAAAAGAGAAAGGAAGAAAATATGAAAGAATTTGACTCTATTATAGGTTACGACAGCATCAAAGCCGAGCTTATCCGCGTATGCGACATGATACGCAACCCCGAATTTTACGAAAGACTGGGCGCAAAGCTCCCTCGCGGAATCATTTTGTACGGAGACCCCGGTGTTGGAAAGACCACCATGGCTGAGGCTTTTATAAAAGCTAGCGGTCGCCGCTCGGTAACGCTCAGGCGAAAGAAACCCAACGGAAATTTCATCAGAGAAATACAGGACTCCTTTGACCGCGCCGCCGCTTGCTCCCCCTCTGTGCTTCTGCTTGAGGACCTTGACAAGTTTTCGGTTGAGGAATTCAGCTCCGAAGAGCTTGCTACTGTACAGTCCTGCATTGACGATTCCAAATGGCTTGACATCATTATCATAGCCACCGCCAACAGTATATCTCGTTTTCCCGCTTCCCTACTCAGGCGAGGTCGCTTTGACAAGCAATTGGAGCTGGAGTGTCCCACGGGAGAGGATGCCACGCTGATAGTCACCCATTACATGAAGCAGAAAGAGTTTGTAAACGACGTTAATTACGAGGACGTTTCAAAGATGCTTCCGGGCAATTCCTGCGCCTTTCTCGAGTCTATAATCAACGACGCCGCCATTTACGCAGGCGCGGAGCGTTGCGAAAAAATAGAGCTGCGCCACATGGTAAGCGCAACTCTTAATGATGCTTATGGGGTGAAGGCCTCTACTAAACGCAGAAGTCTTGACGAGCTGAGGACGATTGCCTTCCACGAGGCAGGACACGCGGTTATATCCGAGCTTATAAAAGAAGGCAGCGTAGGAATTGTTTCTATATGTTCCGCGGACGAACACTCGCTTGGGGGCTTCTCATTGCGTTGCGAGCGTCTTGAAAGGCGCGCCCACGAAATTCTTGTTTCTCTTGGTGGGAAAGCCGCAACCGAGCTTGTATTCGGCAAGATTGCGTCGGGAACATGGCACGACCTTGGCGACGCAATCCATAACATCAAGACAGCTACAACCGGCATTGGAACTTCCGGAACTTCTTTCCTCTCGCTTACGCATGACGACCCCTCTCCAACGCTTATGGCTGACCAAGAAAAAGTAATTCACGCTGAGCTTGAGCGCTATCTGTTCAAAGCCAAGGAGATTCTTGCGCAAAACCGCGAATTTCTCGATGCGATGGCAAATGCCCTGCTTGAAAAAGAGACCTTGCTTTTCTCTGACATCCGTGCCATTCGCGAAAGCTGCACCAAAGTACCGCCCATAATAGGATAGTCCTCGGTCTCGCCGCATCTGGCGCACCTTGCGGTGGGCCTGTTGCCTTCGGCGTTCACGATTTGGGGATTGTGCTGACATAGCCGTCGCAATCCGAAAAACTCGGTTAGACACCTCGTTTTTCTGCGCATAAATGCGTTCGTTTGTAGGGACCGGCATCCTCGACGGTCCATGCAAACACAATTAAAATATCAAACAAAATGGTTGTTATATCAATTAAATTTGTTATACATAGCGATGCAAATTTCATTTGTGCCAAATGGACCGTCGAGGACGCCGGTCCCTACAATGATATGTGCTAACACACCGACAAACACCAATTTGAAAAATCATTTCTGTTAATACGAAAGAAAACCTCGGTTTATAACCGAGGTTTTCTTATTGCGTGCGAGGCATCAAACGTCGTCCTCGTACTTTGGGGTAATTTTGTAAAAATCGAGAATAGGCAAGAGGACGAGGGCGGTGAGTCCCGCGGTAAAACCGCCGTTGTAAAGGACGAATCCACCGTGCATCGCTGCGGTCGACGTGCAGATTATCGCCGCCACAAAGCCTGCGAGAACTCCGATTTTCACGCCGTACTTACCCGCAAAGGGGCAAAGTCCGGTTGCGAAAGCCAGACCGTTTATGTAGGCTTGGGTTGAAAGCGTCCAGGTTATCTCGAATTTACTGAGCGCGCAGATAACCGAGGTCAGCGCAAACAACGCGGTGTAACCAAGCACTATGGGGTACACGTTGCGAGGGTGCTGACCGTCCGACGAGAATGTAAGCGCGGCAAAAACCACGCCTACCGTCGCCCCCGTAAAACCGACTCCCTGCGGCAAAAACGGAATAAATTCGGGCAGAACAAAGACGATATTCAGGTATGCGAGGATACAAAATCCGTAAATGCCAAAGTTGACAAGGCAAAGCGGCATTCCGAATTTGTCGGTAAAATCAGTGCCGTAACCCGTGCTTTTAAGCAGGGCGCGGTAGCCCCCAAAGCTTCTGCCGTTGAGGAAAAATCCCACAGCAAGCGTAAGCGCAAAAAGCAGAGCGAAAAATACGTTCATAAATCCTCTGTAAGCGTAAGGAAGCGCGTAATACTCAGGGTTTTCAATAACGATTTTAGCGGGTGCGTCCACCCCAAGGGTACGGTACATAAAGGCATAGATAAAAATTCCGAGTATACCTATGGCAAGTCCCGCCTTGTACATATTGTAGCCTCGGTGCATAGCGGTAGTTCCGGGCAGTAGCGCGGGAACTACAAATCCGACAGCCAGCCCAAAAAGCACCGACATAATAATTCCCTCGACGGTAACACGTGTCTGGTCAGCGTTGAAAGTACCTATTGAATATCTGAACAGCATATCTCCCACAAAGGGCGCGAGAGCTGTGGAAAAAAACGCCACGTGCAAGTTCTCTCGGAAGCTCTTTTTCATCACCGCACAGAAAAGCAGGACGCCAAGAACCGACGGCCACATATTTATAAAATTAAGTCCGTAAAAGCCGTGCGCCACCACAAGTAAGTAACCCGCAAATGTTGTGGACGTGGGCTTGGCGTGACTGACAAGCATAAGCAGATTGCAGGCAAAGCCGCAAATTGCCGCGTTGAAAAACGTGCTTCCAAGCCCCCCCAACGCGAAATAATCGGTGACAAGCTCGGAGGGCGAGGTCAGAATCCTTCGAAGATTCTCAAAAAACTCGCTTTCGCCCGTGTACACAGCCCCCGCAATCGAGGCGGCAAGAAAGGCTGCGCTGAGAAAGAGGGTATAGAAAAAAATAATCTTTCCTACCCTTCCGCCAAATCGGCAATTCTGTGCTTGGGGCGCTTCAAATTCTGTCTTTACTTCGGTAACCATGATTTTTCCTCTGCTGTTTTATAAATTAAAGCTCTCGGGAAGTAACTGCGATAGCTTGAATCGCTTAATTTCACGCCCATCGCAAAGCACCGTGCGGAGCTCTCCGTCCTTTGAAAATTCGGCAAGCGCCTGACGGCAAGCACCGCAAGGAGGGCAAAAATCGCTTATTTCGCCCGCTCTGCCACCGACGACGGCAATAGCCTCAAACTCTCTTTTCCCTTTTGAAACCGCGGCAAAAAGCGCGCTGCGCTCGGCGCAACAGGTAAGCGAATAGGAGGCGTTTTCCACGTTTGCGCCGAGAAAAACCTCGCCGTCAGCCGAGAGAAGCGCCGCCCCCACGCTAAAGCCCGAATAGGGCGCGTATGAATTGTTTCTTGCCTTGACGGCAAGCTCAACAAGCTCTCTGTCAGTCATTTTTCCACTCCGTTTTTATTTGATTTGCTCAAAGCCCACCCTGAAAATCTCGCCCGCGGACTTAGGCGCGGCAATCTCACCGCGTCTGCCAAGCGAGATATAGAACGCCTCGCCGTCGACGCAAAACGCGCCGGGGGTGTTGTATTCCAATAATCCGAACAGCTTTTCAGCCGAGGTATCCGAGACCTCAAAAACCATGCTTTCAAAGCGCGTGTCGGCGTTTTTTTGGGTAGCGAGAACATAAATTTTTCCGTCAAACTCGGTAATATCCACAACGCGCACGCCTTTGCCGAGATTCAGTGCCGAAAAATTCACCAAATCGCTTGAAACAAGAAGGGTATCGCGGATAATTATGTATGTAAGCTCACCCGAAGTTACCACGTCGGGCATGTCGGCGGCGGGAAGCGAGCCGTTTACAAACTCAAAAGCTCCGTCCGCATAGCGATAGAGGTCCATAAAATAGCTGACCGAGCCGTCCTCGGCGGTTACGTCGAGGGTGAGGAAGGCGAAAAGCTCTCCCCCTCGTTCAAACAGGTTATAAACTCGCACGTACTCGTGCGCCGAGGTGTCAAGAAGCTCTCCTTTTTTATAAAATTCGAGCATTTCGTAGTTCTCGCCATCGTATCGGGTTATGGGAAAATCACCCGAATTTACGCCCAGCGCGAAGAAGGTAAAGTCCTCAAACTCAATGGCGTCAAAGCAATGAATTCCCGATGGCAAGGCGCGTACGGTCTCCCATTTTCCACCGTCAAATATATAGTAATTGCCAAGCGACCAATCGCCTTTGGGGTCTGTGCCAAGTGTAACCAGCTTGCCGTCAAGTAAGCAAAAACGCTTTATCTGCTCGTCCTCAAGCGCCTCGGCAGAGCTTTCCCACACGCCTTTTTCAAGGTCGTATGACTTTACCGTTACGGGTCCTGTATTGGCGTCGTAGTCGCCGCCGCCCACGTAGAGCCTACCGTCAAAGACGATAAGGTCCTCTGATAGTCTTGAGTGAATCCTCTCCTTGTCGTAGACCTCAAAATAAGGAGAGCCAAAGCTTTCGGGACGGCTTATTATTTTGTTTTTTTCAAGCAAAAAAAGCGGCACAAGCAAAGCTTCGGAAAGGGCGCACGCTAACAGCAGCACCACGCTTACAATAATGCGCGGCGCTTTTTTTGCGCTGTCTCTCGCGCCCTTTCTTAAAAGAAGCGCGAATATTGCCCCCACGCAAAGCACAGGCAACGTTATTATTAAAAACAAATACATTTCTATATTCCTCTGATAAATTGTAGGTCCTCGCCGCACCTGGCGGTGGGCCTATGCGCTTCGCGGCTCACGAATTTTAGATTGAGTGAACATAACCCACGCAATCCGAAAAACTCGGTTAGACACCTCGTTTTTCTACACACGAATGGGATTGATGTGTTCAAATTGGTGTTTGGCGGTATGTTAGCACATATCATTGTAGGGACCGGCGTCCTCGACGGTCCATTTGGCACAAATGAAATTTGCATCGCTATGT
>JAZKYO010000121.1:0-6069 GCA_045612185.1 Eubacteriales bacterium
GACGGCATGAAGTCTATACTTTTGCCCAAATTTGTATTTTTTCGTTCAAGGCTACGCCTTTCTCTCAAAAATACAAATTTATTATTCTATTGGTTTATCTGTTTTTTATGGGGTGTTGCACTTCGTATTATAACATACCCAGCTCCCTTTACACAAGGGAGCCTTCCATACCAATTAGCTACACATAAAAACTAACTTTGTGGGGGTTTCAATGCTTTGAAAACCAGCGGGAGCAATGGTTTCGGCTACGTACAGAATAAATCTTGCGTTTTTGCAAACTCCCTCTGTGGCAGAGAGTAACGGTTTATCAAATAAAACTTTTTTTCAAGAAAAGTTTTTTGGTCCTTTTTTTCAAAAAAGGACACGCCTCCCCTCGCCTCCCCCGCTCCCCCGCTCCCCCGTCTCCCCGTTCTTTAAATTATACCAATTCTAACGAAAAGGAAAAAATAAATGGAAAACAACTACACAGAAAGTCAAATTCAAGTTCTTGAGGGACTTGAGGCGGTCAGAAAAAGACCCGGAATGTACATTGGTACGACGTCTATCAGAGGTTTACACCATCTTGTATACGAGATTGTGGACAATTCAATAGACGAGGCTCTGGCGGGTTACTGCGACAAAATATCGGTAACCATCAACCCAGGCGAAACCATAACCGTTGAGGACAACGGACGCGGAATTCCGACGGGAATGCACCCCAAGCAGGGAATTCCCACGCCCGAGGTGGTTTATACTATTCTTCACGCGGGCGGAAAATTCGGCGGCGAAGGCTACAAGATAGCAGGCGGACTTCACGGCGTTGGCGCGTCGGTAGTAAACGCGCTTTCTGAGTGGCTTGAGCTTGACGACTGCTACGGCGGAGAGCGCTTTACCGAGCGTTTTGAGCGCGGAATGGTAGCCAGAAAGGGCAAAACCGAGGCGGCTTCTCCCGAAAGACAGCACGGCGTAAAGGTAACCTTTAAGCCCGACCCCACTATTTTCGAGGAGACCAAGTTCGATTACGACACGCTTCTTGAAAGACTTCGTGAGCAGGCGTTTCTTAACGCGGGCGTTCGCATAGTTCTCCGCGATGAGCGCAAGAGCGACGAAATAAGAGAGGACGACCTCTGCTTTGAGGGCGGTCTTAAGGAGTTTATAAACTACCGAAACGGCTTGAAAAAGTCCACGCCCATTCACGAGGACGTTATCTACATGAAGGGCGAAAAAGGCACCAGCATTGCCGAGATAGCTATTCAGTATAATACGGGCGAGGATTACGACATCGTAACCTTCGCAAATAACATGAACACCATCGAGGGCGGTACTCACGAAACCGGCTTTAAGGGCGGAATTACGCGCGTTGTAAACGAGTACGCCCGCAAGATAGGCTCTCTTAAAGAAAAGGACGCAAACCTTACGGGTAACGACGTGCGCGAGGGCTTGACGGCTATCATCAGCGTAAAGCTTGAAAACGCGCAGTTTGAAAGCCAGACCAAGGCTAAGCTTGGTAACTCTGACATCAGAACTCTTGTGGAAAACACTGTAAACGTAAAGCTTACCGAGTTCTTTGAGGAAAATCCCGCGGTTGGTAAGATAATCGTTGAAAAGGCGCTTGAGGCGTCCCGCGTCCGCGAGGCTATGAGAAAGGCAAAAGAGGAAACCAAGCGTAAGAGCTTTCTTGACGGAAGCAGTACTCTTCCCGGAAAGCTTGCCGACTGTAACTCGCGAAACGTTGAGCTTACCGAGCTTTATCTGGTGGAGGGAGACTCCGCGGGTGGCTCTGCAAAATCGGGACGTGACTCGCGCTTCCAGGCAATTCTTCCTCTTAGAGGTAAGGTGCTTAACGTAGAGAAAACAAGATCGGATAAGATTCACAATAACCCATCGTTGCTGCCTATTATTCAGGCTCTTGGTTGCGGAATGGGCGAGGATTTTGATATCGAAAAGCTCCGTTACGGCAAAATCATCCTTATGGCGGATGCCGACGTGGACGGTTCGCATATCAGAATACTTCTTCTTACCTTCCTTTACAGACATATGAAGCCGCTTATCGAGCAGGGACACGTTTACTTGGCTCAGCCGCCTCTTTACAAGGTATTCAAGCGCGGCGTTAAGCAGGAGTATTACGCTTTCTCGGACGAGGAGAGAGATAAATATATCGAGCTTCTCGGCGGTCATAACGTCGAAACTCCGAGATATAAAGGTCTTGGTGAGATGAATGCTGAGCAGCTCTGGGAAACCACCATGGACCCCGAGACGAGAACTATTTTAAGAGTTACAGTTGAGGACGCCGCGGCGTGCGACGAAATGTTCACCCTTCTTATGGGTGACAGCGTAAACGCCCGTAAGGAGTTTATCGAACAAAACGCAAAATTTGCGGAGAATTTGGATATATAAAGAAGAAAAGCTTTTCCAAAATGAAAGGTTTTTAACAAGCGTTTTTAGTCTGTAACACAGAGAAAGTTTTAAAAAATTATAGATTTGTGTGGTTATTATACCTTTTCAATATCATTTTCAACAGCCTTTTAAACATATTTACAAGTTTTCCACAGGTTGTGGAAAACTTGTGTGGAAAACTGTTGATAAGTGTGTTGTAAAGTCTTAGAAGCCTTTGTTTTCGGGCTTTAAAACTTTCGACAGTATGTCGAAAAATGCAGTTAATCAAACCTTTGGATAGCCGATGAAAAAGTTTTTTGCGGAGCGCGACTTGCGTAGCAAGTCAGTTTTCCTAAAAAAGCGACTCGTTCCCGCTCGCCCATTTTCCCAACAAATTACAATTAGAAAACCCAATTAAAAATAAACACAGTGGGCTTTTTAACACCTTGAAAACCAGCGGGAGCTGTTGTTTCGGCTGCGCACAGAATAAATCTTGCATTTTTGCAAACTACCTCTGTGGCACAGATAAAACATAAAAATTAAAAAACTTTTTACCAAAAAAGTTTTTGCGCCACTTTTTTTAAAAAGTGGCAAACGCCTCCCCCGTTCCCTTAAACCAATTAATTTGGAGGATAAATAAATTGGCAAAGAAAAAAGAAGATTTAACAAGTATAGAATTTCCTAACCAAACGATTGTCGACATCGACATGGAAAAGGAAGTTAAAAAATCATTTATTGAATACTCAATGTCGGTAATCATATCGAGAGCGCTCCCCGACGTGCGCGACGGAATGAAGCCCGGACAGAGAAGAATTATGTACGCTATGCACGAGGACCATCTTACCCACGACAAAGCGTTCAGAAAGTCGGCAACGACAGTCGGTAACGTTCTCGGACGTTATCACCCCCACGGAGACGCGGCGGTGTACGGAACAATGGTTCGTATGGCGCAGGATTTCTCCTATCGCTACCCACTTGTAGAAGGACAGGGTAACTTCGGCTCTGTGGACGGTGACGGCGCGGCTGCTTACCGTTATACAGAAGCGAGAATGTCAAAAATTGCGGCGGAACTCATGGTTGACATAGAGAAAAACGTCGTAGATATGAAGAAAAACTTCGACAACACCCGTGACGAGCCCGTTGTGCTTCCCTCGCGTTTTCCCAATCTGCTTGTAAACGGAGCTGTGGGAATTGCGGTAGGTATGGCGACAAATATTCCTCCCCATAACCTGGGAGAGGTTATCGACGCAACCATCTTCCGCATGGATAACCCCGAGTCCACGGTTGATGACCTTATGGAGTACGTAAAAGGTCCCGACTTTCCCACTTCAGCAACAATTTACGGTACTCAGGGCATAAAAGAAGCATATAGAACGGGTCAAGGCCGCATTATCGTCCGTGCCAAGGCAACCATAGAAGAGGACAATCACCGCATTATCGTAAGCGAAATTCCCTATATGGTAAATAAGAGCCTGCTGGTTGAGTCAATAGCAAATCTCCATAAGGATAAGCGAATAGACGGTATTACCGGACTTCGTGACGAGTCGGGCAGAGACGGTATGAGAATCGTTATCGAGTACCGCCGCGACGCCAACGGCGAGGTTATCCTTAATCAGCTATATAAGTACTCTCAGCTTCAGGACACCTGCTCGGTAAATATGCTGGCTATCGTTAATAACGAGCCTAAGGTGCTTCCTCTCGATAGTATTCTCGACTTGTACATAGCTCACCAAAAAGAGGTTATTACAAGAAGAACTCAGTTCGACCTTGATAAGGCTCTGGCGAGAATGCACATCTACGAGGGCTATAAAATAGCTATCGACAATATAGACGAAATTGTTGCGCTTATCAAAGCATCAAGCTCTATCCCCGAGTCTAAGCAAAAGCTCTCAGACCGCTTCGGACTTACCGAGGCGCAGGCTCAGGCTATCGTGGAAATGACCCTCGGCAGACTTACCGGCATGGAAAGAGATAAGATTGAGGAAGAGCTTGCAAGACTTACCGAGCTTGTGGGCGAGCTTCGCTCAATCCTCGGAGACCCCGAAAAAGTCAAGCAGATAATCAAGGACGAGATGAGTGAAATCAAACGCAAATTCTCGGACGAGCGCCGCACCGAAATCACAGAGGCGTATGGCGAAATTGATATTGAGGACCTTATCGAAAAGCACGAGTGCGTAATTACGCTCTCTCACGCAGGCTATATCAAGCGTCAGCCCGCCGACACCTACTCCTCGCAGCATCGCGGAGGAAAGGGAATAATCGGCGCGACCACCAAGGAAGAGGACTATATAGAAAAGGTTATAGCGGTAAACAGCCACTCCGACCTGCTTATGTTCACTAACCTCGGTAAGGTATATACGAAGCGCGCTTTCAATATTCCGGAGGCGTCCAGAACCAGCAAGGGTACAAACCTCGCCAACGTGGTGGAATTTGCCAAGGGCGAAATGATAACCGCGCTTATCTCGGTAGACGGCTACCTCGATACCGAGTTCCTTACCATGATAACCAAAAAGGGTATCGTGAAAAAGACCGTGCTTGCTGACTTTGAGGCGCACCGTAAGGGTGGTAAAATCGCAATCAGCCTTGACGAAGGTGACGAGCTTCTGTTCGTTATCAAAACCGACGGACAGAGCAATATTCTTATCGCTACCGAAAACGGTATGTCGGTTAAATATACCGAGGAAAACGTCCGCGCAATGGGACGCTCGGCGCGCGGCGTAAAGGGTATCTCGCTTAAGGGCGACGACGTCGTTAAGGGCGCGGTTAAGGTTGAAGAGGGCAAAAAGCTTGTTACCATTACTGAAAACGGTTTTGGAAAGCTCACCGAGTTCGAGGACTTCAGAGAAATGAAGAGCCGCGGAGGAATGGGAGTTACTTGCCATAAGCTGAGCGATAAAACCGGTAAGCTTGCGGGAATCGAAGCCGTCGAGCTTGACGAGGACCTTATGCTTATTACGGTTGACGGAACGATTATCCGTATTCCCGTTGAGGATATTCCCACTTATTCAAGAACCGCGGGCGGCGTAATCGTAATGCGCGGCGGTAAGGTTGTAAACTTTACTTCTGTCAAAAAGGCAGAAGAAAAAGAGGAGCTTGACGAGTCCGACGAGGGCGAAGAAGGCTACGAAGAAGTAGACGACGCAACCGAAGCACCCGCAACCGAGGAAACCTTCGAGGAGTAATTCTCAATATATTATTATGATACCACAATATGGCAAAATGATATTATAATATGGAATAAAGACACAAAAAGGAGCTGAGTCGTTAAGATTACAGCTCCTTTTTTGCGCCAAAAATATGATATGACAAACTACAATTTGTGGTGGAGTTGTTCGCACAGCAGCCACGTGGAGCCCCCACCGGCGAGGTGGCGCCAGTCAAGGGCGCGTAGCCCTTGTCGCTCGTCGCAACGAGCGAAATCCCCTTTCGGCGTCTTTTCTTTTTGCGCGCTTTTTCTTTTTACGCCTCTTTATCTAAAAAGAAAAAGCGCAAGAGACAGTAAGTAACTATTATACAGCACATAAAAATTTAGCTGTGCAAAAATCTGTAAATATGTAGAATAGTTAGTTTATTCCCCTTGTCCTTTTTTCTTTCGGATAAGTAGGCGCGAAAGAAAAAAGGACCAAAAAAGAAAGACGCCGATTGAGAGTTTCGCTCGTTGCGACGAGCGACAAGGCTTACTCAGCCTTGACTCGAGCCACCTCGCCGGTGGGG
>JAZKYO010000122.1:0-1802 GCA_045612185.1 Eubacteriales bacterium
GGGGAGTTGTTCGCACAAACCCAATAGAGAAAAGTTTTGCGGAGCTTTTTCAAAAGCGACCGCCCGCGCCCGCAGGCGCACCGCGGTTTTTCTTTTTGGTCCTTTTTCTTTTGACGCTCCTTACTCAAAAAGAAAAAGGACGAGAGACAGTAAGTAACCATTAACAGCACACAAAAATATAGCTGTGCAAAAATCTGTAAATGTGTAGAACAGTTAGTTTAACCCACTCGTCCTTTTTTCTTTCGGATAAGTAGGCGCGAAAGAAAAAAGGACCAAAAAAGAAAGACGCCGATTAAGAGTTTCGCTCGTTGCGACGAGCGACAAGGCTTACTCAGCCTTGACTCGAGCCACCTCGCCGGTGGGGGCTCCTCGTGGTTAAGGACTAGTTATTCATTCTTACCGGCAGAAGCATGTACTCCTCGTCAACTGTCTCGTCCTTTTCAACGGGAGTTACGTTGATGCTTGAATGCTCTGAAGTCAGGGAAATATTAACGTTGTCTCCGCCGCAGGCTGTAATGCAATCAATAAGATACTTATTGTTAAAGGCGATAAAGAGGTTGTCACCCTCATGCTCAATCTCAATTTCGTCGTAGGTACTTCCCGCCGAAGAATTTGCGAGAATTTTAAGCACGCCGTCCGAAATGTCAAGCTTAACGTTTGCTCGTACCGCGCCAATAATTCTCTCCTCGGTGATAAGGCAGGCGCGCTCAAGAGCCGAAAGAAGCTCAAATTTATTGCACTTAATGAAAATTTTGTGTTCCTTGGCAAGAACCTTTTCGTAGTCGATATAGTAACCGTCAACCACTCTGGAGAAGAAAATCATATCTTCAAGGTGGAAAATGGTATGTCTGTGAGTGATGTAAACCTTCATCTTCTTTTCTACGTCGCTGTCAAGCAGACGGATAAGCTCGTTTACAGTCTTGTTGGGGATAATAAACGCGTGTGAAAGGTGCTTTACAACGCCCGATCCGGTATTCTCAATGTCAAGGTGTTTTTCGCACTTGGCAAGCCTGAAGCTGTCGCAGGCTACCATAAGGAACTGACCCTCCTCAACTATGCAATAACAGCCGTTAAGTACCGTTCTCTGGTCGTTTACGCCCATTGCGAAGGCTACCTTTGTAAGCATTTCCCTAACGTCGCCCTGAGAGATTATAAAGCTGTTTACAGACTCAAGGTTGGGAACTGTGGGATAGTCTGTGCCGGGAAGCGCGTTCATCTGATGAACCGACTTGCCGTACTCGATAACCGCATGGCACTTTTCGTCAACGCTGAGAGTAAGGGTTTCGCTGTCCATAACCTTGAGGGTCTGGTTGAACTTCTGAGCGTTTATGATATAGCTTCCCTCTTCAATTACCTCAGCCGTGGTGGTGATTCTCATTCCCTTTTCCATGTCGTAGGTGGTGAGAATACAGATGTCGGGCATCTTTGCCTCTATAAGTATACCCTCTGTTGCCGTAAGCGTCGATTTACCCGACACACAGCACATAAGAGGAGCGACAGCGTTTGCCATCTTGTGCTTGTTGAAAACTATTTTCATCTTGTTCTCCTTCTCTCCCCCGCGGCGGGCGGGGGGATATGTAGTATATATTATTAGGGTTAGTAGTATTAGTAATAGTGCCTGTCAATACTGTGGACAACTCGTGAAAACACAGTATTTTACTGACTTGAAAGCGTGCGACAGGCTGTCAGAATCTATGTCAGTTTACAGTGAGCCGTCTGTCAGTAATTTTTGACCCGATTTTCCTCTTTTTGCCCCCTTTTTCGACTTTCAACACCGTTTCCACAGCTTATTGATATCTCCT
>JAZKYO010000123.1:0-9955 GCA_045612185.1 Eubacteriales bacterium
ACAACCATTTTGTTTGATATTTTAATTGTGTTTGCATGGACCGTCGAGGACGCCGGTCCCTACAAACGAACGCATTTATGCGCAGAAAAACGAGGTGTCTAACCGAGTTTTTCGGTGTGCGACACTATGTTAGCACTAACATAAAATCGTGAACGCCGAAGGCAGAAATGCCCCCGCCGACGAGGTGGCAAACTACAATTTATCGCTCTGCCAATACAAAAGAAAACCTCGGCACAGCCGAGGTTTTCTTTATAGAGGTTATGTTTTACTTGAAGTACTCTACTGCGCCGAGGAACATGCCCATGTCGTAGTTGCCATCGACGTTTTTGTAAAGTCCGTCACCGATACGCTCGGAGTGTCCCATTTTACCGAAGATTCGTCCGTCGGGGGAGGTAATGCCCTCGATTGCGAAGCAGGAGTTGTTGGGGTTGAAGTGAATATCGGTGGTGGGGTTACCGAGAAGGTCAACGTACTGAGTAGCAATCTGTCCGTTTTCGGCAAGCTTCTTGATAAGCTCGTCGGAGGCGAGGAAGCGTCCCTCACCGTGGGAGATAGCAACTGTGTATATGTCTCCTACGTTTGTATTTGCGAGCCAGGGAGACTTGTTGGACGCTATGCGTGTGCGTACAAGTCTTGACTGGTGGCGGGAGATTGTGTTAAACGTAAGAGTGGGGCAATTTTCGTCGGTGTCGATAATTTCACCGTAGGGAACGAGACCGAGCTTGATAATTGCCTGGAATCCGTTACAGATGCCCGCCATAAGGCCGCCGCGGGTCTTGATAAGCTCGTTTACCTGTTCCTTAACCTTGCCGTTACGGAAGAAAGCGGTAATGAACTTGCCCGAGCCGTCGGGCTCGTCGCCGCCCGAGAAACCACCGGGAATGAATATCATCTGAGCCTGCTTTGCGCGCTCGGCAAAGTAGTCAACCGACTCGCTGATAGCAGAAGCTGAGAGATTCTTGATAACGATTATTTCGGGGTCAGCGCCTGCGCCCGCAAGTGCCTTTGCGGTATCAAACTCGCAGTTTGTGCCGGGGAATACGGGAATAAGAACCTTGGGTCTTGCCACGGTGATGGGCGAGTGAGCTCGCGCCTTTGCCTCGTATGAGAAGGCGGGGATTTCCTTGGGCTCTGTCTTGATATTGCAGGGGAACACGGGCTCAAGCTTGCTTTCGTAGATAGAGAGAAGCTCAGCAAGCGAAACGGTGTCGCCAAGATGCGCGATTTCGGGCGCGGCTGTTGTTTTACCGAGAACGGTGCAGTCAACGTCAGCAAGCTTTTCGAGGGCGCAATCGCAGTTAAGCTCAAGCACAAACGCACCGTAGTTGTAGCCGAAAATGTCTCTGTAATCGGCCTTGTCGTCGTAGGCAAAGCCTATGCCGTTACCGAACGCCATCTTCATTATACCCTCAGCTACGCCGCCGTAGGTGGGGGTGTAAGCCGCCTCAACTCTGCCGTCTGCGTTAAGCTCCGCAACCTTGGAAAAGAGCTTTTTGAGCGAGTCCGCGGTGGGAAGTCCGCTTTCTCCGATTTCGGGCTTGAGAAGGACAACTGTGTGTCCCGCCGCCTTGAATTCGGGGGAGATAACTTCCTTTGTATTGCCCGTAGTTACCGCAAAGGAAACGAGTGTGGGCGGAACGTCAAGCTGCTCAAAGCTTCCGCTCATAGAGTCCTTACCGCCTATGGAGGCGATACCAAGGTCAAGCTGCGCTTCAAGCGCACCGAGAAGGGCGGAGAAGGGCTTGCCCCAACGCTTGGGGTCGCGGGTGGGCTTTTCAAAATACTCTTGGAAGGTGAGATAAACGTCCTCAAAGGTAGCTCCGGTTGCTATAAGCTTTGCTACCGACTCAACTACCGCAAGGTAAGCACCGTGGTAGGGGCTCTTTTCGGTAACGTAGGGGTTGTAGCCCCACGCCATATAGGAGCAGGTGTTTGTGTGGCGGCTTTCAACCGACACCTTATGCACCATTGCCTGAATGGGTGTGAGCTGATTCTTTCCGCCAAAGGGCATAAGTACTGTGCCCGCACCGATGGTGGAGTCAAAACGCTCGGAGAGACCGCGCTTGGAGCAGACGTTAAGGTCGCCCGCAAGGGTCTTATAATCGTAGGTGAAGTCACCGCCAAAGCTCTTGGTGTACGCCTTGGGAGCGGCGGGAGCGATTTCGATGTGCTTTTCAGCACCGTTGGAGTTAAGGAACTCGCGTGAGAGGTCAACTATGGTCTTACCGTTCCAAGTCATAGTGAGGCGAGGCTCTTCCGTAACGGTAGCAACGACTGTTGCCTCAAGGTTTTCTTTCGCGGCAAGCTCAAGGAATCTGTCAACGTCCTTAGCCTCAACCACAACAGCCATACGCTCCTGCGATTCGGAGATAGCAAGCTCGGTGCCGTCAAGACCCTCGTACTTTTTGGGTACTTTGTTAAGGTCGATGAAAAGACCGTCGGCAAGCTCACCGATAGCAACCGAAACGCCGCCTGCGCCGAAGTCGTTGCAGCGCTTGATGATAGAGGAAGCCTCTTTGTTTCTGAAAAGTCTCTGAAGCTTGCGTTCCTCGGGGGCGTTACCCTTCTGAACCTCTGCACCGCAGGATTCAAGGGAACTGAGTGTATGAGACTTGGAAGAACCTGTTGCTCCGCCGCATCCGTCACGTCCCGTACGTCCGCCGAGAAGGATAACCTTGTCGCCCGCGTCGGGTCTTTCACGGCGCACGTTTTCAGCGGGAGCGGCGGCTATAACCGCGCCAATCTCCATACGCTTTGCGGCGTATCCGTCGTGATAAAGCTCGTCAACCATACCTGTGGCAAGACCTATTTGGTTACCGTAGGAGGAGTAACCTGCCGCAGCGGTTGTTACTATCTTTCTCTGGGGAAGCTTGCCTTCAAGAGTTTCTTCAAGGGGCTTTAAGGGGTCAGCCGCACCCGTTACGCGCATTGCGGCATAAACGTAGGAACGTCCGGAAAGGGGGTCGCGGATTGCGCCGCCTATGCAGGTAGCCGCGCCGCCAAAGGGTTCGATTTCGGTGGGGTGGTTGTGTGTCTCGTTTTTGAAGAGAAGAAGCCAATCCTCCTCCTTGCCCTCAATTTCCACCTTGATTTTGACGGTGCAGGCGTTGATTTCCTCCGACTCGTCTATCTTGGGGAGCTTGCCGTTAACCTTAAGGTAGCGGGTAGCGATGGTAGCGATGTCCATAAGGTTCTGGGGCTTGGTTCTGCCAAGCTCGTTTCTTGTAGCGATATATCTGTTATAAGCCGCTTCAAGGAGCTTGTCCTCAAACTCAACCTTGTCGATTGTGGTGAGGAAGGTGGTGTGACGGCAGTGGTCAGACCAATATGTGTCTATCATTCTGATTTCCGTGATAGTGGGGTCACGCTTTTCGGAGGCGAAATAGTCGCGGCAGAAGCGGATATCGTCGGCATCCATAGCGAGGCCGAGAGTTTTTACAAGCTCGGTAAGCTTTTCGTCGTCAAGCGAAATAAAGCCGTTAAGAGTTTCAACCTCGGTGGGAATGTCGAACTTTGCAACAAGTGTGTCGAACTTTTCAAGAGTTGCCTCTCTGGATTCAACGGGGTTGATAACGTGCTTTTTGATTTTCGCAAGCTCGTCTGCGCTGAGGTCGCCGTAAACAAGGTAGACCTTGGCTGTGCGGACGAGAGGTCTCTCGCCCTGAGAGATGATTTGCACGCACTGCGCCGCGCTGTCGGCTCTCTGGTCGAACTGACCGGGGAGATATTCTACGGCGAAGGCGGTTGCTCCGTTGGTGTCAAGCTCGTAGCTTACTATATCAAGCTGAGGCTCTGAGAAAACGCAGGCAACGCACTGTGAGAAGAGTGCCTCTTCTATGTTCTCAACGTCGTAGCGGTTGAGGAGACGGATTTTTTCAAGCGATTTTATTCCGAGAAAGGATTTGATGTCAGCCGTGAGCGCACTTGCCTCATGAGCAAGCTCGGGCTTTTTTTCAACATATACTCTGTATACCATATGTACTCCTGTTGTTTATAATACTCTTGTTATTTGCTTGCCTTGAGGGCTCTTTGACCGATGTCGTTTCTGTAATAGCCGTTTTCAAGCTTTATCTGCTTGGTTGCCGCGTATGCTTTGTTGATAGCTTCTTCAAGGCTGTTGGCAACGGCGGTCGTTCCGAGAACTCGTCCGCCCGCGCTTAAGAGCTTACCGTCCGCAAGCTTTGCGCCCGCAACGTAGAACTCTGCGTCGGCACACCCGGGGAGAGTTATCTCAAAGCCGCTTTCGTACTTCTGGGGATAGCCCTTTGAAGCGGTGATAACGCAACATGCGTGCCCCTTACCGAACTTAACCATTTCCTCTTTAAGCTCGCCCTTTTGAGTTGCTATCATGATTTCAAGCAGGTCAGACTCAAGGAGGGGAAGCACCACCTGCGTTTCGGGGTCTCCGAATCGGCAGTTGTACTCAATTACCTTAGGTCCGTCGGGGGTAAGCATAAGGCCGAAGTAGAGGCAACCGCGGAAGGTGCGTCCTTCAGCGTTCATGGCGTTCATCGTGGGCAGGAAAATCTTTTCCATACACTCTGCAGCAATTTCCTCGGTGTAGTAGGGGTTGGGAGCAACCGTTCCCATACCGCCCGTGTTAAGTCCCGTGTCGTTGTCGCCTGCGCGTTTGTGGTCCATTGATGAAATCATGGGAATTACCGATTTGCCGTCGGTAAAGGAAAGCACCGACACCTCGGGACCCGTAAGGAACTCTTCAACGACTATCTTGCTTCCGCTTTCGCCAAAGGCTTTTTCAAGCATTATGGACTTTACCGCATCGACAGCCTCGTCTCTCGTCATGGCGATGATAACGCCTTTTCCGAGGGCAAGTCCGTCAGCCTTGATAACTACGGGAATCTTGCAGGTCTCAACGTAGCTAAGCGCGTTCTCGGGGCTTTCAAAAACCTCGTATTCGGCGGTGGGAATGTTGTATTTTTTCATAAGGTTTTTGGAGAAAACCTTGCTTCCCTCGATGATAGCCGCGTTTGCGCGAGGACCGAAGCAGGGGATTCCTATTGCCTCAAGGGCGTCAACTGCTCCGAGAACGAGTGGGTCGTCGGGAGCGACTACCGCAAAATCAATGGCGTTTTCTTTTGCGAATTCAACGATTTTGTCAATCTCTTTCGCACCTATTGCCACGCACTCGGCGTCGGCGGCGATGCCGCCGTTACCGGGGAGAGCGTAAATTTTTTCGGCTTTGGGGCTCTTTTTGAGCGCCTTGATTATGGCGTGCTCACGTCCGCCTCCGCCTACAACCATTATTTTCATCTTTTATCCTCCGTTAATCGTAAAGGGGGAACTGCTTGCAAAGCGCGTCTACGCCCGCGAGAGTAGCTTCCTTTGTGCCCTCAAAGTCGCGCACGCTGTCGGCTATCCACTTTGCTATCTTAACCATTTCAGCTTCCTTAAAGCCTCTGGAGGTTACCGCGGGAGTGCCGAGACGGACGCCGCTTGTAACAAAGGGGCTCTGGGGGTCGTTGGGAACGGTGTTCTTGTTTGCTGTGATGCGAACCTCGTCAAGTCTGTGCTCAAGCTCCTTACCGGTGATATCGGTATTGCGGAGGTCAAGCAGCATAAGGTGGTTGTCCGTGCCGCCCGAAACAAGGTCGAGACCCTCTGCCATAAGCGCATCGGCAAGGGTAGCGGCGTTCTTTACTATCTGTGTCTGGTAAGCCTTGAACTCGTCTGTAAGAGCCTCACCGAAGGCAACTGCCTTAGCGGCAATTATGTGCATAAGAGGACCGCCCTGCGTGCCGGGGAACACAGCCTTGTCTATTGCCTTGGCATACTCTTCACGGCAGAGGATAAGACCGCCGCGAGGACCGCGGAGAGTCTTGTGAGTGGTGGTGGTAACGACGTCGGCGTAGGGAACGGGAGATGGGTGAAGTCCTGCCGCTACAAGTCCCGCAATGTGCGCCATGTCAACCATAAGGTAAGCGCCAACCTTGTCAGCGATAGCGCGGAAGCGCTCGAAGTCGATAATTCTCGAATATGCGGAAGCGCCCGCCAAAATAAGCTTGGGCTTGCACTCAAGCGCCTTAGCCTCAAGGGCGTCGTAGTCAATTCTTCCGTTGTCGTCCGCAACGCCGTAGGGAACGATGTTGAAGTATTTACCCGAAATGTTTACGGGCGAGCCGTGGGAGAGGTGTCCGCCGTGGGCAAGGTTCATGGAAAGCACCGTGTCACCGGGGTTGAGAAGCGCGAAGAATACAGCGAGGTTTGCGTTAGCTCCGCTGTGGGGCTGAACGTTTGCGTGCTCTGCGCCGAAAATCTTCTTTGCTCTCTCTCTGGCAATCTCCTCTACGACGTCAACGTGAACGCAGCCGCCGTAGTAACGCTTTCCGGGGTAGCCCTCGGCGTATTTGTTTGTGAGAACGCTGCCTGCCGCAAGAAGTACCGCCTTGGATACTACGTTTTCGGATGCGATAAGCTCGATGTTGTTTCTCTGTCTCGTAAGCTCAAGGGTACACGCGTCGTATACCTCTTTGTCAAAATTCTGAAGTTCGTCAAAAAACATTTTTTATCTCCTTGTGATTAGTTAATACATAATGGGGAGGCGGGGGAACGAGTCGCTTTTTTGTAAAAAAGCTCCGCAAAAAACTTTTCTGGAAAAAAGTTTTTATAAATTTGGTATATTATTTGTGCCACAGCGGGGGTAAATTGTAGTTTTTAGGTGTGTTGTAGGCAACGCTTTCATAAGGCTCCCTTGTGTAAAGGGAGCTGTCACCGAAGGTGACTGAGGGATTGTTTAGAGGTTAAATCTATCTTTTTACAATCCCTCCGTCTCGCATTCGCTCGCCACCTCCCTTTACACAAGGGAGGCTTTTGCTTCAGCGCTTTTTATCTCACAGATAAACTACAATTTGAACACATCAATCCCATTCGTGTGCAGAAAAATGGCGGTGTCGAGCCGACATTTTTCGGTGTGCGTGGGTGTTGTTAGCACAATATTCAAATCGTGTGCGCCGAAGGCAACAGGCCCGTCCGGCGAGGACCCGCAGGTGCTTAATGGTGGAACAATCTCATTCCGGTGAACGCCATAGTCATACCGTACTTGTCGCAGCAGTCGATAACCACGTCGTCGCGGATAGAGCCGCCGGGCTCAGCAATGTAGGAAACACCGCTCTTCTTTGCGCGCTCGATGTTGTCGTCAAAGGGGAAGAAGGCGTCGGAACCAAGTGCTACGCCGGTAATCGTGTCAAGGTAAGCTCTCTGCTCCTCGCGTGTAAAGGGCGCGGGCTGAGAGGTAAAATACTTCTGCCAGTTGCCGTCAGCGCAAACGTCCTCTTCGTTCTGGTTGATGTATCCGTCGATAACGTTGTCGCGGTCGGGTCTGCCAAGCTCTGCCTTAAAGGGAAGGCCAAGCACCTTGTCGTGCTGACGAAGGAACCATGTATCAGCCTTGCCGCCCGCAAGACGGGTGCAATGAACTCTGGACTGCTGACCTGCGCCAACGCCGATTGCCTGACCGTCAACGGCAAAGCAAACAGAGTTGGACTGTGTATATTTAAGTGTGATAAGCGCAATTATAAGGTCGCGCTTTGCGCTTTCGGGGAACTCTTTGTTCTCGGTTACTATATTTGTGAGAAGCTCGCGGTTTATCTCAAAATTGTTTCTGCCCTGCTCAAAGGTGATACCGTAAACCTGTTTGCGCTCAATGGGTGCGGGAACGAAATTTTCGTCGATTTTTACGATATTGTAGCCGCCTTTTTTCTTGGATTTCAGAATTTCAAGCGCCTCGGGCTCGTAGCCGGGGGCGATAATTCCGTCGGAGACCTCGCGCTTTATCATAAGTGCGGTGGTAACGTCGCAGACGTCGGAGAGGGCAACCCAGTCACCAAAGGAGCACATTCTGTCGGTGCCTCTCGCTCTTGCGTAAGCGCAAGCGAGGGGAGACTCGTCAAGCCCCTCAATATCGTCAACGAAGCAAGCCTTTTTAAGCTTTTCGGAAAGGGGGAGACCGATAGCCGCCGAAGTGGGGCTTACGTGCTTGAAGGAAGCCACAGCGGGCATACCGAGCGCCTCTTTTATTTCTTTAACAAGCTGCCAGGAGTTGAAAGCGTCAAGGAAGTTTATATAGCCGGGTCTGCCGTTAAGAATCTCAATGGGAAGCTCGCTTCCGTCCTCCATGAAAATCTTAGAGGGCTTCTGGTTGGGGTTACAGCCGTATTTAAGTTCAAATTCTTTCATTTTAGCACCTCACGCGTTTTTATTTACTATTCTTGTGTCGGATTTGCCTGTTTCGATGTCGATATATCTTACGAACAGCGATACCTTGTTGTCCTCGTTGAGGTTGGACCAGATAAGGTCGGTAAGGCTGTCGATGTCGGTGTCGGGAATCTCCAGCGTTTTGGGCTCGCCCTCAAAGGAGGGGAGGGGATTTCCGTCACCGTTATAGGTGTGGATAAACTTTGCTCTGCCCGCCAAGGGAGAGGAATAAGCGTATGTAAATCTCTCGCAGGAGGAGTCATCGCCCTCCGCGCTCTTGAGGATAGACATAGCGTAGTTCATATCGCCGCCCTCAAGGTGAATGATACCTGAAATTCTGGGGGTGAAGTTGGGCTTGTCGTCCTCAAACTCTCTTGTTCTGAGAGCCTGCTCAAATGTCATCTGCTTATCCATAAGGTCGTAGATAGTGTCGGTCTGGTCACCGTTGGTGACGATTGTCTTGTTGCCGAGAACTCTTACGGGGTAGTAGATTATAAGGTGGGGATCGGTCATTTTGGACTCGTCAAAAGCCTTGGTGCGCATAGCGTCGCCCTCGGCAACGAAAACGCGGTTGCGGCTGTTTTCGCTTCTGCCCATTATAAAGTAGGCGGTAACCGCCTTTTTGCCGTCGGCGCTTTTGCCGATGATAATTCCTCTGCCGTGGTAGGCGAGAGAATTGAGCTCGTCTTTGATAGTTGAGATTTTCATATGCTTTCTCCTTTGATTTTTAGGAAATGTATACTTTGTCGTCTTTTACCGTTATTTTGTCCTCGCAGAACAGCTTTACCGCCTCGGGGAGAATTTTCCACTCTGCCTCCTCCATAATGCGCTTCTGGAGGGTTTCGGGGGTGTCGTCCTGCTTAACCTCGACCGCTTTTTGGAGGACGATGGGGCCTGCGTCGCACTCGGGGGTTACGATATGCACCGTCGCGCCCGAGACCTTAACGCCTTTTTGGAGCGCCGCCTCGTGAACGTGGAGACCGTAGAATCCCTTTCCGCAGAAGGAGGGGATAAGCGCAGGGTGGACGTTAAGTATCCTGTTGGGGAATCGCTCGTACACCTGCTCGTCGAAAATGGTAAGGAAGCCCGCAAGCACCACAAGGTCGATGCCCTCGGCTTCAAGGGTGTCGGCGAGAGCCTTTGAGTAGTCAGCGATACTGCCGTACTCCTTGCGAGCCAGCACTACGCCTTTTATACTGTTGTTAGCGGCTCTTTCAAGCGCGTATACACCGGGTTTGGAGGCGATAACGAGAGTTATCTTGCCCCCGCCAAGCTCACCGCGCTTTTCTGCGTCGATAAGCGCTTGGAGATTAGTGCCGCCGCCCGAAACGAGAACGCCTATTTTCTTTTCTGCCATATTTTACTCCAATATAACGCCGTCGTCGCCCTTGATTATCTTACCGATAAGGTAAGCGTCCTCGCCGTTTGCGCGAAGAATTTCAAGCGCCTTGTCAGCCTCAGCCGCGGGCACTACAACGCTCATACCAACGCCCATGTTGTAGGTGTTGAACATATCGCGCTCGGGAATGTTGCCCGTCTTTGCGATAAGCTTGAAGATGGGAAGAACCTTAACGGCGGACTTATCTATTTTTGCGGTAAGTCCCTTGGGGATAGAACGCGGGATATTTTCGTAGAAGCCGCCGCCCGTGATGTGGCTGATGCCCTTAACGTCTACCTTTTCAAGGAGAGCGAGGATAGATTTAACGTAAATGCGTGTGGGTGTAAGAAGCGTTTCGGCTATGCT
>JAZKYO010000124.1:0-3781 GCA_045612185.1 Eubacteriales bacterium
TTACTTACTGTCTCTCGTCCTTTTTCTTTTTGAGAAAGGAGCGTCAAAAGAAAAAGGACCAAAAAGAAAAACCGCGGTGCGCCTGCGGGCGCGGGCGGTCGCTTTTTGAAAAAAGCTCCGCAAAAACTTTTCTCGATGGCTACTGTGCGAACAACTCCCCCACAAACTACAATTCAGCCTTTATATTACGTTTTACTCGCTTTTGCTGGCATCTACCATACCCTCGGCGAAGATGTACGCCACAAGAACTCCGATAGCCGAAATAAGTCCCGTTATCTGCCCCGTTGTCATCTCGTCAAGCCCGAACATTGCCGCCAGAGACACCGCAACACCCGCTATGGCACTCCACAGCTTTCGGCTTGAAAGCTTTTGTTTTATAATATCCCAAAAATTCATCTGATAATCCTCCGTAATCAATCACGTTTGCCCGATGAAAAAACGCAGGATTCAAGCAAGGCTATTCTACGTTCCTGTTCTACAATCTGCTTTAGGAATCCCGAGTTTTTCTTGGACTGGCTTTCCATAAACTGCTTTAGCTGTTTTACGGCTTCTTCAAGCGACGCTATCGCCTGACCTACTTTGGAAATGCTGCTCATAACCGAAATAAAAGCGGTCAAAATTGCGGCAACTCCCGCTATAAGCTCCACCTTCATAATTCCTCCGTTCGTTCGTTATTTATCTGTTCGCAAAGATTATACCACAAACAACGGCGTTATGACTGACAGCTTTCTGACAGCAAATTATTTTCGCTTAGGCAAGAGAGCATAATACTAACTCGGATTTTTCTTGCCTACCCGACCGCCAATCGCTTGGTGAACAGGAGGTATGGGCGCGAAAGGCTCTGAAAAAGGTGGTGAAGTCAGCGTATCCGCAAGCCTCGGCAACCTCGCTGATGGGCAAGTCGGTGGTTGAGAGAAGCGCTTTGGCGTATTCGATACGGCAAAGCGTCATATACTTATGCGGCGTAGTTTGATAGGCTCGCTTGAACACGCGTATAACGTAATCGGGAGAATACGAAAAGCGCTCGGCAAGTTCGGACACCGTAATTGCGCGGGCAAAATTTTCCGAGATATATTTATGAATCTTTTCGGCAACCAAAAGCCCGTCGTCAAGCAATCTGTTGTCTTGCAAAAGCATTTCAAAAATCTGATTAAAGGCGCGTGCAACACTGACAAAAGGCTCGCTTCGGCTAAGAGAGGCGCGGCACAGCCAATCAGCGGTTCGGTAGATTTTTTCAATATTAAAGCTTCCGCGCGTGGGTAAAACGTGGATTCCGTCCTCACACCACGAGCCCTTGAAATGGATATAAATATAATGCGCGTCGTCGGAAGAACGCGTTGCGCTTTGCTCCATTCCGACTTTTTGAATATAGTATTCACCCCGTTTTACGGCGACCTCATTCCCTTGCTCGGTAAAGTAAAGCGTGCCGTCAAGCATGAGGATTAATATATCTTCTCTGCTGATTCTGGTAACGTGAAATTCATCTTTTGCAAAGTGCTTGTAGCCGCACAAAACGTAGTCGGCTCTTTTGTTAAGATCAAGATACATTTTTCTCCTCCACTCTTGTTTTACCTTTTCAGTTTATCACAGCAATCGAGCTTTTGCAAGTGCCTGCACGTTCTTGGTCGATTTTTGCAATATTTCGTTCGCTTTTTGCAATTGAAAAGACGTGACGCTCGCTTTATAATGAAAGTGTAAACCATACAAAGGAGAAAATTCCATGAAACTCAAAAACATCTCGTTTGACAAAATCAATATTACGGGCGGATTCTGGGCGCAAAAGCAAAGCCTTATCAAAAACGCGGCTATGATGACTGTCTACAACCGCTTTGACGATACGGGCAGAATAGGTGCGTTCGAATGCGATTGGAAAGAGGAAATGCCAAAAAGGCCTCACTTTTTCTGGGATTCCGACGTTGCTAAGTGGATAGAATCGGTGGCTTACGTCACAAAGCTTGAAAAAGCCCCGGAGCTTGAGGAGCTTGCCGATGCCATTATTGACAATCTTGAAAAAAATCAGTTTGATGACGGATATTTCAACATATATTACACCGTTGTAAAGCCGGGGGAGCGTTTTACAAACCGCAACAACCACGAGCTTTACTGCGCAGGTCATCTGCTTGAGGCGGCTATTGCCTACAAAGATGCCACAGGCAAGGACAAGCTTTACAACTGCATGCTTAAATACGTAGACCTTATAGAAAGAATTTTCAAGATAGAGGATTCGGCAGCTTTCACTACCCCGGGGCACGAGGAGCTGGAGCTTGCCCTCGTCAAGCTTTACGACTATTCGGGCGAAGAGAGATATCTTGAGCTTGCCAAGTTCTTCGTTGACAAGCGCGGCGCAAATCAAAAGGACATCGACAATCTGCGCATCAACAATGTACACTACGATATTTCCTACTTCCAGGATCAGGCGCCCATAAGAGAGCAGGACACCGCCGAAGGTCACGCGGTACGCCTTTGCTACCTCTACGTCGCCGTTGCCGACGTAGCTTACCGCACGGGTGACGAGGGCTTGAAGAACGCGGCTTACAAGGTGTTTGACAACATCATAAAAAAGAGAATGTACATCACGGGCGGTGTTGGCTCAACCCCCATAGGAGAACGGTTTGAGCGCGACTACGAGCTTGACAACTTCGTTTCCTATAACGAGACCTGCGCTTCGCTTTCGCTTGCGCTTTTCGCACACAGAATGCAGGAGCTTTTTGAGGACTCACGCTACGCCGACACCATTGAACGGGCTATCTATAACGGATTTATTTCGGGTATGTCGCTTGACGGCAACAGCTATTTTTATCAAAACCCCACGAAGATAGACCTCTATGCACGCAAACGTTATATGGGAGGCAGATTCAAGGTGGAATATCCCATCTCCGAGCGTGTTTCGGTGTTTGATTGCTCCTGCTGTCCGCCCAACATTACAAGGTTTATCCCCTCAATAGGAAACTTCCTATATACACTTGACACAAACACTCTCCGCGTAAATCAGTTTATGGAAAGCGAAGCTGAATTTGAGGGCATAGGAATCACTCAGAAAACCAATTATCCCTTTGACGGCAAAGTAGAAATCGCTTACACGGGCAATAGTAAGACCCTCGCTTTGCGCTTACCCGATTGGTGCGACGCTTACACCCTTTGCAAAAACGGAGAGGCGATAGAGGCAGAAAACCGCAATGGCTATCTCCGCGTCGAAGTGAAGAACGGAGACACGGTGGTTTATAATATGGAAATGAAGCCCGTGTTCAATTTTTCCAACCCCATGGTTTCAGCAAATGCCTCCAGAGTGGCGCTTTCGGTAGGTCCTCTCGTTTATTGCGTCGAGGGCGTTGACAACAAGAACTTCACCTCAAATAAAAGCGGACTTGACAACCTGAAAATCAAGCTCAACGCCAAGCTTGAAACAGGCGTTGACGAAGAGCTTGGACTTCCCGTAGTCTATGCCGACGCACTCTACCAAAAGCCGCTTGAGGCGCTTTACACACGCAAAGTGCCAGAGCTTGGGGAGACAAAGGTGAAATTCATTCCCTATCACGCGTTTGCCAACCGCGGTGCAAGCGATATGCAAGTTTGGATGCTTTATTAATAACAAAGGGGCTGTTTCATTGAGAAACAGCCCCTTTACTCACCGCACCCATCGAGAAAAGTTTTTGCGGAGCTTTTTTCAAAAAGCGACCGCCCGCGCCCGCAGGCGCTCGGCGTCTTTTCTTTTTGCGCGCTTTTTCTTTTTACGCCTCTTTATCTAAAAAGAAAAAGCGCAAGAGACAGTAAGTAACTATTA
>JAZKYO010000125.1:0-8467 GCA_045612185.1 Eubacteriales bacterium
AGTAACTATTAACAGCACACAAAAATATAGCTGTGTAAAACGCTGTAAACTATGTAGAATAATTAGTTTATTCCCCTTGTCCTTTTTTCTTTCGGATAAGTAGGCGCGAAAGAAAAAAGGACCAAAAAAGAAAGACGCCGAAAGGGGATTTCGCTCGTTGCGACGAGCGAGAAGGGCTACGCGCCCTTGACTGGCGCCACCTCGCCGGTGGGGGCTCCTCGTGGCTGCTGTGCGAACAACACACCTACAAACTACAATTTATCTGCATCATATTTTTGCGCAAAAAGGAGCTGTACTTAAATACAGCTCCTTTAATTATTGCTCCGCACGCTTTCCTATCATTTCTCTCAGTGCGCTCAGGGCGTCGGAAAGTCCGCCCACGCTGTCAATAAGTCCGCACTCCACAGCCTCGTTGCCGTCAAGTATCGTTCCCACGTCGTTTGCCATTGAATCGGTGTTAGCCATAAGGCTTTCAAGCTTTTCGTGGCTTATGCGGGAGCTTCGGCAAATGAAATCGCAAATTCTGTTCTGCACCTCGCGCATATACTCAAAGCTTTGCCGCACGCCTATAACAAGCCCGTTGAAGCGGACGGGATGCACCGTCATTGTTGCCGACGGCACTATAAACGACCTTTTAGCCGCCACCGCCAAGGGAACGCCAATAGAGTGCCCTCCGCCAAGCACGATAGACACGGTAGGCTTTGACATTGACGAAATCACCTCGGCAATAGCAAGCCCAGCCTCCACGTCACCGCCCATCGTGTTAAGCATAACGAGCAATCCGTCGATTTCCTCGTTTTCCTCGATGGCGGCAAGCAGCGGAATAATATGCTCGTATTTGGTCGCCTTTTGGTTTTCGGGCGAGATATAGTGTCCCTCGATCTGCCCGATTATTGACATACAGTGGATAGAGCCTTTTGAGTTTTTCACGACGATACTGCCGTCTTTTTCCCCGCTCTCAGTGTTATTCGTTTTGTTTTCGCTCATAATTCGCACCTCTTTTTTGTATATTTTAGGCGCTAAAGCCGAGGTTTATTCAGTACGGTTACATAATCGGTAAATATTTCAATCAAAACATTAAATCTCTGCAAAAAAGTGACAAAGTATGACAAAATCGCAAAATTGGCGCTTAAAGTATGAAGCTTTTGACAAATCAATACTGTATACTTACAATGGTATATCAGCAATATGTTATAATATCCTACACATTTTCAAATCAAAAGGGAGTTTTTTGGGACAGTAATTGCGTTATAATTAAAATTAGATATTGCCACGTGCGGCAAATGTTTTGAAATTGTCTCATTCACTATGCTATCATATATTCAATAAAACTTGTGAAAGGATGTTCGAAATGACCGAAACAGAAGTACTTAAGAAGCTCATATCCGATTTCTACGCAAATCTTACAGACGTCAAGAATATGCTTGACGACGAGGACATGAAGTTTGCCATAGAGTCAATGGAGCTTGCGGTAAAGCGGCTTAAGGCGCTTGAGGAAAAGGAGCTCAAAGCCGAAAAGGAGCGCGAGAAGCAAGCGTTGGCGCAAAAGGAAGAAGCCGAGCGCATTGAGCAGGCTTTGTGCGAGGAGCTTCCGCTTGATTGGGAAAACTGTTTTGCGGGCGACGAGCGCGCAATGACCCACGTTGACTCGATTAACGACGGCTACGTGCTTTCGCTTACCACCCTTGGATATGTTGATATTGAATTTATTGCCGAAGTCAGCGGCAGCGACCTCAAAACCGTAATAAACGAGCTTGACGGTACCATATTTCAAAACCCCGAAACATGGGACGAATGCTTTTACAAGGGATTTGAAAGCGCCGAGGAATACCTATCGGGCAATATAGCGAGAAAATTCAGAGAGGCGAGAGACGCCAACGAGAAGTATTTCGGACGTTTTGAGAAGAATCTCCGCGCCCTTGACGCCATAATGCCATCGCCCATTTCCACAGACGATATTTACGTTACGCTAGGCTCACCTTGGGTTCCCACCTATATAATAGATGACTTCATCTACTATCTTGTGGGAGAGAAATTCCCAAGCGGTGCCGAGAACCGCCTTTGCGTTCGCTTTGACAAGGACACGGGGCTTTGGGAAATTCCCAACAAAGGACGTTTCCGCTACACCAAGCAATCGGTTAAAAACCACTCCACCTACGGCACGAAACGTATGGAAATGCTCTACATACTTGAAAACACGCTTAATATGAAAACCATTGCCATTCACGACACCGTGCCCTGCCCCGCCAACAAAAGCGGAAAGGCAACCGTAATAAACGAGGCGGAAACGGTAAAGGCACTTGAACGCCAGGAGAGAATGATTGAGGCGTTTAAAAAATGGGTGTGGACAGACAAAGACCGCAAAGACACGCTTATAAGAATTTACGAATCGAAATACAGCTCTATCCGCAAGCGCCACTTTGACGGCTCGTTCCTCACCTTTCCCGGTATGAGTCCCGACATTTCGCTTTATCCCTACCAGAGAAACGCTATTGCGCGCATTATCTTTACCCCCAACACCCTGCTTGCCCACGACGTGGGCGCAGGCAAGACCTACATTATGATAGCGGCGGGCATGGAGCTTAAGCGCATGGGTATTTCAAAGAAGAATATGTACGTTGTTCCCAACAATCTTGTAGGGCAGTGGAAAAGCGCATTTCTCAAGCTTTATCCCTCAGCCAATATCCTTACGGTGGACTCAAAAAGATTTGCTCCAACAAAACGCGTTGGCGTTCTCAAAGACATCAGAGACAATGATTACGACGGAATTATCATAGCTTACAGCTGCTTTGACATGATCCCCCTCTCCTTTGACTACTATTCCGCAAAGTATGACAAGCTGCTTGCCGAAATAGAATGCGCAAAGAGCAAATTCTACGACTCAAAAGCTCCTCTTGACCGCAAAAAGAAAAGCCTTATTTCCAAGCTTGAAAAGCTTAAGGAAGCCTTTATGGGTGCGACTTTTCCCGTCTACTTTGACGAGCTTGGCATAACAAGAATCTTTCTTGACGAGGCGCACAACTACAAAAACGTACCGGTAGAAACCAAGATACATCAGGTACTCGGCATCTCCGCCACAGGTTCAGCCAAATGTGAGGGAATGCTTAACAAGGTGCAGTGCGTACAGCAGGCTAACGGCGGTGCGGGCGCAATTCTCGCCACCGGTACGCCCATAACCAATTCAATAACCGACGTTTATATTATGCAAAAATATCTGCAAAGCGGCGAGCTTGCCATGCTTGGGCTTAACAGCTTTGACAACTGGGTGGGAATGTTTGCCGAGAAGAAAACCGAGTTTGAAATTGACGTTGACACCAGCGCATTCCGCCTCGCCACGCGCTTCTCGAAATTCCACAATCTGCCTGAGCTTACCTCCATTCTTGCTTCTATTGCCGACTTTCATCAGGTGGACAAGACCGACAAAATTCCGAAATTCTACGGCTACACCGACTCGCTTATCGGCAAAACCGACGATTTCCGCAAGTACCTCAAGTTAATCACGCAACGCGCCGAGGCAGTAAGGTCAAAGTCGGTCAACCGCAAAGAGGACAATATGCTCTTGATAACCACCGACGGACGCAAGGCGGCGCTTGACATGCGTCTGATAGACCCGAAGCTCGGCTTCACCTATCAGTGTAAGGCGGCAAGATGCGCCGAAAACGCATATCAGATTTACCAAAAGACGCTTGGCGACAAGTGCGCTCAGCTTATTTTCTGCGACTCCTCTACCCCCAAAAACGGCTTTAATATGTACGACGAGCTTGCAAGACTGCTTGTTTCCTACGGAGTTCCCGAAAACGAGATAGCCTACGTTCACGAGGCGACCACCGAGAAAAAGCGCGACGAGCTTTTCGCCGCCGTGCGAAAAGGCAGTATCCGCGTGCTTATAGGCTCAACCTTTAAGCTGGGGCTTGGCGTAAACGTGCAGGAAAGGCTTGTTGCCGTTCATCACCTTGATATTCCGTGGAGACCCGCTGACATGACACAACGCCAAGGAAGAATTCTCCGTCAGGGCAACACCTGCGACAGCGTGGAGATTCATCGCTACATCACCGAGGGTAGCTTTGACGCCTACTCGTGGCAGTTGCTTGAAACAAAGCAACGCTTTATCTCAAAGCTGCTTGAAGGCTCTATAAGCGAGCGAAGCGGCTCTGACGTTGACGACACCGTACTCAGCTACGCTGAGGTAAAGGCGCTTGCGGTGGGCAATCCGCTTATCAAAAAGCGCGTGGAAATTGCCAATGAACTGAGCAGATATTACATTCTCAGGCGCGAGGCTATTGATGAGCGCGAGCGGCTTAAAACAGAGCTTGCGAGCATTCCCGCGCAGATTGACCGCCAAGAAAGACTTATGGAAATTTGCGCCGAGGACATTTCCTTTTACAAGGCAAACAAGCGAGAGTACTCCAAGGAAGAAGCCCGCGAGGTGCGCGAAAGAGTTGATAGCGGCGTACGCGCCAACTTCAATAATCCCATGGAGACCGAACTGCTTACCTATCAAGGCTTCCGCGTTATCGTCCCTGCTTACATGAAAGAGGAACACCCCTGCGTTTACCTTGTAAGAAAGGGTAAATACTACCTTGAAATCGGCACAGAAGCGGGGGTCACAAGGCGTCTTGATTTCTTCCTTGAGGAATTTGACAGACAGTACGAAAAATTCAAGAGCGCACGTGAAGCGCTCGCTACCCGTATGAGCGCCATCGAAACCGAACTTGGAAACGATGTGGGCTACTCCAAGGAGATAGAAGCGCTTACCCACGAGCTTGAAATAATTGACAAAAAGTTAGGAGTAAAATCAGCATGAGCACTATAAGCACAAATCTTCCCTCGCTTAACGTAGGCGAGGCGGTATCACAGCTTACCGAGCTTTATTCCTCGGTTATAAACGGAGGACTTTCACCCAAAATTCTCCCCTCGATTATGCTTTGGGGCCCTCCCGGTATCGGTAAGTCGCAGGCGGTACGACAGCTTGCAAAAGGGCTTGAGGAAACCACAAAGAAAAGCTGCCACGTTACAGACGTGCGACTGCTTCTCTTTAACCCCATAGACTTAAGAGGTATTCCCACCGCAAACGCCGACAAGACGCTTGCGGTGTGGCTGAGGCCTCAGATATTCAATATGGACAGCAGTGACGGCGTGATAAATCTGCTCTTTCTTGACGAGATTTCCGCCGCCCCACAGTCAGTGCAAGCCGCCGCTTATCAGATAACTCTTGACAGAGTTGTAGGCGAGCACAAGCTTCCCGACAACTGTATAGTTATCGCGGCGGGCAACCGCGTAACCGACAAATCGGTGGCGTTCAAGATGCCAAAGGCTTTGGCTAACCGTCTTTGTCACATTGAAATAAAGAGCAATTTCGACTCCTGGAAGAATTGGGCGGTCGCAAAAGAGATAAACGAAAAGGTAGTGGGCTTTCTTTCCTTCCGTTCCGATTATCTTATGGGCTTTGAGTCCTCGGGAGACGACCTGGCGTTTGCTACTCCCCGTTCTTGGGAAATGGTGAGCAACATTCTCAACCACTCCGAGAAAAGCGTTGAGGAGCTTTATCCCCTTATTGCCGGCTGCGTGGGCAACGGAGTGGCTATTGAGTTTGACTCCTTCTGCCGTCTCTACAAGGACCTGCCCTCAATAGAGGACATATTTAACGGCAAAAGGCCACAAGTTCCAAAGAACACCGACGCTCTTTACGCGCTTATCTCATCAATGACCGCCTACGCGCGCGAGCACAAGAATGAAACTCGGCTTATTGCCAATTCCCTTAACTACGCACTTACCTTCCCCGTAGACTTTTCGGTGGTTCTGGTCAAAAACTACATGGCTATCGAAAAGGATTACAAGGACAAGCTTATGCAAATTCCCGAATTCTTCAAATGGATACAGACGAAAGGAAAGTTTCTGAATGGCTCTGTCTGAACAAGATAAAATCAAATACTCGCGCAGGCTGTTAATGTCAAGAACGCGCGTGCTGTGCAACAACGGCTTTTTCGGACTGCTTTTGATGCACATGAAATTCGCCCTTGACGAATCCTGCCCAACCGCATACACCGACGGCGAGAAAATTGCCTTTTCGCCCGCGTTTATGGACGAGCTTTCCGACTCGGAGCTTGATTTTATACTCATGCACGAGATTATGCACGTGGCCCTCGCTCACTGCTTCAGAGGCAATGATTTTGACGGTGAGCGCTTCAATATAGCATGCGATATTGTGGTAAACTCCAATATTCTCAAGTCGCACGACATGAAAAAGTCGGTTATCACACTTGCCGCGTACGGCGAATCTATGAACAAAGCGCCAAACGGAAAGCACGGATATCTTTACTCTGCGGAAGAGGTCTACGCAATGCTTCCGCCCGTCAAGGGTAAGAAATCCGTCAACGGCAACGGTAAGGGAAACGAAGGCGGCTCAGGCAAAGGCGACGGCTCGGGCAAAGGCGGCGGCTCAGGCAAAGGCAGCTCGGGAAGCCCCCAAAAAAGCGAAAAAAACAGCGGAGGGAGAGGAGATTGGGACGACCACTCCCATTGGCAGGAGGGCGGTGACTCCGAAAAGCTCCGCGACAAGTGGATTAAGCGAGTCAACGACACCGTAGAGGTAATTCTGATAAACGACCCAACCAACAGCCAAGGCCTGATTCCGGCCGCGGCGGAGCGCATTTATAAGGATTTGAGGAAGTCAAAGACCGATTGGCGCAGACTTTTGTGCGAGTTTGTCCAGGAGGAGATATGCGACTACTCCTTCTCTCCCCCCGACAGAAGATTTTCGGACTCGGACTTCTTTCTTCCCGACTTCAACGACACCGACATAAAGGCTGAAAATATTCTCTTTATGGTGGACACCTCAGGCTCTATCTCAGACGATATGCTCACCGCCGCATACTCCGAGGTTGCGGGTGCGATTGAGCAGTTTGGAGGCAAGCTTGGCGGTCTGCTCGGTTTCTTTGACGCCGCGGTTTATCCCCCCGTTCCCTTTGAAAGCGTAAGCGACGTAAAAGCAATTCGCCCAAAAGGAGGCGGAGGAACGGATTTTCACGTTATATTCGATTACGTAAACAAAAAAATGGATGACAAACCGCCCTCGGTTATAATAATTCTCACCGACGGTTACGCTCCGTTTCCGCCACAGACAATGTCAAACGGCATACCCGTGCTCTGGCTTATAAACAACCAAGAAGTCACCCCCCCATGGGGAAAGATAGCAAGAATAGAAATATGACCAATCAGCAGGAGGACTAATATGGACAAGTACATTCACGCAAATTGCCTTTTTATCAAGGGTGAATACGAGGAAGCCTTCAAGCTCTATACAGAGTGCACCAAAGAAGAAGACGACGCGAGAGCCTTTTCAAACATTGGCTACATGTATCATCGAGGAATCGGCGTCGACGTTGACTACGGCAAAGCCATTTCCTACTACACCGTCGCCTCGTATCACGATAATGGCACTTCATTTTACAACCTCGCGCTGATGTATATGCGCGGTCAGGGCGTAAGAGTTAACCTTGACAAGGCGCTTGACTACATGAAAAAGTCTGCCGCAGAGGGCTCGGCTGACGCCAAGCTCTATCTTGGTTTGGCGTATATGATGGGCTGTCTGTATGACCCCGTGGCTATTGAATGCCTTTCGCTTATTCCCTTTCCACGAGTAATCTACAAAGACCCCGACGTTATGCTTCTTGGGGGCAACGGAGACGACGAGATAGAGACAAAGCGTTACGAGGTCATTGAAAACGACGACTACGAGGCGGTGGAGATGTACGAGTCGATAGTCCACGATTACGAGGAAGACCCCTACCACGAGGCAATCCGCACCTCCGCAAAGATTGCGCTTGGAATGGCGTTGCTTAACGGCGCTGGTAAGGAGTACGACCCCAAAAGAGCCTTTAAGCTTATTACAAGCGCGGCACTTGACGGTTATTCCTCAGAAGCGGCGGCATTCCTTGCCAACAACAGTGATATTGCCAAAAGCTACGGAGTGGATATGCATAATATTTCAAGGCTGTTTGCTACCGATTATTTCAACAACGGCGGTGAAACTCTGAATGTTCCCCAAAGCCACAGAGCCTCAAGCTTTGCCTCAAAGACGAGGCAAAAAAAGCTTGGAGAGAAAACATAAAAACGAAAAAACGCCATCTAAAGGCTGGTTCTCATAAGGATGTTACCATTCTCCTTGTAGGGACCGGCGTCCTCGATGGTCCATCACAATAATTGTATTGCAGAAAACAAAAATTAACCCCAACAGATTTTCAAAGGCTGTTGGGGTTGTTGATTATTTGATACGGTTTCTCTCAAAATCAATCCCCTAAAGATGCACGAGCGTATCCAAAGGCTCCCTCCGGGAGGGAGCTGGCGCCGTAGGCGACTGAGGGAGAGTGCGTTACAATAAAGTTAGCACAAATCTAAAGTCACGCAGGCTCCTTCCGTCACGCTACGCAGCGAACCCCCAAAGCTCATTTCATTCGCTTCGGGGAAC
>JAZKYO010000126.1:0-6514 GCA_045612185.1 Eubacteriales bacterium
TTTTGGCTACGTACTAAACTTCCGTGGCAGTGTGCGCTGAAGTCATTCTGTGGCACAAATAATATACCAAATTTATAAAACTTTTTACCAAAAAAGTTTTTGCGCCACTTTTTTCAAAAAGTGGCAAACGCCTCTCCCAACACACCTATAAACTACAATTTGCTTACCCCAAAAGCACGTCGGTGGCAAGCATAAGGCAGAATCCCACAAGCAGGGCGTAGGTTGCGCCGCGCTCGTGCCCGTGGGCGTGCGTTTCTGGAATCATTTCGTCGCTGATTACGTACAGCATCGTTCCGCCCGCAAATGCAAGGGCGAAGGGAAGAATTGCCGAAGCAAGGCTGACGGCAAAATAACCGATAAGCGTTCCAATAACCTCAACAACACCCGTAAGCATGGCCAACAGAAAGGTTCTGCCGGGCTTGACGCCTGCGGCAAGCATAGGGGCAATAATAACCATTCCCTCGGGAATGTTTTGCAAGGCAATACCGCCCGCGATTATAAGCGCCTGAGAGGTGTCTCCCGAGCCGAATCCCACACCCGCGGCGATACCCTCGGGCAGATTGTGAATGGCGATAGCGGTGACGAACAAAAGCACCTTGCTGAGATTGGCGTTATTGTGCGACTCGGTATCCACCCCCGCCATTTTGTGAAGGTGGGGAACAAGCCTGTCAATAAGATTGAGACAAAGCGCGCCCGCAAAAATGCCCGCAACAGTAATTAGTAAGCCGAATTTGCCACCGTATTCAAGTGAGGGCATAATAAGCCCAAGCACTGCCGCCGCAAGCATGACCCCCGCGGCAAATGACAGCACTATGTCCGAAAAGGTGTGAGACAGCTTTTTAAAAACGAATCCGATAACCGCGCCTATAACGGTAGCGCCGCCAACACCCAAAGCGGTAAGTAATACAAGTTCCATAAAAATCTCCTATCGTTGTTTTGATAAATATTAAATCGACTCGCAGTAAAGCTTTGGCGAGAATGCGGACTCGCTTACAAGTGGGTCTGCGCCGTTCAGATTTTTAACTATCAGACCTACAACCTCTTTCATAATCCGTGCGTCGCAGACCTGAGTGGGGGCGTTGCCGATAAAGCCGTCGGTAATCGCGCCGTGGTAGCGGAAAGCCGTTTCGTATTTGGGAAAACGGGCGGAAACGTCGTTTGTGTAGCTGGTTTTGTGAGTTCTCACTTTTCGGGTCACAACTTCACCCGAGGTAAGCTTAACGGTTACGTCGCGCGGCTCGTCGGTCAGCCTGTCGGGAACGTCGAACATCTCCTCAACGCAATGGAGATATGTGTTGCGGTTGTGCGCCACACCCACAAGCAGAATATATCCACCTTCGCGGTAGATCTTTCCGTAACAGCTTTCGGGAGAAGTGCAGGAGAGAATTTCGGTTTCGTCCTTGATAAAATCAAGCGCGCGCTCTCGGTTTCCGAATACAGCCATAGAGTGGGTGGGATTTTGCGAGCGGATCCCGCGCGGGTCGGCGGCGGCAAAATCCGAGAAAGCCCCGAGACAGGTGGCGGGATCGTTCAGGTCAAGCGTGATATCTTTTTTCAGATTGCTCCACGTGTGGGTAGGGACACAAAAAAGACCGCCCTTTTCGGTAAAATACTCAATCATAGCGTCAAGAATTGCCTTAGCGCCCCCCTCAACCTTTCCGATAAGGCGAAGCGAGGAGTGCATAAGCACCACCTTGTCGCGTGGAATATTCATGTTTGTAAGCTGATTGAATATGTCATCTTTGGTAAAAATTCTGTTTAAATCTCTGCTCATATTGTTACCGCCTTTCTCGCCTACAATATCAAGACCATTATAGCATAAATTTTTCGAGTTGTAAAGGGTTTTGCTTACACCCAACGAAATCAATCGGCAAGCCGATTGACGCTAGGTCCAAATATAACGCACGCAAAACAAAAAGAAAAGGAGTAGCAAAGCTACTCCTTTTCTTTTTGGCTGGGGCACTAGGATTCGAACCTAGGTAATGACGGAGTCAGAGTCCGTTGCCTTACCGCTTGGCGATGCCCCAATATTTTCAACTCTGTAATTATAACAGATTTAGTTCGGTTTGTCAACACTTTTTTTCAAATTTTTTCAAAAAAATTCTAATAGCCTGTTTTAAGAGCTGCCGCTATATATTTTGGGTGTTGAGACAGGTCTGTATTCATGCCGGAAATAAAAAATTTTAAGTTTTGCGTTTTTTCGCTTTACTTTTTGGAAAAAATGTGGTAGAATATGGTGTAACTGCCCGTGGCACAGCTGGATAGCGCGTCAGACTCCGACTCTGAAGGTCAGCGGTTCGAATCCGCTCGGGCAGGCCAAAGCGACAAAATTCTACGGAATTTTGTCGCTTTTTATAAAGTCTTTGTTCCGTAATGTGGGGGATTTGTCAATCTCAGTCCTCAGAACATATTATAAAATGTGACAAAATTTTTCTAAACTATTGTAATAAACCGAGTTTTGTGTTATAATGATGCAGATATTGGAATTTATTTAACGAGGTAGATATAAATTATGATTTGCAATAATATTCTTGACGCTATCGGAAACACGCCTATTATTCGCCTTTCCCGAATGGGCGACCCCGACGGCGCAGAAATACTTGTCAAGTTTGAGGGGCTTAACGTGGGCGGATCTATCAAGACCCGAACAGCCTACAATATGATTCGCGACGCAGAGGCGCGAGGAGTTATAAACAAGGATACCGTTATCGTTGAGCCTACCAGCGGAAATCAGGGAATCGGTCTCGCTCTCGTGGGCGCGGTTCTCGGCTATAAGACAAAGATAATCATGCCCGACTCTGTAAGCGAGGAGCGCAGAAAGCTTGTCAACCACTACGGCGCAGAGGTTATTCTTATCCACGACGCGGGCAATATTGGCGACTGTATTGAAAAATGCCTTGAGACCGCGCTTAATATGCAGAAAAATGATCCCCGCGTTTTCGTGCCTCAGCAGTTTGAAAACCCCGCCAACAGCGACGCTCAGCGTAATTTTACGGGCGTTGAGATACTTGAGCAGGTAAACGGCCCAATTCACGGCTTTTGTTCGGGAATAGGCACGGGCGGCACTATTACGGGTATCGGTGAAACGTTGAAAGCAAAGAATCCCGACATAGAGATATGGGCGGTTGAGCCGGAGCATGCGGCAATTCTTTCGGGCGGATCGATCGGTACGCATTTGCAGATGGGAATAGGCGATGGAGTTATTCCCGCAATCCTTAACCAAAGCATTTACAGCGACATCTGTATCGTCAAGGACGAGGAAGCGATACAAACCGCCAAGGACCTTGCCTCAAAAGAGGGAATAATGTGCGGAATTTCCAGCGGTACAAACGTTGCGGCGGCAATAAAACTTGCCAAAAAGCTTGGAAAGGGAAAGACGGTCGTTACCGTTCTCCCCGACACCGCCGAGAGATATTTCTCCACACCGCTGTTCCTTGATTAAATTGGTCAGGGCTCGGAGCAGATTTGGAAATGCAAAAGGGCAGAGAAGTGTTTTTCTGCCCTTTTTAAGTTGAAAACTTTGCTTGGTTTCCCCAAAAATGCCCCGCAAAGAAAAATGAAAATCATATTTCGCTCCACCGCTTGACAAATCAATATTTTTTTGCTATAATAAATGAGCGTCAAAAAAGATGCGTTGAATAAAATCATACTTCGGGGTGTGGCGCAGTTGGGGACGTTTCCGAGCGCCGCCGTGGCTTCAACAGGGATGCAAGCGACGAAACGTAGCGAAATAAATTAATAATAAAAACCAAAAAATTCAATGTTTTACACACATCGGGGTGTGGCGCAGTTGGTAGCGCGCGACGTTTGGGACGTCGATGCCGCAGGTTCGAATCCTGTCACTCCGACCAATAAGAAATAGGACGGCTTGCCGTCCTATTTCTTATTGCTTGCAAATTGCATATCGAACCGTCGGCTCCGAAGGAGACGAAAGACTTGCGCCGCACCGCACGCCCGTAACAGCTAAATTAACCGCAAGTCAGGTTCAGAATCCTGTCACTCCGACCAAAAAGGCTCTGGGAACTAATCTCAGAGCCTTTTCTTTTGTTTATTGCGGTTTAATGTTTGAACTTAATTAAATATCATTTTCTCTGGTGCTTCTGTGTGAATTGGAATTATTTCGCTGGGGTTTACCGCTTCAACAAGCTTTTTGATTGATTCGTAATCGGCATGTCCACTTGTATGAAGAGTAACGATTTCAAGACCAAGTTGTTCACACTCGGAAAGGAAGTTTTTCATTTCATCGGTTTTAAGATATCCACTCCAGAAGGAATATACCAGAACTCCGTTTTCAAATGACATTTTCGTAGCAAGACTTTTCATGTATCGAAGCATTGATGTCCTCACGCACATTACGAACGGCTTTTTTACAATGCTGTCTTTGCCCATTTTGTGCGTATATTTTTTGAGTCCTTCATAACGAGAGGATGATGTAATAAACGCATATACATCGCTAAATGCCGGATTTGGAATGCTTCCACCGATTGCTGAGGTAATATCTGCCATATAAAGGTCTTCCAAAAAAGTTCGTCCACACCTCTTGGCGGCTCGATACATTGTTACTATACGGTCAATATTCATTGAGGATTGCAGAACAAATACAGGACCGAGCTTGGTTCTGAACAGATCTACCGCTTGATCTTCAAGCTCGCGCTCACTGACCGCAACATAGCCTCCTCTTGAAAGTGTTGTTCCTTCGCATATCAGTTTATCCACCTTGTCAGGTAATTCAGAAAGTAACCACTCATACGGTTTTCTTCCGTTTCCTCTGAAATCTCCTGTGTACAGAATGCTTTCCCCGTCTGCTTCACAAAGTAACATATAGCTATCAAATGCGGAATGATCGCACAAAAAAGGGGTGACGGAAATGTCTCCAATTACAATCTTTTTTTTGTGATTCAAAAAGCCCTGCGGCGTAATGGTAGGCACTCGTTTATAAGCATCGGATGCTTGAATGATTTTGGCACTTTTTTCGCCCATATACAAAGGGATATCCTTGTGGGTGCTATAGGCAAGCCCAAGATGGTCGCCGTGGTAATGGGAAATGAATATGGCATCGTATCCCTTGTAATCAAACAGTCCTTCAATGTTCGGGAGTGACTTGTTCTTTTCGTCATCAAGCTCAAGCCCAACATCAAGTATGATTTTTGTCTTTTCGGTGGATATCTCTAAGATGTTTCCGCCGATTTGATTTTGTCCTCGTATGATATTAATTTTCATCGGCAAATATAAATTCCGCCTCTTTCAGATTTATTTTGAACTGTTCGCTTGTAGTCATCAAAATATACGCAGAAACAGAACCGTCCATTCTTTCGAGTTCGTTTGAGTAACTATGACTCTTTCGATTATAATTTGCGAGCAAAAACAAAATTTCTATACTCTTGATATCGGTTCGCTCAATTGCAGAATCTCTTAAGCCAAGTGCTTTTTTTGCTTTTGAAATATAGCAAACAGAATCTATCATTTCGTCAAGCAAAGCTGTATCATTCAAAACCTTGCAAATATCATCATAATGTTTTGACAATCCCGCTTCACCGCCAATAGCACCCGTACCGTATTTGTTTTCCACTACAAACAATTTATTATTTGCAAAGTAGAGCATATCAAGACGCATGCATTTGCCAACCTGATATTCTATATCCACAATTTCCAAGTTATTCACCAGTAATTGATGCTGATAATCGCGTTCCGGCTTTGGATGCTTTTCAAACCAGCTATCCATTTCCTGCATCATCAACAAAAAATATTTTTTGTAAGAATCGATATCGTCGCTTCTCATAGTGTTTAGCAATTCGAAATTAGTATCGCTATCTTTGTGTTTGCAATACTTCGCATCAAAGTGAAATGAATACCCCTTCTTTTTCTGTGTTATCTTAAGCAGGTTGCCGCCCTTGTAATAAATGTTTATGTATCCATTTCTAATCTCAAGGCTCAAGACCTCTCTGTTGCTTTTTACCATATCAAGAAAATATTGCAGATCTCCATGGAGAAGATCCTCTATAAATCGTGAGTCAATATGTCTCATAAGTCCTCCTGATTATAGTCGATGATTAATTATACCATATTTCTGTGAACTTTTCAACCGATTTGGCTTTTCTTTGCTTTCAGCGATGCAAATTTTGAGGGCTGACGATTGATTTCCGTCAGCCCTCGCTCTTTATCATCATCTCGACAAATTGGAATTTATCTATCGATTTAATTCACATTTATAACGGAGAACCGTTTCATCACCATAGGTTTCATAGAACTCTGTAACGCTAAAATTATTCTTTAGATAAAAACCAACAGCATCATTATCTGTTTCTGCATATACGGATATTAAACCATAATACTTTACTATTTGATTTATCATATAAGAACCAATGCCCTTGCCGCGAGCAGATAATTCTACAGCAATGCCTATTATTTCAATTTTGCGCTGCTCTGAAAATGAAATGACAATTACGCCAACAATTTCGCCTTGATTAAAACAAGCAAAGATTTTTACAGAGTTATCAATAAGAAATGTATCTAT
>JAZKYO010000127.1:0-4126 GCA_045612185.1 Eubacteriales bacterium
GGATAAGTAGGCGCGAAAGAAAAAAGGACCAAAAAAGAAAGACGCCGATTAAGAGTTTCGCTCGTTGCGACGAGCGACAAGGCTTACTCAGCCTTGACTCGAGCCACCTCGCCGGTGGGGGCTCCACGTGGCTGCTGTGCGAACACACCGACAAACTACAGTTTTTTCGGAACATAAAAACAAGGTGCAGTTCAAAATGAACTGCACCGTTTTTTGCTTTAAACGTCTAAGCGAGCAAGGTCTGAATATGTCTCGCGTCTGACCGCTATACGGTCAACTCCGCCGCTTATCAGCACGACGGGGGGTCTTGGAATCTTGTTGTAATTTGACGCCATAGAATAGTTGTAAGCGCCAGTAACAAGGGTGGCGAGGATATCTCCGCGCTCCGCGCGCTGAAGCTTAACGTCCTCTCCAAGCAGGTCACCGCTCTCACAGCATCTGCCTGCAATCGTGCAGGAAAGCATCTTCTCCTCAGATGCTCGGTTTGCAATCTCAAAGGTGTATTGGGATTGGTAGAGCGCATAGCGGGGGTTGTCGGTCATTCCGCCGTCTATCGAAACGTAGGTTTTGTAGCCCGTTATCGTCTTGACAGTACCAACCGTGTAAAGGGTAAGTCCCGCATCAGCAACTATGCTTCTGCCCGGCTCCATAAGTATGCAGGGCTTGTTTATTTTAAGCGCTACGCACTTTGAGTCGATATGTCCGGCTATGGCTTTTATGTTTTCTTCGTAGTCAATAAAAGGGTCACTGTCAACGTAGCGGACACCGAAGCCACCGCCGAGATTAACAATTTTTGCCTCAAATCCGAAGCTCTTCTTAACGTGCGCCACGTAATCAAGCATAATATCAGCCGCGTCGCAGAATGGCTCTATATCAAATATCTGCGAGCCAATGTGGCAATGGAAACCCTCAAGGGCAATGTTTTCAAGAGAAAGCGCAAGCTTTGTAATCTCGTCAGCCTGACCGGTTTCTATTGCCGAGCCGAACTTTGAGTCAACGCTTCCCGTGGAAATTTTTGCGTGGGTGTGGGGGTCAATTCCGGGGCTGAGACGAAGCAAGATTTTCTGCTTTTTGCCCTTTATGCCCGCCACGCGGTTAATTTCCTCAAGCTCCTCACGGTTGTCCACCACAAAGTAACCGAGTCCGCACTCGATAGCGTAAGCAATGTCCTCATCGGTCTTGTTGTTGCCGTGGAAGAAGGCCCTCTCCATAGGGAACCCCGCCTTGTGAGCTATATAAAGCTCACCGGGAGAAACGATGTCGGTTCTCATTCCTTCGGATGCGGCAATTCTGTATATTTCCGAGAAGCAAAGCGCCTTGCTGGCAAGCAGAGGACCCGAATCACCGCCAAAATACTTGCGCATGGCGTTGATGTAGGTGCGGGCATTCTTTCGCACTCTGTCCTCGTCAATAAGGAACAGCGGTGTGCCGTACTTCTTTGCCAGCAGGACTGTGTCAAGTCCCGCAAAGCACAAATGCCCCTCCTTGTTTACTGATAAATTGTCGTGTAGCATAGTTTTTCCTTTCAAAAAGTCAGAGCGACTTTATTTTGTCGGCAATCTCCTTGTTTGTACAAAAAGATAAAATGACTTTTTTGCTTTTTTTGTGAAGGGAGAAGGACAAAGACTTTCCGCCGTTCCCCTTTATTTCTACCACCAACGCACCTTTCTTTACTGCGTCGGACATTTCGTCCCAGCTTATGAAAGAAAGGGTTTTATTAAACCATTTTGTGCTTATGCCGTGGTTGTCTACCTCAACGCAAGAGAAGAAGCCTATCTGACGCATAAACAGGGTCACGCACCAACAAAGAATCACAACAACCGTATAAACCTTACAGAAAAGCGAAACGTCAAATGCGTCTTTAAAAAAATCAAGTCTTGGAATCGCGATATCAAAAGCGGTAAACAGAACCGATAAAATAAGACAGCGAACGGTTACGTAGGGGTGTATAAGAAATCTTGTTTTCATTTTCAATTATTTGCACGCAAATGCGGTTACGCCTTCGCAATGTCCTTCATTGTGTAGAGCCCCGCAGGCTTTCCGCAGATAAATTCTGCCGCCGCGAGAGCGCCCTCGGCAAAGAGCGCGCGGCTTTGCGCCTCGTGCTTAAGGGTGATGATCTGCGTGTCGGTAGCCACAATAACCTCATGCTCGCCCACGATATTGCCCGCGCGCACTGCGTGAATTCCAACCTCGCCCTGCTCGCGCTTCTGCTGTCCCTGTCTGCCGTAGACAAACTTGGTCTCGCCTCTGGCGTTTTCGATAGAACGCGCAATCATAAGCGCCGTGCCGCTTGGAGCGTCAAGCTTGCGATTGTGGTGCTTTTCGATTATCTCTATATCGGCGTCGGGGAAAATAGCTGCCGTCTTTGCGGCAAGCTCCGCAAGGAGCGCCACGCCAAGCGACATATTTGCCGACATGAATACGGGAACTTTTTTAGCCGCCTCGTAAATAGCCGCAAGCTCGCTGTCGTCGTGACCCGTTGTCGCCATAACAAGCGCCATTCCTTTTTCGGCGGCGTATTTTGCCAGCTTGGGGGCGCAGGTGTGGTGCGAGAAGTCGATAACCACGTCAGCCTCTCCAAGATAGTCGAAAATGTCGGTGTAAACACCGTCGCCGCCAACGCGGTCAACAAGCGCGGCAATTTCCGCGCCTCTCATTCCTTTTTCGCAAAGGGCGGCAAGGTTTTGCCCCATAACGCCCTGCGAGCCGTTGATTACAACTCTCATTTAATAAGTCCTTCCTTACGCATAAGGTCAAAGAGAACCTTTCTGTGGCTTTCTTCCATGGGTGTAAGGGGGAGTCTGAGATAGTCCTCGCAGTATCCCATAGCCGACATAGCCGCCTTTACGGGGATGGGGTTTACCTCTGAGAAGAGCGCGGTAACAAGGTCAAAGTAGTGGCACTGCATTTCTGCCGCCTTCTTTACGTCTCCGCGGAAGAACGCCTTGCACATTTCGGAGGTTTCTGCGGGAAGAAGATTGGAAAGTACCGAGATAACGCCCTTACCGCCCATAGAAAGAATAGGAACTATCTGGTCGTCGTTGCCCGAGTAAAGGTCAATCTTGTCGCCTATTCTCGCCATAGTTTCAACTACGTGAGAGATGTTTCCGCCCGCTTCCTTGATAGCCACGATGTTTTCATGCTCGGCAAGAATCGCGTAGGTATCGGGAGTAATGTTTACGCCTGTACGGGAGGGAACGTTGTAAAGAATTATGGGCTTACTGCTTGCGTCAGCAATCTGTGTGAACATCTGGATAAGACCGGTCTGAGTGCATTTGTTGTAGTAGGGGGTAACAACAAGCATAGCGTCAGCACCCGACTGCTCAGCGCATCTAACAAGGTCGAGAGCGTAGGCGGTGTCGTTACTTCCCGCACCTGCGATAACCGGAACTCTGCCCGCCGCGCGTTTAACCGAGTAGTCGATAACCATTCTGTGCTCGTCGTCGGTCATAGTAGAAGCCTCACCCGTGGTGCCGCAGACAACAAGCGCATCGATTCCGCTTTCTATTTGCCAGTCGATAAGTCTGCCAAGCTTTTCGTAATTGACTCCGTTTTCATCAAAAGGAGTAACGAGGGCGGTTGCCGCTCCTGTAAATACTGTTTTTTTCATTTGAAAATCCTTTCCGACAAAGAAAAAGTGACCGCCGACGGGTCACTCACTGCACTTTGCTTCACGCCCCAAAACGGCGAAAGCCAAGACAGATAGCACTCCGTCAAACGACGACAGTCGCGCCCATCTTATTAAACGCAACCGGAACTGAGAATTGCACAAGTCTCAGAACCTCGGCGTCCGCACCTTTCGTCCTCGGGCTGTGCGCCCTTTTTTGAGGATTACTGATTGCCAAACGCGCCTCTATCAATTATCTTTGTCAACAAATATTCATTTTACATATTGTATTGTAGCACACTCCGCGCAATTTGTCAATAGTTTTTGATAAATTGTAATTTGTGTGGGAGTTGTTCGCACCGCACCCATCGAGAAAAGTTTTTGCGGAGCTTTTTTTAAAAAGCGACCGCCCGCGCCCGCAGGCGCTCGGCGTCTTTTCTTTTTGCGCGCTTTTTCTTTTTACGCCTCTTTATCTAAAAAGAAAAAGCGCAAGAGACAGTAAGTAACTATTAACAG
>JAZKYO010000128.1:0-30915 GCA_045612185.1 Eubacteriales bacterium
CACACCACAAAAGACAGGGCGGCAGAGGTGTCCCACCGCAAACTATTTTTTGATTACTCGCCGTCTACAATCTTAAGATCGTCCTCGTCTACAAGGCACGCAATCTTTTCGTGGCAAGCGGGGCAAGTAAGATTTTCGGGGTCGATGTCATCATCAAAATAGATAACTTCTCCGCAAGCGGGGCACTCGATCTCGTAATACTCCTCGTCCTCAAGGTCGCACTCGTCGCAGCAATCGCACTCGTCACAAGTCTCGCACTCGTCACACTCGTCGCAATTACCGTCGCACTCGTACTCGTCCTCCTCGTAAAGGTACTCCTCTACATCGCCAAGGTCCTCGTCAACCTCCTCGATGTACTCGTTAAGCTCATCAACAGAGTCCTCAAGGGTTTCAATACGCTTGGCCATTACGTCAACCATATCAAGCAGAGCTGCGATAAGCTTGCCCTCCTTGGTTGTCTTATCATAATCAAGACCCTCTGCAAGGCCCTTGATGTAAGCTGATTTTTCAATAAGATTCATAACTGCACTTCCTTTCTAAAAGTTGATGCAACAAACTGCAACAATTACGCGCGAGAGAGGTACTCGCCTGTTCTTGTGTCGATCTTAAGAACGTCGCCCTCATTGATGAAGAGGGGAACCTTGATCTCTGCGCCTGTCTCAAGTGTTGCGGGCTTGAGAGTGTTGGTTGCTGTGTTACCTGCGAAACCGGGATCGGTTGCTGTAACAGCAAGCTCTACGAATGTGGGGGGCTCTACTCCGAAAACGTTACCCTTGTAGGAAACGATTTTGCAGACCATCTCTTCCTTAACGAACTTGAAGTTCTCGGGAAGTTTGTCGCTGTTAAGGGGAAGCATATCGAATGTTTCCTGATCCATGAAGTAGTAAAGATCGCCATCGTTGTAAGAATACTGCATATCCTTTCTCTCGATGTAAGCGTTCTCGAACTTATCTGTGGGGCTGAACGTTCTTTCAATTACAGAGCCTGTAATAACGTTCTTGATCTTGGTGCGGACAAAAGCCGCGCCCTTTCCGGGCTTAACGTGCTGGAACTCGATAACCTGATAAACAGCTCCATCCATGTCAAATGTAATTCCGTTTTTGAAATCGCCGGCTACTACCATAATAAATAAACCTCCAATGTTTGTTGTCTGCGGACATTCCGCAAAAATTTTATAATTACAAGTTATTATACCGCATTTTTTCGTATTTTGCAATAGGATTTACAAAATTTTTCATTTCTTTTTTTAAAAAATCGAAAATTTTTTATAAATATGCCGAGAAAATCGCATTTTCGGTTGACAAAAAGATAAAAAAGTATTACAATAATATATATTTATATTTTTAATACTTAAGGTGGTTACACAATGAAAAGCATGACTGCATTCGGCAGAGCAAAGGAAACGGTAAACGGACGCGACATTACCGTTGAAATTCGCTCTGTAAACAGCAGATATTTTGACTGCTCGGTAAAAATATCCCGCGTCTTTTCTTTCCTTGAGGAAAGAATAAAGCCCTTCCTTCAGTCAAAGGGCATTTCCCGCGGAAAGGTTGACGTTTATATAGGCGTTGAGGTTGTGGACGCTGACGGTGTGGAAATCACGCTTGATCGCTCGTATCTCAACCCGTATCTAAGAGCACTTTACGAGCTTCGCGATGAATTTGGACTTGCGGACGACATAAGCGTTATGTCGGTTGCCTCCAATAAGGAAATTTTCACAGTCAAAAAGCCCGAAGAGGACATGGAAAAGGACTGGGAGGAACTGCTCACGGTGCTTGAGCCCGCAGTGGCAAGCTTCCTTGACGGACGTGAGCGCGAGGGCGCTAACATCGAGGCTGATTTGAAAGCCAAGGTTGAAAGCATCGGAGAGACGGTAACAAAAATAGAGGTGCTTTCAGCGGCGGACGTCACGTCCTATCAGACGAAGCTGCACGACAAGCTTACACAGATGCTCTCGGACAACAAGATTTCTATTGACGAAAACCGTATTCTCACAGAGTGCGCTATTTTCGCGGACAGAGTCGCTATCGACGAAGAGCTTGTCAGACTTCGCTCACACTTCAAAGCTTTTTCGGAAATATGCGAGCTTAGGGAGCCCGTGGGAAGAAAGATCGACTTTCTGATTCAGGAAATGAACAGAGAGATAAACACCATCGGCTCAAAATGCTCAAACGCCGATATCGCTCACTTAGTAGTTGACGTAAAAACCGAGATTGAGAAGATACGCGAGCAAATCCAGAACATTGAATAACGGAGGCAGGATATGAAATTCATAAACGTAGGCTTTGGAAACATGGTCGCAGCCGACAGGGTTATAGCTCTCGCCAGTCCCGATTCAGCACCTATGAAGCGTCTCGTACAGGACGCCAAGGATGACGGCAGAGCAATTGACGTCACCTGCGGAAGGCGCACTCGCTCGGTTATAATTACCGACTCCGAGCACGTTATTCTTTCGGCAATTCAAACAGAAACCATAGCCAACAGACTTGACAACGGTGACTCGGAGGTCGACACCGACGAGGAAGAGTGAAATCACTAAAAGGAGTAAAATATGACGAACAAAGGACTTTTGGTAGTAGTATCGGGTCCCGCGGGAAGCGGTAAAGGTACGGTAAACAAAATTCTGCTTCAGAGAGAGGATTTTGTTTTCTCGGTATCCGCCACCACAAGAGCTCCGCGCCCCGGAGAGGAACACGGTGTAAACTACTACTACATCACACACGAAGAATTTGAAAAACGCATATCAAACGGCGAAATGTTAGAGTACACAACCTACTGCCACAACTATTACGGCACTCCCAAAAAAGAGGCTGAGGCGGTGCTTGAGAGCGGAAAGAATCTGCTTCTTGAGATAGAGGTTGACGGCGCTATGCAGATTAAAAAGCAGTACCCCGACGCAATACTTATTATGCTTCTTCCCCCCTCGTTCAAGGTTCAGGAGGAGCGTCTGCGCGGCAGAGGCACCGAGCCTGACGACGTTATCAGAAAAAGACTTGAGCAGGCCCGCTTAGAGGTGGAAACGGCGCACAAGTACGATTACATAGTTTACAATCACGACGACATGGTTGAACAGTGCGTCGAGGATATTATAACCATAATCCGCGCTGAGAAATACGCCTCAAAGCGTAACCCCGGCGTAGTTGAAAATTATTACAATAACTAAAAACAAATACCCTAAAAGGAGAACAAACATGATTTACCCAACATTCAGCGAACTTACAAAGGACCAGTTTAACAGATACCAGCTTGCCATCGCCACCGCAAAGTGCGCGCGTTTGGTTACAGACGAATACGTTAAGCAGCGTGAGGCTGCCGAAAAAGCTGTAGCGGGCGGCAAGGAAAGCGACAAATCCATGCTCACAATGATTGACAGAGAGCTTAAGGACGAAAAGGCTGTAAAAATTGCTATCAACCGCATCTTCAAGGGCGATTACAGCATTGTTGAGCACGCCCCCGAAGAAGAGCCCGAAATTCTTGAGCCTGTTGATGCGATTCCCGATATTTCCGCACTTTCAGAGGAGGACGAATCAGGGAACGAAACAGAGGACGACGGCGAGTAATTCGGACGACTGTTGAAATTTTTTGAAAGGAGGACTGTTATGAAGAACTACGTAAAAGTGCGGATTCTTGATCTGCCTTACTGTATAGACCGGGCTTACGATTATTTTGTTCCGCTCGATCTGCGTGATTTTGTGGACGTGGGAAACTTTGTGACAGTCCCCTTCGGCAACGGTAACAAGCGCCATATGGCGCTTGTTACCGAGCTTTCCGATAAAGCCGAATACCCCGAACTGAAGCCTATTATTTCGGTCTGTCCGCGCGACGTCTCGCTTGACGGTGAGATGCTTAAGCTGTGCAAATTCATGAAGGACATGACGCTCTGCACCTACGGAGACGCGGTACACGCCATGCTGCCCTCGGCGGCTATGTCACGTTTTGAAGAATATTATTCACCCACAGATAAAAAACTGCCTGACAACCCCAAGGGGCTTGACACGCAGACTCTTTTTGTCTATGAGCTTGTAAAAAACCGCGGAAGACTGTCATTGGGCGGAGCCAAAGCAAAGTTCGGCACGTCTGTTGCAGACAAGCTGAAAAAGCTGTGTGACGGAGGATATCTTCACCGCGAGCTTGACGTAAAATCCTCGGAGATAGGAGTGGAAACACTCTACTATTCAACCGCTGTAATTGAGGAAAAGGCGCGTGAGGCACTTTTCTCAAAAAACGACCCTAACGTTCCGCGCTCACCCAAGGGCTGGGCAATATTCTCCACGCTTCTCGAGCAGGGAGAAATGGAAGAAAACGATATAATGAAAGCGGCTAAGGCAACGAAAGCTCAGCTTAAAGCCCTCATTACCAAAGGCTTGGTAAAAGCAAGAAAAGAAATCTCCTACCGAATCCCCTACGAAATTCCCGAAAACGTCGACAAGCGAGAGATAACACTTAACGAAGAGCAGCAAAACGCCTACGGCGCGCTTTGTGATATGATTGACTCAAGCAAGCCTGCGGCAGCGCTTCTTTACGGAGTTACGGGCAGCGGAAAGACCAGCGTAATGCTAAAATCCATCGACTACTCGTTAAAAAAAGAACGCGGAGTTATAATTTTAGTACCCGAAATATCGCTTACCCCGCAAACGCTTGGCATTTTCTGCTCACGATACGGTGAGCGTGTGGCGGTTATTCACTCTGGGCTTTCTCAGGGCGAAAGAGTGGATACTTACAAACTGATAAAGGACGGAAAAGCCGACGTGGTTATAGGAACTCGCTCGGCGGTATTTGCCCCTGTAAAAAACCTTGGAATGATAATCATAGACGAGGAGCAGGAACATACCTACAAATCCGACCAGAATCCAAAATACCACGCCCGTGACATTGCGCGATTCAGATGCGCTGAAAACAATGCGGTCATGCTTCTTGCCTCGGCAACTCCATCGGTAGAAAGCTATCTCAAAGCCAAAGAAGGTAAATACAAGCTGCTTACGCTGAAAAAACGATTCGGCGGCGCAAAGCTTCCCGAGGTAATTATTTCGGATATGAGACGTGAGACACGTCTTGGAAACGTCACACCGCTTGGCGAGACACTAGCGCGCGCGCTTATTGACAATCAGAATGAAAAAGAGCAGGCGATCCTATTCCTCAACAGGCGCGGTTACAACCATTTTGCCTCTTGCAGAGACTGCGGAAAGGCAATTTCCTGCCCGCGTTGCAGTGTTTCGATGACCTATCACACCAAAAAAGGAACTTACGACGACGGAACGCTTATCTGCCATTGGTGCGGAATGAGAACGGCTGTACCCAAGACCTGCCCGGAATGCGGAAGCGAGCATATCGCCTTTATGGGCTATGGCACACAGAGAGTTGAGCACGAGCTTTCAGAGCTTTTGCCAAGCTCAAAAATACTCCGCATGGATACCGACACCACCGCCGCAAAAAGCGCTTACGACGAGCTTCTCGGAAAATTCCGCAGGCACGATGGAGACATTCTTTTAGGCACTCAAATGGTGACAAAGGGACATGATTTCCCCGACGTTACCCTTGTGGGCGTACTGCTTGCCGATTCCTCACTTTATCTTGACGACTACCGCGCGGCTGAGCGCACGTTTGCAATGCTTACGCAGGTTATAGGACGGGCAGGGCGCGCAAAAAAAGCGGGCTACGCTGTCATTCAGACCAACAATCCCGACCACGATATAATAAAACTTGCCTGCGCGCAGGACTATGACACATTCTTTGAGCGCGAGATTGCGCTTAGAAAAATACTGGAATTTCCGCCGTACTGCGATATAGCTCTACTCAACGTCGTTTCGCAAAGCGAAAACGAGCTGGCAATAGCGGCTAAAAGAATATACGACGAGTTCAGAATCCTCGTCAAAAAAGATTACCCCGACCTGCCCTTCGTGGTTTTCGGTCCATTTGAGGCCCCGGTTTACAAGGTGGACGAAAAATACCGCATGAGGCTGGTAATCAAATGCAAACTTAGCACCAAGTGCCGCGAGCTTTTTGCGCGGATACTTACAAAATTCGGAATTGAGGCAAAGGGCAAAACATCCCTTTCAATAGACTTCAATCCCACGAACTTATAGGAGATACGTTATGGCAAAGCTTAAAATAGTAACACGCGGAGACGAGATTCTCAACCAAAAATGCCGCGAAGTTGATGAAATAACACCGAGAATAATAAGACTTCTCGACGATATGAGAGAAACCCTTACCGCCGCGGGCGGAGCGGGACTTGCGGCGCCTCAGGTTGGCGTTCTCAGAAAAATCGCCATTATTGAGTACGAAGGCGACACCCCCGAAGACTCACAAGAGCTTATCGAGCTTATCAACCCAAAAATAATTGCGTTTTCGGGTCACCAATACACCGAAGAGGGCTGTCTATCCTTCCCCGACGAGTGGCTTTACACCGACAGACCTATGCACATTACCGTACGTCACCTTAACCGCAAGGGTGAGGAATGCGAAATAAACGCTTCGGGCTTCTTGGCAAAGGCGCTTTCACATGAAATTGACCACCTTGACGGCAAGGTTATGCACTGCCGCCGCGCCCCCGAGGACAAAATTCCCCAAGAGGAACAGAGACCTCGCAAAAAGAGACGCTCAAGATAAGGAGGCTCAATATGAAAATTCTCTATATGGGAACTCCCGACTTCGCCATTCCCACTCTTAAAGCACTTTACGAGAGCGGCGAGGAGATTGTGGGAGTTATTACGCAACCCGACAAGCCCAAGGGTCGCGGATACACGCTGACCCCTCCCCCGGTAAAGGTCTGGGCACTTGAAAAAGGACTTGACGTTTATCAGCCCACCACCTGCAGAGACGAGGAATTTGCCGCACTTCTCGAAAGGCTCGCCCCCGAGCTTATAGTCGTTGTAGCGTTTGGCAAGATTTTGCCCAAGAACGTGCTCGACTTTCCCAAGTATGGCTGTATCAACGTTCACGGCTCGCTTTTGCCCAAGTACAGAGGCGCCGCGCCTATGCAACGCGCCATTATCGACGGTGAAAAGGTAACGGGCGTAACGATTATGTACATGGACGTGGGGCTTGACACGGGCGACATGCTTTACAAGTCCGAGGTCGAAATAGCCGAAAACGATAATTTTGAGGATATTCACGACAAGCTTTCTGTCTGCGGTGCTGAGGCACTTATAGAGACGGTAAAGCTTATAAAAAGCGGCGAGGTCAAACGCGAAAAGCAGGACGACGCCCTTTCCACCTATGCGGCAAAAATTGAAAAATCCGACTGTCTGCTTGACTTTTCAAGGTCAGCCGAGGAGCTTCACAATCTTATAAGAGGGCTTTCTCCCATTCCGCTTACCTTCACCCACACTCCCGACGGAAAACTGCTCAAGATAACTTCAGCGCGCATAATTGACCGAGATGCGGTTTCGGGCAAAACCGCGGGCGAGGTGGTTGCACTTGACGGTGAAATAACGGTTGCCTGCGGCAAGGGACAGATTGCACTTACCGGTGTGCTTCCCGAGGGCAAGGGCAGAATGGGCGCAGCTGAGTTTATCCGCGGCAGAAAAATCAACATCGGAGACATACTGAAATAAAATAAACTAAACGAAAGGAGAGCCTTATGAATATTCGCGCGTTGGCACTAGACCTGCTTGACAAAACCGAAAAGGCAAAGCAGTATTCCAACATAGCCATAGACAACGCAATAAAAAAGAATACACTTGACGCAAAAGACAGTTCCCTGCTCTGCGTGCTTGTTTACGGCGTTATCGAGCGAAAAATAACACTCGACTATATCATCGACTCGCTCTCCTCCATAGCTCCCTCAAAAATAGAACAAAGCACCCGAAACATACTGCGTTTGGGGCTTTATCAGCTTATTTACCTTGACAGAATACCGCCACACGCGGCAATAAACGAAAGCGTTGAGCTTTGCAACAAGCGAAGCCGCGGCTTTGTAAACGCACTTTTGCGCAACTATCAACGAAAATCGTCTGAAATAAAATTTCCCGTCAAAGAAAAGTCCCCCACCAAATACCTTTCGGTGACCTACTCATTCCCGACAGCAATCTGTGAAAAATTTACTGAAATTTTCGGACTTGAAAAGGCTGAAAACATCCTTTCAGCGTTTTGCGTAGAGCCGTCTATGACCTTGAGGGTAAACACGCTTAAAACCACCCGCGACGAGTTTATAAAAGCTCTCACCGACAAAGGGATTACGGCAAGTGCCGCACCTCTTTCACCTTGCGGAGTCAAGGTTGAAAACGCCTCCCCCGCCAGTGTGGGAATAGATGGCGGGCTTTGCTTTGTGCAGGACGAAGCTTCACAGCTTTGCGTTCTCGCCCTTGACGCCAAAGCGGGCGATAGGGTTCTCGACATATGCGCTTGCCCGGGCTCTAAAAGCTTTGGAGCAGCAATAGAAATGGAAAACGAGGGTGAAATTTTTTCCTTTGACCTGCACGAAAACAAGCTCTCGCTTGTAGAAAGCGGCGCTGAAAGGCTTGGAATCTCAATAATTAAGACCTCGGCGCGCGACGGACGGATATTTGACGAAAATCTTGCGGAATACGCGGACAGAATAATCTGCGACGTTCCATGTTCGGGCTTTGGCGTTATGTCTAAAAAACCCGAAATACGCTACAAAGACCCCGCGGAGTCTGCGGGGCTTCCAAAAATACAGTACGACATTCTTTGCAACTCCTCGAAATATCTGAAAAAAGGCGGTGTGCTTGTCTACTCTACCTGCACGCTCCTGCCCGAGGAAAACCAACTGAATGTAAAAAAATTCATCGCTGAGCATCCCGATTTCGAACTTTGCCCATTCAATGCGGGCGAAATCAGCGCCAATGACGGAATGCTTACACTTAACCCTTACGACCACCGCACCGACGGATTTTTTATCGCTAAACTCAAAAGGAAGGCTGACTGATGCAAGAAAACACAAAAAAAATAGATTTGATGTCGCTTGACAAAGCCGAGCTGACGGAGTTTTTTGAAAAAATAGGCGAGCCTAAATACCGCGCCTCACAGCTTTTCACGCAGATGCACAAGGGGCTTCTTCTTGATGAGATAACCAATATTTCAAAGGCGACAAAAGCGAAAATATCCGAGATGGGCGGGTACTCCCTCCCAAAAATCGAAAAAAAGCTAGTGTCGGCTATTGACGGTACTGTAAAATATCTTTTCGGTCTGACTGACGGCAACTGCATAGAGTCGGTAATTATGCGCTACGAGCACGGAATCACTATCTGCATTTCCTCACAGGTGGGTTGCAGAATGGGCTGCCGTTTCTGTGCTTCTACCATTGACGGGCGCGCCCGCGACCTTGAGCCATCTGAGCTTCTTGGGCAGATAATAGCCGCCGAGCGCGACCTTGGTGAGCGCATCTCCAACATAGTTATGATGGGAATCGGCGAGCCGCTTGACAATTACGACAACGTAATTAAATTTCTCCGACTTGTGGGCGACAAGGACGGGCTTAACATAGGATACAGGCACATCTCGCTCTCAACCTGCGGCATTGTTCCAAAGATAAAAGAGCTTGAAAAAGAGAATCTGCCCATAACACTTTCAATCTCGCTTCACGCCTCAAACGACGAAAAGCGCTCAGAGATAATGCCGATAAACCGCAAATACGGCATTGGCGAGCTTCTTGACGCCTGCCGCTCGTATTTTTTGGCAACGGGACGCAGAATCTCCTTTGAATACACCCTTATTTCGGGCAAAAACGACTCGGTGAAGGACGCCGAGGAGCTTGCAACGCTTCTGAACTCAAAACTCAGAACCAAAAGCGACACCATGCCCATTCACGTAAATCTTATCCCCGTAAACGAGGTGGACGAACGTGACTTCGTACATTCGGGCAAAAAGGCAATTTCGGCTTTCGCCGCAACGCTTGAAAAGCGCGGCATACGCGCCACGGTGCGCAGAAAGCTTGGCTCGGACATAAACGCTTCCTGCGGACAGCTTCGCCGCAACTCCATGAAATCAGAAATCTGTGAGGACAAAACATGAAAATCTTTGGAAAAAGCGATATAGGCAAGGTTCGAAAAGCCAACGAGGACATCTTCGGCATAACGAAAATTGCCGAAAATGCCACCTTAGTGGCGGTTTGCGACGGCATGGGAGGGCTTGACTTCGGTGACGTTGCCTCAAAGCTGACCCTTGACACCTTTACCGACGTAGTGGCGCGCCTTTGCGCTTCTCATATACGCGACGGAATTCTGACTCTCAGCGACAGCGACGTGGAAATAATATTCAAAAACGCGACTTTGATTGCAAACAACAAGGTACTTAGCAAGCGCGACGAGCTTGACGTCCGCAACGGAATGGGCTCTACCCTCATAGCCGCCCTTATCCGCGACGGAGGTAGACTTATAAGCTGGGCGAACGTAGGAGACAGCCGCCTTTACACAATAGACCCACGCGACATTCTTCAGGTTTCCAAGGACCATTCCTACGTCCAATACATGCTTGACTGCGGCAAGATGACCCTTGAAGAAGCGAGAAAATCCAAAAAGCGGCATCTCATAACCAAGGCAATAGGTCTTGACAACGAGCTGTACACCCCCGATGTCGATACCTTTCCACTAAGCAAAAAAGAGGTTAGCGAAACCAAGATAATTCTCTGCTCCGACGGCTTTTCCTCCGCCATTAGCGAGGAGGACTGTATGAGCATATCGCTTGACACATCTTTATCAGTCAAGGAGCGTGTGGACAAGCTTATAGAGCTTGCTAAGGACAACGACGGAAGCGACAACATCACCCTTGTTTTCATAGACTTTAACGAGGCGTGACATGGCAAAGTACGACAACTACATCGGCAGAGTTTTTGCCGACAGATACGAAATAATAAACGTAGTAGGCACTGGCGGAAGCGGCGTTATTTTCGGCGTTTACGACAGCGTAGAGGACCGCACCGCCGCCATAAAAATGCTGCGTCCCGAGTACGAGAGCGACGAGGAAGCGGTAGAGCGCTTTAAAAAAGAAGCCGAAATACTTTCGCTTTTCTCTCACCCGGGAATAGTAAGGCTTTACGATAAAAAGCTTGAAGGCTTTCCCAAGTATTTCATTATGGAATACGTTGAAGGCATAACGTTAAAAAAGCATATTCTCAGCCGCGGAGCAATGTCGCAGGAAGAGATTTTTCTCATCATTAAGCCTGTTCTCCTTGCCCTTGGCGAGGTACATAAAAAAGGAATAGTTCACTGCGACATAAAGCCGCAGAATATCGTCGTGCTTGCCGACGGCTCGGTAAGGCTGATGGACTTTGGCATTTCCCGCGAAAGCTCACGGCGTCACATAATAGAAAACGTAGAGGACACGTACAAGGACGAGCCCATGGAAATGGCAATTGGAACGGTTCACTACGTCAGCCCGGAGCAGGCAGAAGCTAAAAAGCTTGACGGCAGAAGCGACCTTTATTCGCTTGGCGTTACCATGTATGAAATGGTTACGGGAATTCCGCCGTTTTTCGGTGACACTCCCTCAAAAATCGCCGCCATGCACGTCAACGAGCTTCCCATCGCTCCGCACATTGTAAATCCCGCGGTCACCCCCGAAATGGAAGAAATAATACTTCGTGCCATGGAAAAACCGCTTGACAGCAGATATCAGACCGCGGCAGAATTCTACGAGGATATTGAAAAAGCCGAAAAGCACCAAGTAGAGGAAGAACCTCAGCTCACCTTCAAGGAAAAGGTGATTGATTATTTAAAAAACTTCAGCGTCTCGTCGGGAGTTGCGGGGGCGCTTTGCGCACTTTTGGTAACGGTGGTTATCAGCTTGGGAGTTCTTTCGCTCAGCATACTCAACGAGCGAGAGCTGCACAACCACGTAAAGGTTCCCGACCTATACGGAGTTACCTACTCACAGCTTGACTCTTTGGGGCTTGATTACGATTACTACGAAATCGACGTTTCATACAAAAACAGCAACAAAAACGGCGGAAAGATTATCTCTCAGTCTCCGCACGCAAAAAAAGTAGTTAAGCTAAAAGACGGTGAAAAATGCAGAATAAAAATCTCGGTTGCCTATCTTCCGCTTCCCGATGCAATGCCGAATCTGGTGGCAATGAACGCAGGTGAAGCAAAAGCGATTCTTGAAAGCTACGGTTGCAAGGTAACTGTCGTTACCGCCCCCCATGAGTATATTCCAAGCGGCAACGTAATATCAACTTTTCCCTCGGCAGGTGAAAAGCCTGTGGGAGAAATTACCCTAACAGTAAGCGGCGGTTATCAAGAATAACCGCGCACGAAAGGCAGAAAACTAATGGATTATAAAGCAAACGGCAGAATTATCAGGGGTGTCGGGGGGCTGTACTACGTCCTCGTTGCTTCCTCGGAGGAAGCAACGGTGGTGGGAAAGCTGCTTCCCTGCCGCGCACGCGGAAAATTCCGCCACAGCAACGTCACACCCCTCGTAGGCGACACGGTTGAGATAATTTTCAACGACCGCACGCTGAAAACGCTTTCAAGTGACGAAGCAAACGACAAAAAATCGGCAAGCGAAATTATGATTTCGGAAATAATCGACAGAAAAAGCGCGCTTATAAGACCGCCGCTCGCCAACCTTGATTACATGTTCATTTCTATGGCGTCGGCATCTCCCGCGCCTATTCTCTCGACTGTGGACAAGTTGATTTCAATAGCCGAATTCAACAATATCGAGCCCATAATCGTAATCGGAAAAAGCGAGCTTGACAGAGACACCGCAAATTCTATCAGCGATACTTACCGCAAGGCGGGCTTTACCGTTTTCAACGTCAGCGTTTTTGAGAACGAGGGAATAGAGGAGCTTGCAGCGTTTATCAACGCCAACCTAAAAGGCAAAATTGCCGCCTTTTCAGGGGCTTCGGGCGTTGGAAAATCCTCTCTTATGAACAAGCTTTTCCCAAGCCTCAAGCTTGACACGGGCGAGATAAGCCAGAAAATTGAGCGAGGCAAGAACACCACTCGCCACGTGGAGCTTTTTGCCCACGAGTGCGACGGTGGAATCGGATATATCGCGGACACCCCCGGATTTTCAATGCTTGATTTTGAGCATTTCGATTTCTTCAAAAAAGAGGACCTTCCGCTTACCGTGCGCGAGTTCGGCGACTATATCGGGCTTTGCAAATACACAAAATGCTCTCACACCAAGGAGGACGGTTGCGCTATTCTGGAGGCTGTGAGACGCGGAGATATAGCAAAATCAAGGCACGACAGCTTTGTTGAAATATACGAAGTCCTAAAAAATAAAACCGATTGGAAAAAGTAAAATGAGAGCATTTATTTACGTTGGCGGAGAGATATTCGCCGAAGGAATTTTTGACGTCCCCGTTGACGGCGATCTGAAAATCAGCGCCGATTGCGGATACGAAAACGCAAAAAAGTTGGGAATTATCCCCGACATGGCGGTTGGAGATTTCGACTCAGGCAATGCGGACGAGCTTCCCGATAAGACCGAAATAGTTGAAGTTCCCACTGAAAAGGACTTCACCGACACCGAGCTTGCGGCAGACATAGCCGTAGAGCATGGGGCGGATAGTGTGATTATCGTGGGCGGACTGGGCGGCAGACTTGACCACACGCTTTCAAATCTTTCACTGCTTGAAAAGCTTTGGAGGCTTGGAATCCGCGCCATAATTACCGACGGAAAAAACCGCGTCCGTTATATAGAAAGAACAAGCGAGCTTGTACCTAATATCGGGTTCAAATATCTGTCGCTTATAGCCGCTGACAGTGTTGTAAAGGGCGTTAGCCTTGAGGGTTGCAAATATCCCCTGAAAAATGCGAAGCTAACGAGAGTAAGCAACGGCTTCAGCACCTCAAACGAAATACTTAAAAACTGCGCTCTCGTCAGCGTAAAAAAAGGCGGGCTTTATATAATTGAAAGCAGAGATTGACACCGTAGAGTATTTTATCATATAATGGCATTGAATAACCTTGAAAGGATGGCTGTTATATGAAAATAGTGGTTATCAAATCCCCCGGCTTTCTCGCCCCCATACTAAGAAAAATCTTCAAGATAAAGAAAAAAGATTCAGGAGCTTAAATGCAAGAAAACAGATTTCTCCCCATAAACCGCGCCGAAATGAAGGAATCCGGTTGGGATTGCCCCGATTTCGTTTACGTTACGGGTGACGCTTACGTCGATCACCCGTCTTTTGGCGTGGCTATTATATCCCGAGTGCTTGAGTCTCGCGGTTTCAAGGTAGCTATTCTCTCACAGCCCGACTACAAAAGCTGTGAGGCTTTCCGCGAATTCGGCAGACCGCGCCTCGGTTTCTTGGTTACGGCGGGCAACATTGACTCTATGGTGGCTCATTACACCGTCTCAAAGAAAAAGCGTACCTACGATTATTATTCCGCGGGCGGAAAAATGGGCAAACGCCCCGACCGCGCCACGATAGTTTACTGCAACAGAATACGCGAGGCTTACGGAGACGTGCCGATTATTATAGGCGGTCTTGAGGCATCTCTCAGACGCTTTTCGCACTACGATTATTGGGACGACAAAATCAGACGCTCGGTGCTTGTAGACAGCCGCGCCGATATTCTCACCTACGGAATGGGCGAGAATATTATATTGAGAATTGCCGAGCTTCTCGAAAAAGGTGTACCAATTAAAAAAATCCGCGACGTGCGCGGTTCGGTATACCTTTGCAAGCGTGGCGAAAAGGTACATTACGACGTAGCGGCGGAGTTTGATTTTAACGAAATGAAATCGGACAAGCACAAATATGCCGAAGCTTTTGGAGTACAGTACAAAAATCAGGACTCCATAAACGGCAAGGCGATAATCGAGTATTACGACGACAAGATGTTGGTGCAGAATCCACCAATGCCGCCCCTTGAGCGAGAGGAGCTTGACAAAGTTTACGCTCTGCCGTACATGAGAGATTTTCACCCATCATACATAAAGGACGGCGGTGTTCCCGCCATTGAGGAAGTTAAATTTTCCATCACCCACAACCGAGGATGCTTTGGCGGCTGTAATTTTTGCGCGTTGGCGTTCCACCAAGGTCGCACTGTGCGCTCCCGAAGCGTGGAAAGCGTGGTTGAGGAGGCTCGCAAAATCACCGAGCTGAAAGACTTTAAGGGTTACATTCACGACGTCGGCGGTCCTACCGCGAATTTCCGATACCCCGCCTGCGATAAGCAGTTAAAGGACGGCGTTTGCGCCAACCGCAAGTGCCTTGCACCCACGCCATGCAAAAATCTCAAGGTTTCTCACGACGAGTATATCGGGCTTATAGAGAAAATCGAGGCGCTTCCAAAGATTAAAAAGGTGTTTATCCGTTCGGGAATACGCTTTGACTATCTGCTGGCTGACAAAAGCGACGCATTTTTCAAAAAGCTTGTCCGAGACAACGTAAGCGGTCAGCTTAAAGTAGCGCCCGAGCATTGCTCCTCAAAGGTTCTTGCTTGCATGGGCAAGCCCGACTTTGGGGTCTACGAAAGCTTCAGACGGAGATACTTTGAGCTTACAAAAAGCTTTGGTAAGGAGCAGTATCTTGTTCCCTACCTTATGTCAAGCCACCCCGGCTCCGACCTTAACGCCGCCATTGAGCTGGCGCTCTGCTTAAAGCGTGACAACTACGCCCCCGAACAGGTTCAGGACTTCTATCCCACACCCGGAACGGCTTCGACTGTCATGTATTACACGGGAATTAATCCCCTTAACATGAAGCCCGTCTACGTAGTTACCGACTACCACGAAAAGCAGCTTCAGCGCGCGCTGTTACAGTACAACCGCCCGCAAAACGCCGAGCTGGTCCGCGAAGCCCTCACCAAAGCAGGCCGCACCGACCTCATAGGCTTCGGCAAGGAGTGCCTTGTAAAGCCTGCGGGACACACAGATAACCATAAGTCTCAAAAGCCGTATAAAAGCAACAGCCAAAAGCCTACAAAAAAAGGTCAAAAGCAAAAGCCGACCGCAAAAAAGCCAAACAGAAAACCGCAAAAGAAAAAATAAATTACGATATAAAAAATCAGCCGAGAATCCTCTCGGCTGATTTTATTTGGCTTACTGCTCTACTTCTTCCATAATGAAGGCTTCGAGTATATCGCCTATCTTGATATCATTGAACTTTTCAAGACCTACGCCGCATTCGTAGCCCGACGCAACCTCACGTGCGTCGTCCTTGAAACGCTTAAGAGAAGAAATCTTATCCTCAAAGATTACTATACCGTCACGCACTACGCGGATCTGGGCATTTCTGGAAATCTTTCCGTCCTGAACGTAAGAACCTGCAATAGTACCCACGTTGGGAACGTGGATCGTCTGACGTACCTCGGCGTGACCGATAACGTTCTCCACAAATTTGGGAGCAAGCAAACCCTTCATAGCCGCGGTAATTTCTTCGATTGCGTCGTAAATTACACGGTAGGTACGAATCTCTACGTTCTGTCTTTCCGCCGAGTCCATAGCGCCCTTGTCGGGACGGACGTTGAATCCGACGATAATAGCGTTAGAAGCTGCTGCAAGCATTACGTCACCTTCGTTGATACCGCCCGCAGCCGAGTGGATAACTCTTACGCGGACTTCCTCATTGGAAACCTTTTCAAGCGACGCCTTGACCGCTTCGGCAGATCCCACAACGTCAGCCTTAACGATAATGTTAAGGTCCTTAACACCTTCGGAAATCTGTGTAAAGAGGTCGTTGAGGCTTGCTCTGCTGTTAGCCTTGAATTCTTCTTCCTTAGCCTTGCTGCGTCTGTCGTCCGCAAGCTCACGCGCCATTCTTTCATCGGCAACGGCGTTAAACTCGTCTCCAGAAGAAGGAACCTCGGCAAGACCGATAATCTCAACGGGAACTGAGGGAGCAGCCTCTTTAAGCTTACGTCCCGTGTGGTCTGTCATGGCTCTTACGTGTCCGACAGCCGTACCTGCTATAACAACGTCACCAACGTGAAGCGTACCGTTCTGCACAAGAAGAGTTACAACCGGTCCGCGTCCCTTATCAAGCTTAGCCTCGATAACAATACCCTTAGCGCGGCGGTTGGGGTTAGCCTTAAGCTCCTTAACCTCAGCCACGAGAAGGACAGTTTCAAGAAGATCGTCGATACCCTGATGGGTAAGTGCCGAAACGGGAACGCATATAACGTCGCCGCCCCATTCCTCGGGAACGAGGTCGTACTTTGTAAGCTCTTGCTTAATAGCGTCGGGGTTGGCGGTGGGTTTATCCATTTTATTGATAGCCACGATAATATCAATTCCCGCAGCCTTGGCGTGGTTGATAGCCTCTATGGTCTGAGGCATGATACCGTCATCTGCCGCTACTACGAGGATTGCTATATCGGTAGCCTGAGCGCCTCTCGCGCGCATTGCGGTAAAGGCTTCATGACCGGGGGTATCAAGGAACGTGATATCCTGACCGTTGATATTTACTCTGTAAGCACCTATGTGCTGAGTGATTCCGCCCGCCTCGCCCGAGGTTACGCGGGTATCTCTGATAGCGTCGAGAAGCGAGGTTTTACCGTGGTCAACGTGACCCATAACGCAAACGACAGGGGCTCTGGGAATAAGATTCTCAGCGCTGTCCTCTACCTCGTCAAAGAGTTTTTCCTCTATGGTAACAACGACTTCCTTGGTTATATTTGCTCCAAACTCGTCGGCTATGAGATAAGCTGTATCATAGTCGATGGTCTGGTTGATGGTAACCATCATACCCATAAGCATAAGCTTTTTAACAACCTCTGCCGCAGTTACCTTAAGGCGAGAGGCAAGCTCGCTTACAACGATCTCCTCGGGAAGCGATACGTTCACCGGCACTTTCTTTACGGGCTGTGCGGGTGCGGACGGCTTCTTACCGTTCTTCTTGTAGTTATTATTGCGGTTCTGAGGCATCTGTCCGCCCGTATTCTTTTTCTTAATCTGCTGATTTCCACCGCGAAGGTCGGCAACAGAATCGGATACGAAGGACGTCAGCTTATCATCATACTTGGAAAGGTCAACACCCGAGTCGCCTCTCATATCGACAATACGAGTTCCACCCTTCTTCTGAGTGGGATTTCCACCCTTGGGGGTCTGTGCTCTGACGATTTGCTGTGGCTGGAATTTTTCTCTGGGCCCACCGGGCTGATATCCCTCGTCCTTATCCTTTATGGGCGAGTATCCGCCGCCCTGACGTCCGTTCTGAGGTCTGCCGCCCTGCTGACCCTGACGTCCGCCAAAGCCGCTGTCTCGCATATCTCTCTGCGAACGATTATCTCTGCTATCTCTGCCCTCTCTGCCATCTCTTCCACCGTCGCGTCTGTCTGCGGGACGTTCGTCTTTTGGCTGATATCCGCCCTGACGGGGGGCGCCGTTTGCAGGCTTTGGCTCGGGCTTACGCTCTGTCTGACCCTGAACGGGCTTCTGCTGAGCGGGCTTGGTCTGTACCTCGGGCTTCTTTTCGGGAGCCTTTTCCGCGGGCTTTTCAGTCGCTTTCTCAACAGGCTTAACGGGAGCTTTTTCCGCGGGTTTTGTTTCCGCGGGCTTGGTCTCAACCTTTTCTGCAGCCTTTTCTTCAACCTTTTCCACAGGCTTTTCAGCCTTCTTGGGAGCTTCCATTTCGGCAGGCTTGGTTGCGGGAGCCTTTTCCTGCTTCTCCTCTGCCTTCACGGGAGTCTCCACCTTCTTTTCCTCTGCCTTGGGTTCAGCCTCGGGCTTCTTTTCGGGCGCAGGCTTTTCCTTGGCGGGAATATAGGTTATTCCGTCAATGTAATTTTCGATTTCTACTATCTGATTATCTCTTGTAAGGGTGTCAAAGAGGATATCAAACTCCTCTGACTCAAGGGTCTTTTGCGAGTTTTTAACCTCGATGCCCTTTCCAACGAGAAGCTCAACTATATCCTTGCTTTTTTTACCCAAGTCCTTAGCTATTTGATTAATTTTAAACTGGGGATTATTTGCCATATTTTTACCCTACCTTTCTTTGGTGTTTGCGGTCAACCGCTAAATCTTCCGAAGCAACCTGAGTTCGCCGCGGTTTTCAGCGGACCTCACTCCGAAACGGTATTTACAATAAGTTTTTTATTCCCTCCGCAAAGCTCATATCAACAAGAGCTACCGCCGCAAGCTCACCGCTTTTTCCGAGTCTGCGCGCAAACTCCGCGGTATCAAGCGGCACATCCACAAGCTGTACCTTGTAATAAAGGCATTTGTCATCAAGACGCTTGCGCGTGTTCTCCGACGTTTCCGTCGCCCTGAACACGTAATAGACGCTTTTTCCTTTTTTGAGAGCCTCGCAAACCATCGGTGTTCCGTACACAAGCTTTCCCGCTCTTGCGGCAAGACCGAGAAGTCTCATAAACCTCTCAAAATTATTTTCGTTTACTTGGGAATTACTCATTTTCGCTTAATTCTCTTTCCATTTCATCGTAGACCGCATCGGGAATTTCGCACTCGAGATTCCGTTCTATGCGCTTAGCGCGACGAGCCTTCCTCAAGCACTCAATGTCATGGCATATGTACGCGCCTCTGCCGCTTGCCTTCCCCTTGAAATCAAGGCTCACGCTTCCGTCGGGGGCTCTCACCACCCTCAAAAGCTCGGCTTTGGGCTTATGCTCATTACATCCAAGGCACTGACGCTCGGGAATCTTTTTCTTTTTGCGTTCCATGTCGATTACTCTGTCTTGATATCAATCTTGAAACCTGTAAGTCTTGCCGCAAGTCTCGCGTTCTGACCTTCCTTACCTATGGCAAGCGAAAGCTGATCCGCTCCGACTATTACCTTACAGCTTCTTTCACCGGTCATCTCAACCGAGTCAACCTGCGCGGGAGCAAGAGCAGCCGCAATGTAATCCTCGGGAGTTTCGCTGTATTTTACAATGTCAATTTTTTCTCCGAAAAGCTCGTCTACGATAGCCGAAATTCTCATACCGTGATTACCGATACAAGCACCTACCGCATCAACGTCCTCGTCGCGGGAGTAAACCGCAATCTTGGTTCTCGAACCAGCCTCGCGGGCAACACCCTTTATCATTACAACACCGTCTGTGATTTCGGGAATTTCAAGCTCGAACATACGTCTTACAAGTCCCTGATGAACTCTGGAAAGGGTAACTACGGGACCTCTCAATTCCTTGTTAACTTCCATTACAAAGACCTTGATTCTCTGTCCAACCTCGTACTCCTCACCCGGAATCTGCTCGCTCTTAAGAAGCACTGCGTTTCCGTTTCCTGTATCAAGCACAGCGTTTCCGTTTTCGGGGTCGATTTTGCTTACCGTAGCGGTAATAATTTCTTCTCTCTTATTTTCGTAAGCCTGCTGAGCCGCCTTACGCTCTCCCTCGCGGATACCCTGAATGATAACCGACTTTGCAGCGCCTGCGCTGAGACGTCTGAAGTCCTTGGTCTTCACCTCAAACTCGATAACCTTGCCGAGTGTGTGACGCTTGCTGAGCTTCTTTGCATCCTCAAGCGAAATTTCAATCTCGGGGGTTTCAACTACCTCAACCACCGTTTTCTGTTGGTAAACTCTTACGTCCTGCTTTACGGGATCTATAAGAACTCTTACGTTTGTGTTGTTGCCGTATTCCTTCTTGAATGCCTGAACGAGAGCCGCCTCGACCTTCTCAAGCATGTACTCCTTGGGAATTCCCTTTTCCTTTTCAAGCAGATCAAGGGCAACGAAAAATTCCTTATTCATTTTTTGTCTATGTCCTTTCAAATTATTTACTTAAAATTAATCTCCAAAGTCAAACACCGTTTTGATTTTGGCAATGTCTTTACGTGCAAAGGTATTATCAGTATCTCCGCAGGTTACGGTAACCTTTCCGTCCTCAAATGCGGAAAGCACGCCGTTAAAGTTCTTAACTCCGTTTACGGGGGCGTAGAGCCTTAACTCAACCGTTTCACCTATGCAGGCAGATATATGCGCGTCGGTTCTCAGATCACGCTCAATTCCGGGTGAGCTTACCTCAAGATAGTAAGCGTTCTCGATAGGATCGGCTTCGTCAAGCACGGGGTCTATCGCGCGGTGCATTTTTTCGCAATCGTCGATATTGATTCCTTCATCGGAATCAATAGTAACGCGGAGAATGTGGCGCGCACCCTCTTTTACGAATTCAACGTCCCAGAGCATATACCCCAGCTCCTCTGCCACCGGTGCGATGATTTCGCTTACGGTAGCGGCAATGTTTTTAGTGTTTTTCATCAATTAAACCACGCATTTTTACAAATGCCCCTTCTTAACAATTAAGAGTGGGCTGACGCCCACTCTCATACTAATACCATATTCTTGACATATTATATCACACTTTTATCACTTTTGCAATAGTTTTTTGAAATTTTTTCAATTATTTTTCTGTTTTTTTACGACACAAAAAGTTTACACATATATTTTAATGAAAATTTTAATGAAAAATCGCGTTTCGTATTTACAAATCTGCTTTTTTGTGGTATACTAATAAGCTGAAGTAATATTTCCCAAAATTCTTTAAGGAGGTACTATGAATAACGAAAACGTTACCCCCGTAAAAAAGCCGATTTCCACGCTTCAACTCCTGATCGTGGTTTTAACTATATCTTTGTTTTCAGTCAGCCGTGCGATAGCCAATCTTCCCCTTTCGGCTGTGGCGTTGGTAATCTTCGCCTACGGAGCGTACAAGCTTTGCAAGAATAAAAAGCTTCTTGCCATAATTCTGTTGGTTGTCGGCGGTGCGCTTTTTGTAGCTTCTCCCGAAACTATTGACAACTCTATAATCGTTGCGTCAACATATCTCGCGCTTATAGGCGCAGTTGCCCTTGGCGGATTTATGCTGTGCAACGGAGTACGCGGAATTCTCCTTTACGTCGCTTTTTCAGCCGCGACCTGCGGCGCGGTTTATCTCATCACAGGTGAGCCGACAGCGGCGCTTGAGGTTCTCAGAACCCTTCCCTGCACTGTGGTTCTGGCAATATGCAAAAAGAAAAAAACGGCGCGCTTGTCTGCTCTTTGCGCAGTTTCAGCCACTTTTCTCGCATCGCTTTACCTGCCTGAGCTTATCGTCGCTTTCTTGCAATACGGTTCGCAAACGCTTGATCAGTTGAAAACCACCATTGATACGACCCGTGAAGAATTAATCAAGGAGATTACCGCGGCAAGCAAAGAAATAGGCGGTGAGGGCGATCCCCTTTACTCTCCCGAGTTTATCAGATCCATCGTCACTCTGATTTTCAACATTCTTCCGGCGTTACTTATAACGGTTTCTAACGCCGTGGTGTTTTTCGTTCAAACCTGCTTCTTTGCGCTGACTGAAAACTTTGGGGACAGCGTTTCAAAAGAAGAACGCGCGTTTGAGCTCAGCACGGTATCAGCATGGATGTTCTTTATCTCATTTGGGGTTATGTTTATAACTGTCTTCTTTAACCATCCCACGGCAGAGATAATATCGCTTACTATGATGAACGTCAATCTTATACTCGTTCCCGCGTTTTTGGTAATCTCAATTCTTGCGTTTACCGCATTTATAAAAAAGAGCGGAGCGAGACCGTCGCCTCTTACCGTAATTATTATCGTGTTGGTGGCACTTAACTTCGGAACATTTCTGCTCTATCCCGTAGCAGGCTTTGGAGCTGTTTCGACTATAAAAAAGAGTAGTAAATCGGGCAATAAGGAACACCGCGAATCCAAGCCCGAGTAAAGAAAGGAGCATCACATGAGAACAAGAAAAGATTACAAATCCTCAAGACAGTTTGCCGCTGCCACATGGGTCTGTATCCTGATGGGAGTATTCCTGCTTGCGGCTTACACGGTAATATGCGCCCTTAACACAGAATACAACACGCTCGTTGGGCTGATTTTCCTTGCTTTTTACATTGTAGTAGTAGCGGTAATGCTGTTTGTCAACAGATATTACTCAATCGGCAGAAAAATGCGCCTACGCGAAAACATTGCGCTTAACACCGCTATGTCGGACATCATACACGAGATAAATATTCCGTTCTCCATTACCGATACCAGCGGAAAAGTAGTGTGGTACAATGACGCGCTTGAGACATTTTCAAAGCGCAAGCGCCACCTTTACGGTATAAATATCAGCGAGCTGTGTCAGCTTGCCCCCGAGGAGCTTGCAAAAAACAGCGTGACCCTTTCTGTTGACGAAAACGCGGAAGCCGAAACGCTCCCCGACGCCGAGGTGTTCGCAACCGTAAATATTGAAGACAGAGTATTTGAAGCCAGAAGCTACGAAATGAAGGTCGTGGGAAAGACCTACTACCTTACCTCATTTACCGATGTAACAGAGCTTACGGCACTTAAAGCCAAGGTTGAGGCTGAAACACCCGTAGTTGCTTACGTTATTATAGACAACCTTGAGGAGCTTGCTCAATACGTCAGAGTCAGCAGCCGAGAGGCGGCAAACGAAGCCGAAAACGTTATAAAGGCATGGGCGGTAGAGCTTGACGCGCTTATGCGTGAGTATGACAGAGACAAGTTCATTATCGTATTTGAAAAGCAAAAGCTTGTTGAGTGTATTGAAAACAAGTTTGAGATTCTTGAGAGAATCCGAAACGTGCGTTTGGGAGACAACAGCATGCCCATAACCGTTTCAATAGGAATTTCTTATATCGGCAAAAATATGTCCGACCTTGAGCACAACGCACAAACTGCCCTCGATATGGCTCTCCAGCGTGGCGGTGACCAGGTAGCTCTCCGCGGAGAGAAGGGTCTTGAGTTCTTTGGCGGACGCACAAAGAATATCCAAAAGCGAACCAAGGTGCTTGCGAGAGTTATCGCAAATCAGTTGCTCTCGCTTATCTCCACCTCGGGCAACGTGCTTATTATGGGACACAAAAATCCCGACTTTGACTCAATTGGCGCTTGCGTGGGTATCGCCAGACTTTGTATGCACTGCGGCGTTTCCCCGAAAATAATTCTCAACACCGACCGCGAGTCGTTAAACAACTCGTTCGGCAACTGCTCCGAAAAGCTTTTGGAGCTTGAATCCTACAAGGACATTTTTATCAGCTCCTCAGCGGGTATGAATCTTATCCGTTCCGACACGCTTCTTATTATTGTTGACGCGAACAACTTCAAGATTCTCGAAGAGCCGACGATTGCCGCAAACGTCAGCAATCTGGTGCTTATCGACCACCACAGAAAGACCGCGGAGCTTGAAAAAGAGCCTTTAATCAACTATATCGACCCCTCGGCTTCCTCTGCCTGCGAGCTGATTACCGAAATCCTTGAGCAGTGTCTTCCCGTAGGAACACTTACAAACGAGGAATCCACCGTTATGCTTTCGGGTATCATGGTAGACACCAAAAACTTTACCCGTTCTACCGGTGTCCGCACCTTTGCGGCAGCTCTTTGGTTGCGCGGTGAAGGCGGAAACTCCGAAATCGCACATACCTTCTTCAACGAAAACTTTGACGATTTCAGCGCGGAAGCCAAGTTTGGCACAAACGTAATGATTTACCGCGACACCATAGCAATTACCACCAGTGCGGGCAGTGGTAGCGGCGACGACAGAACCGCGGCTTCAAAGGCGGCTGACAAGCTGCTTACAGTCAAGAACGTAGACGCGTCCTTCGCACTCGTTCCCGTAGGCAACAAAATCCACATTTCCGCGCGTTCAAACGGTGCTATCAACGTTCAGCTTATTCTTGAAAAGCTTAAGGGCGGCGGACACTACAACATTGCGGGTGCGCAGGTTGAAAGCAAGGATATGAAGGAAACGCTTGAAAAACTCAAGGACGCAATAGACGAGTATCTTGACAATATGTAAATATAATATTGAATTGAAAGGAAAATAAAAATGAAAGTTATTCTCACACAGGACGTAAAGGGTCAGGGCAAAAAAGATCAGATAGTAGAGGTTTCGGACGGATACGCAAGAAACTTTCTTATTCCCAAAAAGCTGGCTATCCCCGCTGACGCTAAGGCTATAAACGAGGTTAAAAACAAAGAGGCTTCCCAGAAGCACAAAATTGAAGTAGAAACCGCGCAGGCAAAGGAAATTGCCGCAAAGCTTGAGGGAATTCTCGTAAAAATGGTTTGCAAGAGCGGTGCTGACGGCAGACTTTACGGTGCCGTTACCTCCAAGGACGTTGCGGACGCGCTTGAGGCTCAGCACAAAATAACCATAGACAAGAAGAAAATCAATATCCCCTCTCCCATCAAGGCTTACGGCAAGTACGAGCTTGAGGTTAAGCTTTATACAGACGTAATCGGAAAAATCAACCTTCTGGTTTCGGACAAGTAATAAGAAAATTTCCCAACGTTTCAAGGAAGGAAAATTCATCAAATGAACGAAGAGCTTATTCAAAAACTTCCCTTTTCGCTCATCGCGGAGCAGTCGCTTCTCGGCTCAATCCTAATTGACCCCGCTTCGGTTAACTCGGTTGCGGATATTATAAGCGCCGAGGACTTTTACGAGGACGCTCACAAGCAGATATACTTAGGTATACACGAGCTTTTCCTGCTCAACCACGACATTGACATCGTAACTCTTATAGATATGCTCGTTCAAAAGGGCATTTACGATAAGTCGGGTGGAGAGGAATACCTTAAATCCATATGCGAGGCAGTTCCCACCGCGCTCAACATCAAGGACTACGCGAAGATAGTAAAGGAAAAAAGCCTTTTGCGCCAGCTTATCACCATAAGCGACGAGATCAAAAATTCCGCTTACAGCGAGCAGGACTCGGTTGAAAGCATAATTGATTCCGCCGAGCGCAAAATATTCTCGATAGCGCAAGGCCGAGACACAAAGGGTTTTAAGCACATCAGAGAGGTGCTTATCGACGTAAACGGTCATCTTAACGACCTGCAGAACAATCCCGATGAATATCAGGGTACTAAAACAGGATTTTCGGGCGTGGACGAGGTGCTTGCGGGCATGGGCAACTCCGACCTTATTCTGGTCGGTGCGCGTCCCGGTATGGGTAAAACCAGTTTCTGTCTTAACATTGGTACAAACGTTGCTTTGGCGACTAAAAAAACAGTTTGTATGTTCTCACTCGAAATGTCAGCCGATCAGCTTGTTTCGCGTGTGCTTTCCAGCGAGGCAATGGTAGACAGCCACAACCTGCGTACGGGTAAGCTGAGCGACGACGATTGGGTCAAGCTTGCTAAGGCTTCCTCCACTCTTGCGCAGGCAGATATTCTCATCGACGACACCACGGGCGTTACAGTTACAGCTATGAAGGCCAAGCTGAGACGAGTAAAGAATCTCGGTCTGATAATCATAGACTACCTTCAGCTGCTTCAGAGCGACAGCCACAACGACAACCGTGTACAAGAGGTTTCGGAAATCTCCCGCTCTCTTAAAATCATGGCTAAGGAGCTTAACGTTCCCGTTATATGCTGTACTCAGCTTTCGCGAGGACCGGAATCGCGTACCGACAAAAAGCCCATGCTTTCCGACCTTCGTGACTCGGGAGCAATCGAGCAGGACGCCGACGTGGTTATGTTCCTTTACAGAGACGAGTACTACAAGACCGACGCGGACTCGCAAGAGGCAAGCATTGCCGAGGTCATAGTGCAGAAAAACCGTCACGGCTCTACGGGCACGGTTAAGGTTGGTTGGGTAGGTAAATACACCAAGTTCATAACCCAAGCCGAAGAAAGATATGAAGAACAGTAAGAGCATTTTTAACGTGGGATTTACTTCACCGCATATTCTGTCGGGAATGTCAAAGGAAACTCCGGTGCTTCTCGCTCTTTCGGGAGGGGCGGACTCAAGGGCTTTGCTTGATATGCTTGCAAAGTATTGCAAGGAAAGCGGCACGCCGCTTTCGGTAGCTCACGTAAACCACATGATACGCGGCAAGGACGCCGAACGCGACAGGGATTTTTGCCGCGGGCTGGCAGAAAAGTACTCGCTTCCCTTCTATCTGCTCGAAGCAGACGTTCCCGCCCTGGCAAAAGCCAATCGCAGAGGGCTTGAGGAGGAGGCACGAGCTGTCAGATACGAATTTTTTGAGCGTGTTATGCGGGAAAATGATATTCCGATTCTCGCCACGGCACACAACGCCACCGACAACGCCGAAACGGTCATTTTCAACTTGGCGCGCGGAAGCGGTCTGCACGGGCTTTGCGGAATCCCCCCCACACGTAAGTTTGGCGGCGGGTTGATTGTTCGTCCGCTGTTAAAGCTGAGCAAGGACGAAATTCTTGCCTACTGCCGGGATAACAGCCTTGAATACGTTACCGACTCCACAAATTCCGACGTAGCGTATTCACGAAACAGAATAAGAAACAACATTCTGCCTGAGCTGAGAGAGATTAATGAAAACGCAATCTCTAACATCAGCCGAGCATGCGAGTTTCTCCGTGCCGACGACACATTCATCGCAAGCGCCGCAAAGGATTTTTTGATTTCGCTTGAGGACAGGCACTCGGTAACGCTTGACCGATTTGCCCAGCTTGACACGACCATAAAGGCGCGCGTAGTATCAACAGTTCTCGGAGAGTTTTTTGACGCAAGCGCGGTACACGTATCCGCGGTTATCGGATTGGCTGAAAAAGCTGTTCCCCATTCCTCTCTCACACTTCCGCGTGAAGTTACGGCAAAAATAGAGGACGGACGGCTTGTAATATCCGCCTTTACAAAAAAGCGTGAGCTTACGGATTACTGCGTAAAAGTATCGTTGGGTGAAACGGTTATTCCTGAAATCGACGGCGTAATAGTTGCCGAGGAGGAAGAAAGCGCAGAAAATTCAGCCAAAAAACACAATTATCTCCAAAATATTTACAAAAAATCAACAACAACGCTGATATATTCTGATAGAATTAGTGAAGGATTGTTTGTCCGCCCCAAAAAAGAGGGCGACAAGATCCTGACGGGCGGTATGCACAAAAAGCTGAAAAAGCTGTTCTGTGACAAAAAAATCCCTCTTGAGCAAAGAAATTCAACCCCAATATTCTGCGACAGCAACGGAATTATTTGGGTTCCCTATATCGCCCTTCGCGACAGCGAAAAAAATGCGAAAAGAAAAGTTAGACTCACATTTTATCATAACTGATTTGAAAGGTTGACAAATATGCAGGATCTGAACATAAAAAACGACATAGAAAAAATTCTGGTATCCGAGGAAGAATTGGACGCAATAACCACCCGTTTGGCTAAGCAAATCACCGATGATTACAGAAACTCGTCGCGTAATTTGGTTATTCTTACCATTCTCAAAGGCTCTTTTGTTTTCAGCGCCGACTTGGTAAGAAAGATAACTCTGCCCATGGAATTTGAGTTTATGAAGGTATCCTCTTACGGCGGAGATACCATCTCCTCGGGCAATCTCAAAATTTCTCTTGATTTGTCAAGAGATGACCTTGCCGACCTTGATATACTTATAATTGAAGATATCATAGACAGCGGTTTTACCCTTTCAAATCTCAAAAAATATCTTGTGGAAAAGGGTGCGGGAAGCGTTAAGGTATGCACACTTCTTGACAAGCCTTCACGCAGAAAATTCCCACTTGAGGCTGATTACGTAGGCGCAGTTATTCCCGACGAATTCGTTGTAGGATACGGTCTTGATTATTCCGAGAAATACCGTCATTTGAAATTTGTGGGAGTTCTCTCTCCTTCCGTATACTCGAAATAATTCAGGATAAAATTCGCTTTTTCCACATATCATATTTTATGTGAACTATGTCTGCGTTTCGCGGATTTATTATATAAACGCCAAAGGAGGCCATAATGAAGAGCAACTTCAAATCGATAATTTTTTACATTATCCTGATAGCTGTCATCGTTTTTGCGGTGTCAACTATGATGGGAGACAAAGCACCGACGAAAGAGCCTGTTTTAAGCGATATCGTCGACTACTTTGAAAAAGACGAGGTCATTTCGTTTGAGGTAGACAAAAACCTTAAGCTGACTATGAAGGTAGCGGGTGACGGAGCTGTGTACGGCGAGGACGGCAAGCTTGCCGAATACGACGCTGAAAAGCTTCGCGAAGTAAAATATCAGCTCAGCAACCTCTCTCTTTTCCAGTCTTTTACCCAAGAATATATAAGTGTCAATAAAAATCTTACCGAATACGATTACAAGCCCGCGGCAACAATTCCGTGGTGGGTGAACTTTATTCCCACAGCAATAATCGTAATCATTTGCATCGGATTCTGGGTATTTATGATGAATCAGGCTTCGGGCAAGGCGGGCGGCAAGATGAATTCTTCGTTCGTTAAAAACCGAGTTAAAATCCCAAGCGGAGAGCATAAGGTTATGTTCAGCGACGTTGCGGGTGCTGACGAGGAAAAGGAAGAGCTTAAGGAAATAGTTGATTTCCTCAAAGCCCCCGATAAGTTTATATCCCTTGGTGCAAGAATACCCCACGGCGTACTTCTCGTAGGCCCTCCCGGTACGGGTAAAACGCTTCTTGCCAAGGCGGTTGCGGGCGAAGCGGGTGTTCCCTTCTTCTCGCTCTCGGGTTCGGATTTCGTTGAAATGTACGTTGGTCTCGGTGCTTCACGTGTGCGCGACCTCTTTGAAACCGCACGCAAAGCCCCCGCGGCAATCATATTTATTGACGAGATAGATGCGGTAGGTCGTCACAGAGGCGCAGGTCTCGGTGGAGGTCACGACGAACGTGAGCAGACTCTTAACCAGCTTCTTGTTGAAATGGACGGTTTTGGAACTCAGGAAGGCATTATAGTTATCGCGGCTACCAACCGCCCCGATATTCTTGACCCCGCGCTTCTCCGTCCGGGTCGTTTTGACAGACAGGTTACAGTTAATTACCCCGACCTTAACGGACGCGAGGAAATTCTTAAGGTACACGCAAGAAACAAGCATTTTGAAGGAAACGTTGATTTTAAAGAAATTGCGAGAACCACAGCGGGCTTTACCGGTGCGGACCTTGCCAACCTTCTTAACGAGGCGGCTCTTCTTGCCGCGAGACGAGGAAAGTCGCTTATAGGCTCGGACGACATCAGCGAGGCATTTATAAAGGTTATCGCAGGTCCGAAGAAAAAATCTCTCAAAATCAAGGATTCAGAGAGAAGAAAAACCGCTTATCACGAGGCGGGACATGCGATTCTCGCATACTGCATGCCCACTCAGGACCCTGTTCAACAAATTTCAATTATCCCCAGCGGAAGGGCTCTCGGTTACACCCTCAATCCCCCCGCAGAGGACAGATACAGCGTTTACAAGCAGGAGCTTAAGGAAAAAATCGCTATGCTTCTTGGTGGCCGCGCTGCCGAAAAGCTTATATTTGACGACGTTTCGGGCGGTGCGTCCGACGACATTCGCAGAGCTACCGCGACAGCGAGAAAAATGGTTACAGAGCTTGGTATGTCCGACCTTCTCGGTCCCGTGAATTACGCCTCCGAGCAGGGAGAGGTTTTCCTTGGCAGAGATTTCTCCGCAAGCAAGAGCTTTTCCGAGGCTACCGCGGCACAGATCGACGGCGAGATTCAGAGAATTGTAAACGAGGCGTTCGACCTTGCGCTCAAGACACTTGAGACACACACCGACAAGCTTCATCTCATCTCAGAGTTTCTCGTAAAATACGAGATCATGGACAGCGATCAGTTCAAGGCGGCTATGGAAGGTAATTCCACCCCCGAAGAACTTGACGAAATGAGAGCCGAGAAGCAGCGCAAAAGCGAAGAAGAAAACGCCAAGCGCGCGGCGGCTAAAAAAGAGGAAGAAGCTAAGGCGTCAGAAAAAAGCCAAGATGAGTTTGAAATAGAAATTGACGAAAACGGAATAGTACGCAAGGTAAAAAAAGACCCCGCGGAACTTCCTAATGAAACCCCTGCCGAGGACGAAGTCGCTCCCGATGACGGAGTCAAATCCGAGGACGAAAACAACGAGAATTAAATAAACAGGAGCTGTCTCATTAAGAGCACAGCTCCTACTTTATTTATACGTTAAAATTGTAGTTTGTCGGTGTGTTTGCACAGCAGCCATCGAGAAAAGTTTTTGCGGAGCTTTTTTCAAAAAGCGACCACCCGCGCCCGCAGGCGCTCGGCGTCTTTTCTTTTTGCGCGCTTTTTCTTTTTACGCCTCTTTATCTAAAAAGAAAAAGCGCAAGAGACAGTAAGTAACT
>JAZKYO010000129.1:0-5898 GCA_045612185.1 Eubacteriales bacterium
AGAAAAGTTTTGCGGAGCTTTTTCAAAAGCGACCGCCCGCGCCCGCAGGCGCTCGGCGTCTTTTCTTTTTGCGCGCTTTTTCTTTTTACGCCTCTTTATCTAAAAAGAAAAAGCGCAAGAGACAGTAAGTAACTATTATACAACACACAAAAATATAGCTGTGCAAAAATCTATAAATATGTAGAATAGTTAGTTTATTCCCCTTGTCCTTTTTTCTTTCGGATAAGTAGGCGCGAAAGAAAAAAGGACCAAAAAAGAAAGACGCCGATTAAGAGTTTCGCTCGTTGCGACGAGCGACAAGGGCTACGCGCCCTTGACTGGCGCCACCTCGCCGGTGGGGGCTCCTCGTGGCTGCTGTGCGAACACACCGACAAATTACAATTTACCCCTCTTTCACTTTACACCTGCATTGTGATTTTTTGATAATTTACAAATCCGTTAGCCGGCTTTCTGAGGCGAGGCTCTTCAAGCTCGGAAAGGCTATCGTACTCGCCGTCAAGATAGCCCTTGATAAGCTCTCTTGCCGTGTCGCATCTTGCAATTTGACCGCCATAACGACAGTCAAGTCCGCGCCAGCCCTGATTTTTTAGCTTATCAAACCATATTCGCTTATGCGTTTTGTGAACTTCCACAAGACGTTCTTTAAGCTCGGGAAGCATAACGTCGGCTATTTCCGCAAGCTTTTCTCTGTTGCCATCTTTATAGGCGGGAACAAGATTTTCCGCAACGAGAGATTTGAGTGACTGATACTCAAACACGCTTTGCGCGAAGCGGTAAAGATAATCCCACTCGCCACCGCAAAACTCTTTCATCTTCTCGGCGTAGGCGGCGTAGTGACCGCTCATAAATCTGCCGTCAAGCAAATAACAGTCATAAAGCCCTTCCATAATATCCTGCCAGAATATAGGCTTACCGAGGAAACGTTCGTGATAATTTTCGTAGGTATAATTTTCAAAATCATTGTGATAAGCGCTCATAGCATGGAAAGCCTCGGCGCTTCCGCCCGAAACCTCCTCAAATCTGCGCGCCAGCTTTTCACCGTCGGCATCTTTGTCAAAGCAAAGCTCGGCAAAGAAAGACAGTCCGTAAAGGTTGGCGAAAAGGTCACATTCGGCATTGTCGTTTGACCAAATGGTTATCATAGCATCTCTCACGCCGTTGTTACGGCAGGCGTCAAGTGAGAAGCGCGAGGTCTCAAGGGCGTAGTTATGCTCGGGAAAATGTCCCGTCCAGCTCCAGAGCCCCCCCGCAAAAAGCACGTCTCTGCCAAGCGCAACATGCTTTTTTAGCATATAGTCGTCGCAATGATGCTTTTCACCGTAGTGCCAGAAAACAAGCTGAAGCTCCTTAGGAATCCTTGCCGCAACGTCGGCGGGAATCTCGATATTCTCGTCGTAATACTGATGCGCGGAGCTTCCGTTTCTGAAATACATATCGCTCCACATCATGGGCTTAAGCCCATATTTATTTGTTATGCCGATAAGCCTTTCCATGTATTCGGTAAAAATTTCAAAAGGCTCAACGTAGCCGTGCTTATCCATAAACTTTCCGCGGCCCATTCCCCACGCCTCGTCCATTCCTATATGAATCCGCTTTGAGCGGTAACAGGAGGACACCGTAGAGATAAGCTCGTCAAGAAGCTTAAAGGTCTTTTCCTCACGGGCGAGAAGCACATTTTCGGTATCTTTTACCGAAGAAGCCGCGCCCCAAAGGAGATAACGCTCCATATGTCCGTAACACTCGATACAGGGAATCATTTCTATTCCGTATTCAAAGGCGTAATCGTCGATAGCCTTAAGCTCCTCGCGTGTATACGCGCCGCGCATATAGCCGAAATAGGGGTAATTGTCAAGCTTTACCGTGTCCTCGGTATAAAGCATAGCCATATCGTAACCCATTATCGCGAGGCGGTCAAGAAGCCTACACACAGTCTTTACCGTTGGAACGGCGCAACGCGACGCGTCTATCATAGTCGAAACGCCTTTGAAAAAGCCGTCCTCAAAGCTTTCAAGCGCACAGCCCTTTTTCGCGCTTGCCACAAGCCGGCAAAGCTGACGGAAAAAGAGGTTCTTTTTGGTATAATAAACCGTAGCCTCGTTCCCCTTGAAATCCACTCCGTTTTTATCTGATTTAACTGCCGAAACAGAAATTCCCTTGCCGATTTCAAAGCCGAGAACCGATTTCAGTCGCTCAATACCGCAAAGCAATTCGGAGTCTACCGAAAATTCAAGAAAAAGCTGATTTGACATTTTAACAACCCCCGCAAGTTTTTTCTTTAGTATATACTTTTTTCCAATCTTTGTCAAGCAAAATCACCAAAATAGCCTCCACGTGTTTAATCGGTCACGCGTCAGGAAAAGATAAATTATATCTTTACAAAAAGCCTATCTTGTGTTACAATTAGTATACTTTTTAAAAGAGGTGAAAAATATGGTTATAGATTTCCACACCCACGCTTTTCCGGACGCCATAGCCGAGCGCGCCATTGCGGGACTGATAAAGTCAAGCAGCGGTGTATATCCCTGCTGTTCTGACGGCACAATAAACGGGCTTTGCGCCAATATGGAGCGATTTGGGGTAGACATATCGGTGGTACAGCCCGTGATAACAAAGGCTTCACAGCTTAAAACTTTAAACGAATGGGCGCTTAGCATCTGTTCCGACAAAATTATATCCTTTGGCGGAATTTATCCGCACACCGAGGACTACAAAGCAGACATAGACTTTGTTTGCTCGCTTGGAATTAAAGGGCTTAAATTCCACGTAGAATATCAAGGCTTTGTTCTTGATGACCCCAAAATGCTGAAAATTTACGACTACGCCTTTGAAAAAGGGCTTATTGTGCTTCATCACGCGGGCTTTGACCCCGCTTTTCCGCCGCCGTTCAGAAGCAGCCCAAAACAGTTTGCAAATATAGCAAAAGAAATGCGAGGCGGTACGCTGATAGCGGCACATCTGGGCGGTCACGACCAGTGGAACGAGGTTGAGGAATATATTGTAGGCACAAATATTTATCTCGATACCTCTATGGGCTTTGGATACTATCCGCACGATCAGTTTTTGAGAATAGTAAAAAACCATGGTGCCGACAAAATTCTCTTTGGCTCGGATTCCCCATGGAGCAGAGCCGACGAGGAAATAGCCGCTCTCCGCGCCCTTCCTTTGAGCGAGAGCGAAAAAGAGCTTATTCTTTCGGGCAACGCGAAAAGACTTTTAGGTATATAAAGGTAATTTTTTGACAAAAAATCAAAAACCTATTGACATTTGCTTACTGTTGTGATATAATAGCGAATTGAAGCGGGCATTTGCCCGTCTCCTTACCGTGCGTAAAATTTTGGAATGCCACGGTCTTTAATGTCCATAGGGAGGTGTAAAATATGGAAAAGGTACTCAATTCTTATGAAAGCCTCTTCATCGTTGATCTTACAAACGGCGAAGAAGCTGCAAAGGCTACTGTAACCAAGTTCACAGACCTTATCGCGAAGAACGGTGAGATCATTGAAGTTGCAGACTGGGGCAAGCGCCGTCTTGCATACCCCATCAACGACATGAACGAGGGCTACTACACAGTAGTTACTTTCAAGTCGGAGTCTTCTTTCCCCGTAGAGCTCGAGCGTCTTTACAACATTGATGAGTCTGTTATGAGAAGCATCGTGTTGAAGCTTGACCACGAGCCTGCTGCAAAGGCAGTTGAAACTGCTCCTGTTGCAGAAGCTGCGGAAGAAGTTACCGAGACTGTCGCTGAGTAATCGGCAGGAGGTATTTGAAGATGAGTCTCAATCTTAACAAGGTCGTTTTGGCGGGCAGAGTTACCGCTGACATCGAACTTAAGCAGACATCCACCGGTATCTCGGTAGTATCATTCTCAATTGCGGTTAACAGACGTTACGTAAGCAAGGGTGCTGACGGACAGGCTTCTCAGCCTCAGGCAGACTTCATCAACGTTACCGCTTGGAGAAACACTGCTGAATTCATCTCAAAATATTTCCACAAGGGATCGGCAATTTGTGTTACGGGTTCCATTCAGACAAGAACTTGGCAGGATCAGAACGGTCAGAAGCGTTACGCTACTGAGGTTGTTGCTGATGAAGCTATGTTTGTTGAAAGCAAATCCGACAGCGCATCCCAAGGGTCTTATTCCCCCGAGGCTTACAGCGCTCCTTCATTCTCGTCGGGCGCAAACGATACGCCCAAATTTGAAGACGTCAACACAGACGACAGCTTCCTTCCTTTCTAAGGAGAAGCACTCTTCATTCTATTAAAATTTAAGAGGAGGTTCATAAGATGGATAAGAACGAAAGCGTAGCTCGTCAGGCTCGCCCCATTCGCAAGAGAAAAAAGATCTGCATCTTCTGCGCAGACAAGGTAGATTATATCGACTATAAGGATACCGGTAAGCTCAGAAAGTTTATCAGCGAACGCGGCAAGATTCTTCCCAGAAGAATTTCGGGAGCTTGTGCAAAGCATCAGCGTGATCTTAATACGGCAATCAAGCGTGCTCGTCAGGTAGCACTTTTGCCCTACATCACAGACTAAATTCAACCACAAGGGGGCTGTTATGCCCCCTTGTTTTTTCGAGGTGCAGTATGATTTGGTTTTATATAATAGCGGGCGTTATTCTTCTTGCTGCCGCGGTTACAGTGGGAGCGTCCTACTATATGTTCAGGTTTGCAATCGGCAGAAACGATAAAGCAAACGCCGCAACTCTGACCCAAAAGATAAAGGACAAGTACAAGGATATCCCCACAAAAAAAGACTGGGGCTACAAAATAGAAGAAGGCATAAAGCGGTTTTGCGAACAGCCCGTTGAGGAAGTTTACATGACAAACCGAGAGGGCATGAAGCTTCACGGCTATTTGTTGGAGTGCGAAAACGCCACCAAAACGGTAATTTTCTCCCACGGCTGGCACAGCGACCCTCTTTTTGATTTCAGCTGCATATGGGAATACTACGTCAGCCACAAATTCAACGTACTGATTATCGTGCACCGCGGTCACGGAAAGAGCGACGGAAAATACGTCTGCTTTGGCGTAAAGGAACGCTTTGATGTAATAGATTGGGCAAACTGGGTAAACGAACGGTTTGGAGAGAATATGAAAATATTCCTCAGCGGAATCTCTATGGGAAGCGCAACGGTAATGATGGCCGTTGGCACTGAGGGATTGCCAAAATCGGTAGTAGGCGCAAGCTGTGATTGCGGTTACACAAGCGCGCGCGACATTTTCAAGCACGTTTTGAAGGTGGGCTTTCATCTGCCGTCCTTCCCTATTATAAACGTAGCAAAGATAATATCCAAGCTTGTGGCAAAGCTGGATTTTGATGAGTTTACCTCGGTGGATGGGCTGAAAAGCGCCAAAATCCCGATATATTTCATTCATGGAACGGCTGACGGATTTGTTCCGGTTGAACACACCTACAAAAACCGCCAAGTCTGCGCCTCGGAATACACCGAAGCCATTGTGGAGAATGCCGACCACGGCCTCAGCTTTTTCACAGACCCCGACGCTGTACGCTCAGGTCTTGAAGAGCTTTTGAAAAAGGTTTTTGATGATTTTGAATAAAAAATTTCCCCGACAGATTTTTGACGTCTGTCGGGGTTCGTTTTATTCTGTTAGACAAATTGGAATTTCACAATCAAGCGTCTTTTTTCTTCAATTTAATAAGCCCTATCAAGCCCCACAACACGCACCACACAAAAAGAATGGCACCGTAAGCAATATAAACGATTTCACGGCTTATGAAACAAGGAATATAATAAGGCAAACCGATAAAAAACGACTGATAAAGAATAAAAAGCAAACGGAATTTTTGTCCGGATAAACAGCACTTTGAATATGCGATACATATAGCTGGAATTACTATCACGCAGTAGAATATCATGCCAATCAGACCATACAC
>JAZKYO010000130.1:0-113893 GCA_045612185.1 Eubacteriales bacterium
TTCTCGATTACTTGTACAAAAACACTTTTAACTTCGCTCATATCCTTGCTTTCCTTTCTGTTTGCGTACTTGATACCGTAAGGCTTGAACAGATAGATTGGAGTCGGGCGTATAGAATACTCATACGGATTGCACCCAAACTCTTTATAAAATGCTCTCTGATAACCGTCCACGCTCTCAAAGCCGGAATCCAATGCAACGTCAATGATTTTGACTTTTTCATCTCGCAATCGGAGTACGGATTTGGACAATCTAAGACGTCTGATATATACAGCAGGTGTCATGTGCAAAAGCTCCACAAAAAGCCTGTATGAGTACCACGGAGAATACCTTGACGCATTCGCAAGATCGGCCGTGGTGATATTGTTATCAAGATTCGCCTCAATGTAATCCTGCATTCTTTGAACCGCTTCTATATGCTCATCCATTTCTGTTCACCTCCTTACGCTGATATTGTAGCAAAATATCAAAAGATTTTCTCGACTTTATTTGCCCAAATAGTTCAGCCGCCCAAGAATTTGGACGGCCATTTTATCGAGCAAATGAGTTCTTATCTATGTTCCGTTTATCGCCAGTTTCGCCTTTGTATTACAAAAGGCATCGGGCAAAGCCCACACCCCTAAGGTTGCACTATGGCGTATATAGGCTCCCTCCGGGAGGGAGCTCCCGACGGAGTCGGGTGAGGGAGAGTGCGTTCCCATAAAGTCAATCTAACCTCAAAGTCGCGCAGGCTCCTTCCGTCACGCTACGCAGCGAACCCCCAAAGCTCATTTCATTCGCTTCGGGGAACCCCTGCCGCGTGCCACCTTCCTCCCGGAGGAAGGCTTTTCGTTAGCCTCATTATAACACAAATCGGCAGAGAAAACAATATCTCTGCCGAAATTTGTTTGTTGCGGGTCGCCGAGGACGTCGACCCCTACAAATGTTGTGTTAAACATCCTTACGAGAAGAAGCCTAAAGCCGCCTTTTTTATCTTATTTTTCTCTTGTGACAGTAAACTCCGCCGATTATGAGAATTGCCAACGGAAGCGCTATTACAAGAACAATTGACAGTATTGCCAAAACCGTAGAGGATATTGTCAACTGCTCGCTCTTGAGCACTAACGGTGCTGTGGAAGATTCACCGGACGCGTTGTCGGAGTCGCACAAAGCCGAAGCAATCGCAGTGGCGTAGTTGAAGTTGCCGCCGTTTACCTGTCCGTTTGCGGTTTCGTCAAGCAGTGCTTGACATGAGAACCAAATAACAGCTGAGCCGTTGCTTGTGTTTTCTGATATGACGCCAACTGCGTGAGACTGTTCTTCCTGGCCCTCGGGCTTTTCAAGCGTTGTTTGAGAGGTGGAAATAATGTAAGAACGCTCGCTTGTTGTAAGCACCTCGGTAGTGGTTATACCGCTCTTTTCGCTAACGCCTATTCCGTGCGCGAAGGGAAGGAATACAACACCCGAAAATCTGTCAAGTGCGGTGTGAGCGTTTTGTGTGGGATAAAGATAATAGGGATAATTTGTGTAGTTGCCTTGAGTTTGCTCAATAATAATTCCGTCGTTGAAGCCAAGACCGAATTTGTCCAGGACAGAGCAAAGATTGGTGAATACAGAGGTTTCGGGCATGGTAGTAAGCATAAGATTTCCGCCTTTGTTCAAGTATTCGGAAATCAGCGCTGCCTCGTTTTCGCTTATATCGCTTGTGGGCGAGTTCATAAGCAACATTTCGCATCCGGGCACTAAAGCAAGCGTGGCAAGCTCGGAATATGCAAACCCGTTGTCGATAAACTGAGTTTTCAAGCTTTCGGGAATAGCCGTTTCTCCATGTCCGGTAAGTGAAATTACCATGGGCAACGAATCTGAGGTAACGTAAGTAAGCGCCTCTATAAGCTTGGACTCTCCTGCGAACTGATAGGTTGGAACAAGATTGTAATACATCTGCGCTAACTGCGCCTGACTTTGGGTAAGCTTACCCAGCCCTTCTACGTGATAGTAGAAAATATCTCCACTGTCGATATATCTGTGACGCTTTGAGCTCTCCACCACCACGCTGTTAATCGTTACTGTTGAGGAGTCTATGCTTCTGTCGCTGAGGAAAGCAGAGTCAGCATATAAATCAATAACAGAGTATTTAACGTTTTTGTTAAGCGCGCAAGCCCTTTTGAGAAAATTGTCAAGATGAACACCTGTGTCATTCAGCGTAGACTCGCCGCCCGCGGACAGCAAATATACGGTCACCGATTCATTGACCTTGGATATATCTCTTTTTGAAGTGTCGCCAATAGAGTACATAGAGTTGTTGCTTAGGTCAAGAAGCGATGAGCTTTTAGGAAGCAATGCCGCAAGAAAGTTGATTGCTAACAGTATCGCTATAAGAATCGCTGTAATACCCACAGCGGATAAACCTGATTTTACGGTTTTGGAATTAAATAAGTTTTTCATTTTTCTGCCTCCTCTCCCTTAGTTCCAGCGTTTCTTTTCCATGGATTGCGCCGTAAGGAAAACGAACAGAACGGCTACGCTTAAATAGCTTATCACGATGGTAATGTCAAAGACGCCGTAAGTGAAAATAGCATAGCTGTCAAACAGAGCAAGCTTCCCGATAAGTGACGGAATCAAGCCAACAAATATATCTCGTTTTATAAAAAATGCTAACAGCGTGATTACCGCAAGAATGCCGCCCGCTATTGCGGAAATCTGTACGTTTTTTGTAAGGTTATATACAACAAGCGCAAGCGCGGCTATAATTACTAACATCGTTATCAAAGAGACGGTTGCGGATTGGGGAATGATCGAAGAAAGTGTTTTTGCAAGATAAAATACCATCAAAGAACCAAACCCGAGTACCGCCGCTACTATCTGACTTTCGGTGAGAGACGACATAAACATACAAACCGCGATAAGAGCCGCCGCAAGCAGATAAAATGCGAAAAGACAAGCGTACGCGCTAAGGAGATTAACCTTTCCGAAAATGCTTAGAATCAGCGGGTATAAGCCAATAACCAAAGTTGGAATAAGAAGCACACAAAGCAGCGCAAAATACTTACCAAGCACTATGGAATAGGTTTTTATGGGGAGTGAAAAGAGCAACTGATCTGTTTTAGATCTCTTTTCTTCGGCTATGGACCGCATTGAGATAATAGGTACTATTAACAGTAATATTACAAGAATGTTCTCAAGTGAAAACTCAAACGTCGCAAATCTGTTTAAAAGATTGATAATTACAAGAAAAATTCCCTCAAACAGAAGCAGAAACGCCGCAAATATGTAGCCCGTAAAGCCGGTGAAATATGATTTTAATTCTCGTTTGAAAATTGCTTTCATTGGTCATCCTCCTCGTTTTCTTCGGATTCGCCGTTATCGACGGTCTCGTCATCAGATGCGAATTGAGGCGTGTAGTCGGCAATCTCCTCCTCATTTTCTGGAATTCCGGCTTCTTCTTCCGTAAGCTTGAGGAAAATGTCCTCAAGAGTAAGTCGCTCGTGAGTCATGTCTACTATCGCAATTCCTTTTTCTGAAAAGCTGAAGAAAATTTTCTCGGCGGGATCGTTTTCAGGAGCATACTTGATGTCAAATCGAGAATATCCGACCTTGGCAAGCTCCTCAACGTATTCTTCTATGATTTCGATGCCGTCAAGAATTTCGGCTGCCGTTTTTGCGTCACATTTGGCTGTAACGGTCAGCTTTCCGATAGCGTTGACCGATGATTCAAGAGCCTCGATGCTGTCATCGGCAACGATTTTTCCGTGAGAAATGATGATAACGTGGTCGCAAACCTCGCTTATCTCCGCGAGAATGTGACTGGAAATAATAACCGTGCGATTCTCACCGAGCTTGCGTATCAACATACGTATATCGGCAATCTGCTTGGGGTCAAGACCGACGGTAGGCTCGTCAAGAATAATAACGTCGGGGTCCCCAAGAAGTGCTTGCGCTATGCCCACTCTCTGTTTGTAGCCTTTGGAAAGCGTTTTTATAAGTCGGTCGGCTACGTCATTTATACTAGTCAGCGCCATAACCTCGTTTACCTGTCTGTAAGCAAGCTCAGCGCTTACGCCCTTTGCCTCTGCCACAAAAGTAAGATATTCAAGCGGAGTCATATCGGAATATAGCGGCGGAATTTCGGGAAGATACCCTATGTGCTTTTTTGCTTCGATAGGATGCTTAAAAATGTCTTTTCCGTCAACCGTGACGCTTCCGTCGGTTGCCGAAAGACAGCCGGTTATGATGTTCATAGTGGTGGATTTTCCCGCACCGTTTTGTCCTAAAAAGCCGTAGATTTTTCCAAGCTCAATGTTGAAACTCACGCCGTCAAGGGCGACGTTGTTTCCGTATTTTTTTGTTAGATTTTTTACTTCTATCAAAAGTCTTTACCTCCGTAATGAGAATTCAAACATGTATATTATAATTATAAACCATGAATGTGTCAAGGGTTTGTTTTTTATTTGATGAATAATTGACAAATTGATTTGTGTATTTTTTACAAAAATGCAAAAATGCTCAAAAAATGATGATAAAAACGCACGATAAATGTTCAAAATAGCAAAAAAACTCTTGCAAATTCATAAAAAGTGTTGTATAATATGTATATATAATTATATCTTTATTTGAAAGGAGTGGCGAGTTTTGGTTGAAGAAAAAAATAACCTCGCACCTTTTCTTTTTCATCAGGGAACGAATTACCGTTCTTATGAATATATGGGCGCTCACGTCGAGGACGAAAAAGTGGTTTTCAGAGTGTGGGCTCCCAATGCTATCGCAGTCTACGTTACAGGAGATTTTTGTAACTGGGGTATAGGCGAGCGCATGGAAAGAATAACCGAGGGAGGAATATGGGAGGCGGAATTAAGCTACGGGCTTTTTGAAAAAACTCCCGTCTATAAATACCGAATTCTGTCTCAAAGTGGAGAAAGGCTGAAAGCTGACCCTTACGGCTTTGCTATGGAAAAACCTCCTAATACAGCATCGTTGGTGGTTAAGCCCACCGCGTATAAATGGCGCGATAAGGGCTGGCTTGCTGATCGCCGCCAAAAAATGGCTAACGGCTTTTATGCTCAGCCCATTAATATCTACGAATTGCATCTCGGTTCTTGGAAACGTGACGCGGAAGGGGAATATCTTACCTATGCCGAGATAGCCGCGGATTTGGTTAATTACGTTAAGCAGATGGGATATACACATATAGAGCTTATGCCTGTAATGGAGCATCCCTTTGACGGCTCTTGGGGTTATCAGGTTTGCGGATATTACGCTCCTACCTCAAGATATGGAACCCCCGAGGACTTTATGGCGTTTGTTGATACTATGCATGAGGCTGGTATAGGCGTTATTCTTGACTGGGTTCCAGCCCATTTTCCCAAGGACGCTCACGGACTTTATGAGTTTGACGGAACACCACTGTATGAATATCAGGGGTGCGATCGAATGGAGCATAAAAATTGGGGAACGAGGTGCTTTGACGTGGCGAGAAACGAGGTGGAATGTTTCCTTGTCTCAAACGCCGCGTATTGGGCAGAGGTTTTCCACGCTGACGGGCTGAGAGTAGACGCAGTGGCGTCTATGCTGTACCTCGATTATGACCGAGACCCGGGCGAATGGGTACCTAATGTTTACGGAGATAATAAAAACCTTGAAGCAATCGCTTTCTTTAAAAAGCTTAATTCTTTTATGGCTACAGAATATCCCGACGTTATGATGATAGCCGAGGAATCTACCGCGTGGGGCAATCTTACGGGATTTGAAAACGGCGGCATGGGATTTTCCATGAAGTGGAATATGGGGTGGATGAACGATATACTGTCTTACGTTCAGCTTGACCCGATTTATAAAAAACACCATCACGAAAAAACCACCTTTTCGCTGACTTATTCCTTCAACGAGAGATATGCGTTGCCTATTTCTCATGACGAGGTTGTACACGGAAAAAAGTCACTGCTTGACAGAATGCCGGGGGAGTATGAGAGTAAATTCGCTAACACTCGCGCGTTTTTGACCTATATGATGACTCACCCCGGAAAAAAGCTTATGTTTATGGGCGGCGAAATCGGACAGTTCCGCGAGTGGGACTATGAAGGACAGATTGAGTGGTTTTTGCTTGATTACGATATGCACGCAAAGCTTCAGCTGTTCTTTGCGGATATGAATCATTTTTATCTGTCACATCCCGCGCTTTATGAAATTGATGGATCTTGGGATGGCTTTAAATGGATAAATCCTGACGACAAGGACAGAAGTATACTTTCGTACAGAAGAATAGATACGAAAGGTAACGAGCTTATCACAGTTATAAACTTTACGCCCGTAAAATACGAGGGGTATATAATAGACGTTCCGCAAAAAGGAATATATGAGGAGCTTATAAACTCCGACAACGAGAAATATGGCGGAACAGGGGCGCTTAATAAAGGCCCTCTTGTGAGCCTTAACGACGGAGACCGTAACTTCTTGAGTATAATCGTACCACCGTCGGGTGCGGTTGTGCTTGCCGTTAAAACCCAAAACTAAATTTTAAAATCTTTAATATTATCGGAGGTTAGTATGTTTAAGAAGAAAGAGTGCGTTGCAATGCTGCTTGCGGGAGGACAGGGAAGCAGACTTTATGCTCTGACACACAAAACCGCAAAACCCGCAGTACCTTTTGGAGGAAAGTACCGCATTATCGACTTCCCCCTTTCAAACTGCATAAATTCGGGTATCGACACTGTGGGTGTGCTTACCCAGTACCAGCCCCTTGTGCTTAACGAGTACATCGGCAACGGTCTCCCGTGGGACCTTGACCGCGCCTTTGGCGGTGTGTCCATCCTTCCCCCATATCAAGGAATGAATTCTGCCGATTGGTATAAGGGAACAGCTAACGCCATATATCAGAATATTGAGTTTATAGAGAGATACGACGCAGAGTACGTTCTTATTCTTTCGGGTGATCACATCTATAAAATGGATTATTCCAAGATGATTGATTACCATAAGCAGATGAAGGCTGATTGTACCATAGCGGTTATCGATGTGCCGATTGAGGAGGCAAGCCGTTTCGGTATTATGAGCACCAATCCCGATAACTCTATCTATAAGTTCTCGGAAAAGCCCAAGAACCCAGATAGCACAAAGGCTTCTATGGGTATTTACGTATTCAATAAGGATAAGCTTGTTAAGTATCTTCGCGACGACGCGGCAGACCCTGATTCCTCTAATGACTTTGGTAAAAATATTATCCCCAATATGCTTGCGGCAAAAGAGAAGATGTACGCTTATTCCTTCGAGGGATACTGGAAGGACGTGGGAACAATCTCGTCTCTTTGGGAAGCAAATATGGATATGCTCGGAGCAAATCCTCAAATCAACCTTAACGATGAGTCGTGGAGAATTTTCTCAAGACATGAAAACGAAGCTCCGCAGTACGTGGGAGTTGAGGCATCCGTTGTAAATTCTTCTATAACCGAGGGCTGTGAAATCTACGGTGAAGTAATTAACTCGGTCATTGGAGCAGGCGTAAAAATCGCCAAGGGCGCGGTTGTTCGTGACGCGGTTGTTATGAGCAGCGTTGTTATCGGAGAGAACGCCAAGGTAGAGTATTCCATCATCGACAGCGGCGTTGTAGTAGGAAACGGCGCAAGCGTCGGAAAGAGCAAGGACGTAGCTAAGGGAATTACCGTAGTGGGAATGGGCGTTAATATCCCTGATGGAAAAATCATCGGAGACGATGAAATGATTACGAATATATAAGGAGGCATACCATGAACGCAGCAGGATTAATTTTTTCTAATATACACGACCAGTCTATTCCACAGCTTACAGGTAACAGAACAATGGCAAGCGTGCCTTTTGGTTGCAGATACCGCCTTATAGATTTCGCGCTTTCCAACATGGTAAACTCTGATATTACCAAAATAGGTATCATAACCCACGATAACTATCAGTCGCTTCTTGACCATATCGGTACGGGAAAGGACTGGGATCTGGCAAGACGCTCGGGCGGAATTAAAATTCTTCCTCCTTTTATTACTTCTTATACAAGCCCCGAGGCAAATAAGCTCTATACAACAAGACTTGAGGCGCTTATGGGCGTAATGAGCTTTATCAGAAGATGTAACGAGGACAATATCGTTATGTCGGACTGTGACGCTATTTGTAATATCGATATTTCCGAGGCACTCAAGCAGCACGAGGCGACGGGAGCGGATATTACTATCGTAGGCGCGCAGCTCAAGCACGGGGACCATACCAATAACACCAAGCTTATCGAGCTTGAAACAAATGCCGAGGGTAAGCTTATTGGCGTGTCCAGAGGAAAGCCTACCGCGGATGCCGAGGTAAGCACCAATATAGTAATTGTTAAGCGTAGCTACCTTATCACCGCACTTAATGAGGCCTCTTCCCGCGGTTATAGCCACTTCTATATGGATCTTATTTCGAGAAATATAGAAAAGGATAAGTTCTACGTTTACCATCATACGGGATATTATAATATAATCGGCTCGCTTGAAGCGTACTTCTCTTGCAATATGGAGCTTCTTGACCCTGAAAAGCGCAGAGAGCTTTTTGAGCGTCCCAATTTCCCGATTTACACTAAGGTAAGAAACTCCGCACCTACAAAGTATACCGAGAACGCTTGCGTTAAAAATTCTTATATCGCTGACGGTTGTGTAATTGACGGCGTGGTTGAGAACTCAATAATTTTCCGTGGAGTAAAGGTAGGTAAGGGCGCGGTAATCAAGAACGCTATTATCCTTCAGGATACCTATATCGGTTCTGACGTTACCCTTAACTGTGTTATTACAGACAAGAACGTCGTTATAAACGACGGCAGAATGCTGTCGGGACACCAGACAATGCCTTTCTTCATTGGAAAGGGAATGAGAGTTTAATTTGCGGTGAATCCGCATGAAAGGAACGTTATGAGTAAAATTTTGTTTGTTGGCGCGGAAATTATGCCTTTCGCCGCAACGGGAGGACTTGGAGACGTAATGGGCTCACTTCCTACCGCGATAAAAGCAGCTGACCCCGAATGCGATATTCGCGTGGTTATGCCCCTTTACAGCGCCATAAAAGACGAGTGGAGAGCACAGATGGAAAACGTGGCAAGCTTTGAGGTAAAGCTTGCTTGGCGCAGAGCCTACTGTGGCGTAAAAAAGCTTGTCAAGGACGGCGTAATTTACTACTTTATAGATAACGAGTATTATTTTTCGCGTAAAACGCTCTACGGAGAGTTCGATGACGGTGAGCGCTATGCTTTCTTCTGCATGGCAGTGCTTGAAATGTTGGATATGATAAGCTTCTATCCCGACGTTCTTCACGCGCATGACTGGCAGTCGGCGCTCAGCGTGGTATATCTCAACTGCCTTTTCAGATGGAGAAGGGAATACCAAAATATAAAGACTGTGTTTACAATTCATAATATCGAGTATCAGGGCTATTACAGCAAGGATATTCTTTACGATGTTTTTGCGCTTGGAAACGATTCTTTGAATATTTTGGAGTATAACGGCTGTCTCAACCTTATGAAAGGCGCTATCGTGTGCGCCGACTTAGTATCAACCGTAAGCCCAAGATATGCGGACGAGATAAGAACAGAGGAGTATTCTCACGGTCTGCATCATATTATCAATCAGAATTATCATAAGCTTCGCGGAATACTAAACGGAATTGATTACGATTACTATAACCCCGAAACCGATAAGGTTATAGCGGCAACCTATTCCTCAAGCAAGCTTTCGGGAAAAGCAACCGATAAACAGGAGCTTCAAAAAGCCCTTGGACTGCCAGAAGAGAAAGAAATTCCGCTTTTGGCGATAATTTCCCGCCTTGCGGCGCATAAAGGTCTTGACCTTGTGGCAGAAATGGTGTATAATTTATTAGAGAATAATAACGTTCAGCTTGTTGTCCTTGGTAAGGGCGAACAGGGATATGAGGAACTGTTCAGGGATCTTGAACGCAAGTTCCCTGATAAAGCCCGCGCGCTTATCGAGTATGACAGAGATTTGTCCAAAAAGATATACGCCGCGTGTGATATATTCATCATGCCGTCCAAGAGCGAGCCTTGCGGACTTTCGCAGATGATAGCGTCCAGATACGGCGCGATTCCTGTTGTCAGAGAAACAGGCGGTCTTTACGACTCAATCAAGGGATATTGGGAAAAAGACGGCGAGCTTATGGGCAACGGCTTTACGTTTGCAAACTATTCTTCGCACGAATTGTACGACAGAATAGTTGCGGCAACAGCGCTTTATAACGATAAGAAAAAGAGAAAAGCGTTTGTTGCGAAAATTATGAATACCGACTTCTCATGGAATATTTCCGCTAAGAAGTATCTTGAGATGTATTCCGGAATTCTGTAATTATCTCCGCCTGCAGGGCAGGCAAAAGAAAGGAAAGGTCTTAAATCAATGGCAAAAAACCTCACAGTAAATCAAATCAAAGAAAATATCGAAGCAAAATTATCACGACAGTTCGGCTGCACCGCGGCTGAGGCTTCCCGCGACCAGATATATAAGGCGGCGGTATTGACGGTAAAGGATATTTTGACTTCCAAGAGAGGAGATTTCAAGAAGCGTGTTAACGATACGGGATCCAAGCGCGTGTACTATATGTGTATGGAATTCTTGTTGGGTCGCTCTTTGAAAACCAATCTCTGCAACCTCGGGGTAAACGAGGAATATAAGAAAGCGCTTGCAGAGCTTGGCTTTGAGCTTGAAGATCTGTACGAATGCGAGCCCGATGCAGGTCTCGGAAACGGCGGTCTCGGCAGACTTGCGGCATGCTTTATGGACTCACTTTCATCTTTGAATTATCCGGCTACGGGCTTTTCGATTTGCTATGAGTACGGACTTTTCAAGCAGATGATAGTAGACGGAATGCAGGTAGAGCTTCCCGATAACTGGCTTCCCGGCGGTGAGGTTTGGCTCGTTCCGAGAACAGACAGAATTTATCACGTCAAGATGGGCGGCAGAGTTCACGAGGAGTGGAAGGACGGACATCTTGAGGTAATATATGAGGACTACGAGGAAATCGAAGCGGTTCCGTATGATATGATGATTTCGGGCTCGGACAGCGATGCGGTAAGCCAGCTCAGATTGTGGAGGGCAAGAGATACACGGAACTTCAATATGGGTCTCTTTACGCAAGGCCAGTATACGAGAGCGCTTGAGGAAAGCACTAACGCTGAGATTATCTCTAAGGTGCTTTACCCGTCAGATAACCATACCGAGGGTAAGCTTCTTCGTCTTTCTCAGCAGTACTTCCTTGTTTCCGCATCGGTGCAGAGTATAATCCGTGATCATATGGCAGTTTACGGTACACTCGTAAATCTTCCCGAAAAGGTCGCTATCCATATTAACGACACTCACCCCGCACTCTGTATCCCCGAGCTTATGAGAATACTCATTGACGATTATTTCTTCTCGTGGGAACACGCGTGGGATATAGTAACAAAAACGGTTTCCTATACAAACCATACTGTAATGCCCGAGGCGCTTGAAACATGGAATGAAGATTTGTTCAGATTCAAGCTTCCCAGAATTTATGCTATCGTTAAGGAAATAAACGAGCGCTTCAGCAGGGAGGCATGGAAGTGCTTCCCCGGAAACTGGGACAGAATTTCCAAGATGAGCGTTATAGGCTACGGACAGATCAGAATGGCGAACCTTTCGGTTATCGGTTCTCATTCGGTAAACGGTGTTTCAAAGCTTCACTCCGATATCCTTAAGGCAACTACCTTTAAGGATTTCTACCGTATGTACCCTGAGCGCTTCTGCAACGTAACCAACGGTGTTGCTCACCGCAGATGGCTCTGTTACTCAAACCCCAAACTTGCCGAGCTTCTTGATAGCTGTATCGGAACGGGTTACAGACATAACCCCGAGGAGCTTGCCGAGTTTGCTAAATTCGCTGATGACAGTACTGTTCTTCAGGCTGTCCGTGATATCAAGCATCAGAATAAGATAAACTTCGCAAATCTCCTTATGAAAAAGACGGGTGTGTCTATTGATACTCACTCGGTGTTTGACGTGCAGATTAAGCGTCTCCATGAGTATAAGAGACAGCTTCTTAACGCACTTAACATTATCGGACTTTATCTTGACCTCAAAGAGAATCCTAACCTTGATATCCAACCTCAAACCTTTATTTTCGGCGCTAAAGCCGCACCCGGATATCACATGGCAAAGCAGATTATTAAGCTTCTTTGCTATATCGGAAAGGATATTGAGCAGAATCCCGCTATAAGAGAAAAGCTTCGCGTTGTGTTCCTTGAGGACTATAACGTGTCTCTTGCAGAGTCACTTATTCCTTCGGCGGAAATCAGCGAACAGATTTCTCTCGCCGGTAAAGAAGCCAGCGGTACGGGCTGTATGAAGCTTATGATAAACGGCGCGCTTACCATTGGTACTCTTGACGGAGCAAACGTTGAGATGCTTGCGGCTGCGGGCGACGATAATATGTTTATCTTCGGTCTTACGGCAAGTGACGTTGAGGAGCTTTGGCTCAAGGGATATAACTCTGCGCTCTATTATGCTAATAACGAAAGACTTAAGAAGATAGTCAATTACCTCAACGTGGGCTTTGCGGGCGAATCCTTCTCGGATATCGCCAACTATCTCCTTGCGGGCTACGGCATAGCAGACCCCTATATGTGCCTTGCGGATTTCGAGTCTTACAGACAGACTCACGAAAATCTTATCAGTGCATATCAGGATAAGGCAAGATGGAACCGCATGTCGCTTATGAATATCGCATCGGCGGGCTACTTTGCGGCTGACCGTAGTATCGAGGATTACGCCAAGAATATCTGGAAACTTAAAAAATTGCCTAATAAAGAGGAAAAGTAAATGCTTCTTCGACTTCATGAATCCGTTGAACGCGGAATGATGATAAATATAACCAAATACGCAAATGGGGAGGACGCTTCCGTAAAGGGAGCGTTTTCTCTTAATACAGAGCTTGAGATTTTTGTCGAATGTCCGCGTAGGCTTGGCGTGTCGGCTGTGGTTCTGCGCATAAACAAGGACGGGGAGGAAAGCAAGGATATTTCTCTTGACTTTTTAACCACTGAAAAAGGAGTAGATAAATACAGAACCGCACTTTGCCTTGACAAGGCGTTTTGTGGCGGTGATGACGGACTGTTTTACTATGAGTTTTTGTTCTTGCGTGGGTATGAAACCTTGTTTACAAGTTCCGTAAATAACGTTGATTTCAAGCTTTCCGAGTATTCTGCCGATAAGTTCAGATTGCTTGTGTACAGCCCCGAATATAAAACCCCCGACTGGTTTCACGGCGGTACTATGTACCAAATATTCACAGATAGATTTTTCTGCGGTAAAGGTGAGGTCGGTACGCGTGACGACGTTGTTGTAAACGACGATTGGTATGGCGGAGTAAAGCAGTACGCCGAGTATCCGGGAGCGCCTGTGGCAAATAATGAGTTTTTTGGCGGAAACCTTTGGGGGATTGCTGAGAAGATTGATTACTTGCAGTCGCTTGGCGTTACGGTAATATACCTTAACCCCATATTTGAGGCGTATTCCAGCCACAAATACGATACGGGTGATTATATGAAGGTAGACTCTATGTTCGGCGGAGATAAAGCGCTTGAAAATCTTATTTCCAAGTGTAAAGAAAAGGGAATAAGAATTATCCTCGACGGAGTTTTCAACCATACGGGCAACGATAGCGTTTACTTTAACCGATACGGAAAATATGATTCGGTAGGAGCCTATCAAAGTGAAAATTCCGAGTATAAGGATTGGTATTTTTTCAAGGAATATCCTGATTCTTATGAATGTTGGTGGAATATCGAAATATTACCTAAGCTTAACCCCGAATGTGTGGAGTGTCGCGACTTCCTTTGTAATAAAGGAGGAGTTGCCGAAAAATATATGAAAATGGGGATAGGCGGCTGGCGTCTTGACGTGGCAGACGAGCTTAGCAACGATTTTCTTGATATTCTTCGCAATACCGTAAAAGCTTCTTCAGACGGAGAAGGCATAATTATAGGTGAGGTGTGGGAAAATGCCGCGGATAAAATTGCCTATGGCAAACGCCGCAGATATTTCCGAGGAAAACAGCTCGACAGCGTTATGAATTACCCGGTGCGTAACGGAATTCTTGCCTTTGTAAAAGACGGAGACAGCGAAAGCCTTTATAACGTTCTGACCGAGCTCTATTCTTCATACCCCGAAACTGTGTGCCACGCGCTTATGAATTCTCTTGGCACACACGATACCGAACGAATTTTGTCTGTGCTTGGTGATAAGGATGTTTCGGAGCTTACCAACGAAGAGCTTTCTACACATAAGATGAATGATGCCCAGAGAAAACGCGCGCTGAATAAACTCAAAATCGCTTCGGTTCTTCAGTATACCGTTTTTGGCGTGCCGTCCGTCTATTACGGAGACGAGGCAGGACTTGAAGGTGGACACGACCCATTCTGCCGTCAGCCTTTTCCTTGGGGAAAGGAAAACACCGAGCTTGTTGCGCATTACCGTAAGCTTGGTGAACTAAGAAAAGAAAACTCGGTATTTGCTGACGGAAAATTCAAGGCGATTTCTTACCAAAAAGGCTTTATAGCCTACGAGCGCTATAACGAGGAAGAAAATATTCTCGTTGTGGCCAACGTTGACAGATGCGCCAAAACCAGTGTCATCGGTTGCGAGGTTGTAGATTTGCTTACGGGCAAGATCTATAACGGCAGAATTTCGGTTGAGCCTGATACAGTGATGATTCTGAAGGTGATTTAGGGGGAAGTATGTTCAAAAAACTTTTTGAAAAATTAACCAAAAGCAACAACCCCAACAGCAAACGCTATAAATACGATATGGCAAAGCAGATATGCGGTCATCACGTTCGCTATATTACCGAAAAGCGGAATGACGTCGATGAGGTCATCGGGCGTGAAGGTTCGCTTAATATCAAGGACGATGAGCTGTTGGTTTTCGGTTCGGGTGATATCCTCATGCGTTGCAAAATCGAAAATATGCAGGCGTGGGAGCTGCTTTCCAAGGACGGAGTTGTAATAACCGCCCCCGACGATGCCCACGGCGGTATCGAGCGCACCATAATAGTCTACTATGTGTATTACCGAAAATAAAGAATAGAGGAGAACGTAGCATGAAAGACAACAAACAGTTTTGGCAGGCAGTTAAATTCACACTGTTTTCTATTTCCGCGGGAGTAATTCAAGTGGCTTCGTTTGCCATTATTGAAATGTTTATAAAAACTTATTGGATACCTTATCTCGTTTCCCTTGTTTTATCAATTTTGTGGAATTTTACGCTGAATCGCAGATATACCTTTAAATCCGCGGCAAACGTACCCGTGGCAATGGCAAAGGTTTTTGCCTTTTACATAGTGTTTACCCCGCTTTCTACTTGGCTTGGTAATGTTGCGGAGGGGAAAGGTGTCAATGACTTTATCGTTCTTGCGGTTACAATGATTTCAAACTTTATTTTGGAATTTCTTTTCTGCAAATTCGTGGTTTACAGAGGGCAAGAAGATACTCTGAACAGCAACCAAAACAAAAAAGAGGCGTAAGCCTCTTTTTTGTTTTTGCTTTTATGCGAAATCTATGTAGGAGCGGAGAGCAACCTCGCTCATAAGCTCATTGATGTCAGCTTCGGCATTCCAAAGCATTTCTGCAAAGAGTGCCGCGGGGTACATGATGTTTTCCTCAAACATTCCGTCCTCAATAAGCGCCGTTATACATAAATCCCCGTCCTTTGCGCGTGCCATAGCTTTAACCGCTTAAAGAGCTTTGCCGGCGTTGGTCAGCCAAAAGGCTTGAAGATAGCGCCAAATTTTGCTCTTGCGTACAACTCTGTCGGCTTTCATCAGCTTGGAGCTGATTCCTATAAACGCAGAGCCTTCCATATGCTCAAACTTGCTCCAGTCAAGCTTTGTGAGTCCCTTGGTCACTGCTCCAAATCTGTCATCCTTGCCGCGCAGTACAGCAATTTGATTCACAAAATCTACAGTTTCGTCAAAGTCTTTGACGTCATTAGGAATATAGGAAAAGGGAAATGCACCGCAGTTTTCCCAAACGATGCGGATTCGTTTATCAACGTTGGCAATATACTGCAACTTTGTTTTTACGGAAGTTGCGTGGAGACCGAACTGAATTTCAAGCTCAGGGTACTTTTCATAAAAGAGCGCGGAGGTTTTGTTTACAAAATCTGTAACCGTCTCGGCAATTACAATACCGCCAATTTCTTCGGTGTTGAGCTCGGTTGCTGTCTGAAAATATATTCCGTCTCCGCCAAGTCGGCTGTATTCCTTTTCGTACTTTTCAAATATGTCCGCGCTTTGCTCACAGAGCTTACCAAACTCTATTTTGCGGCAGTTGGTGTCCCAGCCCCAAGCAAAGCCCCAAATCACCTTGATTCCGCATGAGTGCGCGTATTCAACCATTTCTTTGGCGTTTACGGGTACAAAATCATTCCATGCGGTAAGAGTGTTCATCTTAAGCATTACCATGTTGTCAATGAAATTCTTGTAATCGTATATGACGTGTCCCCAAGTCCAAATTCCTCTGTCGCGCACCGAGGGGGATGAAGAATACTCAAAATCGGGTAAATCCTTCTCAAAACAGTTGATTCTGTATTTGTCGGTGTGCGGGAATTCGTATTTGATAATATACTTGTTGTAAAAATCAATACAACCGTAAAGCACGCCGCTGTCGTCGAATCCCTCAATAATTACAATCTCGTCTTTTACGGAAATACTGTATTCCTCTTTGAGAGAGAGAACTGTGTTTGAGTGTTCTCTGATGTAGGAATTGTTTGATTTCGTGCCTAAGTATATTTTTCTGTACCCGTCGGGGATAATCTCTCCGCTTGAAAAGCAGCAGGGATATTCGTATGTGTAGTCAAGCAAAATCTTGCTTAAAACTTCAACAGCCTTTTTTTGAATGCCGTTTTCAAGCGCACCGTATATTATTGCGATTTTTTTCATTAAACTTATCCTTTGATTATGTTTTCAATAAATGCCTTGGCACCTGCAATATCCTTTAATCTGTCTCCGCCTGCCTCGCGTTCTATGGTGAGGTAGCCGTCATAACCTACCTTTTTAAGTGCGGCAAGATAAGCAGGGAAGTCAACGTCGCCCGTTCCGACGGGAACTTCCTTAAAGTAGTCAGCTACGTTTAAGCCCTCAATACCTCCAACGGCAAAACAGTCGTAGATAATCTTCGGGTCAGTTTTGATAAGCATTTTTCCGTCCTTAACGTGTGTGTGAACAATGTGCTTGCCAAGCAGCTCAACTGCCTCTACGGGGTCTTGATCTGTGACCATAACAAAGTTTGCGGGGTCAAGGTTTACGCCTACTCCGCCGTCGGTGTCCTCGATAAAGTCAAGCAAAACCTTGGCGCTTTCGGGACCGGTTTCAATAGCAAGCGTAACTCCGCGGGATTTAGCGTAGATACCGCACGCACTGAGCGCGTCAAGCATAATTTTGTATCTTTCCTCGCTTTTTTCTGCGGGAATTACGCCTATGTGAGTCGTAACGACCGAGGTCTCAAAATCCTCAGCGATATCGATAATTCGCTTGGTTTTTTCAATTCTCAAAGGATTGTCATTGGCAATCTGATAGCCGTGACCGCCCATGTCTCCGCAAAGCGCGCTTACCTCAAGGTTGTTGTCACGCAGTAACTTTTTATACTTGGTGCGAGCGGCTTTGTCAAGTCCGTCAGCCGAAAAAACGCCTCTTGTAGCGTATATTTGTACACCGTCAAAGCCAAGTTGACCGGCAAGCTCTATACCTCTGTCAACGCCTTCTTTAAAACAGTCTGTTAATACACCTAATTTCATAATAATACCTCATTATATAGATTTATTGGGAGTGTGATAGCATTAATTTCCATGTAATAGCATGTCGCGTATTTTCATCACTTCAAGTGTCTCGTCAGTGTCAAAAGATACAGTTCCGTCACCGAAAAATCTTATAATATCTTTCATAAGATTTCCAAAATAGTCAGATGTCATTTTTGCATATGTTGACGTTCCGTCAGCCTTTTCGCTTGCTATTGTGAAAGAAAGCTTGGGCGCGTATATTATTGTTGCCTTTTTGCCGTTCTCGGTGGAAAGGTGACATATTTTCTGATTTCCTTGGCTTTCTACGGTGACAGTTGAAACCTTGTCGCAAAGCACTTTTACAGCCATTTCAACCGTGTGAATACAGTATTCTTCAAAATTTGAACCGCCGCCGGTGATTATAAAATTGTTGTCTCCAACAATTCCGTTAAGCTCGTCCGCAAATCTCAAAGCTGAAGTGCTGAAAAATGGAACCGAGTATCTTTTTGCCATATCAAATATTTTTTTAGCGGTTGCAAAATCGGGGGCAAAGGTCTTGTCAATGTAAACAGGCTTGCCGTACTTGAACACCTCTTTGGCATAATCCAAGTGCTTTTCCGGATTCGAAGGGGCGAGAATCATTATGAAATCGCAACTTTTACACAATTCTTCTATGGTATTACATTGTAATACGCCAAACTTGTCGCACCATTGTGCAGTTATTAGCCCGTCCACGGGCGAAAGATCAAGCTCAGCCCATGCGTGAGTAACCTCAAATTCGGGATTTGCCGCCTTTATCCAGGCCGGATAATTGTTCGCGTGCCACTCGCTGATGTAGTAGTCTACAAATCCTATCTTTTTCATCAGAGACGAATCTCCTTTTTCGCCTCAGCGGATTTGTAAAGATAGTCAAGAAGCTTTGCGCTTTCAAGAATATTCTCAATGTTGTTTCTGTCCTTTACACCGCTGTTTATAGACTCAATGAACGCCTCATCCTCGCGGAGATACATTCCGGGAATGTCATACTCGGGCTTTACAGTTTCAAGCGTAGCTCCGTCATAGAACTCAAACTTTTTGCCGTAATCAAGTCTTGCTCCGCCCTTGTCGCCCATAAAGTCAATAAACATTTCGTTCTTGCCGATATTCTGCGCCCACGCTCCGTTGAAGGAAATGCTCGCTTTGTCGGTTCTGATGTGACCCGTGATAAAATCGTCAACGTCATTGGTTCCGTTTTCGATGTCGGCGGTGTCCTCAGCCCACATGCTCTTGTATTTGTACGCCTTCATATCCTTAGCCATCTCGGAATATGCGTCGCAGGTTACCGTCTCAAGCTTTGCGCCGCCCATGATGTAAAGAATAAGGTCAAGGAAATGCACACCCCAGTCAATAAGCACGCCGCCGCCCGATTGCTCCTTGGTGGTAAAAGCGCCGCCAAGACCGGGAATAGAGCGGAAACTTCTGAAAGAGCAGTATACGTGATAAATCGTTCCAAACTTGCCCTCGCGGTTCATTTCCTCAAGCATTTCAACCGACTTGTGGTAGCGGTTGCAAACACCGATGTTGAGCATCTTACCCTGCTTTTCTGCCTCGGCAGCCATCTCGCAGGAAAGCTCGTAGTTTACCGTGATAGGCTTTTCGCAGAAAACGTGCTTGCCCGCACGCAAAGCATCCATAGTAACCGTGTAGTGCGCGTAGTTGGGGGTTAGAACGTAAACCGCGTCCACCTCCGGATCATCAAGCGCAACCTTGTAGTCGGTGATAACGTTTTCTACAAACGAAAATTTCTCCTTTGCGGCGTCAGCTTTTTCTTTTATAATGTCGCAGGCGTACTTTACGCGAATATTTTCCATCTTCTCGAAAGCGGGGAAGTGCGCGTTGTTCGCAATTCGTCCGCAGCCTACAACAGCAATAACGGTAGTTTTCATAAAATTTTTGTCCTTTCTTTTCTTTGTGATTCCATTATACAACATACTCGGTGGCTTGTAAATGTCAAATTTGAACGGAATTTTTGTCATTTTTTAATATTTTTTCGTTTGAACGCAAATTTTTGATAATAATTTTTAATTTTTTCTTGACACGACCGTACAAAAGGCATATAATCGTGTCAGGAGGTGAAAATATGGAAATTAATACGAATTACCACCTTGATAAGAATTATCTTTCCTCACCGCGCGCCTTTGGCGAGATAACGCTTTACCAGATAGGACGGCTGTATTCCAAAAGTAATACCACGGTAGATACCCACGTCCACGGTGAATTTTATGAATTGACTGTTGTAATAGACGGATGCGGAACTGTGACAACCAACGGCATCCCCGTGAGGGTTGCGAGAGGTGACGTATACCTTTCATTCCCGTGCGATACCCATAAAATCGAGTCCGACCGCGAAAAACCTTTGAAATACGATTTTTTCGCTTTTGCCACCACGTCCGAACCGCTGAAAAACGAGCTTGAACGAGTCAGTCTTGAATATAGCCCTGCCGAAAAGCGGATTTTTCGTGATGAGCGCGTAAGCTTTCTTGTGGGAAACGCCATATCCGAATTTGACGGAGCGCGCCTGTGCGCCGAGAAGCTGTTAGAAAATATTTTCGCGCAAATTATTATCTATACCGCCCGAAGCTTTAGCGAAAAGCATGGGGAACAGCGCTTTGACCGAGTTACCGAGGCAGAGGCTCTCTGTTACAGAATGATGAATTACGTGGATACTCATATCTACTCAATGAAAAAGCTTGAAGAACTGTCGGAGGTTATGGGATATAGCTACGGCTATCTTTCTGCACTGTATAAAAAGACCACGTCTAATACGCTTGCCGACTATTTCCGCGAAAAAAAGCTTGAAATAGCCCGCCTGCTGGTGCTGGAAAAAAGGCTCAAAATAGGTGAAATAGCCGAAACGCTTAATTATACCTCGGTCTACGCCTTTAGTAAAGCTTTTAAAAATCGCTTTGGCGAGTCGCCCGAAAACTATAAAAAGCGGTGTGATTCGTAAAAAAGCATCAACTGTTCACAATTTGTTCGCTTTTTTTTTTCATGGCGTTCACTTTTGCCTGCATGTAATATGATAAAATGGAAACGTATTCTATTTAATATTTTAATATTTATGAAAGGAACGAAACCATGAACAACAAACCCACCACCAAATTGTTGTCAATGCTCTTGGCTCTCTTGATGATCATGAGCTCGTTGACTACTGTGTTTGTAACGGTTGCCTCGGCAGAAGACGCTACTGCCGCAGCTGAAACAGCTACAGTGAATACGGCTTATAATCTTCTTCAAGGCATTGACTTCGAGGACGTTACGGCGACTACTGCCGACGGTATATCTGAATACCTTAATAAACAAGTTGGTATTCATATGACGTCTTCTCAATCCTCATCTACCCCTTACGGTGCCCTGAAGATCGCGACCCTTCCTAACGGCAACAAGGTCTTGCACCTTGCCAGCGGTGCTTCCTTCATAAACGGAAACGTAGGTAACGCAAAAAATGCCGACAAATTGGCAAAGTCGCAGAACTTCCTTGACCTTCTTTTCAGCGAGATCGGTCCCGCGTCTTTTTCGCTTTCCTTAGACTTGATCTTTTTGGATAATGACTCGACATCGGGCAATATCGGCAACGTCAATGCGACGTCCGATGACCCTAGAACAAGCCTGACCTCATATTACAGAGGCTCTTCTGCCTTTTCATTTACTTCTTATAACGGCGCTAACACTCCGTTTAAGGTGGTGTCGGCTAACCTTCCCGTATACACGTTAACGGAAAAGGACGGAAAAGACTATGTTTCGGTTGCCGAGAATGCTGAGATTCCCGAGGAGCTTAAGGACGTAGGTTATTTCTATAATACCTCCACCGGTATTACCCATTATGCAGAAAATCCCAATGATCCCAGCGGTACTGATACAACCCCATATTGGAATTTTGGTACTAACAATCCTTGCGGAACGGGCGCTTGTATTCCGCTTTCCGCAATGACCGAGAACCCCTTTATGTATAAAATCGGTGAGCCTGTTACGGTAAGATTCGATTTTACACGTTCTGGTACAACTATGACTTTGAATACCTATATTAGAGGCTACGATCCGTCTACAGGTACTCAAGAAACAGATTTCAGAAGTATAGCTACCAACTCATATAGCCTTGGTACCGAGGCCACTTGGAAATTTGGTTTGCGTCTTTTCGACCAGCCTTCACGCGCTTCGCTTGATAATATCAAGATTGACGTTAACCCCGTAGTTACTGATGGAAAGAACTATGAGGTTGAGGTAATAAACACCCCCAACGATTTCGCGGTTAAATATTTTACTCACTACACCGAAGAGGCTAAAAAAGCTTCCCGTAACGCGCTTGTTGCAACCGAATACGGTATTGATTCTACTATCGCCAACGTCATAGAGGATATTACCGTCGGCAACACACTTGCGCTTAACGCTCCCGAAAACGGAAGTTATTGGGTAGCCTTTGACGTTAATACTCCCAAGGGCTATACCGCTGCCACCTCAGCGCTCCTTTCTGTGGGGGAATCCGCGCTTGTAGCGGTTGACGCCGAGTCGGGCAAGCTTGAGCTTGGCGACGGCACCGATATCGGAGAGGCTCTTACAGAGCTTAATACCTATCAGGTAGCCGTAAAGGTTGAAAGCGGTAAATACACCGTTTATCTCAACGGCACTTACGCAGGCGTAGTAAGCGGTGCGTTGAGCGGTGATATCAGCCTTAACGCTGAGGGAGTAAATCTCAGAAACGTAAAGGCTATGGATAGGGTTATTGAATGGCCTGCCGCACTTAACGATTTAATCTATTCCGCTCCCAAGTACGCCTCCGCTCCTTGTGTGTCTCATACAGCTAAGGACGGAACTTACAAAATGTACGCTATTCCGATGAATGATGGAAACGGCGGAAATAATGGAGTTTGGTCTTATATCTGCTCTTCCTGCGGTATACGCGTTTACGTAGACCAGGGCGTAGAGCTTATGGCTTCTTCGACTAGCACCTTTGACGGAGACTGGACATCGGCTAACCCTAATGCCGCGACTATTGCTTATGATGCCAACACGGGATTCAGTGCTACTGCGGGTAAATATTATGTGAGCTTTACTGTCAGTGTTACCGCATGGGCGGGATTGTCAGGAAAAGGCTTAGGCGGCGGAAACTTTCTCAATATGACCGGTAGCTATAGCAGTGCGCTGAGATTTTACACCATAACCGACAGTGACGGAGATACGAACACACTTGATAGCATAACGGTTGGTGATAAGACTATTACCAACGAGCAAGAAATAATTGACTATCTTCTTGCTAACGGTAAACTTGGTACCGATTTTGGACTTAAACAGGCGGATGCCCAAGCAAAAAACAAAAATGTCAATGCCAAGTATTACCTTGTTGCCGATAAACTTGATGACAAAAACAATGCATCAAGTATTAAGCCTTTGTTTATTATGAAAGCCGGCGAGACTTACAGCGTAACTATTGAGGGCAATATGTCGGTAACTAACGGCAACAAAGTGTATGTAAACGGTAAGCTTGTAAAGACCGGACTTTCCAGAAAAGTGACACCCTTTAACGGTTTCAGATTAACGGACGGTAATTACGGTCTCGAAGTATCTGATTTTACTCTCGTTGAAAAAGTCAATGAACCGGCTCACGTTTGCACCGGCGAGTACAGCACCGATTTTGTTGCGGTTGCTACCGATACGGCTGTTGATTACAGCTACACCTGCTACTGCGGAAAGGTAGTTGATAACGTAATATCCAAGGTTGTCAAGGACAATATTCCTTATATTACAACTCCCACAACTGTTGATTACGTGGCTCCCGCGGGCGAGTATTGGATTGCCGCTGACGTTGCGGTTGACGCGGATCAGAGCGGAACTCTTATCACTCTCGGTGATACGGCTATCGTTGATACCGATGACGTAAAGAATAACGCTACCGTTGTAGTAAGCGTTTCGGGCAACAAATACACACTCTACGTTGAGGGTGTAAAGACAGCTTCCGATACCTTTAGCGGAAACAACTCCGTAACATTTGGTACAGAGGGCGTTAGCGCAAAATTTGCTTACGCTAAGATAGTTGAGCTTGATACTATCGCTACTCCCGTAGTTCCCGTGGTTCACGGCGCGGAGTGCGTTCACGAGGGTGACTCGGCTGCTACCAGAACTGTTGTGTGCGTTGCTAACGAGCCCTTGTACAAGTACGTATGTACAAAGTGCAATACCTTTGCGTACAAGTATTTCCCGTACAGTGTTTCGGATTCGGTTGATTTCAAAACCACTTCAAGCTCTGCTTATCAGTATCGCCCGCTATTCTCCGATGATTATTACAATCTTATGGCTCAGAACGCAATGTTCAGCACCGAGCTTACGGTTGACGCGCTGCCTACCAATTACGGTACAGGCGGTAAATCTTTGCTTACCTGGGTGAAGAGAACTGTCGATAACGGATCAGATTATTACCAGTGGATAAGAATCTGGGACGACGCAACAACCGATGAACCGCAGGCTGTAATGAAAATGATTACCAGCGGCGGTTGGATAGAGATTACCGATTTCCGTCTTGTTGTGGGTGAAACCTATAAAATAGTTGTAGTATTTGACATTGCACACAACACCTACGACATGTATATAAACGGTAAGTTCTGCGGAAGTGCTTCTATAGCTATGAACAGCGGTGCTTCCTTTGACGAATACGCTCAATACAATTTGAGATTGGGTGATGCGGGTTCCGGCTGCTACACGGCAAAAGATTTTAAGATAAACGTTTCCCACGTTCATACTCCCAAGACAGACGCTCCCAATTCTGTAAATCTTACTTCCGTTGCGCTTTTGGTTGAGAACACCTGCGCAGTTTGCGGAGAAGATTATACGGATTTTGTAAATAAGGCTATCGTAAACAATATCGCAACCGTTGCCGACGGATACGAAACCGTAGCGTTTACCGCTCCTACTGGCGAATATTGGCTCACTACCGAGATCAATATGAGAAAGCAGACAAGCGGAACACTCCTCACTCTCGGCTCCGACGTAATTCTTACTACCGATGACGTAGCTATTACCGCTCCCGATACAGTTCAGGTGGCTGTCCGTGTAAACGGAACTTCTTGCACCGTATACCTCGACGGTGAGGCTGGGGAGGAAATAACCCTTACCGCTGTTCCTACGTCTGTTACCTACGGCGATAAGGACTTCGGCGCTTACGTGAGATATAATAATAATAGGATAGTAAACAGTGGAGTAATTACTTCGGGTAACCTTGCCAAGGTTGCTGACGATACGAAATACGGCGATTGCACTCATAGCCACAGCGTGGGAGATAAAGAAGCCGTTAAGTCTATTACTACCTACAGCTCGGAGTACAGCGTTGTAAGCTATAAGTGCGAAAAATGCGGTGAGCTTGTTCACGCGCCCCTTACCGATTCTCTTATAGATTGGCATAATATCAAAAATGAATTTAAGCCTGCTGCCCAATACAAAAAAAGTGGCATGTCATTCGTTTATGTTGAGGATGGAAGCCTGTCGAGTGGCGGAAATCCCTATTGGATCAAATTTGACCTTAGTGTTACTTCCGCTCTGGCTTCGGGTATCAAAGCCGGTCAGGATAAGGACGGACTTCAGATTACCAAGGATAATTATAAAGATGTAGCAACCAGTGGTAGCAGTGTGACCGATACCCGCCCGTATAAGGGATACGGCTTTATTACCGTTCAGCCTTATAATACAGTATACGAGTCTCAGCTCCGTCTTATCCCCGACGGTTGGGAGGTTTCTGACGGCGCTGTTTACGACGAGACCACCGATGTTTTCACCAAGGGCAATAAGCCCGACGGTTACCACGGTGTTTACGTATATAACGGTGGTTCTTACCGTAACGCAAAGTGCATAGCAAGGATAAAAGCTGGCTCCAAGGTAAGCTTTGCGCTCTACATAGATCCCTCAAGCGGAGATTACGACGTATACGTTGACGGAAAATGGGTATATACCGAAACTTCTACCCATAATTTCGATGCAAGCACTAATCCCGCAATCAGAATTTTTGAGAGTGGTGTTTCGGGACATACTCTTGACAATTTCGTAATATCCTACGAAGCTGTAAACTACAAGAACAGAGTACTTGTTGTTGAAGCTCCCGCTAAGTTTAAACCTTCCACAACAGTTACCGAGGCGGGAACCTACGAGCCGCTTATACACGTTACACGTACAAGACTTAACGATGGTAGATCAACCGACCCCACTATCAACTTCCTCTACGTCGACGTCGCAACAGGTCAGCTTGCGTATAAGAACGGCGAGAATTACGTTCCCTTCGTTGACAAAACCGGAGGTCCTATTACCCTTGGCACAGAGGCTAAGGACGTTACCGTAATTTACGACCACGACGCTAACAGCCTCAGATATTACGTAGGCGGATATATTCCTTACTACGCTGTAAGCGAGGGCGTATACGCAACAATAGATGAAGTTGTTCTTACCGATACAACCCTTAAGGGCTCGTCTGTAAGATCTGACAGTATAGGCGTTCGCGCGACCTCTATCAATCTCAATGAGATAAAATCCTACACTGTAAACAAGAGCGGTACAGCCGAAATTCTCGGTTACCAGACCAACGATTATACCGGCTCTGTCAGAGTTGTTTCGGGCGTTGATATGCCTTGGTACAGCTCTATCGGTTACTCTGTAAACGTAATTGGTACAGACGGTACTACCGATATTACAATTCTTCCCGAGGGGGCAGATAGCTACGACGTTGAAGGCATTAACATTTTCCACTCGTTGATAGCTGATGACAAGGATATATTTGCCGACAAATACGGATATTCCTATTTCTCGGCGCTCACGATAAATCCTGCCGCGGGCAAGACTCTTACTCCCGGATGTAAAATTGTTATCACACCTTTCACCAAGGTGGGCGAGGTTACCCTTAAGGGCGTAACACAAACAATTGAAATTCTTGAGAACGGCTACCGTTTCGTTGAGTAATCAAATAACATTAAAAGCCTCGGCATTTTGCCGAGGCTTTTTTTTGCGTATAAACCGAAAAGCTGTGCAAAAATCTTAAAAAAAATCACATTTATCGTAAAATTAGTTATTGACATGCACAAAAATATTTGATATAATCAAAATGTATAGTTGTTTGAAAATATTTTTTAGAAAGGAAGAAAGATATGAAAAACACAACAAAACTGATAACACTGCTTGTAATTTTAGTGCTCGTATGTGTTCTCAGTGTCTCAAACGTGTTCGCCAATACAAACTCGGCAAGTAATATGTTGAGCGAAAACGGTGTAACCTTTGACGACTACAACGGTACGGAAGATGTGGGTATATACCTGCACGAGGCTCTGGGTATGCACTTTACCACATTGGGCGGTCAAAGCTACGCAGGCTCTAACCACGTCAACATAGTCGATAAAACGCCTGAGGGTGCTACGACTAAAGACTACGAGGTGAATTTCAAAGACACCACGTACGTAAACGCTTATGTCAGCTCTACGAAACTTGTTGACGCAGCTAAGTACGCGCAGAACAAGGACATTTTGGATCTGTTCTTTGCGGAAAAAGGCCCTGCACAGTTTACGTTCTCCTTTGATATGACTATCGACGGCACAATCCCCGCCACTGCTCAAAGCACGGGCGCTACCGGTGAAGGCTATTCGCCTTACCGCGGTATGTCTATCTTTTCCATAGGTAAATTCAACTGGTTTATCAAGGCTACGGGAACAGGTATTAAGCCTTATACCGCTACGCTTGCAGATGGAATTTATTCCGACGTGGAGATAGATGAGGACGCTGAAGTAGACGAAAACGTCGGCTATTTGTACGGTATAGATTGCAGAGTTAAAGCTACCAATGATGGTACTACCTCTAACGGTATTGGCTTTGAGGACGTGGCGCTTACTAATCCCTTTGTATCGGCTAACTCTACTAAAACTATTTCGGGCGCTCTTCCCGCGGTAGCTTTTGAGGAGGGAAACACCTCGGTATATAAGTACACCAAGGGCGTTCCTTTTACCGTAACGTTCGAGTGTAAAAGAACCGCTACAAGCACATTGGTTACAGTAAAAGTCGGTGATATAGTTCTTGTAACCGACAAAGTTATCGGACGCAGCGATGAACAAAAGGGCTACGGTATCAGAATTCTTGACGGTACTGTTTCAAACGGCGGTATTTCCTTTGATAATTTTAAGATTACCAACGTTAAGTGTGACGACGTTCACGGAGATTTCGGAACACAGACCAAGATAGTAAGCAACAAGGATATCGGCAAGACAGGATTCAGAATTGAAAAGCACTGTGTAGTTTGCGGCGACGTGTGGAACGTTGAGTATATTGACGCGGCTACCTCGTATCTTGACGATAGCCTTCAGGCTGAGAAAGAAGGCGTCGCGGGCGAGGTAAAGGACGGAGCGGTAAGCTTTGCTCCTAACCTTAAATATATTGCGGTGCCTAACGACGTTATGGTCAAGCCGTCGGCGGCTACCGCAAACGATAAGTATTGGGTCAAATTTTCCTTAGATATCACATCCCTTAAAGTGAAGGAAATGTTTGGTCATTCCTCTGGTAATACACATATTAATGGACGTAGCTTGCTTTCGTTCTTCTCGGCAACCGGCAAAGGCAGTACTGCGTTTACCGGTATAGGAAATACGTCCGCAATACTCAGAATTTTCCCCATTGAAGACGCAACCGGTGGCCACACTTGGGATGGTAATGGAAAATCCTATAGAACAGATAAGATACTGTTGCGTTCAGGTAACACGACCTCATTCCCTGCGTTGGCGATTATTGACACGGGCGTGCATGATTTCGCGTTGCGTATAGACCGCTATACAGGACGCATGGAAGTTTATATTGACGACACTTATTTTACAACCTTTAACGGTTCTACGCTAAGCAGCGGTAAGGCCGTGTATGGTTTCAGATTCCTTGAGGGCGCATGGTTTGCCGGAATGGTTAATAACTTTACTGTGCTTCCTGACGGACACACTCATGACCTTAAGGTAAGTGACGTGGTTATCGGTGATACGGTACTCAAGGTAACAAAGACCTGCCACTGCGGTTATTCTCAGCTTGAGGAAATAAGCGAAGCTGTTGTTAATAATATTCCCACAGTATACAATGACGCAAGCAACGCTATATCTGTTTCGGCAGAAGGCGAATATTGGATAGCTTCGGATATCAACGTAAAGAGAGCCTATAAGTCGGGCGCGCTTATTACTCTTGACAGCACACCTGTTCTCAGCCTCAACGTTGGTACTGCGGTTGGCTTGCTTTCGGGCGAGACCGACTTGGGCGTAGCATTTACCAAGCAGACTACCTATCAGACCGCTGTAAGGATAAACGGTAAGGCTTACGAGCTTTATATTGATGGGGCTCTTAAAGCAAGCGGAACGCTTGAAAAAGCTCCCGAAACTGTCACCTTTGGTGATGACGCGCTCAATAATAACGTTGTGTTCAACTACAACAAAATAGTTGAGATTGCCGTTACCGATGCTCCCGTGGCTCCTACGTTTGTTGTTGATAAGACGCTCGTTCCTTGCGCACATGACGTAGAGACGGGAACTGTAAGCGGTAATAAGAAGATAATCGTGTCTTACTATCCCCTTAAGTATTCTTACCTATGTACCGCTTGCGGTGAAAGAGTGTACGCTACTGCTGACGTTAATTTGCTTGATACCACGGGGCAAGGCATTAACAAAAACGTGGCAAACGGTGCAGAGTATGTTAATGCAGGCGGAGCAAAGTTTATATATACCGCGGAAGATGTTATCAGCAGTGGGGCAGATCCTTATTGGGTTAGCTTTAAAGTAACCATTAACTCTCTCAATTCGTTAGCGTTGAGAACAGGCAGAACAAGCGGAGACCTTTGGGGTATACATATTAATAATACTCCCAATAACGCTTCTCCTTCATATTACAGACTTTTGAGAATGCACGCTATAGCAGATTCTTCCAGCACTACAGAATATACTCCCAACGTTGCCAAGCTTCATACTTCTGATGCGGCAACCGATAAGAACTATATTACTACGATTCGTGCAGGCGAAAGCTATCATTTCTCGCTTCGTATTGATCCTACCGCAGGTAAATTTGACGTATATCTTGACGGCAAGTATATTACCACACAGAGTGGCGGTAACGTAGCATCCGGCAAAGACGAATATAAATTCAGATTTACAGATGCTACTTACGGTAATATGACGCTTTCCGAGTTTGTATTTGCCAAAGAATCGGATCACGTTCACTCGTTTGATTATTACAAAGATTATAATTCCGTAACTGTTGGTAAGACAACGCTTGAAACAAGCGACTATGTCTGCTATTGCGGTGAGGCTGTAAGCTCCGCAAAGGGAATAGTATCCACAGTTGTTGACGGACTTGACAGCGTATATTACGGAAACGGAACAGTTTCCTCGCTTCCCACAAACAGCGAATATTGGATCGCGTCCGATATACAGATTACCGACAAAACTGCGGACACCGCGCTTCTCAGCTTTGGCGAAAATGCGCTCCTTTCTGTAAAGAATAATGAGCTTGTTGCTTACGGTGACGCTTCTACCGGCATATCTGTAACAGCTCCCATGACCTATCAGGTTGCCGTAAAGATTAATACTGATAAGTATTCTCTTTACATAGACGGCGCGTATATCGGTGAATACGGTATCACCGTGGGAGATACTCTCACACTTGGTGCTCAAAAGCTTGATACTGTAAACTTCAGATACACAAAGGCTGTTACCCTTGGTGACGGTGAAAGAAAAGTGCCTACCTTTGCTGAGGCGGAAAAGCCGGATAAGTTCTGCGGTCACCTTGAAAACAAGGAAGTTGGTACTCACTTCTATGCAACCGAGGCTGTTGCTACCTCACAAACTTCTCCCAAGGCTGTCAATAAGCTTGTTTACTCCTTCGTTTGCAAAAACTGCGGAGAAAAGGTTTATATTGAGCAGGGCGACCTTCTTGCAATAACGGGAGGTAACGCTGAATTTGATGAGAACGGAGATTCGGCAAATACGATAAAAAGTACGGTATTTGTAGACACCGATTTGGAGTCTGTAAGCTCTTCCTCTGACCCCTATTGGATTACTTTTGATTATTCATTCTCTATGAATGAGACGCAGTTGAGTACTCTTATTAGAAGGTCGGCGGTTGGCAAAAGCGGTGGATCTCTTGTGGCTTTGCGCGTTCCTCTGACAGAGAAAAACTATATAGAATTAAATATTCCTAACAGAGACCGTCACGATTACTTCCAGTTCATGCGCGGATATGCGCTTCTTGACGAAAACGGTGAGTACTACAGAGACCGTATCGGTATTCGTATGTATTCTGATGGTGTACCTGAGGGCGGAATAACTCCTTTGGCTACTCTCGCTGCAGGTCAGATATACAACGTCGGTATCTACGTAGAGCCTTCTGTAAACGGAATGTATTACAAGCTTTATATTGACGGCGAATATATCGGATCCAAGTTCGTTTACTCATATCTTGAAAATTACGATGCTGACAGAAAGGATGAGACGGCTGATTATACTACCAAGTATCCCTTCTCGTTCAGATTCCTTGATGACGGATACGGAGACTATAACCTTCATAATCTCTCCATAGTAAGAGCAAATACCGAGGTTTCTTCCGAGGTAATGACCGACGATAATGTTTCGGTTATCGAGCTTAATGCAAGGTTTACTCCTAATGTTGAAGTAAATGGCAATAAGAATCACGCGTTTGTTACAGTTGACAGACAGCTTTCCGACGGAAGCAAAAAGACACTTGGTCTTCTCTATGCGGATATATCTACCGCTGAGCTGCTTGTAAAGATTGGCGCGGACGATTATCGCAAGCTTTACTCGGATATTGATGGAACAAAGGCGATAACAGTAAAGACGGAGACTCCCATTACCGTTATCTACGACGATATCAACGGAACTGTCAGATACTACGTAAACGGCACTGTACCTTACTATAACAACGGCACAGCAATTTCGGCTGCAAGCAATATAGTAACCTACGGCACCGAGGAATTCAAGGCTGCGGTAGCGGTTAAGGACAGCATCGACGTTCTTGAAAGCGCGACGGGCGCCAAGACAGGCGGACATATTCTAGTTCCTTATGCTATTAAAGATATTGTGATTTACAATGTCCACGATTCCGGCGTTGCAGAGGTTATAGCTACCCAGGAACATTCTACCAAGGACAGCATAAGAATCCTTGCAGGTGTAGATATGCTTTGGTATTCTTCTATCGGATTTGATGTAGAGACGTTCGTTGACTCGGGTGAAGGCTTTGTTTCCAAGGGCGTAAAGAAGATAGATACCTCGTCTAACGTTTTCTCTACTATTGTTGTAAACGATAGAGACGTAAGCGCTAAGGACGCTACCGGATACAGGTATTTCGCAATTCTTACGATAGACGATGTTGAGCTTGTTGAAAACCAATCTTACTATATGCTTGTAACTCCCGTCTCCCACTACGGAGTTGGCGATGTTTGCGGTGAAACGGTAAAGATTAACGTTACTTCAAGCGGATGCTCGTTTGACGAGTCATATATTCCCGAATAAATAATAAAAGCATTGGCGCCTAGCGCCGGGGCTGCCTTTTTTATATTAACTTAAATAATCTTTTTTCCAAGCTTTGCGGCTTCACCGAGAGCTATCGTTTTTATTGCATCAGCGTTTGTATTGCCTATAACCTCAAACTCAAATTCCGCGGGCGCGTCCGCAAATGCGAGTGCGATAAGCTCACCCGCCAAAGCAGGATCTGCGCAAGCGTTTTCTCCCTCGGTGGCAATTCTTATCTTGCCGTCGTCCTCTTTGTAGAGAATTCCTTCTTCGGCAAGCGAGTAAATGTAATCGTAAGCCTCCTCAACGTCCATAGAGTCAAACTTGGCAAGCTCATATCTGAGTGACGTGGGGCAAACTTTTGTAAGAGGGGGAACTATTGCGCCAAACATTTTAAACTGAAGCGCGTTTGTTAACACCACCGCGCCGCTTGTGCTGTCGTAAGCGTATTTCTTTCCTGAAAATTTCAACGTGTAAAGCATAATTTTACCTCTTTTTATAATTATTTCGTGTGTTTTTGACAGATGTGTTTTTTGTAACGCCGATAAACGCGCCTATAAGTGAACATACCGGAATGGCAATCCGTAAAGCCGCATAGCCAAGCAAACCGTAATCAGCCGACATATTTCCACTTAACGTGAAAGACAACAGATAGTCCAAAGCAAGAATTGCCAGCCCCACCGTAACACCGCACAAAACAGCCGATCCGCGGTTTATTAACGAGGCTGAAAACCCTCCTATAAACGCCGAGACGTAAAGCACCGACAGTGCGGTTGGCGTTACGTACGCTGTGGGATCCGCGGTCTGAAGCAGAACAAACGCAAGCAGTAAGCTTAAAATAACCGCAAGCACTACCGCAACCGCAACACCGACAAGCGAGCAGGAGAGAACGCCTTTCGGGATTTTTGGGCTTACCTTGTCCGTAAAACGCGACTTTTTAGTTGACGGATTGTTTTTTGTAAAAGCCTTGTTTTTCATAAAATGCCTCCGCAAAATATAATTACTAAACTATATTAATGCGGAGGCGATTTTATGATGCCGAAATCCAATTAGTCCTGCGCGTCTTCGGCGTGAACGTCTACGTTTCTGACCGCGCTCTTGAGAATGCGGATTTTGGTGCCGTCACGGCTTGTTTCAAGAACAAGTGTCTCGTCCTTGATGCTGACGATTTTTCCGATAATACCGCCGATAGTTGTGATTTCATCACCTACTACGAGATTGTTACGCATATCAGCCGCTTCTTTTTCCTGCTTCTTCTGAGGTCTGATCATAAAGAAGTAGAAGAATGCGAACATAACAACCAACATAACGATGGTAATCCAGCCCGAGCCGCCCTGTGCCGTTGTTTCGGCAGCGTCGCCGGTTGCTTCAAGTAATCTAAGCATTTTGTCCCTCCGTAAAAATTGTTATAAGCTATTATAAACCATAAAGCAAATTATTGCAATAAGTTTTTGTAAATTTTTTCACAAAAGCCCGTATTTGCAAGGAAAAAGTTTTAAAAAAACAAAAAATACCGAACAAATGTTGAAATTGTGTCAAAAATATGATATACTGTATTAGATTAAAAAAATGAGGAATACTATGATGGAAAAGAAAAAATATCTTGAATGCGGAAAAATAGTAAACACCCACGGTGTTAAAGGCGCAATAAAGCTTGAGTCATGGTGCAATACGCCCAATGACCTTGCGGAGCTTGAACGGCTTTTTATCTCGTTGCCGGGAGGAATGAAAGAGTTTAAAATAGTAAAGGCATCGGTTTTCAAGCAGTTCGTTATAGTTGAGCTTGAGGGGATAAACGATTTTGATACAGCACTTTCCTTGAAAAACAAGACCGCTTTTGCGTCAAGAGAGGACTTTGTGCTTGAGGACGGCGATTACTTTATCGCGGATCTTATAGGCGTACAGGTAATTGACGCCAATACTGCCAAGATTTACGGAACGCTTAAGGAAGTAATCAACCGTGGCGCATCCGACATATACGTGGTAGATACCCCTGACGGAGAAAAAATGATGCCCGCGGTAGAGGAATTTGTAAAAGAGGTAGACCTTGAAAAGGGAATCTTCGTTACTCCTATTGAGGGAATGTTCGATTGAGGTGAGGAAAAATGAAATTTGACATTATGACACTTTTCCCCGACTTGGTTGACTACGTCTTGGGAGAAAGTATTATCGGCAGAGCGCAAAAAAGCGGCGCAATCAGCGTTGAAACACATAATATCAGAGATTATTCCGAGGATAAGCACCACAGAGTTGACGATACTCCTTACGGCGGGGGGAAAGGCATGCTTATGATGGCACCGCCTATCTATAATTGTTACGCCGATATAATAGAAAAAAATAAATCTCTGGGCGAGGATGCCACACGCTGCGTCGTTTATATGTCTCCGCAAGGAAAAGTACTTAACCACCAAAAAGCTCAAGAGCTTTCAAAATACGATAATCTTATTATTCTTTGTGGGCATTATGAGGGGGTGGACTATCGGGTGATAGAGGAAATTGTTGACGAGGAGATATCTATCGGAGACTACGTTCTTACCGGCGGAGAGATTCCCGCATGTATATTGGTGGATTCTGTGGCAAGACTTGTAGATGGAGTGCTTTCAGATAAAGAGTGCTTTGAAAAAGAGAGTATTTCGGGCGGACTTCTTGAATATCCGCAGTATACAAGACCCTACGAGTTTCACGGCATGAAGGTTCCCGACGTGCTGTTATCGGGACATCACGAAAATATTGAAAAATGGAGAAATGAAAAATCACTTGAACTGACTAAAGCCAAACGTCCCGATTTGTTAAACCAAGGAGGATAAAATATGAAGGTTAGCCCCCTGAAATGGGAAAAAACCAACATTTTTGAAAAAAGCCTTTTTCTTAATCTGATAAACCGCTTGACAAAATGGATATACGCTATGATAATTAACGGTTTTTTCGGAAGAATCTTCACCGCCTACTCGCGGGCTGAGGAAAAATTTCAAAAAAGCGCAATCACCACGCTGTTCAAGAAAAGAAATAATACTGACAATAGAATAAAAAAAGTTCGCCTGGAGATTACCAAATGTTTTGAAGAAAGCTTGTTTGTTACCTCTGTGGCGAGCTTTTTTTCATCGCTTTTAAGACTAAGACTGAAAGAATACGGAGTGTTGTTCGCAGTAAGCGGAGCAGTGGGCATATTAATTAAGCCGCTTAAAGGTGAAAGTCTGACAAGTGATTTGTCAAGCACTGTAACCTTATCATTCTTTATCGTTTTGGGGACGCTTTTTTTCTTTTCCGAAAAGGCTTTTTCGGAAGCTGTTTGCGAGAGTATCGTTCTTAAGCCGTTTGTTTTAAACCGTCTTGGTTTACCGATGGACAGTCTTTCAGCCGAGACTCCCAAAAGCGGAGTGTATTATCTGTCGGTAATGTTCGGACTGTTTTCTGGCGGAATCACGTATTTTGTAAATCCGTTGAGTTTAGTTATCGTTGCAATTGTCGGAGGAACGGTTGCAACCGTATTTGCGTTTCCCGAAATCGGAATATTGGTTCTTATTTCGGTAATTCCGATTGTAGGATTTTTGTCCAAGCCGTCGTTGATTTTATTGGGATTGGTTTGCGTAACAGCCGTCAGCTATGCGGTTAAGCTGATACGCGGAAAGAGAATAATAAAATTCAGCCTGCTCGATTTTTCGGTTCTCGTATTTCTTTTTGTAAGATTAACGTCGGGGATGTTCAGTGCGGGCGGTTTGCGCTCCTTGGCGCAGGTATCACTTGTGTGCGGGCTTATGTTGGCATACTTTCTCACGGTTAATCTTATTAACAGTAAAGAGTGGCTTAAAAGAACTGTGCTTGCCATCGTTTCTTCTTCTACAGTGGCGGTTTCAGTAGGCATATTTCAGTTTTTTACGGGTGGTTTTGAAAATGGCTGGTTGGATTTATCTCTATTTTCGGGGATAAGTGTAAGAATTGGTTCAACCTTTGAAAATCCCAATATTTTCGGTGTGTATCTTTTGTTGGTGATTCCGTTTGTTGTGGGAGAAATAGTATCAAACCGCAAAGGAAAGAAGCTGATAGCGGTTAGCTTGTTGTTGCCACTTTTGGTTTTCTGCGTTGTTCAAACGTGGAGCAGAGGAGCTTGGTTGGGGTTTGTGCTGTCGGTTGTCAGCTTTCTTTTGATTCTTTCACGTAAAACACTGCCTTATATAGTACTTGGAGGGGGAGCGATTGCAATAGGTATTCTTATGTTTACGCCAAACGTGTACGGGCGTATACTGAGTATATCAAACCTTTCGGAATCTTCTGTTTCTTACAGAATATCAGCTTGGAAGGGAATATTTGAAATGCTGCGGCAGAATTGGCTTTGTGGGATTGGGTACGGCGAGGCGGCGTTTTCTGCGGTATATCCCGCGTTTGCGTATTCCGGAACTCTTGCGGTAAAACACGCGCATAGCTTGTATTTGCAAATAGTGACAGAAAGCGGCGTGGTTGGACTTTTGGCGTTTTTTGCGGTCATTATCTTCTTTGCGCAATGTTGTTTGGAATATTTAAAAACAGCTAAACCTTCAAGCGAAAAAAACGTTGTAATCGCGGGCGTTTCTGCCGTATCGGGCACGCTGCTTATGGGGCTTACAGATTATATTTGGTACAGTCCAAGAGTGTTTTTGTGCTTTTGGCTTGTAATCGCTGTAGCAATCGCAGGCGTGCGTATCGGCACTTCCGAGAGTGAGATGCTAAAAGGGGATAATAATGATTCACTGTATTCAGCGGATATTGAGTTGATTACTCGTAACAGGTAAAGATATGGAAGATAAAACAAGTAGCTTTAAACCCGTAAAAAGGAGACGCTTTAACGTCATAGATTTTATTATTCTTGCGGCGGTAGTTTTATTAATATTGACGTTTTTGTTTTCTAAATATATTTTCTCAAAGAAAAAAGGAGACGTGGTAAAATTAGAATACACTGTAATTGTCGAAGGTGTCAGCGAGGAGTTTCTTGATAAAGTAAAGATAGGCGATGCGGTTTATGACTCGTCCACCAACGCTATACTCGGTTATGTAAAAACCACAGACGAACAGAGCCGATTTGCGGTATATGAATACGACTCGGCAGAGGAAAAATTGGTTGCAATAGAATATCCCGATAGATATAATCTTAAGGTAACGGTATCTTCAGATGCCGAGTATGTGAAATCGGTGGGATATAGTGTTAACGGCAGGAGGATAGCGGTAGGGGGGGCCCTTAATTTACGCTTTCCTAATTACGTTGCCTCCGTGTACTGTGTTGGAATTAATACTGTTGATTGAGGGGAAAACATGGAGAAAAACAATCGGGAAAAAACAAAAATTTCATTGAATATAATTGACTATTCAATATTTCTGCTTACGCTTGCTCTGATTGTTGGTATAAGTCTGCGCACGGGTAATTTCGTGTTTTTGGAAAACTCCCCGGAGCTTTCCACCTACAGTATGAATTTTTCCGTATCCGATATTGCCGATACTTCGGTGGATTATTTTAACGTCTCGGACGAGGTAACCATAGCCGATTCGGGCGTGTTTCTTGGAAAACTTGAAAGGCTGATATCCGTAACCCCCGCAAAGAAGTATATAAAAGATTCGTCGGGGAGAATCTTGCTCGTTGAGTATCCCGATGAAACCAGAGTTGACGTAAAAGGCACGCTTGAGGTAAAGGGAAGTGTAAATAATAAATGCTTTTTGCTCGGTGGCAGTACAAGGATAACTCCGGGCGATAGCTTTTCGGTGAAAACTGAACAAGTGGACTTTGTACTGACAGTTACCGATATAGTCAAAAAGTAAGTGATTTTGCGGCGTTTTGTCAAAAATGTAGAAAATGCACTGTAATAGTGTGTCAAAATTCATAAAAAACACCGATGAAAGTCTATTGATTTTAAATTGAAATTTTGATATACTATTATTGGGTATGTATGTGTTAATGTTTATACCTGTATAAAACAAACTATTCAACAAGAAAGGATTTGCGCAAAATGCTAACTAGAGAAGTAACGATTACAAATAGTATTGGGTTACACGCAAGACCCGCTACTTTCTTTATTCAAAAGGCAAATTCCTATAAGAGTTCTATATGGGTGGAGAAGGATGACCGCAGAGTTAACGCAAAAAGCCTGCTTGGAGTTCTTTCACTTGGAATCGCACAAGGAATGACCGTTACACTTATAGCTGATGGACAGGATGAAGGAACCGCGCTTGACGGACTTTCCAACCTTATCGACAAAGGCTTTGCTGAATAAGAGTAGTATAGGCGAGTTATCGCTGTAAAGCTGCGGGGACTCCCCGCAGTTTTTGTTTATAGAAGGTAGGAACTAACATGGCAATAAATGAAGAAAGAATAAAGAGATTACTTGAAAAAGCCAATAGTCTTCCGATTTGTCCGGGCGTATATATAATGAAAAACTCGGCGGGAAAAGTGATATACGTCGGCAAATCGCGCAAGCTTAAAAATCGCGTGTCGCAGTATTTTCAAAACAGCGCCAAAAATGTCAAGACCGCGCGAATGGTGTCTCTTGTAGACAACTTTGACTATATAGTCTGCAATACCGAAATAGAGGCGCTTACTCTTGAGAACACGCTGATAAAGCAATACTCTCCCAAGTACAACATAAAATTGAAAGATGCCAAAGCCTATCCTTATATCAAAATTACCAACGAGGAATATCCCAGAATTATCTTTACCCGAAGCAGAGCAAACGACAAGGCAAAATACTTTGGCCCTTACAGTGGAGTTTCAACCGTTTTTTCGGTGCTGTCACTTTTGTATAAAACGCTTGGAATACCGTCTTGTAAAAGAAAGTTTCCAAGAGATATAGGTAAAGAGCGCCCTTGTATCTATATGCAGATGAAGCAGTGTTGCGGAGTTTGCTCGGGCGCAGTGACGAAAGAGGAATACGATTCGCTTATCCGTTCGGCTGTTGATATTCTAAAAGGCAATACCGCGGGCGCAAGACACGCCCTTGAAGAAGAAATGTTTAAGTATGCCGAGGCGGAAAACTTTGAGGCGGCAATAAGATGCCGTAATACCATAGCTGCGCTTGAAAAACTTGCCGAAAAGCAAAAGGTTGTTTCTTCGGCACACAGTAACCATGACGTTGTGGGGCTGTATGTCGGAGAAGTGTGTACCGCGATTTCTGTTCTCAACGTGCGCGATGGAGTGTTAATTAATAAATCTGATTACGTGTTTAGTAATGACAGAGTTGTAGACGACAGCAGTTTGAGTAGCTTTTTGTGTGATTATTATCGCGGAAAGGACGATATTCCGTCTGAAATACTTCTCTCTTTTGCGTTTGAAGATGAGGAAAGGGAGCTTGTACAAGAGTATCTCAAATCCTTGGTTGGCGTAAACGTTGAGGTGAAAACCCCCGAGCGCGGTGACAAAAAAGCGCTTGCGGGCATTGCGGTAAATAACGCTGAGCAGGCGGCGTTGCAGTTTGTTTCCGAAAGCGAAAAATCCGACACGGTGCTTGTCTCACTTGCTGAGGTGCTTGGTCTTGAGGTTCTTCCAACCCGAATAGAGGCATACGATATTTCCAACCTTGGCGCAGAGCATAAAACCGCTGGAATGATTGTTTGCGAAGACGGAAAGCTGAAAAAAAGCGACTACCGAAGTTTTGTTATCAAAAACGTTTCGGGAACAGACGATTACGCTTGTATGCGAGAAACCTTGAAAAGGCGTTTTGCCCACCTTGATGACGAGAGTGGCTCTTTTGCCGACCTACCCGACCTTGTTTTGCTTGACGGTGGAAAAACTCACGTGTCCACCGTGCGGGAGGTGCTTGCGGAAATGGGCGTAGACGTGCCGGTTTTCGGAATGGTAAAAGACGAATTTCATAAAACGCGCGCACTTTGCGATGAGAATAACGAAATAAGCATAGCGGCAGATAGGGAACTGTTTGTGTTTATATATAAAATACAGGAAGAAATACATCGCTATACAGTATCAAAAATGACTGCGGCAAAGCTAAAGTCTTTAAAAACCTCATCCTTGGAGAAAATAAAGGGTATAGGCGAAAAAAAGGCGAGAGCGATACTTCTTAAAATGGGAACGCTTGAGGCAGTGAAAAATGCCACCCGTGAAGAGTTGGCGCAGGTTAAAGGTGTTTCTGCCAAGGATGCCGAAAACATCTATAACTATTTTCATAATTATGAAGGAGATAAGATATGAGAATTATTACGGGAAGCGCCAAGGGGGCTAAACTGCTTACACTTGAAGGCCTTGAAACCCGACCGACAGCCGAGCGTACTAAAGAAGCGGTTTTTTCCATGTTGCAATTCGACATAGAAGGCAGAAAGGTTCTCGATCTTTTTTCGGGTTCGGGGCAAATGGCTCTCGAATCACTAAGCCGAGGTGCGGAATCGGCTGTGTTGCTTGACAAGTCCAAGGATGCTGTAACCGTTATAAGAAAAAACGCCGAAAAGACCCGCCTTGCAGATAAATGTAAAATATACTGTGCCGATTGCTTTGATTATCTCTCACGCAATAAAGGCGAAAAATTCGATATCGTTTTTATAGATCCACCCTACGCCTTGAATTTGGTGGGGAAATCGCTTTCCGCGCTTCTGAAAGCCGAGTCGCTTAAACCGACATCTATCGTGGTTTGCGAAAGTGGAGCGCCCGATGTCTTTGGCGGAGATAAAACCTTGGAAGATAACTTTGAAATATTGAAAAGCGGAAAGTACGGAGTTGCCTACGTAAATATTTTCACCCTTAAAGGAGGAATATAAAATGAGTCTTGCAGTAATTCCAGGTAGCTTTGACCCTATGACGGTAGGTCACGTGGACGTGGTTGAGCGTGCCTCTAAAATCTTTGATACAGTCGTTGTTATGGTCATGATAAACAGCCAGAAAAACTATATGTTTACTACTGAGCAAAGATATCAGCTTGCCAAGCTTTCCTGCGACCATTTGCCAAACGTAAAGGTTCTTTACAGTGAAGGAATGTTGGTGGACGTAGTACGTGAGCTTGGCGCAAACGTAATAGTTAAAGGCGTCCGTACTATAAAAGATTTCAAGTATGAGCAGGAAATGGCTTACTATAATAAGGCGCGCAACCCCGATGCCGAAACAATGTATTTGCCGTGTGACCCCGCGCTTAAACGCGTCAGTTCCACCCTTGTTCGCAAGCTTATAGCCGAGGGAAAACCACTCGATGGAATACTTATGCCCACGGTAATCAAAAAGCTTGAGCTGGACGGAATAATAAAAACGCAAAACAAATAACCAAAACGCTTCGAAAGAAGCGTTTTTTTATCGAATAAACTATCCTTTTGCGTTTTTAATCGGTCATAAAAGAACAAGCCCCCTCATATAGTGTATTGAAAAACAAATTGGGAGGATTGTATATGACAGAACATTCAATTTATAAGGACATAGCGGAAAGGACGGGAGGGGATATTTATATAGGCGTAGTGGGACCCGTTCGAACCGGAAAATCAACTTTCATAAAACGCTTTATGGAGGAGATAGTGCTGCCCAATATCAAGGACAGTAACGTAAAAGAGCGGGCCAAAGACGAGATTCCGCAGAGCGCGGCGGGAAAGACTGTAATGACTACCGAACCCAAATTTATTCCCGACAATGCGGTCGGTGTTAACTTTGAGGACGGAGCAAAGGTTCAGGTAAAGCTTATCGATTGTGTAGGGTATATAGTTGACGGAGCTATGGGCGCGCTTGAAAACGGTGAGCCGAGAATGGTAAGAACACCTTGGCGCGAAGAGCCAATTCCCTTTGTTGAAGCCGCCGAAACAGGTACAAGAAGGGTCATCGAGGAACACTCGACAATAGGAATGCTTGTCACTACCGACGGCTCTATAGGAGAGATTCCCCGTGATAATTACGTTGAAGCGGAGCAGAGAATAGTAAACGAGCTTAAAGCGTTGGGAAAGCCGTTTGCCATCGTGCTTAATTCCGCGTTGCCGTCAAGCGAAAAAGCCATAGCTCTTGCCTATGAGCTTGAAAGTAAATACCAAGCCCCTGTGGCACTTGTCAGTTGCCTTGAGCTTGACGCAGAGGATATCAAGCATATTCTTGCTATGGTGCTTAGTGAATTTCCGTTAAATGAAATGAAGATAAAAATGCCCGAGTGGCTTAACGCTGTAAAACAAGACCACAGAATAAAGGCATCGATTCTTGACAGCATCAGGGATTGTGCCGCGCGGATTAATAAAATCGGTGACGTGGAAGGTGCTGTGGAAAGTATTCTTGACAACGAATACGTGCAAAAAGTGGAAACCGAAGAAATAAATATGGGAATAGGGGCAGCCAAGCTTAAAATTGAGCTTAAGCCCGAGCTTTTTTACGAGGTAATAAGCGAAATGGCGGGGATAGAAGTTGCCGATGATAGCGGGCTGATTTCCACGCTTTGTGAGCTTTCAGCCCTTCGTTCAAAGTTTGAGAGGGTTGCCGAAGCACTTGCGGAGGTTGATGAAAAAGGCTACGGCATAGTAATGCCCGACATTAATGAGCTTCGTCTTGAAGAACCCGAAATCATCAAGCAGGCGGGCGGTTACGGCGTAAGACTTCGCGCCGCGGCGCAGTCAATTCATATGATAAGAGCAAACATAGAAACCGAGATAAATCCCATTGTAGGAAGTGAACAGCAGTCGGAGGAGCTTATCAAATACGTGCTTCACGAATTTGAGGAAGACCCCAAGCGTATATGGGAGTCTAATATGTTCGGAAAGAGTCTTTACGCCCTTATGAACGAAGGACTGCATACAAAGCTTTCCAATATTCCGGAGGAATCACGCGTCAAACTTTCGGAAACCCTTGAACGCATAATAAACGAGGGAAGCGGAGGACTTATCTGCATTATACTGTAAAAAAAGCGGTGCTAAAGGGCTGTACTCTTAAGGACAGTTTTAAACTCAATAGATATAGTACCTACCGACAGGAAAAGGACGAAGAATTGGTGAAATTCCTCGTCCTTTTTTTCTTGATAAGCACTGCATCTGTGGACACAACTGATATTTTTAGTTATGAGTTATGAAACTCGCATTCGCTCGTCGTTATAAGTTTGCTTCGCAAACGTTATGATATGATCGCCCTGGACCTTTAAACTGTGCCGAAGGCACATCATAACTTGGCATAGCCGATCATAACTCTAAACTCGCCGCAGGCGATCATAACTGCGTAGTGTCCTTAAGGGCACTACGCTAAGCACCGCTTTTTATACTTCAAAAATTTCAATTTTAATATTTAATTCTTTGTTTGCGCTTGCGTAAAAGACTTGGTAATAACCGTTGCGGTTGTAGGCTTTTTTGCAGGAGTTGATTATCTTGCCATTTGTGATATATCTGCACGCCCATCCTTGATAAATTACCGTTAAGGTGTTTTCGTCAGCCTTTATTTCGGTATTTGTTTCTCCGTCAAAGAGGAACGCCGGCAAAGCAAAAGCTACGTTACCGTTGCCGCTTACCGAAATATTAACACCTTGAGAATTTACCGTGTAGGTTGAATTCACCTTATTTTCCTCGTCAAAAACGCAGGAAAGAGAAATAAGGGCAGAGTCTTCTGCTGTCGAAAACTCCTTGACTTGGTATTTAACAGATTGGTCCGCGGCAAATTTGGGTACGCCGTTATCAACTATACCGGGGCAGAGAGATATCGGTTCCGCATTTTCAACATTAGTGATATAGTTGCCGCCCGATTGAGGACATGGAACGGAAAGACAAATTGTGGAGGGCGCCCCTTTCTTGTGAACTCTGCCAAGCCCGCTTGCGTCGTAATGTTGGTCGGCGTCAACGTCAAACTCCAGGAAGTAGCCGCCGCTTCTCATAAACAGCTTGTGGAATTGGTCTGAGGTCTTAAATATCTCTGTAGTGTCCTCCTGCTCTTCGCAAGGAATCGACTCGTCACACATGAGATATGCCGCATAACACCAAGAAGCCGTTGTTATCATGTATTTGTCAAAGTATCCGTATTCCTCGCAACCGTATCGGCTTTCAAGCGGAAAACGGTTTTTTATATGATATATCGGTTTCTTAGCAAACCAATACTCGGTAACCTTCATTGCGGATTCAATTCCTGACTTGAATTTTGCGGCAAGAGCCCAATTGCCCTCTTTAGCGTATCGGTTAGCCTCAAACTCATATAATATTGCAAGAAGCCCCTCGTTGAGCAAAAACTGATTGCTTCTTCCGCCAAAAGGAATCTCACCGCTTACCGATTGCATTTTCAAGGTCATAAGTCCCGTTTTTTTCAGGCACTCGTCTATCTCATTATAATACTTGCCCCTGTATCCGAAGTGCAAAAGTATAGAGAACAGCACGCGCGATACCATGTCGTATACCATAGGTGGGTGAACGGGGGCGTCGCGGTACATAAGATTCTCGTCGAGATTTGCCAATTGAGTCGCAAGCTGTATGTCAATGAATTCTGAGGAGACGTTAAGCCCTACGTACTTGCGCAAAAGCTCGCTGACTGCTGTGAACAATGCCCAGTTGTATTTCGTCTCGGTGGGGGTTTTTGCAAAAACGTTGTAGCACTTGTCGGGGTCAATGTCCTTAAGATAGCCCTTCCAACGCGCTAAAGTCGCACCGTCAACCGTTCCGTGCTTTTCAAGCTCAATAATACAGCATATTATTTCTCTTATAGAAAAATCATTTGCCGCTTTGACGTTTGGAATCGTTTTGCAGCAAAATTCCATCATTTCACAAAACAGGGGAAGTAAATAGTCTCGTTTTCCGTGCGCCGCCAAAACGCCTATGCAAACGGTAAGACGTGGAAATCCGTGTTCCTTAAGCCCCTCTTCTTTCACTTGGTCAAAGTAGCGCTTTATGTGTTCGTCACTGTAAGCCGAAAGCGCCGTTTCCATCAGCGAAATGTATCTTTCTTTCGTTACCATAAAAGTATCCTTTCTCAAAAAGATTCTAACTAATTATATCTTGATAATTCACATGTTGTCAATGGTAGAACTTGCTGAGGTGGTGGTATTTGTTGCTGAAAAATGTTGACGGTCAGATTAGTTCCAACGCCTCAAAATCGGGGAACTCAGGATACTCGTCCTCAAGATTGTCTGAGTACCAATAAGCCACCGAGGAGATGTCGTCCTGCAAGGGATGATATCTGCCCTCACTGCGCCAACCAAGCGCTTGAATGGTAACTTTGAGGTCTTCCTTAAAATATATGGGATCTGTAATATGCCAGCGATACAGATCAAAATATTTCTGGCAGTTGTAAAGATTGTCGTTGTAGGTCATTTTTGAAAGACCGCTGTACGGCGTCGAGAACTCTGTGTATTTTCCGTCAACATCAAAGTTATACGCGCCGCAAAAATAATCCTCGGTACCCGTGCCGCAAATGGACGGGAATTCTTTGTCTCCGTCAATATAGAACTTTATTTCGCCCTCTCCCCACCAACGGTTGGATTTAACACCCCAATGCATATATGTTCCAACGTAATGACCGTTGCCCTTGACGTTGTCGAGAATCGTGTAAACCTCCTTGTAGGGCAGAGGATTGACTCGTCTGAACTGTGCGTGTAAATAAAGGCTGTTGGGATCAATCTTTTTTTCTTCGCAGTCTATCTGATAATAGATACAACAAGACTGGTCACCTATATTTTCTATCTCCATTCTGAAGCCCTTGAAATAGGGCATCTCAAAATAAGAGTTCATTCCTTTTTTGGGGTTGTAGCAAATGGGGAGACTGCTTATCTGACGGAAATTCCTCGTATCCGCACTTGCGAAAAAATCAGATAGCGGAACGTGTACTGCGGGAGCTTTTTGTCCGTCAAAATAAATCTTCAGTATCAAGGTTCTTTGTACCTTGACGTTTTCAGTTATCCAAATGTGCTTTATTGCGCCTTCACCGGTTACCTCTCCGAGAACTGCCGAAGAATGGGCGTCAAGTACTATATAGGGATTTACCTTCCAGCCTTGCCCAAGCTCACGCGCTGCGTGAGAAGCGGAACCCTCTCCAATAAGAGCCTTGCCTCCGTTTCCCTTTGCTCCCGTAAAATTCTCGGGAGAAATCGAAAATGTTCTGATGTCCTTTTGGGTAGTAAGATTATTTAACATTTGTGTCTCCTTTGCGTATAGTTATTTGATGATCTTATATTGACATTATAGCAAAATTGCTATATAATATCAATAACCAATGTTTTCATATTATTTAACAATTCTTGCTGTGGAGGAATTATGAAAATATCAGATATAAATCCGCACATTCGTTTGGTAATGCGCGGCAAGCTGTTGCATGGGCATAACATAAGGCGACGAGTTATATACGATTATGAATTGATTTATCTTGAAAAAGGAAGCTTTACCTTTGTATACGCCGACCGCGAGTACAGCTGTGCCGAGGGGGACGTAATATTCATTCGGCCGGGCGTGCCGCATAGTTTTTACGTCAATAACGGGGATATATCTCAGCCACATATCCATTTTGATGTAACCTATCGACTTGAAAGTGAGAGTATTCCGATTTCATTTAAGGATATTTCCGAAATGAGCGAGGAGGAAAAAGGCTGGATTCATGTAAACTATTTTGAGTCTTATCCCGATGATCCTTTCTTGCGTTTAAAGGACAAAAAATCCTTTGTGGAGCTTTTCTTCAAGATCATAGACTCTAAAGAGAATAATGCCCCGATTGCGGCAAAGGGACTGCTTACCGAGCTTATATCGGAGATAATTTGCGATAATTATGCGGACATTTTTGAAAAGCAGTCGGCGTATTCCGTGGCGAATCATATTAAGGATTATATTGACGCGGGAAACGGATTCAGTCTTGATCTCGACGGTTTTGCGCGTTTTTTTTCATACAGCAAATACCACATTGAGAGAGAATTCAAGGAGTACTTTGGCGCAGGAATTATAGAGTATAGAAACAAGAAAAGAATGCAGTATGCAAGCCGCCTTTTGGAAACACTGTCTGTATCTGAAGCGGCAGAGAAGTTAGGGTATGGCTCAATATATTCTTTCAGCCGAGCATATAAAAGCTTTTACGGATATTCACCAACAAAAAAGAAGCAGCTGTCGCATTAACGCGACAGCTGTTTTAATACTGGAATAATTATTCAAAAAACAAAATTGTTCCCACGTCGTAAAGAGGCTCGTGGGAGAGGGAAATAACCTCGTATCCGTGTGCCGAGCAAAATTCTGAAATCTTGTTGAAATCGCCGTGCGCGCTTACGTCTCCGCAGAAGATGACTCGATTGCCCCAAACACCCGAAGCACCGCCAATAAATCCGCAATCGTATCCGTCAAGCCTTACCCCGTTGGGGGAGATAAGAAGCGCGCCCGCGCCAAGCTCTTTTGCGGCGGTAAAAATTCCTTTGTCGGCGGTTATTACAGCGCTGTCAAGCACTACGGAGGAACACTTGGCGTATCCCTGCTTAACTCTTTTTTCAGCTCTGCAAAGATTTTTTATTTCTTTGGAAACAAACTCGGTGTTGCCTACCACGGTGCCGTTGATAATAAATGCGTTGAAAGCTATGTCTTGCGGATATCCGTTACCTAATTTGTCATCGGTAAGAATTAATTCAAGGGAAGATTCATTAATTATAAAATCTATCTCCGCCTTGGCTTCTCGGTAGTATTCTCGGCAAACGAGCAGTTTTTTTCCAAATTTGAATAAAAGCATATCCGGGTGTGACGCCACACGTGCGTCAAGCGCGGAAAAAGGGGGGAGCTCGACCGACCTGCATATTTTGTTCAAAGACTCCTTGGCGGAGCGGGGCATTCTCGGGTCTATAACGGCTAACATAATATACCTCACAAAAATAAAGCCGCCGAAGCTTGTTCGGCGGAAACTTTATTATTTACGCATTTTTCTCATTCTTAAGAGAACGCAAGCAACGAGCACACATAGAAACAGTCATAGGGGTACCGTTTACTACTGTCTTTACCTTGCGGATATTGGGCTTCCAACATCTGTTTGTTTTACGATGAGAGTGGGAAACGTTCTGTCCGAAAACAACGCCTTTTCCACAAATACTGCACTTTGCCATTCTTGACACCTCCTGTATGCGGTAGTACGAATAATAATATTCATTAATCAACAGCATACATTATACCACAACAAAAACGAAAAAGCAATAGTTTTTTCAAAAAAAATTGTAATTTTTTAAAATATTTGTTTAAAACCCGTAAACAGCGGCAGAGGAAAGCGCTCCTTCTATCCTTAAAAGACGGTTGTACTTGGCAACGCGCTCACTTCTGCAAGGCGCGCCTGATTTTATAAACATGGCGCCCGTGCCTACGGCAATATCGGCGAGTGTGGTGTCCTCGGTCTCTCCCGAACGGTGAGAAACCACAAAACCATAGTGCGCTGTTTTGGCGGTTTCTATAACCCGTAACACTTCCGAAAGCGTTCCTATCTGGTTGGGTTTTATAAGAATCGAGTTGCCTATATTTCTTTTTATACTGTCTTTCAGACGTGTGTCGTTGGTGACGAATAAATCGTCGCCAATAAGAGAAAGCTTGCTGCCAATCCTTTCGGTAAGCCTCTCCCAGCCCGAAAAATCGTCCTCGCCGAGGCCGTCCTCAATGGAAATAATAGGATATTTTTCTATCAATGATTCGTAGTAAGCTATAAGCTCGTCCGCCGTGTATTCCTTGCCTCCCTTGCAGGTCTTGTAGGGAACTCCCTCGGTATGCGTCCACTCGCTGGCGGCACAGTCAAGCGCAATCTTAACCTTGCCCTCATATCCGGCTTCTTTTATAGCGTCGTTTATAAGCTCAAGTGCTTCTTCATCCGATTCAAGGTTTGGCGCGTAACCGCCTTCGTCACCGACTCCCACGCTTAGCGATTTGCGCTTCAGTATATTGCCAAGGTCGTGATAAATCTCACTGCCCATTCTTAATCCTTCAGAAAAGCTCCGCGCCCCCGTGGGAACTATCATAAACTCTTGTATTTCTACGTTGTTTGAGGCGTGCGCTCCGCCGTTTAAAACGTTCATCATCGGTATTGGAAGCCGCCGCGCGTTTATTCCGCCAAGATGTCTGTAAAGCGGCATTCCGTGGAAATTTGCGGCTGCTCTTGCCGTAGCAAGTGAAACCGCCAGAATAGCGTTAGCCCCAAGCTTTGATTTGTCGCGCGTTCCGTCAAGCTCGCAAAGCACCCTGTCAAGCTCGCTTTGCTCGCAAGGGTTTATGCCTGCAATGGCGGGCGATATAACTCGTCCCACGTTGTATACCGCCTTTAAAACACCCTTGCCGTGGTAGTAATTGGCGTCTGCGTCTCTTTTCTCGTTTGCTTCGTGACGCCCCGTGGATGCTCCCGCGGGTACGCTGGCTATTCCCACCGTGCCATCATTCAAAAAAACGGTTGCCTCTACCGTAGGGTTTCCGCGTGAGTCAAGAATCTCCTTGGCGCAACATTTTATAATCTGAGCCTTGCTCATAAAATCACCTTCCTTTTTAGTTATTATTGTCTTTTTTGAACCAAATATACCAAAACAGAGCAATAATTGCCTTGACTAATTCTACTCGAACTGTTATAATTGGTATAGATAAAACTAAAGGAGAAAAATATGAAACTTTCAATTTCTACACTTGGCTGCCCTGAATGGAACTTTGAGAGAATAGTGACCGAGTTTTCCAAGCTTGGAGTAAGCGGAATAGAAGTGCGCGGAATAGGCGGCGTTATGAATTTTGACGAGATTCCCGAGCTTTCGTCCGAGAACCTCGGAGGCACGCTTAACACTCTGAAAAATAACAACCTTGAGTTTATCTGCTTTGGCGCGTCGGCAAGCTTTCACGACAGAGAAAAGCATGAAAAAAGTATAGCTGAAGCTAAAGGCACAGTGGATGCGGCGAAAAGAGCGGGAGTCCCCTTTGTGCGTGTTTTCGGCAACAATGTGTCTGTCGAAGCTCCCGAGGAATCTATGAAGAATATAATAGACGGCTTGCGCGCGGTTTGTGAATACGCTGAGAAAAGCGGAGTGATCGTCTGCCTTGAGATACACGGAGACGTAAATACCCCCGAGCGTCTTGCGAAAGTGATAGCCGCTCTTAAGGAATATAAATCTTTTGGGATTATCTGGGACGTTTGCCACACCTTTACATCTTGCGGAAACGATATAGACGAGATTTACAGCGTTATAGCGCCATACGTCCGTCACGTCCACCTTAAGGACGCTGTCAGAGAGGACGGAAAAACCGTAATCCGCACGCTGGGTGAGGGTAATATAAATATAGAAAGAATTATTAAGCTTTTGCTTGATGACGGCTATGACGGTTATTTCTCTTTTGAACATGAAAAAAAGTGGCATAAAGAACTCCCCGAACCCGAAATTGAGTTTCCGAAATTCGTGGAGTATATTGGGAATTTGAATGTATAAACCAAGGGCGGCTGAAAAAGTCGCCCTGTTTTAGTAAATAACAATACAAAAACAAGCAAAATCGACAAAAAAGGACTTGATTTTTTGTTTAAAGTGTTGTATAATAAAAAAGCTGACCAAAAAATCGGCTTGAATTTTGTGGATTGGAGTCATTATGCCTAAATTTTTTGTGAGACAGGAAAAGATATCCGACAATAAAATACTTATTACGGGCGATGACGCTTTTCACATTTCCCGCGCTCTCCGTATGGCAAAGGGGGAGCATATTACCGTTTGCGATATGCAGTGCAACGAATATGATTGCGTGCTTTCCGAGTTCAATCCCGACAACGTGGTTGCCGAGATTGTAACAAGCCGTAAAATAGACAACGAGCCCCCCGTAAAGGTCTTTTTGTTCCAGGCGCTTCCCAAAGGAGATAAGCTTGATACGGTTATACAAAAGGCGGTTGAGTGCGGTGTTTTTGAAATTACGCCTTTTGAAAGCGAGCGTTGCGTGGTTAAATCCAAGCCCGAGGCTGAGACGAGGAAAACCGAACGCAGAAATCGAATTGCGCTTGAGGCGGCCAAGCAAAGCGGCAGAGGATATATACCACAAGTCAATCCTACCGTAAGCTTTGCCCGCGCGGTCGAAAAGGCATGCGAATGTGATTTGTGCATTCTGTGCTATGAGGGGGAGGAGCAACTTTCGCTCAAACAGCTGCTGCGCGATAACCAATCGGTAGAGACAATATCGGTGTTTATAGGCAGCGAGGGCGGCTTTTCTCTTGACGAGGTGCAATACGCCGTTGATAAAGGAATGAAATCTGTAAGTCTCGGAAAGAGAATACTGAGAACCGAGACCGCGTCTGCCTTTGTTCTTGGCTGTATAGTGTACGAAAAAGAGTTGTAATGTCAAAATACATAAAAATAATTAAAAAATTTTAATATTTTGCATAAAAATTTTCAAAAACCTATTGAAATTTTACAAAAAATGTAGTAAAATATAGGACAGTATCAACAAAACAAGGAAAATTAATTGCGAGGAGATATTATTTATGTCAAACAGATTGTTTCAGGGTGTAATTCATCAGATGAAGGACGCCATTGACCGAGTTATAGGCGTTATAGACGAGAATGGAAGCATTATCGCCTGCTCGGAGCTTGTTCACGTTGGAGAAGTTAAGCAGGGAATTCGTGACGAGCTTGCATACTCGGGAGAGGTGTTCGTTCTTGACGGCTACACTTACAGAGCTATCAACGTGGGACTTAAAGCTGAATATACCGTTTTCGTTGAGGGCGAGGATAAAGTAGCGGACAAAATGTCCAAGCTTCTTACCATCTCTCTTGGAAACATCAAGAATCTTTACGATGAAAAATACGATAAGGGTTCGTTCATTAAAAATATTATTTTGGATAATATTCTCCCCAGCGATATATACATTAAGAGTAAGGAGCTTCATTTCAACACAGAAGAGGTTCGCATCGTCTTCCTTATTAAATTTTACGGCAAGACAGATATGATGCCTTTTGAAATGCTCCAGAATATGTTTCCCGATAAGTCCAAGGATTACGTCATCAGCGTAGGCGAGCATGATATCGTGCTTGTTAAGGATATCAAGCAGGGAACAGACGGTAAGGAAATTGAGAAGATAGCTACAAATATTGCTGATACTCTCAGTACAGAATTTTACACAAAGGTTGCTATTGGTATTTCTACTATCGTTGATAATATCAAAGACCTTGCGCGTGCGTACAAAGAGGCTCAGGTTGCCCTTGACGTAGGAAAGGTTTTTGAAACAGAAAAGAATATCATCAGTTATGAGAATCTTGGTATAGGCAGACTTATTTACCAGCTTCCCACCACTCTTTGCGAAATGTTCCTTCAGGAAGTGTTCAAAAAGGGAAGTCTTGAGTCGCTTGACCGCGAAACCCTCATGACGATTCAGAGCTTTTTTGAAAACAACCTTAACGTTTCCGAAACCTCAAGAAAGCTTTTTGTACACCGTAATACACTTGTGTACAGACTTGAAAAAATCCGCAAGCTCACAGGTCTTGACCTCAGAGAGTTTGAGCATGCGATTACTTTCAAGGTCGCCCTTATGGTTAAGAAATACCTCAATTCCAAGCCCGGCAAGTTCTAATTTATACATATTTCATATAAGCGGAGCGAGCGTGTTTAATAAGTACGTTTGTTTCGCTTATGTGTGTAATTTGAATAAAATATTAAGGAGCTTACTATGCAGGATAACCTTGAGCCAAGGTGTGAGAATATGTCGAACGAGCACGATAAAAGCGAGTTTTGGTTAAAAGTTTTCGGGATTATTTGTGTCGCATTGCTCTTGGTGGTGGTTACGGCAATGTTGACTTTTTCTCTTACCGTAAACCATTTCGTTGTAAATCCGAACAATGGTGATAAACTTTCGGATACAATAGACGTTGTTAAAGGGTACCTTGATGCTTACGCATACTTTGATTGCGATGAGGACGCGAGAATTGAGGCGGCTGTCAAGGCTTACGTTTCGGCGTCTGACGACAAGTACAGTGTTTTCTATAACGCCGAAGAATTTAAGTCTCTTAACGATGATAAAGAGGGACGGTTTATCGGAATAGGCGTTTCAATTGCCGAAAAAGAAATTGTTTATGAAGGCAAAAGTCTTAAACTTATAGAAATAATAAACGTTTATGATAATTCCCCTGCGCTTGATGCGGGCCTTCACAGCGGAGATTTGATCTATTCGGTTGATACTACCGATGGGGAGGTATTTACAAGCGAAGTTGGTCTTGACGTTACTTCCTCGAAAATAAAAGGCGAAGAAGGAACATCGGTTACAATAACAATTCTTCGACCTTACGCCGACGGATATGAAAAACTTGATTTTACACTTGTGAGACGTGCGGTAGAGGTGAAATCGGTAACATGGTTTGTTGCCGAAAATACTCCAAGTGTCGGTGTGGTTACCATAACGCAATTTGATCTTAATACCCCTGCTTTGCTTACCGCGTCGGTTGATGCGCTGAAGGAACAAAATATTAAAAAAATCGTTATAGATATGCGCGACAACGGCGGCGGAGAGCTTAATTCGGTTCTTGCCTGCGCCAGCTATTTTCTGAACCCGGGCGATATAATCGTAAGCGCAGAGGATAAGAACGGAAACATAGAAGAGTATGACGTGCGCACGCGCTCATATATTAAGTCGGCTTATTCCTCTTGTGAGGTTAAAAACGAGGATATAGGAAAATACCGCGATTTTGAAGTTGCGGTGTTGGTTAATGGAAATACCGCCAGCGCGGCGGAGCTTCTTACAGCGGTTTTCAGAGACTATGGGCTTGCGCCGGTGATCGGTGAACAAACCTTTGGTAAAGGCACTATGCAGAGCACGTATTCTCTTGCTAAACTAGGCGTAGAAGGCGGAATTAAATTTACCACGGACCTCTATTATCCCCCTTGCGGAGAGAATTATGACGGAGTGGGAATAACTCCCGATATAGTAGTTACCCCCGATGAAAGCCAAAACGACGCACAGTTGCTTGCGGCAATAGAAGAACTTTTAAAATAATAAACAATTCGCGACCGACGACCGCGTAAAATAGCCGTCGGAGAAGGAGCATATTATGGCAAAGACAAAGCAAAGGTATACAAAACAGGGTTACGAACTCCTGGTAAACGAACTTAATTACCTTAAAAATGAAAAACGTGAGCAGGTAAAAGAGGCAATAGCTACCGCTAGATCCTTCGGAGACCTTTCCGAGAACTCCGAGTATGATGAAGCTCGAAACGAACAGGCCAAGGTAGAAGCGCGTATAGCCGAGCTTGAGGCACTTATTGAGAACGCCGAGATATTCGATGACTCTAATCTTGACACCTCGATAGTTAATATCGGTTCTTTCGTTAAGGTTTACGATAAAAAGAACGATGAGGAAATTGAGTATCATATAGTTGGTTCTAACGAAACCGATCCTTTCGAAAATAAAATTTCGGTTGAGTCTCCCGTGGGAGTCGCTCTTAACGGTAAGAAGGCGGGCGACGTTGTGGCAGTTCACGCACCTGCAGGAACTATAACCCTTGAAATTCGTGAAGTATCCAGAAAATAACCCCCTGAAAGGACATTGAAATGGCAGATGTAAATAACACTCCTGTTGTTGAGGAACAGGACCTTAATGAAATATTGCGTATAAGAAGAGCTAAGCTTAAAGAGCTTGTTGACGCAGGTCAGAACCCCTATGAAAAGGTTAAGTTTGATTTTGACACATACTCGGTTCAGATCAAGGAAGACTTTGAAAATTACGAGAACAAGGACGTAGCTATCGCGGGCAGAATTATGAGTCGCCGCGATATGGGTAAGGCTAACTTTATCGACGTTGCGGACGGTAAGGGAAGAATACAGTGCTACATCAAAATAGACGAAGTAGGCGAAGAGGTTTTTGAACAGTACAAAAAGTGGGATATCGGTGACATCGTAGGTATCAAGGGCTTTGCGTTCAGAACCCGCCGCGGCGAGATTTCGGTACACGTAAAAGAGATAGAGCTTCTTTCCAAATCGCTCCTTCCTCTTCCCGAAAAGTTCCACGGACTTACCAACACCGACCTTCGTTACCGTCAGAGATACGTTGACCTTATCGTTAATCCCGAGGTGAAGGATACATTTATCAAGCGTAGCCTTATACTCAAGGAGATAAGAAATTACCTTGACAGCAAAGGATTCCTTGAGGTTGATACGCCTATACTTACACCCTTTGAAATCGGTGCGTCCGCAAGACCTTTCGTAACTCATCATAACACTCTTGATATGGATATGTACCTCAGAATCGAGACAGAGCTTTATCTTAAGCGACTTATCGTAGGCGGTATGGACAGAGTTTATGAGGTTGGACGTATATTCAGAAACGAGGGTATGGATACAAAGCATAACCCCGAATTTACAACCATAGAGCTTTACCAGGCTTATACCGACTATAAGGGTATGATGGATCTTGTAGAGGAGCTTTATAAGCTTCTTGCCGAAAAGATATGCGGTTCTCTTGATATTACTTATCAGGGCAAGGAAATCCATATGGGTCAGTGGGAACGCCTTACTATGGTAGAGGCGGTTAAGAAGTATTCGGGTTGCGATTACTATGAATGGGCTACCGATGAGGACGCAAGAGCTTGCGCTAAGAAGATGCACGTTGAAGTGCCCGCAGACGCTACCAAGGGCGCAGTACTTGTTGAGCTGTTCGACGCTTACGTAGAAGAAAAGCTTATTCAGCCTACCTTTATCTACGACTACCCCGTTGAAAACAGCCCACTTGCAAAGCGCAAAGCCGATGAGCCTGCGTTCACAGAGCGCTTTGAGTACTTTATCAACGCCACTGAGTTTGGAAATGCGTTCAGTGAGCTTAACGACCCCATCGACCAGAAGCAGAGATTTGAAAAGCAGGTTGCTGCAAAACGCGCAGAGGATCCTAACACCACAGCTCAGGTAGACTACGATTATGTAACAGCTCTTGAGTATGGCATGGCGCCTACGGGCGGACTTGGCTTCGGTATCGACCGACTTGTAATGCTGCTTACAGATAGCGCGTCTATCAGAGACGTATTGTTGTTCCCGACAATGAAGCAGATCGACTGATAATCAGCCGATACGCAAATATAAACGGCGAGGGAATAAGTCTCTCGCCGTTTTTTAATATCAAGCAGAGTGGAGGAAGTATGAAGGATAAGTATACAGAATCGGATATTCACGTAAAAAACAAATTTATTGAAAAGCTGGATAATTTTTGGTTTTACTATAAAATACACGTGTTGGTGGCTGTTTTTGTCGTTTTTGTGCTTACAGTTTGCTTCGTCCAGTCTTGCAGTAAAGAAGAAAGCGACGTTACCGTGCTTTACACAGGCCCGTATCTTTACAGCTCAACAGAGCTTGAGGGGGTCAGGGAAGAGTTAAATGCGGCAATGCCGAGTGACTTCGACGGAAACGGGAAAAAGTATACCGATATAGTGACTTATCAGGTTATGAGCGAAGAGCAGATTCTTGAATACGAGGCGTATTTGAAGCAGGATAACCCCAAAGCTACTATTGACCGTACCTATTTTACTACGCAGATGCAGACATATAATAACTTTGTTCTTACCGGAGAGTGCGGCGTATTCTTACTTGACAGTCATTTATATGAAAAGCTTATATCACTTGATAAGGAACACATAGTTCTTAGACCGCTTTCCGAGGTGTTCGCAGAAATTCCCGATAGCGCAATAGGGGAATACGGAATAAAATTTTCGGAGACCGAGCTGTATAAAAACTCTGAAAATCTTTCAAAGCTTCCTGAGGATACGGTGCTTTGCATTACACAACCGTTTGTAATGGGAAAATCGGGAAACCAAAAGCTCTATAACCGAATGACACAAATGTTTGTCGCAATGGCGAAATAGAGAGGGTAAGATTTGAGACTTGATAAATTTTTGAGTGTTACAGCAACCGCAACACGAAGTGAATCGGGAAAAGCTGCGCGCGGGGGGCGTATTCTGGTAAACGGAGTTGCGTGTAAAAACGCTTCAATTCACATAGACCCCGATAATGATGTTGTTATTTATAACGGTGAGCGCGTTGTTTACCGAAAATATACCTATATAATGCTTAACAAACCCAAAGGGTTGGTTAGTGCCACCGAGGATAACAACGATAAAACAGTGCTTGAGCTTTTGCCCGAAAAGCTCAGGGGAATCGGTCTTTTCCCTTGCGGAAGGCTCGATAAAAACACGGTGGGGCTTATGCTTCTCACCGACAACGGAGAGCTTGGTCATAAGCTCTTGGCTCCTAAAAGTCACGTTTCGAAAACTTATGGATTTGAGTGCCTGTACGAACTTAGCGATGACGATGTTAAGGCTCTCGAAAACGGGGTTTATATTGCGGGGGGATATCTTACCAAGCCCGCAAAAATCAAGCTTTATGATGGCAGACTTTCGGGAGAGATTACCATTACAGAAGGAAAATACCACCAAATCAAATTTATGTTTGAAACGGTGAAAAATAAAATAACCGAGCTTGAGCGTCTCACGTTCGGACCTTTAGCCAAGGACGAAAAACTCGCAAGAGGGGAATGGAGATACTTGACCGACTCGGAAGTTGAAATGCTTGAAAAGCATTGTGAACAGTAAATTTTTGCTCTTGAACGGAGGACTTTTAAATGGATATTATTAAAACACTTGCAGAAGAATTCAAACTTAAAGAGGAACAGGTGAAAAATACTGTCGACCTCATTGACGAAGGAAATACCATTCCTTTTATCGCGAGATACCGTAAAGAGGTTACTGGAAGCCTTGACGATACGCTTCTTCGTGACCTGGTTGACAGACTTACCTATCTTCGAAATATAGAAAAGCGCAAAGAGGAAGTTAAGTCACTTATTGACGGTCAGGGCAAGCTTACCGAGGAGTTGGTGGCGGCAATCGATAATGCGCAGACCATAACCGAGGTTGACGATATCTACCGTCCGTACAGACCGCATAGAAAAACGCGTGCTTCGGTGGCGCGCGAAAAGGGTCTTGAGCCGCTTGCTGAACTTATTATCAAGCAGCTTGAAGCCTATGAAGCACCCCTTGAGGTTTTGGCTGAGGCTTATATTGATGAGGAAAAAGGTGTTGCGTCTGCGGAGGAAGCTCTTGCGGGAGCACGTGATATTATAGCCGAAGATGTTTCGGACAACGCTGAGTTCAGAAAAGAAATCCGCCGCCTTACCTTTGAGTACGGCTTTATAGTATCAAAGGGGACAAAAGAAGAGGATTCGGTATATTCTCCTTATTATGACTATAACGAGAAGATTAACAAAATTCCTTCCCACAGAGTTCTTGCTATCAATAGAGGGGAGAAAGAAGAGTTTCTCAAGGTTGACGTTACGGTTGATCCCAACCTTATTCTCAGCTTCCTTTATAATCAAGTGCTTGAGAATACAAAGAGCCCTGCTCAAAGCCACGTGACAGCGGCTATTGACGATAGCTATGACCGACTTATCGCACCTTCGGTTGAACGCGAAATCCGTTCCGACCTGTTCGATAATGCGTGCGAGGGAGCTATTAAGCTTTTCGCCGATAACCTTAAGCATTTGCTTATGCAGTCGCCACTTAAGGGAAAAACTGTGCTTGGCTTTGACCCCGGTTACGTAAACGGATGTAAGACCGCGGTTGTTGATAAAACTGGTAAGGTTATAGATACCGCCGTGGTTTACCCCACAACCAAATCGCAGGGAAGAATAGAAGAAGCAAAGCGCATACTTAAGCGCATGATTCTTACTCATAACGTTGATATAGTCGCAATCGGAAACGGAACGGCTTCCAAGGAAAGCGAAATATTTATTGCGGGACTTCTTAAAGATATTGACAGAGATGTAAAATACATCGTAGTAAGCGAGGCGGGTGCTTCGGTATACTCTGCGTCTAAGCTTGCGGCTGAGGAATTTCCCGACTTTGACGTTATGCAGCGTTCCGCAGTTTCTATCGCACGCAGACTTCAGGATCCTCTTGCCGAGCTTGTTAAGATCGAGCCCCGTTCAATCGGTGTCGGTCAGTATCAGCACGATATGAAGCCGGCAAGACTTGACGGCGCGCTCGGCGGTGTTGTTGAGGATTGCGTAAACAGCGTGGGCGTTGACCTTAATACCGCATCATATTCGTTGCTTTCTTATATCGCGGGTATTAACCTTACGATGGCTAAAAATATAGTTAAATACAGAGAAGAGAACGGGGAGTTTTCTTCACGTAGTCAAGTGCTTAAAGTGCCGAGAATCGGAGCAAAAGCTTACGAGCAGTGTGCGGGCTTCCTTCGCGTTCCGGGCTCTGATGTAGCCCTTGATAATACGGGCGTGCATCCCGAATCTTATGCGATTGCTGAAAAGCTTCTCGAAAAATTCGGATATACAGACGCTGACGTTGAAAACGGCGGTATTCCCGAGATCAAGAAAAAGGCTACCGATTATGGTGTTTCCAGACTTGCAACCGAGCTTGAAGTTGGTGAGCCTACTCTTGAGGATATTATCGCAGAGCTTGAAAAGCCCGGACGTGACGTTCGTGACGACCTTCCTGCTCCCGTGCTTCGTGATGACGTACTTGACATGGCTGACCTTAAGCCGGGTATGGTCCTTACAGGTACTGTCAGAAACGTAATTGACTTTGGCGCGTTTGTGGATATAGGCGTTCACCAGGACGGCCTCGTTCACATTTCGGAAATATCCGATAAGTTCGTTAAACATCCGTCCGACGTGCTTTCTGTTGGTGACGTCGTAAGCGTAAGAGTTTTGGGCGTAGACGTTGCTAAAAAGAGAATTTCGCTCTCTATGAAGATGAAATAATTTTAATATATTAAAATCGGTGTCGTGCGTAATAATTGAGAATTCATAATTTATTAGCTTTAATTGTGCAATATAACCAAATACGAAGGCGAATTTTTGGGAAATAAACTGCTTTACTTTTTCAATGAAATTTGTTATAATATTGTAGGTAAAAATTTATTTTAACTTTATAAATTTACGGTTTTCAAATTTAAGGAGGAAACATTAAATGGCAAGCTTGTCACTTAAACACATTTACAAAAAGTATCCGGGCGGAGTTACCGCTGTATCAGACTTCAACCTTGAGGTTAAGGATAAGGAATTCCTTGTACTCGTAGGTCCTTCCGGATGTGGTAAAACAACAACACTTCGTATGATCGCAGGTCTTGAGGAAATTACCGAGGGTGAACTTTTCATCGGTGACAGACTTGTAAACGACGTTGCTCCTAAGGATAGAAAGATCGCGATGGTGTTCCAGAACTACGCTCTTTACCCCCACATGTCTGTTTATGAAAACATGGCATTCGGTCTTAAGCTTAATAAGACTCCCAAGGAAGAGATCAAGCGCAGAGTTGAAGAAGCAGCTCGTATCCTTGACATCACCCACCTTCTTGACAGAAAGCCCAAGGCGCTTTCCGGTGGTCAGAAGCAGCGTGTTGCTCTCGGTCGTGCTATCGTGCGTAACCCCATGGTATTCCTTCTTGACGAGCCTCTTTCCAACCTTGACGCTAAGCTTCGTGCAGCCATGAGAACTGAGCTTACAAAGCTTCACAACCGTGTTGGTACAACATTCGTATACGTAACTCACGACCAGGTAGAGGCTATGACCATGGCTACCCGTATCGTTGTTATGAAGGACGGTCTTATCCAGCAGGTTGATACACCTCAGAACCTTTACGATACACCTGTAAACATCTTCGTTGCAGGCTTTATCGGAACTCCTCAGATGAACTTTATCAACGGTTCTCTTGAGAAGAAGGGTGAGGACGTGTACTTCAACTTCGAGAACGTATCTATCAAGCTTCCCGCAGAGAAGGCAAACAATCCCGCTCTTGCTGAGTACATCGGCAAGGAAGTTGTTGCAGGTCTCCGTCCCGAGTGTATCCATGACGAGCCCATGCAGCTTGCAGCTCTTGAGGACAGCACGTTTGAGGTATTTGTTGACGTTACCGAGCTTATGGGTGCTGAGATTTATCTCTACCTTACAATCGGTGAAACCAACCTTATTGCTCGCGTATCTTCTCGTTCGGCTTCTCGTGCAGGCGATACAATCAAGGTTGCTTTCGATACCTCCAGACTCCATATCTTTGATAAGGACACAGAGCGTTGCATCCTTCACTAATTTAAAAATTCAGCAACCGAAATCTGAGGATTTCGGTTGCTTTTTTGTTGACTTTTTCCTTTAAATAGTATATAATAAACCTATAATCGGTTTTAGGAGTGTTTATGAATTACAGTGTAAAGGAATATAAAAGCGTTGTAACCGGAATAGGGATATCGCTGTTGCTGTTTTTGTTACTTTTCAATGTGTTGTACGGCGGTGTGTCTGCTTTGGCGGAAATGTTGGTGACGGGATTTTATAATTCGACGCTTGTAGTTATAATTTCCGAAATTCTTTGTTCAATAGCGTATCTGCTGTCTTTTGTTCTACCTGTTCCGTTTTTTTACGCTATATCCAAAAACGCCACATACCATCCAATGGATTTGACACTTAAAATTCCTTCTAATCGTCCGGCGTTAACCTATACGGCAATTATTTTTGCCGGATTAGCGGTAATCATTCCCATGGCTACCGTCAACGCCCTGATATTCCCCGTAACTACCGAAGCAAGCGATGTAATGGATTATGGTGTATTTAAGACGTCCGAGTCTTATAGATTGGTGCTTGATCTTATTGCCACGGCAATAGTTCCTGCGTTTGCAGAGGAGTTTTTGTTCCGCGGTCTGATAGTATCTAATTTAAAACCGTACAGTAAAAGTGCGGCAGTTGTTGTCAGTGCGGTTGCATTTGGGCTTATGCACCAAAATCCGATGCAGCTTTTTTATGCTACCACGGCTGGATTGGTTCTCGGACTAGTGTACGTAGCGTCCGAATCTATTTGGTGTTGTATTGCACTTCATTTTGTAAATAATTTTATTTCTATTATCCAAAACTATTTGATATCGGTTTTCGGTTACGATACCGCGTTGCTACTTGTCATATTTTTTGACGTATTTATTGTAATTATCGGTGTTGTTGGCGGTCTTTATCTTCTGTCTGCTTTGAAGCGTAACAAAGAGACCAGACGCGAGCCGAGATTAGGTGTTTTCGGTCTCTATTGTAATTTGGACAGAGGGGCGGAACGAAAGTGCCAGAATAATCTTATAACTAAAGCCTTTTTGACACCGTCATTTGCTGTGTTTGTTGCAGTGTGTATTGTTATCAGCCTTGTGACGGCAATAATGTTTAAAGCCTTTTAAATAATGGGAGAAAATATGGAAAAAGACCTTGTCTTTATGAAAAGAGCAATAGAAATAGCACGCGAGTCGGTGGCTCTTGGGGAAGTACCGGTTGGCGCGATTGTGGTGAAAGACGGAGAAATAATAAGTTCATCTTCAAACATGCGCGAGACTAACAACGATGCAACGGCGCATGCGGAAACGGAGGCTATTCGCCAAGCCTGTTTGAAGCTTGGAAGATGGAGACTTTCCGACTGTGAATTATACGTCACTCTTGAGCCGTGTCCTATGTGTGCGGGAGCAATTTTAAACGCCAAGCTCGGCAAAGTGGTTTTTGGCGCTAAAGACCCTCGCGGCGGCGCTCTTGGAAGCCTTATAGACCTGCGCTCATATCCGTTTTACCATAAGCCGAAGGTAATATCCGGAGTATGCGCCGACGAATGTTTAGCTCTATTAACTGACTTCTTTAAAAATAAGCGGAATTAAAAGACACCTGCAAAGCAGGTGTCTTTTTGATTATATAAGTCTTATTCTTGATATAGGCGCGTCTTTAAGCGTCGCAAGCTTGTCCGCAAGCTCTTTTTCAGAAATTGCTTCGGTGATGAAGGCTATCTTTCCATCCTGGGAAAGTGCCTCGGTAGCACTAAATACATCAAGGATTCCATCATCCGCCGATGCTTCAAAAACAAGCATATTCTGGCACGTGTAAGACTCAAAATCGGCAAGCTCGGATTCTGTTGCCGCTTCGAGAGCGGGGAAGCAGGGATCATTCTTGGGTGACTTCGCAATGTCGATAATATCTGCTACCACTGCGCTGGCAGTGGGAAGCTTGCCCGCGCCTCTGCCGTAGAACATAGATGTTCCAAGCATGTTTGCGTCAACGAGAATGCCGTTGAATACGTCGTCGATGGTGTGAAGCGGGTTGCTTGCGGGAATAAGTCTCGGGCTGACCATGGCAAGAATTTTACCGTCAACAGTCTCACAGTGACCGATAAGCTTTATTACGTAACCGAGCTTTTTTGCAATGTCAATATCCGAAACGGTAATCTTTGAGATTCCCTCTGTGTAAATGCTGTCGGGATTTATAAGCTTTCCGAAAGCAAGGGAGGCGAGAATAACAATTTTTCTTGCCGCGTCAATTCCGTCAACGTCGGCCGTGGGGTTAGCCTCAGCATAACCCTTTGCCTGCGCGTCCTTGAGGGCGTCGGCAAAATCCGTTCCATTTTCAGCCATCTGGGTGAGAATGTAGTTTGTCGTTCCGTTAAGAATTCCGCTGATCGCGCGGATGGAATTTGCCGCAAGGTCGTTTGTAAGCGGACGGATAATCGGAATACCGCCGCCCACGCTAGCCTCAAACAGATATCTTACGTTGTTTTCTCTTGCGACCTGCAAAAGCTCAACGCCGAACTTGGAAACTACTTCTTTGTTGGAGGTAACAACACTCTTGCCCGCCTTGAGAGCCGCAAGCGAAAAATCGTAAGCGGGGTGTGAGCCGCCCATCATCTCGGCAACAACAGTAACCTCGGGGTCGTTGAGAATGGTATTGAAATCGTGAATAACCAGATTTCCGAAAGGACTGTCTGGAAAATCTCTCAGGTCAAGAATATATTTGATCTTAAGCTCACTGTTTATTCTTTTTTCGATAATTTCAAGGTTTTCGGTTATAACCTCGGCAACTCCGCTGCCGACAACACCGAAGCCCAAAATTGCGATATTTGCCATAATAACTCCTTTTTTGCGATGAATATAATATAGTATACCATAAATTTCTCAAAAATGCAACAAAACTATTGAAAAAAAACGCTAAATATGATAAAATATTCTTTAGAGAAAGGTGGTATTGTTATGGCATCAAAACTTGGAGGAAAGAGAGACGTAAAAATTTTCGTTCTCTTTTTGATGGAGAATATAAATTATCCTTTGGACTACGTGTCTGTCAACGATATAGTAATGCAGACAGATTACTTTATGTACCTTGATTTTGCCGAGGCGTTTGACGAAATGTTGGAGGCTGATCTTATAATGTGTGAGGAGGACGACGGAGAAAAGTACTATTCGGTAACGCCAAAGGGCAGAATAGTTGCGAGAGAGCTTAGCGGAGATATTTTGTCTACCATACTCGATAAGAGCCTTGAAATGGCACTGCGTTATCTGGACTTTAAAAAGAGAGGTATAGAGGCGAGATGTGAGTATATGCGCTGTGCAGACGGAAAATTTGAACTGACTTGTACGCTTATGGAACGTCGTGTGGAAATTTTCAAAACCACTATAACCGTGGACACCGAAGAACGCGCGCAACAGATGCGTCGCCGATATCTCGACCGCCCCGACGTGGTTTATCGCGGTATGATGGCGCTTTTGGCGGGAAAAATGGAATTTCTTTTTAACTGATTTAAAATAAGGCGGTGGCTTTATGAAAGAAAAGTTCAACACCTATAAGGATATAGTAGCCAGCTTGATTTTAAAGGTGCGCGACTCAAGCCAATCTGCGTTTGAGGAGTTGCTTAAGCTTTACGACCCACTGATAACCTCCTTAGTTTCAAGCTTTGCCAAGAAAACTGTTGTCGAGCAGGATGCCGAGGACTTTCGGCAGGAGCTGATAGTGGCGTTTTACAACTCGGTTTTGTCATTTGATTTGGAGCAAAATGAGGTCAGCTTTGGACTGTATACTAAAATATGTATGAGCCACACCCTTGCCACACAGCTTAGGGCGCTGAAAAAGCGAAACGAGAATCCCGTTGTTGAGTTACCCGACGACGAGGTGCTTCACGGCATGGGAGAAGAGAACAGCATCGAGAAGGAGCTTATAGAACGCGAGGCTATGAAAGAGCTTAACGAAAAAATTGCCGATGCGTTGTCTCCGTTTGAGCTTAAGGTGTGGCGTATGTATATTGCCGAGTGTTCATCAAAGGAAATGGCGGAAACGTTTGGAATAAACGAGAAATCAATAAACAACGCGGTTTATAGGATAAGACATAAACTGAAGAGCTTGTTTATAAAATAATTAATAAAAAAGAGAGGATTAACCATGAACGAAGAATTGACTCTTGATATGCTTGAAGATGAAACGCTGATCTGTAAGGACTGTGGAAATGAGTTTGTGTTTACAGCAGGCGAGCAGGCTTTTTATCAGGAAAAAGGTTTTACCAACAAACCAAAGTGCTGCAAGGAGTGCCGCAACGCAAAGAAGGCTGCGGTAAAAGCCGCAAAGCAGTACTATACCACCGTTTGCGCACAGTGCGGCGGCGAGGCAAAAGTAACCTTCCAGCCCTCAAGCGACAGACCTGTATATTGCAGCGCCTGCTTTGAGGAAAGAAGCGGTTCGCGCAAATAAACCGATATATGTAAATAGAAAATGACGGAGAAACTCTCCGTCATTTTTTCATTAATCTGTTATACTTATTGAATATCCGCGCCCAACGCTGCCAGCTTTTTGACTATGTCGTGATAGCCGCGCTCAATTATTTCTGTGCCGGTTATTTCGGATGTTCCCTCAGCCGCGAGAGCCGCGATAATAACCGCCGCGCCGCCTCTCAGGTCAACAGCTTTGGTTCTCGCGCCGGTCATCTTGAAGCCGCCTGTTATCGTTGCGGTTTTACCTTCAACCTTAATGCTTGCGCCCATTTTTCTTAGCTCATCAGTGTATCTGAAGCGGTTTTCCCATATACCCTCGGAAATAACGCTTATTCCATCGGAAAAGCACAGCGCCGCCGCAAATTGCGGGTGCATGTCTGTGGGAAAACCGGGATAGGGAAGAGTCTTTATGGTAACGCCCTTAAGATTGCCTTCGGAAATGACGGTAATAGAATCGTCGTATTCCTCAATTTCAACACCCATTTCGGCAAGCTTGGTTGAAACTGTTTCCATATGCTTGGGAATAATATTTTTGATATTAACCTTGCCGCCCGTAGCCGCAACGGCAACCATAAATGTTCCCGCTTCTATCATGTCGGGAATTATGGTGTAGGTGCAACCGTGCAACTCTTTGACACCGTGGATTTTGATTACGCTCGTACCTGCGCCCGTAATACTTGCACCGCAAGTATTGAAGAAGTTGGCAAGGTCAACTATGTGCGGCTCGCGCGCGGCGTTTTCAATAACCGTAAGACCTTCGGCAAAAACCGATGCAAGCATAACGTTTACGGTGGCTCCTACCGAAGCAACGTCAAAATAAATGTGGTTGCCTATAAGTCCGTAATCAGCGTTAGCGTTAATATATCCGCTTTCAATATTGACATTAGCGCCCAAAGCTTCAAAGCCTTTAATGTGAAGGTCAATGGGACGGACACCGAAATCGCAGCCTCCGGGCCAACCAACCTTTGCTTTTCCAAAACGTCCTATTTCCGCGCCTAAAAGATAGGTTGACGCTCTCATCTTGCCTACAAGCTCATACGGAGCAACACCGAAAGCAAAATTCTCAGTGTTGATTTCTACCGTGGTGGGCGTGAGATATTTTACCGAGGCCCCCATTTCCTCAAGAATCTTCAGCGAAAGAACAACGTCGCTGACGGGGGGAAGATTTTCAATAACACAAACGCTTTTGGTAAGTATGGTAGCGAAAATAATAGGAAGCGCGGCGTTTTTCATACCTTCGATATAAACGTCACCGTTAAGCTTTTTTCCGCCATTTATTACAATTCTGTCGGCAACGACAGTATCAAATTTATCAGTCAAGTGATTCACTCCTTTGCAGAGTCAGTATATATAAATATTATATCATACAATTTGTAAAAAATAAATAGTTTTTTGATAAAAAATTTACCGAAATTACAATATTTTTTATATTCTCATAAAATAATCGGGGAAAATACATCCCCGATATTATTATATTATTCGACGGCAAATATTGTTAATCTTCTTTTTTGTCAAAAGCACCGTCAAAATATGCTACCGCAAGGTCAACCACAAGCCCGTAGCTTTTTGTGCCCTCAGCGGCTCCGTTGGCAACAAGGTAGGCGTTGTTTATCGTGTTGCTTACCTCTCCAAGTGTAGAGTCTCTGTATTTATCAAAGAAATTTGAGTAGGCGCGCATTTCATCCTTGACATCTTTAGGCAGAAATGAAAACACTTCAACGTATAAACTGCTGTCGGCATTGTACAGAGCTGAAGCAACGTATTCAAACATGTTGAGATACGCGCAATACTCAATATAGGTATCGTTTGAGTTGATACCTGCTAAAAAAGCCATAAAATTCGCTTCGTCCTCACGCGCGATCCCACGCTGATGCGCTAATTCGTGTGCAGCGGTAAAGGGAAGCGAGTAATCTGGGAAATCTACGTTAAGATTAGCTTCGCCGGTGAAATACGTATATATGCCTGTTGTATGAGCGTAAGACATGGGAACGCTTAGCATTACGGGCTTTACCTTGCTTGAAAATCCTTGAACAAAACGGTAATCTTTGCTTATCTGTCTGTAAGCATCAGCAAGCTTGGAATTCATTTCAGACAGCGAATACGGCATTACCGAAAAACCGCTCTCTCCGTAATTGACGTCGTCCGCGCGCAAATTAATTTCAACCGCTAACTCAAGCGCGGTAGAATACAACTCGTTTGCGCTGATTCCGCCTTGGGAAATGTCAAATCTGTCATAAAGCGACGGCGTGTGATAACCTATCCCAAAGGTAAAAACGAAAAGCGAAAAAAATGCCGAGCATACCGCTATAAGCTTAATAAAATAATTAGCCAGGGGAACAAGGCTTTTTTCAGTTTTTTTTATTGCCCATACTATTAAAACCGCTAGAATAACAGGAATCATAACGATAATAAGCTCGGCAAGTGAAAAAGGCAAAAAGCTTGTTGTTTTTGCGAGGATTAGTCTAATAAATCCGCTTATATATCTGTTGAAAAAGGCGGCGAATGGCGGATGCGCAATTGCGGTTATAAGTATTATCGCGGACAGTAACGACCACCCAAACAATATCCACACCCATACGGGAATCGTTAACTTATTTGTTTTTGGGGTGATTTCTTCGTTATTCATCGTTTAATAACCTTTCCAAATTAAATAGAGATGTGTCAAACACCTCGGTTATAAGCTTTCTCATATCTTCAGGCGGCATGGCTTTTAGTATTATGCTTTTACCGCTTGTAGGGTGTATGAATGACAGCTTGTATGCGTGAAGCGCCTGCCTTGAAATGAAGTGCGAGGGATAACCGTATAGCGTATCTCCGCATATGGGATGCCCAACGTGCGAAAAATGAACGCGGAGCTGATGGGTTCTTCCTGTTACGGGAGAGGCTTCCACAAGCGAAAACATATCGTTATATAATAACGTTCTGTATTTTGTCAGAGAATACGCGCCGTCTTTGTGTACTTGGCGTGTTATGATGCTGTCATCGGTTCGGCGTATTGGAGCGCATATTTCTCCTGACGTTGGTGAGGGCGTGCCGTGAAGAACGGCAAGGTAGTTCTTGCTTATTTTACCTTGCGAGATATCTTTTGACAGCCTTGATGCTGACAGGCGATTTTTTGCAATAAGCACTATCCCGCTTGTTCTGTTGTCAAGTCTGTTTACCGAACGAAAAATAAAGGGAATATCTCGTTTGTCAAAATAATACCTCAGCGCGTTGGCAAGCGTGTCGTCTTGGTGATTGTGGGAAGGATGCGTGGGCATGTTGGCAGGCTTGTTGACCGCTATTATATCATCGTCCTCATAAATGATGTTAATGGGGATGTTAACCGGAATAATATCAGATTCTTCGGCAACTGTTTTGTCATCAAGATATTCTAACTCCAACAGGTCTCCGCTTTTTACGGTTTTTCTTACAGTGACTCTTTCGCCGTTGAGCAAGATTCCGCGGTCTCGTTTCTTTAAAAAAGAAATAAAAGCCGAAGGAAATTTTTTCTCATTAAGTATGTCAAGTACGGTTGAGCCGCTTTGAGTCTCTGTGATTATTATTTTCATTTTTTGTCCTTTGCGATACAGTAATATTTTTGCGGTTTTAATAATTTTATCATATTTGGTGGCTTTTTTCAACAGACAAACGCTATTTTTTAATAATTTGTAATATAAAGTTTGAAAACGCTATATATTTTAACAGAACAAAATCAAGTTACTAAAAGGAGATTGTTATGAAAGCAGGAAAAATACTTGCGCTTGTATGCGGTTTAGCATTCAGCTTGGGAATTCTCGTCGGAGCATCGGCAAAAGACGGCAAGGCAGTTGTAAGTCAAGCGCTTAACGTGATTGCGCGCGAAAGCCACGTTGCGGTATCATGCGTGGCAGAACGAGAGATTTCATTTGACGCCGAGAATTTTGAAAAGGCGTTGAATCTGTCGGGAATTGAATATATTACGGTAACCCGACTTCCCACGCAAACCGACGGCGTGCTGTATCTTGGTGGAGCAGAGGTGCGAGAGGGACAGAGTATTTCACGCGCTAATATCGCTTATATGACTTTTGAGTTTTTTGGCGATGAGACTGCGAAAAGTGTCTTTTCATTTGCCACAAATCATTCATCACACGAAATAGAGTGTCAGCTCTATGCCCTTAAAAGAGCTAATAGCGCGCCGATTGCCGAGCTTGGTGGCGTGTCTCAAGTGTCTACCTATAAAAACGTGAACTTTTACGGCAAGCTCAGCGCCTACGACGCTGACGGAGATGCGGTTTTTTTTGAAATAGTAAAACAGCCGAAAAACGGATTGCTCAAGGTAGAAAAATCAGGAGAATACGTATACTCTCCCACAGGAGGATACGTTGGTGACGACAGCTTTAAATATGTGGTGGTAGATGAATACGGCAACTATTCAGGTCAGCGTGAAATAAAGCTTACTGTTGAATCTCAGCGCTCGTCGCTTGTGTTTGCCGACATTTCTTCCGACGAGTATCACGTTGCCGCTATAAATCTTGCGGAAAAGGGAATAGTGCCTGTAAGTGAGGTCGACGGTGAATACTATTTTTATCCGTCGCATGAGCTTGGAAGACTTGAGTATCTTGTAATGGCAATGAAGTCCTTGGGTATAGAAATGGACAATACAAGCGAGAAAACAGTGTTTTATGACGATACGGATATTCCCGAAAACCTCAAAGGATATGTGAATACAGCCGTTAAGCTAGGCTTTGTAAGCGGAAAAATTGACGGCAAGGGAAATCCTGTTTTTTCGCCTAACGAAAAGATAACCCGAGCCGAGGCTGCGGTTATGCTTAATAATATGAGTGAGCTTGATATGCCGGTGTTGAAACCGATGTTTGCCGACCGTAATCACCTGCCAACATGGGCGGCAACCGCCGTTGAGTGTCTTGTGGCGAATGAAATTATGCCATGTGAGGACGGATACGTTTTGGCAACAGAAAAACTCAGCCGCGACGAGGGGGCATATATGTTGTATAAACTTGGTTTGATAAACGAGTAATAACATACAGAAATGAAAAAAACAGTAAATAAAAGAGCAAAATCGGGTCGAAATCTTAATCGTTTAAAGTATCAATTTGTGTAGTATAATGGTTTCGGTTCTCAAATTTTATATTTCACGAAAGGACAAATAAAATGATTTGTTACGAAAAGAAAACCGAAGACCTTCAAATAGCTAAATATGAAAGGACGGTTTGCGGTGCGGTGACAGAATATATTCTTGCGAAGAGCTGTGAGGACGTTTATAGCGTAACGGTAATCAGAAACGGAGAAATAGCAAGCGCGGCGTTTGAGGGGAGATTTTTTGACATAGCCGATCTGTTCAAAAAAATCGTCGAAACTGATACCTTACCCGAAAATATTTATGATATTTCGGAGGATTTCAAATATCAAAATTGAAAAATGTCAAAAAAATGTAAAAAATTTCCGTAAGCCCTTTACAAATCGAAGATTTTCTGTTATAATAACACACGTGGCACACTATATTGTGTTGCAAAATCTTGAAAGGGGTCGCGCAAGCGAACTTGTTTATGAAGTGTCCCGTATGTAATTATCACGATAGTAAGGTTATAGATTCGAGACCGACACAGGATGGTAGCAGTATAAGACGCAGAAGAGAGTGTCTTGCCTGCCAAAAAAGATTTACGACCTTTGAAATTCTTGAAACTGTCCAGATTTTTGTTTTAAAAAAGAACGGAAGCAAAGAATTGTTCGATAAGAACAAGCTTTTGTCAGGTGTACTTAAGGCGTGTCAGAAGCGTCCTGTAAACGCTGAGGAAATAGTTGCCGATATAGAAACAGAACTTCAAAATACCCTTACCCAGGAAATAGAATCCGGAGAACTTGGCGAAATGGTTATGAGAAGGCTCAAGGATGTGGATAAGGTGGCTTACGTCAGATTTGCTTCGGTTTACCGCGAATTCAAGGATATCGACACCTTTTTTGCGGAGCTTAAAGAGCTTAAAGGCGAAGAAGAAAACTGAAGGTTACCTCTAAAAACTTAATGACGGATGAATGGGCAGCGCTTTTTCCGTCATTTGTTATAAAAATCCTTCGCATAATAGCAACTATGCGTGCGTATTTTTGTTTGGAGTGACGAAAAAATCGCCCGCCACTCGCCTCGCGTGAGTTTTTAGAGACAACATGAAATCTATCAAGAGCCCGACTTTATCGGGCTCTTATTTTAAATTTATTCACACTATGTTTATCAAAAAAACCAATATATTAAATTGTGAGTTAATTTACGTGATGTATAATTAATCGTAAATAAAAATAGAAAGGTGTATATATGAAAAAATTTTGGGGAGCTATAAAAAAGCACAAATTTGTAACGGCAATAGCCGTAATCGCGGCAGTTGTTTTGTTTATAACACTGTTTGCGCCTAAGAATCCTACCGCCGGATATGTTCAGGAAACAGTCGAAAAGCGAGACATTGCAACTTATAACAGCTTTGTCGGAAACGTTGGCTTTACAACCGAGATGAACGCTTTGTCAAAGGCGAGCGCTGAGATAACCGAGGTGCTTCTTGATATTGGTGATTCGGTGTCCAAGGGCGACGTAATAGCCAGGCTTGACAGTGAAACGCTGGAGGATAATATAGAGAAAACCGAGTTGGCGCTCAAAACACAGCAAACCGCTAATTCGCATACTATTGCCGATGCGCAAAGAGCTTATGACGATTTCAAGTATACTCTTGATAACGGTCTTAACGCTAATCTCAATAACGTTCAAACTCAAAGAGATAACGCCAAAAAGGCACTCGATAAGCTTGAAGAAGCGCTTGAGGATTATCTTGATAACCTTGAGGATGCCGTAAGTGCGGGGGCCGCTTCGGGGGCGTCGGTTCTTATAGCTGACAGAAATGCTTATGAGAAAGCTGAAAAAGAATACGATGATTTCAAAGTTACATATGAGGCTATGGCTAACGATCCCGACGCAGACCCTAAAATTCTTGAATCTTACGGCAAGGTGCTTGAGGACTATAAGGCAAGCATGGAGAGAGCGCGTGTCGCATATGAAACGTCGCTCGACAACTATTGTGATAATCAGGACAGCACATTGAAAACGATTGTTAATAACGTTGAAGATGCAACTACCGCGTATAACGCCGCTTGCAGCGCCTACGATTCAGTCAAACTGCAGCTTGATCAACAGCTTATAGCACTTGAATCCACACTTAATAAGGCTAAAGATACGCTTTCGCTTGAAAGCGCGGAAAAAGACCTTCAGATGCTTAAGGATACCCTTAAAAACTATCAGATTGTAGCCCCCTGCGATGGCATTATTACTGCCTTGAATATTGACGAGGGAAATATGGCGGTAGCGGGAAGCGTAGCTGCCACCGTTTCCAATCTCGGAGAGTTGGATATAACAATAAAAATTGACGAATACTCTATACTCAATACTGAGGTCGGTAAAAAAGTCGTTGTATATATAGACAGTATCAAAAGAACATACGAGGGAACTATTACGTGGATTGCCAATAACGCCACAATTGCTCAAGGCGTTTCTTATTTTGAGGCAACCGTTGAATTTACCGCTGACGAATACGTAAGAGGCGGAATGAGCGTTGAGGTGCGCCTTACAAGCTCTGAGAGCCTTGGCGCTATAAGCGTTTCGGTTGACGCCGTAAACTACCGTGAGAATAATACAGCCTACGTATACGTTTCTGACGGAGTGGGCGGACTTGTTGAACGTGACGTTTCACTTGGCAACTCTGACGGCCTTTATGTGGAGATAACAGATGGTATCTCTGAGGGAGACTCTGTGTTCTATATTCCGGGCTTCGAATTTCCTTTCCCGATGATGGGCAGATGAATGGGAGGCTAAGGATGAGCTTGTTTAATAAAAAGAATCAAGCGCCTGTTTCCGCTGAAGTTGATATAAAGCCCAAAACTGAGCCTGGAAAAATACTTTCTATGAAAGGTATCGTCAAGGAATATAAAATGGGAGAGGATACCTCGGTGGTTCTTAAGGGAATAGACCTTGACGTTTACGAAGGTGAATTCCTGGCAATTCTCGGCCCTTCGGGAAGCGGAAAATCAACGCTTATGAATATCATAGGCTGTCTTGATACGCCAACCTCGGGAGACTATTATCTTTCAGGGCGTCATATCGCAAATCAGGATGAAAAAGAATTGGCGAGGATCAGAAGCAGAGAAATAGGCTTTATCTTTCAGTCTTTCCATTTGCTTCAACGGCAGACCGCGCTTGAAAATGTGGAGCTTCCGCTTATTTATTCCAATATGCCGCATAAGCAACGTGTTGAGCGCGCCTCTGAAATGCTTCGCCGCGTAGGTCTTGAGGATAAAATGTACCACTATCCCAATCAGATGTCGGGCGGTCAGCAACAGCGTGTTGCAATTGCGCGAGCCATAGCGACCAACCCTACTATTCTTCTTGCTGATGAGCCAACAGGTGCGCTTGACCAGAAAACGGGCGCACAGGTAATGGACATCTTCAACGAACTCAACGCCGAGGGGAGAACAATTATAATGATAACCCACGACGTTAATATTGCCCGTCACGCAAAGCGCATAGTGCGTATACTTGACGGTAATATCAGCGAGGGAGGTGTTGAGGATGCTTAAACTCGGGCTTGTAAAGCAGAGCTTAAAAATGTCCTTGCAGAATATCTGGAGCAATAAAATGCGCTCTTTCCTTACCATGTTGGGAATTATAATCGGTGTCGCAGCGGTTATAGCCCTTGTGACTACCGTGTCAGGCGTTTCCGATTATATGATGAACGAGTTCTCAAGCATGGGAGCGGGCGCAATCACCGTAAACGCTAACGGAACCGCCCTTAAGCAAGGACTCTCCGAGCACGACCTTGAAGAAATCGAGGCGCTTGAAAACGTGTCGGGGATATCTCCGTCGGTATCTGTAAATACCAAAGTGGTAAAAAACAACTACGTAAGCGACGACGTCAACGTGTCTGGCAAGAATCATACGTATTTTATAAGGAATGACGAGCTTGTGGTACACGGCAGACCGCTTGTCCTGAGTGATATGAGCGGTGAAGTCTACGTTTGCGTTATAGATAAGACCTGCGCCGAAACCTTTTTCCCGGGAATTGACCCACTTGGTCAGACCTTAAAAATTGGCGGAATACAGTATACGGTAGTCGGGCTTTGCGGAGAGGATGACAGCATAACGTCGGGAATGGCAGCGCTGTACGGAATGAGCAACAGCGACGGAAACGTATATATTCCCTATAAAACCGCGCTTACCATGAACGGCAGAAACAGCGTTTCAAGCCTTGAAGTTTACGTGGCTGATACTACAAAAACCGATGAGCTTGTAGATCGTCTCGAACGTCTTCTTGACAACGCATTTAACCACGAGGATACCGCATATAGCGTGTTCAATATGGACAGCCTTCTGACAATGATGAATACGATGAACGATATGATGTCAAGCTTGCTTGCAGGCATAGCATCAATAGCTCTGGTCGTTGGCGGTATTGGAATAATGAATATGATGCTTGTAAGCGTTACTGAGCGAACAAAAGAGATAGGTCTTAGAAAAGCGCTTGGCGCTGAGCCGGGAATAATTCAGCTTCAATTTCTGCTTGAATCTATTATTCTTTCGGTAATCGGAGGAATATTGGGAATATTCCTTGGTGAAACGATTTCCTATATTCTGACCGTAAGTCTTATGAAAATTGAGTTTACGGTGGATCTTGGGGCAGTTGCTCTCGGTTTCTTCTTCTCGTTGGCAGTCGGAATAATTTTCGGTTGGGCGCCCGCAAGACGCGCGAGCCGTCTCAATCCAATTGACGCGCTGAGAAGTGAATAAAAATTAAGTCCTTTGACAGTTTTTGTCAAGGGACTTTTTTGAATATTCGGCGGCGTGTCTTGTCAATACTTTTGGTGGAAAGAAACACAGGAGAAGCCGAATGTATTATAACAAAGTCGAAATATGCGGTGTGAACACATCGAAATTAAAAACACTGACCGACGAGCAAAAACGGGACCTGCTTGAAAAAAGCAAAAAAGGGGACGAGCAGGCAAGGCAAAAGCTGATATACGGAAATCTTCGTCTTGTTCTCAGCATAATTCAAAGATTTACTAACCGAAACGAGAACCTTGACGACCTGTTCCAAGTGGGGTGTATAGGACTTGTTAAAGCGGTTGATAACTTCAATATAGAGTTGGACGTTAAATTTTCAACCTACGCCGTGCCTATGATAATAGGCGAGATTCGCCGTTACCTGCGCGATAATAACTCAATAAGAATAAGCCGTTCCACACGAGATATGGCGTACCGCTCCTTGCAGGCAAGGGAAGAACTGATAGCCGAAAAGGAGCGTGAACCTACCGCTGATGAAATAGCCGCCAGAATCGGCGAACCCCGCGAGGCGGTTGTAAGAGCCATGGAAGCAATAATTGAACCTATTTCGCTCTATGAACCTGTTTACAGCGAAAACGGAGACTCGCTTTACGTTATGGATCAGCTAAGCGACACGGGAAGCAGTGATGAGATCTGGCTTGAAAGCATAGCCCTCCGTGAAGCAATGAAAACTCTCAGCGAAAGAGAGCGAAAAATTATAAATATGCGGTTTTACAAAAACAAAACGCAGGTAGAAATAGCCGAGGAAATCGGCATATCCCAAGCCCAGGTCTCCCGCCTCGAAAAAGGCGCGCTTGAGAGAATACGGAAACAGATATAAAAAGTAGAGAGCTGTCCTCGAGGACAGCTCTGTTTTTCTAATTATAGTATCTTCTTCTTCGCCGCTGTTCGGGCTTTTTGCCACCGCTTGTTTTAATTTTGTAGAAAACAAACGCGGCGACGGCGAGCAGCAAGGGAATGATGAAAAACGGGTTTTGCGTCAGCTTTTTCATGTTGTACATAAACACGAGAAAGCCGTGCGCGTCTATGGATTTGTCGGTTACAAGTTCACACTCGTCAAGCAGATTGCCTTTGTACAACGCCTTTATTCTACCAACCGTCTGCCCCTCGGTAACGGGGGCGTCAAGTGACTCGTAATCAAGCGCGGTAACAAATTCAATGTCCTTGTTTACGTCAATTCCCGAGTAAATCAGCGAGGTAAGGTCTTTTGTCATTTTCACGTCAACCTCGAAATCTGTTGCCGAAAACTCAACGGGAAGCGTTGCGATTATAGACTTCTGCGACTTCAGCTTTATAACCGAGAAATTAACAAGGGCGTACTTCAACACGTTTTTCGCTACCTTGTAAGCGTGATTAACGTCGGGGTCTGAGGTGTCTCCGCCCATAACCACGCAAACGTAAGAATATTCTTTCTTTTCCTCATCGTTTCGTCCGTCACAGCCCGCGGTTATTACGCAATCTCCGCCCTCGTCGGTAGAGCCCGCGTTCATGCCTTGCGCGTAGGCGTAATAATAATCCTCGGTCATGTTTGTGGTTATAAGGTAGTTGCGGTTGTAGATGGTGAACTCGTCCGACATATCGGCGGTGGTTATGGTGTGCTTAATTGCCTTTGAAATGGGGAAAAGCTCCGAATTGTTGTAGAATTCAATCGCTATAAGGGCGGTGTCGTATGCCGTCGTTACCATAGCGTCATCGTGGAGCCCCGTAGGATTGGTGTAGTGGGTGTTTGTTGCTCCAAACTCGTCAGCTTTTTGGTTCATCAGCTCGCAAAAATGCTCGATTCCGCCCGCGGTTGCAAAAGCGAGAATAACCGCCGCATCGTTGTAGCCGCCGAGAATAAGCGCGTAAAGCAAATCCTCAACGCTGATTTTTTCACCCTCGCTAAGCCCAAGATATTTGCCCGTGGTGGCTTTCAGCATTTCTTTTGTAACGGTAATTCTTTCGGTAAGTCTGCCAAGATACGCCTCGTGCGCTACCATTGCCGTCATCAGCTTTACGGTAGAGGCGGGATATATGATTTTATGCTCGTCCTTGTGCAATACGATTTTTTTGTGCCTAACGTTTACAACGCAAACTGCGTTGACCTTGCTCATAGACGGCTGATTCTCAGCCGCGAGGCAGGGAAGCGTAAACGTCGATAAAAGCGTAAGCAAAACAAGAAAAAGAGACACGGCTTTTTTGAAGAAATAATTTTTCATAAGCCCTGCCTCCCATTATATTCCGAAATATTCTTTAGTGTATTCAATGTCTGCGTTTATCTGCGCTTTAAGCGCATCAACGCTGTCAAATTTCTTTTCGTCTCTCAGACGTTTCAAAAACTCTACTTTAATCTCTCTGTCGTACAAATCGCCGTTAAACCCGATAATATAGGTCTCGCAATTAACGACCGAGCTGTCCTCAACCGATGGGCGTAAGCCTATGTTTGAGACCGAGGGAAACCACTGTCCGTCTATATTGGATCTTGAAACGTAGATGCCTTTTTTCAAAAGCGCCATGTCAGTGCCAATACGCTGATTTATAGTGGGAATTCCCAATTTTCTGCCAAGCTGTTTCCCGTGGATAACCGTACTCTTAATGGAATAGTTCCTTCCAAGGAGAGTGTTGACCTTTTCAATCTGACCGTCAGCTATACACTGTCTTATTTTGCTTGAGCTTACCGTTTCACCGTCAAGCGTAATCGGCTCTACGATACTTGCGTTTCCGTTCATCAAATCTGACAATAGTCCGGCAGTTCCCATAGCCTTGTAGCCAAATTTAAAATTGAAGCCGCAAACGGCGAAAACACAACCGCACTCTTTTTTCAAAATTTCGTCAACGAAGCGCCTGGGCGAAAAGTCTCCGATGTCCTCGTAGTCATATATATACGCTAAATCAAGCCCAAGCTCCGCGAAAATCTCAAGCTTTTGCCTGAGATCCGCGATGTGCGGCAAGGGCTTATCAGCAATTATTTCAAGCGGCGCGCGTCTAAAAAACCAAACGCCGCTCTTTATTTCTGGATATTCGCCGCGCAAAGCGTCTGCGCGTGTCAGCGTTTCGACTATCAGTTTTTGATGTCCGACGTGTACTCCGTCAAAGTTTCCTAAGCAGAGAACAGTTTGCTTGGGTGAGCTGGTCGTCTCAAAGGTTCGTAAATCGATAACCGTCATTGGTAAATTATTTTACTCCCAAATAGGTTTTTACAAGCTCGTTAAGCAGTTCGTCACGGTCAATGTGACGGATAAGCGCGCGCGCGTTTTTGTAGTTGGTTATGTAGGTCGGATCCTCAGAAAGAATATAACCGACTATCTGGTTGATAGGATTGTAGCCCTTCTCGTTGAGAGCGTTGTAAATCTCTTTGAGTATTTTCTTGGTTTCAGCCTTATTGTCCTTTGCTATGGTGAACTTTTGGGTAACACCGCTTTGAGGTTTGTTAAGCATATTTTAGTCTCCTTTGTTATGCTATTTGACAAAATGCGGCAAAAAACGTCTGCCAACAGTCTGTCTGCATTTATTATATAACATTTGTGTGATTTTTTCAAGTGTATTTTGAAAACTTTTATACTCTTTAAATAAATATTCATAAAAATGAATATTCTTGTTGACTTTTTTGCAAAAAAGTCTTATAATATAGTATAATGGATATTTGTGTAATGTTATATAATAAGAAAGGCAATAAAAGATGGCAAATCGCAAAATTACAGTACAGGAAAAAAGAGAAAGAAGAAACGCTCTGCTTGAAATAATGTTTGAGAGCGAGTTCAGAAAAGATGAGTCACCCGAGGAAATATATCTTATTTCTTCTGAGGAGCGCGAGCTTTCTCAGGATACGCGCAACTACGTTAAGAATATGTATTTTGACCTGACAGACAAGCTCGCAACTGTTGATGAGCAGATTAACAAGGCTTCTGCGGGATGGAAAACCACAAGAATTTCCAAGCTGTCGCTTTGCATTCTCCGAATTGCGGTTTACGAGATGCTTTACGTAGAAGATATCCCCGCGGTAATTTCAATAAACGAGGCGGTGGAGCTTTCTAAAAAATATGACGATCCAAAGGCAAAATCCTTTATTAACGGAGTACTTAACAAGGTAAAGGATATACTCGAGGCATCGGGCAAGACAGATGAGTGATATTTGTTATCTGGGTATAGATACAAGTAACTATACCACGTCGCTGGCTGTTGCCGACGGTGACGGAAAAATAGTGGCAAACCTAAAAATGCCGCTTTCTGTAAAAGCGGGCGAGAGAGGTTTGCGCCAAAGTGACGCAGTGTTCCTTCACACAAAAAATCTTCCCGAGCTGTTTACACGCGCGGAAAGCTGTTTCGCCAATTACCGTCCTGTAGCGCTTGGTGTCTCAACCGCTCCGCGATCATGTGAGGGATCGTATATGCCTTGCTTTCTTGCGGGTAAATCGGCGGCTTACGCGGTGGCTAAAACTATGAATATTCCGATCGTTGAGCTGTCACACCAGAACGGTCACGTTATGGCGGCGGCTTATTCGGGCGGTGTTCCCGAGGCAATTCTGAAAGAGCCTTTCTTGGCGTTCCACGTGTCGGGCGGAACTACCGAGGCGCTTTTGGTAAAGCCATGCGGACGTGATTTCACCTGTGAAATAATCGGAGGAACAAAGGATATAAACGCGGGGCAGGCTATTGACCGTGTTGGCGTTGCGATGGGACTTGATTTTCCTTGTGGCGCGGCTCTCGAAAAGTTGGCTCTTGAGCACAGCGGAAAGCTGCCTAAAAACCGTGTTTGCGTAAGCGATGGCTACTGTAATCTTTCGGGCGTTGAGAATAAGGCACTTGCGCTTTATAAGGATACCGATAATAAAAATCTCGTGGCGGCATACGTACTTGACTTTATAGGTGCTACTCTTGAGAAGATAACCGCGGACATTACGGAAAAATACAGTGACTATCCGATAGTATACAGCGGCGGAGTTATGAGTTGCTCAATTTTAAAGAACAGGCTAAAAAAAGATAATACCTATTTTGCCGAGCCCGCATTTTCGGCTGATAACGCAGCGGGCATCGCGCTTTTGTGCAGAAGACACTTTTTGTCGGAATGAATTATGTAAAGGAGGGGAGCGGAAATGAACAACGGAACGAAATTTATTACCGTTTCGCAGATAAACGAATATATCAAAATGCTCATGGATTCCAATCCCGTCCTAAAAAACGTGTGGATAAAAGCTGAAATATCCAACTTTACCAACCATTACAGAACGGGGCATTTCTATTTTTCGCTTAAAGACGATAACGCGCTTGTGCGTGCGGTGATGTTTAAAAGCTATGCGCAAAACGTGAAGTTTGAGCCACAGGACGGCATGAAAGTGCTGATTCACGGCAGAGTTAGCGCATTTGTCAGAGACGGACAGTATCAGGTATACGTTGACGAAATGTTGCCTGATGGCACGGGAGCGCTTTATCTTGCTTTTGAGCAATTAAAGCGCAAGCTTGAGGCTAAGGGACTTTTTGATGAAAGCAGAAAGAAGCCGTTGCCAAGAATCCCGGCTAAAATAGGAATTGTAACCTCACCGACAGGCGCGGCAATACAGGATATGCTTAATATCTTGGGACGAAGATTTCCGTCTGCCGATATATATATCTATCCCGCGCAGGTTCAGGGAACTGACGCCGCCCCACAGCTTATAGAAGGCTTGCGTTATTTTAACCGCGAGGATAGCGTTGACGTAATAATTATCGGGCGTGGCGGTGGCTCTGCAGAGGACCTTTGGGCGTTTAACGATGAGCAATTGGCGTATGCTGTTGCCGATTCTCATATTCCCGTAATTTCGGCGGTCGGTCATGAAAGTGATTTTACTATCTGTGATTTCGTAGCCGACAAACGTGCGCCAACTCCTTCCGCGGCGGCTGAAATTGCCGTTCCGGATATGTCTGATATTTTGTCCGCGCTTGACTCGATTAAAATGAGAATGGCGAATACACTGATAGGAAAAATAAACGCATTCCGAAAGAATCTGAAGTATCTTTCAGAGTCAGGCGTGTTTTCAGACCCTGCTTATATCGTTAACGACCGAAAAATGGAAATTCTCCATCTCTCTGAAAAGCTTGATATGTTGGCAGAAAAAAAGACCGACAAATGCCGTGCGGTACTTGGTGGCTTGGCTTCAAAGCTTGAAGCGCTTAGCCCGCTTGCCGTGGTTTCGAGAGGCTATGGAGTGGTTACCGCTGAAGACGGTAAAATGGTAAAAAGCGTAAAGCAAGTAAAAAATGGAGACAGTATAGACGTAAGAATCGCTGACGGAAGTGTCAGCGCAGTTGTAAAATCGGTGAAAAAGGAGAAAATCAATGGCTGCTAAAACAAAAACATTTGAAGCATCTATGGCGCGCCTTGAAGAAATCGTGCGCCTTCTGGAAAGCGGAGAAGCTACGCTTGATGAATCTATCGTATTGTATACCGAAGGCGTTAAGCTGGTGGGAGAATGTAATAAAAAGCTTGAAGATACCGAGCGTAAGATTAAGCTTCTTACGGTAGATTCAAACGGTGTGACCACTGAAACAGACTTTGCGTGATGAAAGATAATATGAATTTTGAACTTAGTCTTAAAGAATGTGCCCAAAAGTGCAACAGATATCTCGCGGAATATTACGGCAACTGCGATGAAATGCTCAAGCTCATATCTGATGCGCAGCAATACAGCTTGCTCTCAGGCGGAAAGCGAATTCGGGCGTACCTCACCTTTGAGCTTTGCAAGATGTATGGTGAAACGGAGGATAAAGCCGCTCCGTTTGCCTGTGCCATAGAAATGGTGCATGCTTACTCACTCATTCACGATGATCTGCCGTGCATGGACAACGACGATTACCGCAGGGGAAAGCTTACTAATCATAAGGTGTACGGAGAGGCTGTTGCGGTGTTGGCGGGCGATGCGTTGTTGACTAAAGCGTTTGAAATCATTTCACTTAATGATGAGGTAACTCCTGACGTTGCAATAAACGCAGTCAGAATTTTGTCAAAAGCCGCGGGTGATAACGGAATGATAGGCGGTCAAATTCTTGATCTTTCTGCAGAAAAAAGCTGTGAACGAAGTCTTGAAATGCTTAACACTATCCATAGACTCAAAACCGGCGCAATGATAAAAGCGGCTGCGCAGCTTGGTTGCCTTGTTGCGGGAGTTTTGCCCGAAAGTGAAATAATGCGAGACGTTGAAATGTACGCGGATAAAATCGGGCTTGCCTTCCAGATAGTCGACGACATTCTTGACGTTGTGGGCGATAGCTCGGTTTTAGGTAAAAACGTTGGATCGGATAAAGACAATAATAAGTTGACGTTTATGAGCTTTTATTCGGTAGAGGAAGCCGAGGCACTTGCGGAAAAGCTTACCAAAGAGGCTGTCGGTGTAATTTCAAAATATAAGAATTCCGAAAAACTTGTGGCACTTGCCGAGTATTTGCTTAAAAGAAAATATTAATTTGTAACACTAAAAGGGGTAAACTATGCATAATTTTATGGAAATGTTCAAGAATTATTGCTTGATGAGCGTTGCTTCCGCGTGGATATTGGCGCAGATCATAAAAATATTCACGGGGTATTTTCATGGGGGGAAGGTGAGCTTGGTAAAGTTCTTGTGTGGAACAGGAGGAATGCCCAGTTCTCACAGCGCCACGGTATGTGCGCTTGCTGTCTCAAGCGGTTGGCAGTTCGGTTTGGCAAGCTTTCAGTTTGCCGTGTCTGTTCTTCTTGCCACAATAGTTATGAGTGACGCAAGCGGTGTCCGTCTTGAAACGGGAAAGCAGGCTAAGATTATTAACCAAATTATACCCGAGATATTCTCCGGCAAGGGCGACATGGAGGCAAATCTCAAGGAGCTGATAGGGCACACGCCTTTTCAGGTCTTTGTCGGGGCTGTTCTTGGTATAGTGGTGGCCGTTGTTCTTAAATTGACGGTGTTTTAATGAGAGTTGACGTTTTTTTGGCACTTAACGGATACGTTAAAAGTCGTTCTGCGGCGCAATCCTTGATTCAAGAGGGGGGCGTTATAATAAACGGAAAGCCCGTAATCAAATCATCGGATTCCGTGGACGAGACCGCAGAAAATACCGTAGCTATTACTTCTGCGCAACGCTTTGTAGGCAGGGGTGGGTATAAGCTTGAATACGCGCTTGAGAAATTCTCCATAGACGTAAAAGGTTTGGTGGGGATAGATGTAGGCGCGTCTACCGGTGGCTTCACCGACTGTTTGTTGCAAAGAGGGGCTGCAAAGGTTTTTTCAGTTGACGCGGGTGAAGGACAGCTTTCCGATGCGCTCGTAAACGATCCGAGAGTGGTAAATATAGAAAAATATAACGCGAGAAATCTGAAAAAAGATGATTTTCCGACTAAGATAGATATAGCGGTAATGGACGTTTCGTTTATTTCCCAAACGCTTATATTGCCGTCTCTTTCAAAGCTTTTAGATAACGGGGCTGTGTTAGTGAGCCTTATCAAACCTCAATTTGAGGTTGGCAGAAGCTCAATCGGAAAAAAGGGAATTGTAAAAAATCCAAAGGATAGGAAGAATGCCGTGCTGACGGTTGTTGACGTTGCCAAAAGCCTTGATCTTGGTTGTCTTGGCGTATACGAGTCGGTTATAACCGGAGGTGACGGAAATATTGAATACGTAGCGGCATTTAAAAAAGGCGAAAAGAGCGCCGTAAAAATTGATTTGCAGAGGTAATAACAGTTGAAAATCGCATTACTTACAAACTACAATATCGGCGAGAAATCCGCAGCGGCAATGAGCGTAATAGACAAGTTGTCTGCTTATGGGTGTGATATACTTGTTCCCGCCAATTACAGAGACAGGATTGAACGTATGTACAGAAAACGTCAAAGCGTGACGTTTGAAAATATACAAATTATATATGAGACTGTTGACTTGATTATAGTCTTGGGCGGTGACGGCACTATTATGGAGGCGGCTTGCAAATCCGCGGAAAGATGTACACCGGTGCTTGGCATAAACCTTGGCAGACTTGGCTATCTTGCGGAGCTTGAAATGAGCGAGCTTGAGTATCTTGACGACGTTATGAAGGGAAATTATACAGTTGATAGAAGAAGCTTGCTTAAGGCAGAGATAATCAGCAGAAATAAACCTACTCAGACTGCGTATGCGCTTAACGAAGCGGTTATATCAAACGGTTCTATCGCGAGAATAATCGACCTTCAACTGAGTGAAGGCGGGAAAGTTGTAAATACATACAGAGCCGATGGGCTTATCGTATGTACGCCAACAGGTTCTACCGCCTATTCAATGTCTGCGGGGGGACCTATTGCAGACCCACGGCTTTCTTGTTTCTGCGTTACTCCCGTGTGTCCGCATATGATGAATGCAAGACCCATTTTGTTTCCCGATAACGTTGCCCTTGAGGTAAAGCATATTTGTAAACGTGAAAAAATCCTTTATCTCACTCTTGACGGAAAAAACAATTACGAGTTGCTGAAAGAGGACGTGGTAAGGATTACCAAGTCGGAACTTTACGCGTCAATAATACACGTCAAAGAAAGAAGCTTTTATGAAAAAATGAGATATAAATTCCGTTAATGGGAGGATGCGTTTTTATGAAAAGAGAAAGACAGCAGGCTATATTGAAGCTTATTTCAGAGCATGAAATTGAAACACAGGATGAGCTTATATCCAAGCTTAACGAGGACGGATATAACGTTACCCAGGCAACTATATCCAGAGATATAAGAGAGCTGAAATTATCCAAGGTGCTCGGGCAGGGCGGAACTTATCATTACTCACTTCCCGGTAAGCACGAGACGGCGCACGCGGGAAGCACATTCAGACACGCTTACTCTTCGGCTATAATCAGCGTTGAAAGCGTTGGCAATATAGTGGTGGTAAAAACCCATCCCGGTCTTGCACAGGCGGTAGCCGCGGGTATTGATACAATACACAGTGATAACATACTCGGTTGTGTTGCGGGTGACGATACTATTATTACCGTGGCTCGTGATGTTGAAATAGCGGTTGAGAGCATTCACAGATTAAGAAGCGAGATAAGCGGAAAATAACTCGGAAGGGGAACGAAATGTTACAGTCCTTGCACATAGAAAATATCGCCGTAATCAAATCACTTGATATTGATTTCGAATCGGGTTTTTCGGTGCTTAGCGGAGAGACAGGCGCGGGAAAATCCATAATTATAGACAGTATAAATATGCTTTCGGGCAACAGAGTCTCGCGTGAGCTTATAAGAACGGGCGAGGAGAAAGCGCTTGTCAGCGCGGTATTTGTTGACTTTGGGAAAGAAGTAAAGCGCTTGCTTGATGAATACGGATTTGAGCCCGAAGATTCGCTTATGATACAGCGTATTATGACAAGAGACGGCAAAAACGTTGTTAAGCTTAACGGAAGAACCGTTACGCAGTCTATACAGCGTGAAATTTGCCGTTTGCTTATAAACATCCACGGACAAAATGACAATCAGCGGCTTATGCACAAAAGCAATCAGCTTGAGATCCTCGATGCCTTTGCCGAAAACGGTGAACTGCTTGGTGAGTATTCCGAGATATACCGACAGCTTGTAGAGGCTAAAACCCGCCTTGACGAGCTTAATTCCAATCAGGCTGAAAAAAACAGAATGAGAGATATTATCGCTTTTCAGCTTGCGGAAATTGACGCGGTGAAGCTTAAGATAGGCGAGGAAGAACTTCTTGAAGCGGAGCGAAAAAGGCTTGGAAGTATTGAAAAAATTGAAGAAAAAGTCAATTTGGTTTATCGTGCGCTTCTGTCGGGTGATAAGGGCTCTGCGGTGTATCTTATAGAACGTTCCGCAGCGGCACTTGATAAAATTTCCGATGTGTTGCCCGAGGTCAAAGAGCTGTCCCAAAAGCTTGTTGATTACCGATATGAAATAGAGGATATCGCGCTGACGGTTAGAGGCTTTGCTTCTGATGCGGAAAATCCAACCGAGCAGCTCAATAAAATAGAGAGCAGGCTAGACGCCATAGCAAAGCTTAGAAGAAAGTACGGAAATACCGTGGAAGAAATTCTTGAATTCCGCGAAAAAACGGCAAAGCAGCTTGAAGAAATAGACAACTCCGAGGAAATAAGAGAGGATATTACAAACGAAATAAAACGGCTTGGTAAAATAGCGGTCGGTATTGCCGATAAAATCCATTCAAGACGAAGCGATGCTGCTAAAAAGATTACCGATGGCGTAATGAATAATCTTGAGTTTCTTGACATGCCTAAAGTTAAATTTGAGGTTTCGGTAAATTCTCAGACAAAGCTTAAGTCCGACGGAGCGGATGATGTTGAGTTCCTTATCGCAACTAATGCGGGCGAGCCGCTTATGCCGCTTGAAAAGATAGCGTCTGGCGGTGAGCTTTCAAGAATAATGCTCTCGCTTAAATGCGTTCTTTCGGATAAAGACGGAGTGGGAACTGTCATTTACGACGAGGTGGATGCGGGAATTTCGGGAAAAACTTCTCGCAAGGTAGGCATTAAGCTTAAAGAAATCTCCAAGGTTATGCAAATAATTTCGGTTACTCACTCGGCACAGATAGCGTCGCTTGCGGATAATCACTATCTTATTTCAAAGGCCGACGTGGGCGGCAGAACAGAGTCAAGCGTTGATATGCTTGACGAAAACGGAAGAGTATCTGAAATTGCCAGAATCCTTGGCGGTATAAACGTTACGGAATCGCAGATAACTGCCGCAAGAGAAATGATTGAGGAGGGCAGAAATTACTGATGACTAAAACGAATGCTATGCGCAGACTTGACGCGGCTAAGATAAAATATGAAGTCAAAGAATATGAGGTTGACGAAAGCGATCTTTCCGGGACTCATATTGCCGAGCAGATAGGACTGCCTTTTGAGCAGGTTTTCAAAACGCTTGTGGCAAAAGGAGACCGCGGAGGTGTGATTGTGTTCTGTATTCCCGTTGATAAAGAGATAGACCTGAAAAAAGCGGCTGTTGTTACGGGAAATAAAAAGCTTGAAATGCTCCACGTAAAGGACCTTTTGGGGACAACGGGGTATATCAGAGGCGGCTGCTCGCCTATTGGTATGAAAAAGAAATTCCCAACTTACATCGACGAGAGCGCGCAAAACTTTGAGCAGATAACCGTCAGCGCGGGTGTGAGAGGGGCACAGCTTTTGCTTAACGTAAACGAGCTTATTAAGTTTACTGAAGCAAAAATCTCTCAAATTACTTAAAAAGTATTGAAAAATATTGAATAATGTAGTATAATAAACTTTGTTTTGATAGACAGTGAAAGGAAAATATGTATGTTAAAGATTAAGGAAATAATTTCCCAAAAGATTGCGGAACAGATACTTGCTATAAATTCCGCGGCTGAAATTACCGCTTCCGAAATCAGCGCAATGCTTGAATATCCGCCCGACGCCAATATGGGTGACTTGGCTCTGCCTTGCTTCAAGTTCAGTAAAATGCTCCGTCGCGCTCCCGTTCAGATTGCGCAGGCTCTTGCAGATTCGGTGTGCGATGAATGTATTGAAAAAATAGAGAATGTAAACGGATATCTTAACTTCCGTATCAGCGATAAGTACCTTGGTGATAAGGTGGTAAAAAACATTCTTTCGTCAGGAGAAAAATACGGATCTCATACCTTTGGTGAAGGTAAAACGGTAGTGCTGGACTACTCCTCGCCCAACGTAGCAAAGCCATTTCATATAGGACATCTCGGCACAACCGTTATAGGTCATTCTCTGAAAAAGCTTCATGAGTTTGCGGGATATAAGTGTGTTGGTATAAACTATCTCGGCGACTGGGGAACTCAGTTTGGTAAGCTTATCGTGGCGTACAAGCTGTGGGGAGATAAGAAGCAGATTGAAGAGGGCGGAATTGATAAGCTCGTTGAGCTTTACGTCCGTATCAATAACACCATTACAGGAGACGAGGCAAACGGAATTGCCGCCAGACCCGATCTTGCGGATCAGTCAAGAGAAGAATTTCACAAAATGGAAATCGGTGACGAGGAGAATATAGCTCTTTGGAAATGGTTTGTTGAAATAAGCCTTGAGGAATATCAAAAGACTTATAAACAGCTTGGAATCGAGTTCGATAGCTATAAGGGAGAAAGCTTCTATACCGATAAGATGCCCGCTCAGGTTCAGAAACTGAGAGATTGCGGTCTTATGAAAATAGACGATGGTGCTTCAATAGTTGACCTTGAGGAATACGGAATGCCTCCTTGCCTGATTTTGAAGCGCGACGGCTCAACTCTGTACCCCACACGTGATATTGCGGCGGCGGTTTACCGTAAGGGAGAGTATAAGTTTGATAAAGCCATATATGTTACAAGCGCGGGACAAAGCCTCCATTTTGCACAGTGGTTTAAGGTTGTTGAGCTTATGGGCTATGACTGGTACAATCAGCTTGTTCACGTTCCGTACGGTACAGTTAGTATTAACGGAGCAAAGCTTGCCACACGTACAGGTAACGTTATTCTTTTGCGTGATCTTTTCGCTCAGGCGATAGAGAAGGTAGGTAACATTATCAACGAAAAGAGCCCGAACCTTGAAAACAAAGATAAGGTTGCGGAGTCAGTCGGCGTAGGCGCGATAGTGTTCTATTACCTCTATAATAATAGAATGAAGGATATAAACTTCATGCTTGAGGACGCCCTCAGCTTTGACGGAAACACAGGACCTTATGCTCAGTACACTTATGCGAGAGCCTGCTCTGTTCTTGAAAAGGCAGGATCGTATGATGAAAATAAGCCCGTGGTTATTACTTGCGATGAAGAAAGCGTGCTTGTAAAGGCACTGGCTAAATTCCCTGAAAAGATTCTTGACGCTATCAAGGATTATGAGCCTTCGGTTATAACAAGATACATTATCGACGTTGCAACAGCCTTTAACCGCTTCTACCACAACTGTAAGATTATGAACGCCGAAAGCGAAGAAGCAAAGAATACGAGACTTATGCTCACCGCGGCAGCAAAGACCGTTCTCGGAAATGCGTTTGGTCTTATCTGCCTCAAAACAGAAGAAAAAATATAAGGAAGGTATATAAAAATGTCAGGACATAGCAAATGGGCCAATATTAAGCACAAAAAAGAAAAGACCGACGCGCAAAAGGCAAAGGTCTTTACAAAAATCGGTAAGGAGATTTCTATTGCCGTAAAAGAGGGTGGTGGAGACCCCAACTCCAACGCTAAGCTTCGCGATCTTATTCAAAAGGCTAAAGCCAACAACGTTCCCAACGATAACATCGAGAGAACTATTAAAAAGGCTCTCGGCGCGGGCGGAGAAAGCTACGAGGAGATCGTTTACGAGGGCTACGGTCCCGGCGGAGTTGCGGTTATCGTTGAAACTACTACCGATAACAGAAACAGAACCGCGGGCAACGTTCGTTCATATTTCTCAAAGTATCACGGAAATATGGGACAGACGGGAAGCGTAAGCTTTATGTTTGAGGATAAGGGTGTTATCGTTATTGCTAATGAGGACGGCGATATCGACGAGGATACTCTTATGGAAACCGCGCTCGAAGCAGGCGCTGAGGACTTTATGGCAAATGAGGATTCCTTTGAGATTTATACTGTTCCCGAGGACCTCTACGCTATCAACGACGCGCTCGTTGCGGCAGGCTATACCGTGGCGTCGGCGGAGAAGAGCAAAATTCCTTCAAACTACGTAACACTTGATAACGAGGAAGATCTTAAGTTTATGAATCTTCTTATCGAAAGACTTGAAGAGGACGATGACGTTATGGAAGTATACCATAACTGCGATAACTGTGACTGATAAAAAACAGCAGAGCTAAGCTCTGCTGTTTTGCCCCTAAAAATCATTTTGACTTTTTCGCACCGCCTAAAATTTTGAAATCGTGACTTCCCGCGTAATAAGCAAGAAAAGATGTTACTATAAGGGGAACGGTGATTATAAAGTACATAAATCCTACCGAGTTGAGCGCAACACCGTTTACTGTAGCTGAAAGAATTCCGGTGTACATTCCTTCTGTAAGAAGCGAGATTGTTACGGCAACTCCCGCAATTGAGTCTATAGCACCGTTGTCAAGAAGCCAGCCTAATGTGATCAGTATAGCAAGGATTAAATTGATAGCGCTTGCTGTAAGTCCCATATAAAGACCTTCAAAGCGTGACAGACTTTTGTCTCCTCGCTTGAAAGCGTTGCTGTCTTTGTAGCCAAGCTCCCAGGTTTTGGTGTAGATAAGAAAAAGGTAAAACAGAACGGCTATCACACTTGCCGCAATACTAAGCGCGGACTGTCCCGTCGGAATAGCAAACGCCAACGCCAAGCCAAAAATAGAAATGGCAATTTGTGTAATGTACATAACCACGATGTCGTATGAGCGTTTTTTCAAGAAATTAATCATGTAATATACCTCGTAAAACGTTGAAATAGCAACTGTCGATTTTTCTTATTATAACTCTGTAATTACGAAATTTCAATAAAAAATATAAAAGTTTACATTTTATCCACTAAAATATAAATAGTTATAGTATAATAATATGTGGAAAGCTGAGGTGACAAAAATGAACGTTACACAGGATTATGCGGATTTTCCCGAAATAATAAGAGAATATATATCGTATAAATTGGCAATTCAAGGCTGTTCTGTGAAAACAGTTGATGAGTATGCGCGAGACTTAAAGAACTTTTTCAAGTATTATCTGGCGTATAAAAACGGAATGAAAACTGATGCGGAGACGCTTGAAGGCGTCAGTATCCGTCTTATGGATCTTGAAACCGTAAAGGCTGTTAATACCGAGGATATATATCAGTATCTTTTCTTCGTTACCGAGGCAAGGGGAAATTCCAACTCCGCCAAGGCGAGAAAGCTGTCATCTATAAAAGGCTTTTATAAGTATCTTGTGGCAAAACGTCGCTATTTTGAAGATAATCCCGCAGCCAACATTGAGTCTCCGAAACAGAAAAAGAGCCTTCCAAAGTATCTTACGCTTGAAGAGTCACTTGAGTTGCTTGACGCGGTGAAAAACGATAAGGACTCAAAGACCACCGCTCGCGATTTTGCTATTATAACTTTGTTTCTTAACTGCGGAATGCGAGTATCGGAATTAGTGGGAATAAGCCTTAACGACCTTGACAGAGGTCTCAGATCCATGCGCGTGGTCGGCAAAGGTAACAAGGAAAGAATTATATATCTGAACGAAGCGTGTAAGGATGCTATTGAAAAGTATCTTTCCGTGAGAATGGCCGTGAAAGCTAAGAGCAACGCGCTGTTCTTGTCATCCAGAGAGCAGAGAATCAGTGTAAAGACGGTTCAATGGATGGTATATAAATATCTTGATATGGCAGGACTTGAATCAAAGCGTTATTCTGTGCATAAGCTGCGTCATACCGCCGCAACTCTTATGTATCAATCGGGACACGTTGATGTGCGTGTGCTTAAAGATATTCTCGGCCACGAGCAGTTGAACACCACGCAGATATATACGCACGTAAGCAACGAAAGCATGGAAGAGGCGATGAGTAAAAATCCGCTTGCCAACATAGGTAAAAAGAAAAAGGAGAATCATGACTGAAGGAAAATTCAAGCTTCACAGCGATTATAAGCCTACGGGAGATCAGCCCGAAGCGATAGAAGCTCTTACCAACGGAATATTGCGCGGTGACAGACTGCAAACTCTTCTCGGTGTAACCGGATCGGGCAAAACCTTTACAATGGCAAACGTTATCGCCAACGTAAACCGCCCTACGCTTGTATTGGCGCACAACAAAACACTTGCCGCACAGCTTTGTTCCGAGTTCAGGGAGTTCTTTCCCGAAAACGCGGTGGAGTATTTCGTATCTTATTACGATTATTATCAACCCGAAGCGTACGTGCCGGGGCGCGATATGTATATAGAAAAAGACGCGCAGATAAACGACGAGATAGATATGCTGCGCCATAGCGCAACCTCGGCGTTGCTTGAACGCAGAGACGTAATTATCGTAGCCAGCGTTTCTTGCATATATACTCTTGGTGACCCATCCGAATACGCAAAGCTGGTTTTGGCGGTAAGACCGGGAATGCTTATGAGCAGAGAGGTGTTTATCAGACATCTTATAGCGATTAACTATGACAGAAACGATATAAATTTTATCCGTGATAAATTCAGAGTAAACGGTGATACGGTAGACGTCTTTCCGGCGTCCTATTCGGATAAGGCTATACGCGTTGAGTTTTTCGGAGACGAGATAGATAGAGTGTGCGAGGTAAACGTCGTTACGGGGGAGCTTGTAAGAATACTTTCTTACGCTGCCATATATCCTGCTTCGCACTATGTGGTAACAGACGAGAGACGCGAAAAAGCCTTGCGCGAAATTGAGGAAGAAATGCGCGAGCGTGTAGAGTATTATAAGTCGGAAGGTAAGCTTATAGAAGCGCAAAGAATTGAGGAACGCGTGAAATACGACGTCGAAATGCTTCGTGAGGTGGGCTTTTGCTCGGGGATAGAAAACTATTCCCGCGTTCTTTCCGGACGCCCCGCCGGCTCAACTCCGTATACTTTGTTGGACTTCTTTCCCAAGGATTTTGTTTTGTTTGCTGACGAGTCGCATATGACTCTCCCACAAGTAAGGGGCATGAGCCGCGGTGACAGAGCCAGAAAAACCAATCTTGTGGAATACGGCTTCAGACTGCCTTCAGCGTACGATAACCGCCCCTTGTTCTTTGAGGAATTCCTCGGCAAGTTGAATCAGGTAGTTTGCGTAAGCGCAACACCGGGTGACTACGAAACCGAAAACGCCGATCAAACGGTTGAGCAGATAATCAGACCTACAGGCTTGCTTGACCCCGAAATCGAGGTCAGACCCGTAGCGGGGCAGGTTGACGATCTGCTTGGCGAAATCCGTCTCAGAGCCGAAAAAAATGAGCGCGTGCTTGTTACTACGCTTACAAGAAAAATGGCTGAAGACCTTAGCGAATACTTTGAACAAAACGGAGTTAAAGTAAAGTATATTCACTATAACGTGCAGACTATTGAGCGTATGGAAATTATACGCGATTTGCGTCTTGGCGAGTTTGACGTTCTTATAGGTATTAATCTTCTGCGAGAGGGAATCGATATTCCCGAGGTGTCACTGGTGGCAATTCTTGATGCCGATAAAGAAGGCTTTTTGCGTGCCGAGCGTGGGCTTATACAGACAATAGGACGCGCGGCGCGAAACGCTAACGGCAAGGTAATTATGTACGCCGATACCGTAACCGAGTCCATGCGAAAAGCCATAGCAGAGACAAACCGCCGCCGAGAGATACAGCATAAATATAACGTTGAACACGGAATTACTCCGCAAACGGTTATTAAGGGGGTAAGAGACGTTATAGAAATAGGTGTTCAAGGCGAGCTTGCCGATAATAAGCATATTAAAGCCAAAGCCAAAGCGGGTAAGTTGACCGCCAAGGAGCGCGAAAAGCTCATAACAGAGTATACCGTAAAGATGAAAGACTCTGCCAAGCGTCTTGATTTTGAGCAGGCTATGTACTACCGTGATAAAATCAAAGAGCTTGAAACACAGAATAAGAAGGATAAAAAATAATGACTGAAAATATAGTAATAAAGGGCGCGAGAGTAAATAACCTGAAAAATATAGACGTAACTATTCCAAGAGATAAGCTTGTTGTCCTTTCTGGACTTTCGGGATCGGGAAAATCCTCACTTGCCTTTGATACGCTGTACGCTGAGGGACACAGACGCTTTGTTGAGTCGCTGTCCTCTTACGCAAGGCAGTTCTTGGGGCAAATGGACAAGCCTGACGTGGATCTCATCGAAGGGCTTTCTCCCGCAATTTCCATAGACCAAAAAACAACCTCTAAAAACCCGCGTTCAACGGTAGGAACGGTCACGGAAATATATGACTATTTGCGATTGCTTTACGCCAGAATAGGTGTTCCGCACTGTCCCGTATGTCATAAGGAAATCCGTCAGCAGACCACAGACCAGATAATAGAGCGTATCCTTGAGCTTCCCGAGGGAGAGCGTTTTATGGTTATGTCACCCGTGGTAAAGGCTAAAAAGGGAATGCACGAAAAGGTTTTTGCCGACGCAAAGAAGAGTGGCTATTCTAGAGTTCGTGTAAACGGAAGCGTTTACGACCTATCGGAGAAAATAACCCTCGATAAAAACTTAAAGCATAATATAGAAATTATAGTAGACCGATTGATTATGAGGGCGGATATACGCCCACGCCTTGCCGATTCAATCGAAAATGCTTTAAAGCTTGCTGACGGACATCTTACCGTTGTGGTAATGCCGCGCAGTGCCGATGAATATGAGCTTGAATTCTCGCAAACCTATGCCTGCGAGGAGCACGGTGTTTCCTTTGGCGAGCTTGAACCGAGAATGTTTTCCTTTAACAATCCCGCAGGGGCGTGCGATTACTGTCTCGGTATAGGTGAGCTTAATAAAATATCGGTAGATAAAATTATTCCCAATAAAAACATTTCTCTTGAGGACGGAGCTATCGCGGTTAACGGATTTAAAACGCTGGAAGAGGAAAGCTGGAACGGTCCGCTTTTTCGCGCGGTTGGAGAAAAATGTGGATTTACCCTTGATATGCCCATAAAGGATTTTTCGGAGAACTCGCTAAATGCGCTTCTCTACGGAACGGGTAACGAGCTTTATGACATTGTCAGATATTTTGGCGGTGAGGAATTCCACCAAAAGGTAAAATTTGACGGCGTTATTAAGATTATGGAACAGAGAATGGCGCAGGGAATGAACGCCGATTATTATGAGCAGTTCTTTGACCAAACCGTTTGTCCCAAGTGTAAGGGAAGCCGACTTTCGGCAAATTCCGCATCGGTTACCGTCGGCGGCATCAATATTCATGAGTTTTGCTGTATGTCAGTGGAAAAAGCGCTTGCTTTCGTAAATGCGCTTAAGCTAAGCGAAACCGAAAAAATGATAGCAAAGGATATTTTCAAGGAAATAAAAGCAAGGCTTGGTTTTCTTGTAAACGTAGGCTTGGAGTATCTTACTCTTGCGAGAAAATCGGGAACGCTTTCGGGTGGCGAGCTTCAACGTATAAGGCTTGCTACTCAGATAGGATCAGCGCTTGTGGGCGTGCTTTATGTGCTTGACGAGCCGAGCATTGGGCTTCATCAACGCGATAACTCCAAGCTTATAAAAACGCTTGAAAATCTCCGTGACGTAGGAAATACGGTTATAGTTGTCGAACACGATGAGGAGACGATGGAATCTGCTGACTATATTGTTGATATCGGTCCGGGCGCGGGAATCCACGGCGGAGAGGTTGTGGCTTTCGGTACTCCCGATGAAATAAAGAGGTCGGAAAAATCACTTACAGGCGCGTATCTGTCGGGCAGAAAAAAGATTGAGATTCCCAAAACACGTAGAGTGGGTAACGGAAAGTTCCTTAAAGTATTCGGCGCGGAGCAGAACAACCTTAACAAAATTGACGTGGAAATACCTCTTGGCTGCTTCGTCTGCGTAACCGGAGTTTCAGGGTCGGGAAAATCATCTCTTGTAAACGGAATAATATATCCGTATCTTGCCAACAGACTTAACGGCGCGTATACTATTGCGGGAAAACACGACCGCATAGAGGGACTTGAACACTTGGACAAGGTTATAGATATTGACCAAAGCCCCATTGGAAGAACTCCGCGTTCAAATCCCGCAACCTATACCGGACTTTTTACAGATATTCGTGAGCTGTTTGCCCAGACACCCGATGCAAAAGCCAAGGGATATAAATCGGGAAGATTTTCCTTTAATATAAAAGGCGGACGTTGTGAAGCCTGCGAGGGAGACGGCGTAAAATGTATAGAGATGCACTTTCTTCCTGACGTATACGTAAAGTGTGACGTTTGTAAGGGTAAGCGATATAACGCCGATACCCTTGAAGTTAAATATAAAGGCAAGAATATTTACGACGTGCTTGAAATGACTGTCGAGGAAGGTGTGAATTTCTTTGACGGGCTTCCCAAGCTTCAGCGAAAGCTTAAAACTCTGTATGATGTCGGACTTGGTTATATCAAAATAGGGCAGTCGTCCACAACGCTTTCGGGCGGCGAGGCACAGCGCGTTAAGCTTGCAACAGAGCTTGCCAAACGAAGCACGGGAAAAACGATATATATTCCCGATGAGCCGACAACAGGACTTCATACAGCCGACGTAGCGCATCTTATCAGCGTGCTTAATCAGCTTGTTGAGGCAGGGAATACCGTTCTTGTTATCGAGCATAATCTAGACGTTATAAAAACAGCAGACTATATTATCGACCTCGGACCGGAAGGGGGAGATAAGGGAGGAACTGTTGTCGCAACGGGAACTCCGGAAGAAATTTCTAAGGTAAGCGCTTCTTATACGGGGCAGTATTTGGCTAAAATTATGAATAAATGAATAAATATTCAAAATCAATGCCTTTTTAAGAAAAAACCTGAATTTTTATTCAACTTTTTTCAAAAAACCTATTGACAAGTGCATATTTATGTGATATAATACGCACATCAAAGACAAGAACCCAAAATTCTTAAATTTTTCAACACAGAAAGGAAATAATATCATGAAAAAAATTTTGTCTTTAGTTTTGGTAGTTTTGATGCTCGCTTCTGCAATCACACTTGTAGCTTGCGGCGGAAAGAAGGCAGATCAGCTTATCGTTTACACCGAAGCAGGTTTCGCTCCCTATGAATTTATCTACAATAACAAAATCGTTGGTGTAGATATCGCTATTATGGAAGCTGTAGCAGCTGAGCTTGGCAAAGAGCTTGTAGTTACTGACGTTGCCTTTGACACAATTTGCACTTCCGTTCAGAACGGTAAGGCAGACGTAGGTGCAGCGGGTATTACAATTCGCCCCGACCGTGCAGAGCAGGTTGATTTCTCGATTCCTTACTCCTCCACAGAGCAGTATGTAATCGTTCCCGTTGACAACGATACCATTAAGACCCTTGAGGATCTTGTTGGTAAGAAGATCGGTATCCAGAACGGAACAACCTCCGATATGCTTGTAGCTGACCTTATTGCCAACGGAACTCTTGGCGCAGCAGAGCTTATTCCTTACACATCTCCTGCGGTTGCAGCTGCTTCTATGAATAAGCAGGATGCGGTTGTTACCGACAAGCTTACAGCTCAGCTTATCGTTGCTAACGATAGCACACTTAAGACATTCGCTCTCGTTAAGGCTGATGGCACTCCCGCTGCTGAGGTTGAGGAGTACGGTATTGCTGTACAGAAGGGCAACAAGGAACTTCTTGATGTTATCAATAAGGTTCTTGGAAAGCTCATAGCTGACGGCACACTTGATCAGTGGACTGAGGAATATTCCGCAAAGGCACAGGAAGTCGGCGCGTAAAATATCTAAACCGTAAAATATAACAGCGGGAGACTTCTTTTGGTCTCCCGCTAATGGTTTGAAAGGAATACATATGTTTGATAAAATAATAAATGGTTTTGTAAAAACCTTTATTGCCGAAGATCGTTATAAAATGTTCTTAAACGGTTTTTGGAACACCATTCAGATAGCTTTTGTCGCTACTATCATAGGTGTAGTTATCGGTGCTATCGTAGCTATAATCCGTGTGTTTAATAAACAGACGGGTAAGCTCCGCATTCTGAGTATGATATGCGAGATATATACTACCGTCATTCGAGGTACACCTGTAGTTGTTCAGTTGTTGATTACGTATAACATAGTTTTTGCATGGTCTACACAGGCAGTGCTTATCGGTATGATAGGTTTCGGTCTTAACTCAGGCGCATATGTTGCGGAAATTATGCGTGGTGGTATTAACGCGGTTGATATAGGTCAGACCGAGGCGGGACGCTCGCTTGGTCTTTCATCGGTAACCACAATGAAGAGTATAGTGTTGCCTCAGGCAATAAAAAACGTTCTCCCCTCAATCGGTAATGAGTTTATATCGCTCCTTAAAGAGACTTCGGTTATCGGTTTCTTGGGAGTAATTGATCTCACAAAGGCGGCAGAGCGTGTTATTTCCCGTACGATGGACGTTTATTTTCCATATCTTTCCATCGCGCTTGTTTACCTTGCGGTTGTATACGGCTTGAATTACCTGTTTAAACTTCTCGAAAGGAGGTTGGCTAAGAGTGACAGATAACAGAACTATTATAAAAGTTAAAAATCTGTATAAGACATTTGACGGAAAGAAAATGATACTTCAAGGTATCGACTATGAAATTAAAAAGGGCGAGAATATCGTTGTTATCGGTCCTTCCGGAGGTGGTAAATCTACCTTTCTTAGATGTATGAATCTTCTTGAAAAGCCTACTTATGGAGAAGTTTGGGTAAACGATAAGCTTATAACTCCGGTTGATCCATATCTTCATTTTGACGTTATAGAAGCTTCCTTGACTTATGGCAAAATGTTTGACAATTACCGTAAGGAAAATCCCGCGCTTTCTGACGATGAGCTTAAAAGCAAGATCATTGCGGAGATAAAAGCAGGAGATCTTCTTAACGAGAAAAATGAAGGTAAAGCTTACAAAGCGCTTATGAAAGAAATTTATGACAGTAATTCTATTCATATAGACCTTGCTCGTCAGAAGATGGGAATGGTGTTTCAGCACTTTAATCTTTTTCCGCACATGACGGTAAAAGAAAATATAACCTTTGCTCCTGTAAAGCTTAAGCTCAAAACACCTGAGGAAGCGTCTAAGAGAGCGGAAGAACTTTTGGAGCGTGTTGGACTTCTGGAAAAAGCCGATGCTTATCCCAGCCAGCTTTCTGGTGGACAGAAGCAGAGAATTGCTATTGTACGCGCTCTTGCCATGGATCCCGACGTTATGCTCTTTGACGAACCTACCTCGGCTCTTGACCCCGAAATGGTCGGAGAGGTTCTTGATCTTATGAAAGATCTTGCCAACGAGGGAATGACAATGGTAGTCGTAACTCATGAAATGGGCTTTGCGAGAGAGGTTGCGGATAAGATCATCTTTATGGCGGACGGAATAATTGAGGAAGAGGGAACCCCCGATGATATCTTTAATCATCCCCAAAGTCCTCGCTTGCAACAGTTTTTGAAGTGTGTACTTTAATTTAGCACATCTTTCGTTTGGATTGCTAAATCAAGGGTAATTCACAAAATATTAACAAAAATAATTGTCTAAAGACTTGACAAAAGACCTGAAAAGTGGTAAATTATTATCGTGGTTAGCACTTGGATAAAAAGAGTGCTAAAAACGGGATTTGCAGTTTCAGGTCTTTATTTTATTTGGAACGGAGGTGCGGTTGTGTCGGGTATTGAATTGAGTGAAAGAAAAAAGCAGATACTAAAGGCAATAGTTGAGGCGCATATAGCCGAAGGCGAACCGGTCGGCTCAAAGTATATTGTTGAAAATCGGCAGTTGACCTGCTCGTCTGCCACCATAAGAAATGAGATGTCTGAGCTTGAGGAAATGGGATATCTTGAAAAACCTCACACTTCGGCAGGCAGAGTGCCAAGCGAGCTGGGATACAGATTTTACGTCGATTCTTTGGTTCAGCACTATGCCATGACCGCGAATGAAATTGCCGAGATAAATAATATACTTAAGTCAAAGATGACAGAGCTGGATCAAATTCTTGAAAACGCAACCAGACTCGCATCGGCAATTACAAACTACACCGGTTTTGCCGTAAAACCCAGATATGCCACCCAAAGTATATCCAAGTTTGAGGCTATCTCAATCGATGACTATAATCTGTTATTGGTTATGATACTCGGCGGAGGTGTGGTAAAAACCAAAAAAATCCGTATGACCGAAAGATTTGATGAGGGCTTTATCACTAAAGTAAACAACGCGCTAAACAAGCATCTTGTGGGACTTGGTAGCGGAGAAATCAATCTGCCTATCCTTATGAATGTTGAAGATGAGCTTGGCGGTGACGCGCGTTTGCTCGGACCTATAATCAAGGTTATATATGATACAATGAATGAGTGCGAAAACGGTGACTTGCGTATCAGCGGTCTGAATAGGCTTTTGCAGTACCCGGAGTTTTCCGACTCGCAAAAATTCGGTCAGTTACTTCACGCAATTGAAAGAAAAGAGGAAATACTTGATCTTGTATCTCACGGGGCTTCGGACGATGTAAGCGTTATTATAGGCTCTGAAAGCTCGGTTAACGTAATGAATAATTCTTCTGTTATCTATAAACCGATCAAAAAGGACGGACGAACTATTGGCGCAATCGGTGTAATAGGACCGCTCCGAATGGACTACGCTAAGGTTTTGGCGACAATAGAGGAATTAAGCGGAAATATTTCCGCCATAATCGGAAACGATGAAAAGCTATTAACGGAAGGAGAAAGCGGAAATGGAAACCAAGAATAATGAAGAAATAATTGAAGAAACCGTCAATGCTGAAAAGGGCGAAAAAGCCAAGAGCGAAAAGCCCGAAAAGGGGGACAAGAAAAAAATTAGGGAGCTTGAGGAAAAGCTTACGGAAGCAAATAAACGAGCTGATGAGCTTAACGAAAAGTATCTGAGAATGCTCGCTGAATATGATAATTTCAGAAAACGCTCTGCAAAAGAGCGTGAGGGGGTATACGGTGATGCCTACACCGATGCTCTTACGGCAATTCTTCCGGTGCTTGATAATCTTGAAAGAGCCGAGGGCTGCTCGGATGCGGAGGGCTTGGCAAAAGGACTTGAGCTTACGCTTAAGAGCTTCCGTGAAACGCTCGAAAAAATGGGCATAAAAGAAATTGAGGCAGTGGGCAAGACCTTTGACCCCAACTACCATAACGCTGTATTCCACGTAGAGGACGAAAACTACGGTGAAGGCGAGATAGTTGAGGTTCTTATGAAGGGATACATCAAAGGCGATAAAGTGATTCGCTATGCTATGGTCAAGGTAGCCAACTAAGGCTAAATTAATAAATAATAATTTTCAGGAGGAATTATATTATGGGAAAAATTATAGGAATAGACTTGGGTACAACTAACTCTTGTGTTGCGGTGTACGAGGGCGGTGAGCCTATCGTAATCCCCAACCCCGAAGGCGCGCGCACAACCGCCTCGGTAGTAGCTTTTACAAAGACCGGTGAGAGAATGATCGGTCAGATAGCTAAGCGTCAGGCAATTACCAACCCTGACAGAACTATCAGCAGTATCAAGAGAGAAATGGGACTTAATTACAAGGTTACCATTGATGGAAAGGATTATACTCCTCAGGAGATTTCCGCAATGATTCTTCAGAAGCTTAAGGCTGACGCAGAGGCATATCTCGGAACTTCCGTAACAGAGGCTGTTATTACCGTTCCCGCTTATTTCTCTGACGCACAGAGACAGGCAACTAAGGACGCAGGTAAAATTGCGGGACTTGAGGTAAAGAGAATTATCAACGAGCCTACTGCGGCGGCTCTTGCTTACGGTATGGATAAAGAAGCAGACCAGAAAATCATGGTGTTCGACCTTGGAGGCGGTACTTTTGACGTATCTCTTCTTGAGATTTCCGACGGCGTTTTCCAGGTTCTTGCAACCGCAGGTAATAACCGTCTTGGCGGTGACGACTTCGACCAGAGAATTATCGACTGGATGGCAGAGCAGTTCAAGCGCGAAAACGGTATTGACCTCAGAAACGACAAGATGGTTCTTCAGAGACTTAAAGAGGCTGCAGAGAAGGCAAAGATAGAGCTTTCCGGTGTGGCAAGCACTAACATCAACCTTCCTTTCATTACAGCAACCGCTAACGGCCCTCTTCACTTTGACGCTACCCTTACAAGAGCTGAGTTTGACAGAATTACCGCGGATCTCGTAGATGCTACTATGACTCCCACTAAGCAGGTTCTCTCTGACGCGCATCTCAGCGCTTCTCAGATAGACAAGGTTCTTCTTGTAGGCGGTTCTACAAGAATTCCCGCGGTTCAGGAAGCGGTTAAGAAATTTATCGGCAAAGAGCCCTTCAAGGGAATCAACCCCGATGAGTGCGTTGCTATCGGTGCGGCTATTCAGGGCGGTGTCCTTGGCGGTGACGTAAAGGATCTTCTTCTGCTTGACGTTACTCCTCTTTCTCTCGGTATCGAGACTCTTGGCGGAGTATTTACAAGAATAATCGACAGAAATACCACCATTCCCGTAAAGAAGAGCCAGGTGTTCTCGACTGCGGCTGATAGCCAGACGTCAGTTGAAATTCACGTTCTTCAGGGTGAGCGTGAGATGGCTGCAAACAACACCACACTTGGTAGATTCAACCTTGACGGAATCCCCGCCGCTCCCCGTGGAGTACCTCAGATTGAGGTAACCTTTGATATCGACGCAAACGGTATCGTAAACGTAACCGCTCAGGATAAGGGTACGGGAAAAGAAACTCATATTACCATTACTTCCTCCACAAATATGTCTCAGGAAGAAATCGATAAGGCTATCAAGGATGCCGAGAAATTTGCGGAAGAGGATAAGAAGCTTAAGGACGCTGTTGATACCAAGAACCATGCCGAAACTCTTATCTTCCAGTGCGAAAAGACACTTGGCGAGATTGGCGATAAGATTTCCGAGGAAGAAAAGGCTGACGTTAAGGCAGCTATCGATAAGCTTCGCGCTACCGTTGGCGGAGGCGATACAGAAGCTATCAAGGCTGACACCGAGGCTCTTGAAAAGGCATTTTACGCGCTTTCCGAGAAGCTCTATCAGCAGAGCGGCGCTCAGGGTGCTCCTAATGGCGGAAACGGCGATATGGGCGGCGGTCAGCAGAATGGTGATTCTACCTACTACGACGCTGATTATGAGGACAAGAGCAACCAGTAATTTGATTTAAATAACGCGGGAAAGGCGAATTTCGCCTTTCCCGCAGAGTCATGTCAACTACAAGTTACACAAGACAAGAAAGGACAAGTCTTATATGGCAGATAAAAGAGACTATTACGAGGTGCTCGGAGTAGATAAAAGCGCTGATGAAGCCACAATAAAGAAAGCCTATAGATCGCTTGCCAAAAAGTATCATCCCGACTTGAATCCCGGTGATGCCGAAGCTGAAAAAAAGCTTAAAGAAGTTAACGAGGCTTACGCTATACTTTCCGATGCTGATAAAAAACAGCAGTATGATACGTACGGTCATGCCGCTTTTGAGCAAGGCGGCCCCGGTGCGGGCGGCGGATTCGGCGGATTCGATTTTGGCGGATTCGGTGGATTTGGTGATATTTTCAGTGATATTTTCGGCGGTGGATTCGGCGGTGGCGGCGCAAGAAGAAACGGTCCTCAGCGCGGTGAGGATATCGGTGCTACCGTAACTATAAGTTTTGAAGAAGCCGCTTTTGGTGTTAAGAAAGATATAACCTACAATAGAATTCAGCGTTGTGCCGCTTGTGGCGGCAGCGGTGCTGAAAAGGGAAGCCATCCCGAAACATGTCTGCACTGCGGTGGTACTGGACAGAGAAGAGTGGTACAGCGTATGGCGGGAATGCAGTTTCAGTCAACGGTTACCTGTGAGTCCTGCCGCGGTACAGGTAAGATTATAAAAAATCCTTGCAGTGCCTGCCGTGGTTCAGGATACAGCAAGGTTGCCAAGAAGCTTGGTGTGTCAATTCCTGCGGGAATTGACGACGGCGAAAGACTCGCGCTCCGCGGTGAGGGCTGTGACGGCAAAAACGGCGGTCCTACAGGTGACCTTATTATAACGGTCCGCGTTAAGCGCCATAGCATTTTTGAGCGTGACGGCTCAGATATTTACTGCGAGATTCCCGTTACAATTACCGAGGCTACTTTGGGTGCGGAAATAAAAGTGCCTACTCTTGAGGGTGAGGTGAAATATACTATTCCCGAGGGAACACAGCCCGGTACTCGGTTTGTGCTGAAACAAAACGGAATCCCTTATGTTAATAACTCGTCGGGAAGACGAGGAGATCTTATTTTTACAGTAAACGTAGAGATTCCAAAAGGTCTGAACGAAAAGCAAAAGGAGCATATGCGCGCCTTTGCTGAAAGTTGCGGAGAGAGTAATTACGGCAAAAAAACCGGTTTTTTCAAGAAGTTTTTTGATAAAAAATAACGGAGAAGTATTATGATAGATAAAGATTACGTTTGCGGAGCTTCCTCTGACGTTAAAGAATGGCACCAGGTAAAGGGTACGGTAAAGCTTTGTTATCTTGACGATCTTACGGCTATTATGAGTATGATAAGTAATAATCTCATGATAGAGGATTTCAGCGATATTGACCTTAAAACCTGCTATGGGGATCTTATCGATGAGTCTATACTTAACGCCGATAAAACCGTTGCTTCGGTGTCGGTTTTCCTTCCGGTGGAGCAGAATTATAATGAAGCTATCAGCTTTATCAAAGAACGCTGCGCTAAAGAGGGCTTTGACGTTACGGTTGAAGTTGTTGGAGTAAATGAAGAAGATTGGGCAAACTCGTGGAAAGCATATTATAAGCCCCTTGAAATAGGTGAGCGTATAGTAATTGTGCCCGCGTGGGAAAAGTATGACGCAAAGCCCGAGAACATAATTGTTACTATGGATCCCGGCATGGCTTTCGGTACGGGAACGCATGAGACCACCCGCCTTGTTATTGGCTTGCTTGAAAAATATACTAAGCAGGGGCAACGAGTGCTTGACGTAGGATGTGGAAGCGGAATATTGGCTATCTGCGCGTCAAAGCTTGGCGCAAGAGAATGCCGCGCATACGATATAGACGAGGTGGCTGTAAGAGTTGCCAGAGAAAATATCGTAATAAATGAGTGCGATAATATCACTTGTGACCAATCAGACCTTTTGAAGCAGGTTGAGCTTGAAGGCGGTCAATATGACCTCGTTTGTGCTAACATAGTGGCTGATATAATAATTCGTATGCTTCCCGACGTTGGAAGATATATGAAGAACGACGCTATATTGCTTGCGTCAGGTATTATCAACGAGCGCGCTGATGACGTTATGGAAACCTTTGAAAAATTTGGATTTGAAATTGTAGAGCATGCTGTTGACAACGGCTGGTGCGCCTTTGCAATAAGAAAGAAATAGTACAAAATCCGACAATTTGTTAACAATTGTCGGATTTTTTATTAAGTGATTGAATGTGAATGTTACTTGTGGTATAATTTACATTGTAATCTATGATAAGAGGTGTCTTGGTGAATTATTTAACCGAAATTAGACGCGATCTCCTTTCACTCGGAGACACGGAATATAAAGCTTTTCACAGCAAGCTGATTCCTACCGTGGCTGAAGACTGTATTATTGGAGTGCGAACTCCCGTGCTTAGAAAATACGCAAGGCAAATTTGCGGAAGTGCCGCGGCTGACGTATTCCTTGGCGCGTTACCCCATAGGTTTTATGAGGAAAATAATCTTCATGCTTTTCTTTTAGAGCAGTTTGCGGAATACGACGAGGCGGTTAAGCGCATCGATGAGTTTTTGCCATACGTTGATAATTGGGCAACGTGTGATATGATGTCACCAAAAAGCTTTGCCAAAAATAAGGATAGACTTTATAAAGACGCCTTGCGTTGGCTTGAAAACGATAAAGTTTACACGGTAAGATTTGGTATTTGTATGCTTATGAAGCACTATCTTGACGAATGCTTTCGAACGGATTTTCTTGAAAAGGTGGCGGCGGTCAAAAGCGAGGAATACTATGTAAAAATGGCGGTGGCATGGTATTTTGCTACTGCGCTTACCAAAAGGTACGAGGAGACTCTGCCATATATTCAAAACAAGGCTCTTGATAAATGGACTCACAATAAGGCAATCCAAAAGGCTTGTGAGAGTTATCAAGTACCAAAAGAACGCAAAGACTATTTGAAAACACTTAAAATAATTGGGTGATGACATGGAAAAGGTAAAAAAACAAAGCTTTTTTGCAAAAAAAGACGTGGATATGACAGATGGAAGCATAGTAAAGCATATAATTGTGTTTGCGTTTCCGCTTCTAATCGGCAATCTCTTTCAGCAGTTTTATAATACCGTTGATACTTGGGTAGTGGGCAACTACGTTGAAAACGATGCGGCATTTGCCGCGGTAGGCTCTGTCGGCCCGATAATAAATATGATAATAGGACTTTTTGTCGGATTTTCAAGCGGCGCGGGAGTAATTATTTCTCAGTATTACGGAGCTAAAAAATACGATAAAGTTGAGCAAGCGGTCCACACGTCTATGTGCGTTACCTTAATTCTTGGTGTGGTTTTTACCGTTCTCGGACTTATCCTTGTGCCGTTTCTTCTTCAAATGATGAAAACCCCCGAGACGGTTTTTTCCGAAGCTGAAACATACCTCAATATTTATTTCAGCGGTGTTATCGGACTTATGATATATAATATCGGTTCAGGAATACTTCGCGCGGTGGGTGACTCTACAAGACCCTTTATTTTTCTCGTGGTGTGTGCGCTCTTAAATGTTGTACTTGATCTCTTGTTCGTCATAAAATTCGGTATGGGAGTAGAAGGTGTAGCCTATGCTACCGTAATATCGCAGGGAATATCTGCGTTGTTGGTGGTTATAACTCTTATGCGCACTACAAACTGTATCAAGCTGATACCGGCACGGTTAAAAATCGATCCTGAAACGCTTGGTAAAATAGTTCGTGTAGGTATCCCTGCCGCTATTCAACTTTCGCTTACCGCGTTTTCCAACGTTTTTGTTCAGTCTTATATAAATCAGTTCGGTCAGGATTGTATGTCGGGCTGGACGGCATACGCCAAAATTGACCAGTTTATGTTTTTGCCTATGCAGTCCTTGGCAATGGCGGCAACTACGTTTGTGGGACAAAATCTCGGTTACGGCAAGATTGAACGCGCCAAAAAGGGAATCACCGTTTCCATGATTGTGTCAGTTATTTCTACTGTTGTAATAATGATTCCCGTTCTCATATTCGCAAAGCCTCTGGTGGTGTTTTTTGAGGATAAACCCGAGGTTATAGAATATGGTGTAATGCTTTTGCGTTATATCTCGCCATTCTACGTGCTCTGTTGCTTTAATCAGATAATAGCGGGCGCACTCCGCGGAGCAGGCAACAGCCGCGCGCCGATGATAATTATGCTTACGTCATTTGTTGCGTTCAGACAGGTTTATATGTTTATTATGTCAAATTTTATATGTAACGAGATTATTCCAATAGCCATGGGATATCCCGCAGGTTGGCTTTTAAGCTCGATTTTGTCGTTTATATATTTGGCAAAGGTTGATCTTAAGAAAAAAGTTGTAATATAAGAAACGCCCTGACGAATGTCAGGGCGTTGTTTTATTCGCTTTTTCTGAAGGTAATGCTTATAGTTGTGCCAACCCCCGGAGTGCTTTCAAGATGAATATCGGCGTCGTGGAAGATCGCGCCGTGTTTTACAATCGAAAGCCCTAAGCCCGTGCCGCCCGTTTGCTTGGAGTGGCTTTTATCCACTCTGTAAAAACGTTCGAACACCCGGTTCTGGTGGTCGTAGGGAATACCGATTCCGGTGTCCCTGACACTAACCGTTGCTTTGCTTTCCGAGCTTACGAGGGAAATATCAACATTTCCGTTTTCCTTGTTATACTTAATAGCATTGTCACAAATGTTGTAAATCATCTCAAATACAATCTGCTTTACACCTATTATTGTAACACTTTCTCCCAAAAGGTTGATAGTCACCTTTTTTTGCTCGGCAGAGTTGCTCAAAACGGTTACTACTTCCTCACATACGCTGTACAAATTCAACTCGTCTTTTTCATAAGACTTGCGCGAATCAAGCTCTGAAATTTTGATTATGTCGTTTACAAGTGTAATAAGACGGCGTGATTCTTTGTATATTGTTGCGGAAAAATCCGGAATGTCACTTGGCTTTACAATTCCGTTCATCATAAGTTCAGCAAATCCCGAAATTGAAGTAAGTGGAGTTTTAAGCTCGTGCGAAACGTTTGCGGTGAATTCCTGACGCATTGTTTCACGTTGATTTTTCTCGCTTATATCAAGAATAAGAATTACCGCGCCTACCGTGTTGGAGTCGTTGTTTACAGGACTTGCAATAATCTGACAACAGGTTTTACCAAGGAAAAACTTGTCTTCATAGTGAGTTCCGTTAAGGGCCTCGGTAATAGCCTTTTTTACCGTTTCATTTTCTGTTATCTGTGAAACGTGCAGGTATTCCTTGATCGAGTCTCCGCCCAACAAGCGTAATGCGGCAGGATTAAAGGAGAGAATATTCTTGAAGGAATCAATAATAATAAATCCTTCGCTCATATTTTTTGTGATGGTGTCAAACTCGGTTTGCTTTCGCTTCAAGTCGGTTATTTGCCGTTTTATGGTGGAATTCTGCTCGTCAAGTTTTTTTATAAGCGGACGCAATTCCTCGTAAACTTCGGATTCCGAAGGCTTGGAAACGTCGATTCTGTTAAGCGGTTCTGTTATTGATTTTGAAATTTGTGAGCTTACGACAGCCGAAATTATAACTATAACAGCACCAATAATCAATATCGGCTGTATCGCACCCGCAAGAATAATATCGGCAGAATTCTGTGAGTCGGAAAGTCTTAAAAACGATCCGTCAGACAGCTTGATTGCATAATTGACGGTTTTTGTCATAAGCGTTTCGGAAGCGCGTGAGCTTTCTCCGCTTCCGTATTTCATCGCTTCTGATATTTCCTCGCGGTTTATATGATTCTCCATTGTGGCAACGTCGTTTACAGTGTTGTCAAAAAGGACTGTTCCGTCTGAAGATATGTAAGTAATACGCTTATCCTTCGAGGTTATGTTTTCCAGATATTCAACGCCGTTTTCTTCAATTCCCTCAGCGATATATAGAATAGAACTTTTCAATTCGTTTATCAACTGTGCGTTGAAGTGGTGAAATAAAACCGTAATCACAAAAAATATGCAAGAAATCAGGGCAATAATAGAAGTGAAAGCCAATGCCTTGAATATTCGTTTATTCATCTGAAGGTTCTCCTATTTTGTAACCAACGCCCTTGATTGTTTCTATACAAGCGCTGGCGCTACCCAGCTTTTGGCGAAGGTGTCTGATGTGAACGTCAACCGTTCGGCTTTCACCATCAAAGGAATAGCCCCAGATTGTGTTTAAAAGCTCATCACGTGTCATAACGTTACCTTTATTCTCAAAAAGCAGCTTTAAAAGTTCAAACTCCTTGAATGAAAGATCAATTTTTTCTCCCGCAACTTTTACGGTGTGCTTTTGCGGCGAAAGAGTAAGATCTCCCCAAAAATATTCTGTGCATAGCTGAAGTGACGTTTCAGTGCGACGCAACACGGCTTTTATGCGCGCAATAAGCTCCATCATTCCGAAAGGCTTTGCTATATAGTCGTCAGCGCCTGAATCAAGCCCTATTACTTTGTCATATTCAGCAGACTTTGCTGTGAGCATTATAATTGGTAATTTCTCGTATTTTTTCTGATTGCGCAGCTTTTTCAAAATTGAAAGACCGTCTTCCTCGGGAAGCATTATGTCAAGAAGAAGCAGAGACGGCGTCTCATTTTCAAGAGCATTGTAAAAAAAAGACGGTGCGGGGAAGCTTTTAATGTCAAATCCGCTGCTTGCAAGAGCGTATTCTACCAATTTGCGTATATCGCTGTCGTCCTCAACAAGATAAATCATATAAACACCTCCTAAGATACTGCATTAATAATACCATAAAAATCGAAAAATTTCAATAAGTAATCAGAATACAAATTAATTTGTTAAAAATAATTTCTTAAAGGTCTTGATTTTTAAGACAATGTATGGTATAATATACAGCGTTACGGAGGCATAGCTCAGTTGGTTAGAGTACTTGCTTGACATGCAAGGGGTCGCAGATTCGAGTTCTGCTGTCTCCACCAAGCCCCGAGCCGAAAGGCTCGGGGCTTCTACTTTTCGTAGATGTTTGGGTTTTTGCTTGACACAGTTTTCTTTTTGTGTTATACTGCTAATAGTATATCTTGGAGGTGTGGTTGTGAAGAATATTTATCTTGATAAGAACTGGAGTATGTACAACGGCAAGACGGGTACAGTTGCCGCAACAGTTCCCGGGTGCGTGCATACCGACCTTATAAATTGCGGACAAATAGAAGATATTTATTGGCGTGATAATAACGATAAATATCAGTGGATAGAGGACGAGGATTTTACTTATACTTGCGTATTTGACGCGGAGGAATCGGAACATGCCGCTCTTGTTTTTGAGGGGCTTGATACTTATTGCGAAATATATCTTAACGGTGAGCATATAGGCGGAACGCAAAATATGTTTGTTCCGCACGAGTTTTTTGTTGGCGGAAAGCTGAAAAGCAAGAATAACGAGCTTCGCGTTGAGTTTCGCTCACCTATAAAAGAGGTGGCAGATATGCCCGAGCGCCGCGCTGCTTTTACCAAGGAGCGCATTAACACCAGAAGAATGCAGTGTACGTATAGCTGGGACTGGGTAGATCGCTTTGTAACCTGCGGAATCTATCGTCCCGTCTATATTAAATACGGCTGTGATATGTATGTGGATTCCGCGTATATTGTAACAGAAAATATTGATGAATACAGCGCACAGATTCGCCTTGAACTTGATTTTAAAAATTATGAAAACGGCGGCTTGGCGCAAATAGAAATTATTTCTCCCGACGGAGATATAATCAAAAGTGAGTCAGTTTACTCAAAAGAACCCAAAACGGTACGCAGATATGATATTGAAGCGCCCGAGCTTTGGTATCCGCTCGGCTATGGCGAGCATCCCGTATACAGTGTAAAAGTTACCGTTGGAGAGAATGTTTTTGAGGACACTTTCGGTATCAGAACCATGAAGATACTTCAGCTTGAGGACAAAGAGGGAAGCAAGGAGGAAAAGTATTGCCAAGAGATAAGAGAATACGTTGCGGGACAGATGAAAGACCACAACGAAAAGACAAGAGGTTTCCAAATCGTAATTAACGGTGTAAAGATACTTGCAATGGGCGGTAACTGGGTGCCTTGTGACCCATTCCCATCCGAGGTTTCTTCCGATAGGTACGAAAAGCTTGTTTATATGGCAACCGAGATGAAGCTCAATATGCTACGCGTATGGGGCGGAGGTCTTTTTGAGGACAGAGCTTTTTTTGACGCTTGCGACCGTGCCGGAATAATGGTTTCACAGGATTTCCTTATGGCTTGCGGGGCTTATCCCGAGGACGAGGAATGGTTTATTGAAGAGCTAAAAAAAGAAGCCGAGTACGGCGTTAAGCTTATGAGAAATCACCCCTGCTTTATGTGGTATTCGGGGGACAATGAAAACGGAATAGACGGCTCTGATTCTGCCGATAATTATCGAGGCAGACGTGCGGCTTACGAGGCTGCAGCCCCTGCAGTATACAAATATGACCCTAACCGTCAGTTCTTGCCTTCAAGCCCTTACGGTGGAAACGTGTATATGTCGCGTACTGTCGGAACTCAGCATAACACGAATTACCTTGGTTATTACAATCAGTTCTTCAACGAATCGGAGTGTATAAAGTACAAGGAACACCTTGAGCATTTCAAAGGTAGATTTATAGCCGAAGAGCCTGTGTTTGCCATGGCAAATAAGAATACGCTTCTTCGTTTCATGACCGAGGCAGATATAGAAGATCCGGGCGAGGCTATGCTTGAGCACCATACAAAGTGCGATCCCAACACTAAGCTTCCCGTTTACCGTTCAATAACCCGATTTGCCAAAAAGATTATGGGCGAGCCTGAAAATCCCGATGTCAGACTTTTTGAGTATAAATACGTCGGATATGAGTGGGCGAGAGTGGTAATGGAGAATATGCGTCGCCACATTGACTGTTGGAACGGAATGGTGTTCTGGATGTACAACGATTGTTGGCCTGCGTCTATGAGCTGGTCGTTCGTAGACTATTACGGAATGCCAAAATCAAGCTTTTACTCCTTCCGCAGATGTGCCGCATCGGTTATTTCATCGGTTACCTGCGAGGACGGCAAATATAAAGTTACGCTTTCAAACTGCATAGATAACGCATATAGCTCAAAAATTCATGCTTATCTTATGAAAAAAAGCCAGAATTTCCGTGTCGTAGACGAAAAAGAGCTTGATTTAAACGTTGAGCGGTATTCAAGTGTCAGTGCGGAACTTGATTGGGCTTTCGATGAGGACTGCGTGGTAGTTTGCGATGCCGATTTTGGTGAGTACGTTGACCGTTCCTTCTATGCTTACGACAGACTCTTTATAAAAGATTGCTCGGAAAACATTGAAGTGGTAGACTTTGACTTTGACAGTGTAACTATAAGAGCCAAGAGCTACGTGCACGCCGTAGAGCTTGAGGGCGAATGTATTTTCAGCGACAATTATTTCTCACTTATGGCGGGTGAAGAAAAAACAGTTACTTGGAAACAGCTCGGCGAAAACGACGACTTTGGAATTTATGCCTATACATTAAAATAAACTTTAAAGGGAATTAGTGGAGGAAAACATGAAAAAAATAGGACTTAGTACCGGTAGTCTTCAAGTAAAATTTGGAGATGAACGCGCTCTTGAAATATGTGCCGAGGCGGGATTTGACTCTGTTGATTTCAATATGAGAAAATTCGATAAAAGCGTTGATATTTCAGACGACGAAGTTATAGAGTTTTTCTCTAAAATAAAGGAAAAGGCAGACTCGTTGGGGCTTGCCATAAGCCAAACCCACGGACGTGTGAGAAGCTATACGCCCGATGAGGAGTATTGCGAGTTTGTGCGCAAAGCTGCAAGGCTTGACCTTTTAGGAACTAAAGCCATCGGCGCTCCTTCTTGCGTTATTCACAACATTACGACAGGATGGTGGCAGGATGCCGATGCAGCTTTTATGCACGCTAAAAACAAGGAGTTGCTTGACTACCTTGTGCCTTTTGCGGAGGAGTTTGACGTTAATATAGGAATGGAAACCTTTGGTGACTCCAACCGATACGGAAAAAGAGTAATTGACTTTTTCGGTGACTCGCGAGAGCTGAAAAAGCAGTTTGATATGCTTGACACCAAGAAAAAGGTAATATGTATGGACACGGGACATACAAATAAGGCGCACAACGTTGGCGCAGATGACGGTAGCGAGGTTCCCGACGTGGTTGAGTCAATACTTATGTTTGGGAATGACCTGAAGATACTTCACCTTAACGACAACAACGGCTTTACTGACCAACACCTTCCCCCCATGGTAAAAATGCAGGGCGGGGTAAAGTGGAAAGAGGTCTTTGAAGCGCTTGATGAGATAGGCTACGACGGTTATTATAATTTCGAGCTTGCGCTTAATAATATGGGTGAAACTATAGAAGAATACGTTCATTTCCTTGGAAAGCATCTCAGAAACGCTGTTGACGGCAAGCTTTGGTAAGCGTATGAAGAATAAAGCTCTTTCGATTCTATTTGCGGTAGCGGTATTCTTTTTTATCATTACGTTTTCAATAGGATTGCCGATTTATTTCAGACCGTTTTATTATGCTCACATAAACGCTTACGATCTGCACGAACACAGCGGATATTCTTATGGGGAGATAAAAGACGCTTACGACGAGGTGCTTGATTTCCTTACCTTGCCGGGAAAGGACTTCGGCACGGGGGTTATGAAATATTCCGAGGATGGCGCGGCGCATTTTGCCGACTGTAA
>JAZKYO010000131.1:0-3095 GCA_045612185.1 Eubacteriales bacterium
GAGGCAGTAAGTAACTATTAACAGCACACAAAAATATAGCTGTGCAAAAATCTGTAAATATGTAGAATAATTAGTTTATTCCCCTTGTCCTTTTTTCTTTCGGATAAGTAGGCGCGAAAGAAAAAAGGACCAAAAAAGAAAAACGCCGATTGAGAGTTTCGCTCGTTGCGACGAGCGACAAGGGCTACGCGCCCTTGACTGGCGCCACCTCGCCGGTGGGGGCTCCTCGTGGCTGCTGTGCGAACAACTCCCCCACAAACTACAATTTATCTGTGCATAATAAATTTAAGGAGCTATCTGTTTAATGAGACAGCCCCTTTACGCATCGATAAATTGCAGTTTATAGGTGTGTTCCCACCGCCCCCTCAGAGAAAAGTCATGTAAAAAGCAACGATATGCAATATTTTTGATGTTAAAAAGCAATTGCAACAGAATTTTATAAATGATATAATTGTTTTGCATAGTATTTGAAATGCAATATTTTTAACAAATTTTGTAATTGCAATTATCTTATTTTTGTGGTATAATTTAGATAGTACGAAAACGAAAGGAACGTATCATATGAAAAATTTTCTTGCACTCATTCTTGCGGCAGTTACGCTTCTCTCACTCGTGTCCTGCGTAACAAGCAACAACTTAGACGGCGCGGTGCTCAGCAACGAGGACGCACAGCAGTTGGCGGCTGAAAACAACACGGTTACAATAAAGGCAACCGACGCGGCGTATATAAGAAGCGGCGCGGCAAATCAGAACGTCAACTACAAGGAAACACCTTACTACTTCATAAAGAACGACGGAGAAAGCACCACGAGACACATTCTCGTTAAGTACGATATCTCCAAGGTGCAAATTCCCGAGTACGGTTCGGTACATATGGTGGTAACATTCTTCTCGGTTTCCCCCATTCATCCCGATAATCCCGCCACCGAAATCAAGCTTAAAGCCTACAAGGAAACAAGCAACTGGGATTCCTCAACGGTAACTTATTCAAGCGTTCCCGCGTTTAACGAGGCGAACTTTGTGGGCGAGGAGCATCTTATTAAGAACGACGTTTACGTAAACATCACCGACTACGTCCGTCTCGCTGCTCAAAATGGCGAGCAGACTATTTCGCTCCGCCTTGTACCCAGCACGAGAACGGTAGCAGAGATGCGTGTTTACACGCTTTCAAGCGAGTTTGCGCCCAGACTTGTTATAACCGAGGAAGAAAAGCGCGAGCTTTACCAAACCGATATTCTTGCCGATACCGCCAAGAATCAGGCTTTGTGGGATTACGCAAAGCAGGTTTATGACGAGTGGAAGGTAAGATATGACGAAATAGTAGCTAAAGGCGACTACAAGGCTCAGGAATTTAAGATTGACAATAGCCAATACACCATAAAAACAGAGGCTGTACAGCAGCAGTACTCGTATAACAAACCTCAGACCTTTGACACCCGTCTTGCAACGACCTTAAAGGGATTTACTCCCAACACCCAAAAGGTTAAGCTTGACCAATACGGAGGTATAATCTCCGACACCCGCCTTACAGCTACCGGTTATTTCCACACCGAAAAGTTAAACGGAAGATGGTTTGTGATAGACCCACTGGGTTATCCCTGCTACGTTACGGGTCTTAACCACACGGTTTTCGCTTACTCACAGTCGAAATACCAGACCGCGGCAATGGTAAGGCTTTTCGGCACTGACGAAAAGTGGGCGCTTTCCACAACTCGTTGGCTCAAAAAAGACCTTGGATTTAACGTAGCGCTCGGAGATGACGAGGATATTCTCGGCGTCGAGCAGGGGCTTGCTACCGCGATTTACGTACCGGGTGTGGGAAAATACGCATCAAGCGTAGGTCTTAACGCCTCCACAGGAGGCACGACCGACTTCCTTTACAACGGAACGATGCCCGTGTTTGACCCTGCTTTCGTAACTTACGTAAACGAGAACACAACAAAGGCTGTTGAGGTATACGCAAACAACAACAGAATCCTCGGCTTTATATCCGACAACGAGCTTCCCACAGCCGATTCCATTCTTACCGACTATCTCACCCTTGACCCCACGATAGCGGCAAATCATTACTCCTACGCCTGCGCTTGGACTTGGATTACCGAGTTTACGGGCAAGAAAGGCAGTGAAATAGATATCGTTAAGATAGACGAGCTTTCTGCGGAGGTTGGCATTGATCTTCGCCTGCTCTTCAAAGGCTTTGTTTACGACAGATATTTCAGCGTTATTCAGCCTGCCATAAAGTCGGTTGCCCCCAACCACATGTATCTTGGTGTAAGACTTCTCACGGGATACCAGTGGGGCGAATGGGTAGGCAGATTTAACGGCTATTGGTGTGATATTATGTGCATAAACTACTACGGCGAATGGGAGATTCCCGTTGAACAGATTAACAAATTCCAAAAATGGACGGGCAAGCCCTTTATGATAACCGAGTTTTACGCAAAGGGCGCGGACGCAATCGGTGCGGACGGCAAGCTGTTTGAAAATACAGACGGTGCGGGCTGGACTGTTAAAAATCAAACCGAGCGCGGATATTTCTATCAGAACTTCACGCTTCGCTTGCTTGAGTCCAAGAATTGCGTGGGCTGGCTCTACTTCCAGTATATCGACAACGACCCCACCGACGAAACTATTGAAACGGGGCAGACAAACTCAAACAAGGGTATTGTAAACAGTGACCTTGACCGTGAAATTTACAAGGATTACCACAGCCAAATGGCACTTATTAACAACAATTCCTACGCGCTTATCGAATACTTCGACGGAGCAGATATTTTCAAATAAAAAATTGGGGAGCTATCTTAAAGCAGATAGCTCCTTAAATTTATTATGCACAGATAAATTGTAGTTTTTAGGTGTGTTGCACAGCAGCCACGTGGAGCCCCCACCGGCGAGGTGGCTCGAGTCAAGGCTGAGTAAGCCTTGTCGCTCGTCGCAACGAGCGAAACTCTTAATCGGCGTCTTTCTTTTTTGGTCCTTTTTTCTTTCGCGCCTACTTATCCGAAAGAAAAAAGGACAAGGGGAATAAACTAATTATTCTACATAGTTTACAGCGTTTTACACAGCTATATTTTTGTGTGCTGTTAATAGTTACT
>JAZKYO010000132.1:0-14342 GCA_045612185.1 Eubacteriales bacterium
GTGCGGAATTTTTTACTTTTTCACTTTTCACTCTTCACTTTTCACTAATTTCGCGTGCACGGAATTTTTTGAAAGTAATAAGTAATAGTGAATAGTGAAGAGGTAAGGTAGCTTTTCGCGGTGGCGAAAAGCATTTTTATTTTTGGTGTTGAAAAATACTCCAAAGTGTGCTATAATAAACTCAGAAAGGCGGTGTGAATATGAAAAACAAAGTTATTTTAATTTCTATTGACGGCATGCGCCCCGATGGGCTAAAAGCATGTGGTAATTCCTATGTTTCAAAGCTTGAAGAAATGTGTACATATACTTATACGGGGCAATCTATGAACCCCTCGGTCACTTTCCCGTGTCACTTTTCTATGGCACACTCGGTTACGCCTCAAAGGCATGGCATCCTTACCAATACGTACGTTCCGCAGGTTCGTCCAGTAATGGGAATTTTCGAAAAAATCAAAAATGCAGGCGGTATATCGGCAATGTTTTACGGTTGGGAGCCGCTACGTGATATTGCATTGCCGGGAACGTTAAAATTTGCCACATATATCAATGCGTATATGAAGGAAAGCAGTGATACCGTACTTACGGATGAGGCACTTCGTGTGATCAGAGAGAACAAACCCGATTTTGCCTTTCTCTATATGGTGGAAACCGATGAAAAAGGTGGTCACGACAACGGCTGGATGAGTGACGAGTATCTTCACAGAATTTCAGTTGCGATCGATAATGTAAAGCGCGTGATCGACACCTTTGGCGATGAATATTCGGTAATCATTATGGCGGATCATGGCGGGCACGACCGTTCGCACGGAAGTGCACTTCCCGAGGATATGACAATTCCATTTTTCTTTTACGGTTCCGATTTCGCTGCGGGAAAAGAGATAGAGGGGATTTCGCTTTTGGATATTGCGCCCACTATTGCAGCTCTTATGGGAATCGCCCCCGAAGATGAGTGGGAAGGACACTCTGTTATCTGATATTGTTGAGGCATCTTTTTTGTCAATGCATTTCAAAAAAGTCCTGAAAGCAATAGCTTTCAGGACTTTTTTCATTTGTGTCCGCAGGGCACAACATCATTTGACAAAAGGTCAACATCATTTCGAGCAAAGCGAGAACATCATTGTTCGCTTGCGGACACAAATGAACGGTGGTGGGCGTTACCTCAAATGATGTGGGCTGTCACCCAATGATGTCGCGCTCCGCGCGATTTTATTTTTTCTCAATCTCTTGCATTCCACCAAAAAGTATGCTATAATAAACCCAAGAAAGGCGGTGCTTATATGAAAAAAGAAATCAAGTTGTATAACGTTCTGTTTCCGTTCTGGATGCTGATGCTTTTTCCTGTGACGTGGCTGGTTATTATACCCGGCAATTTTATAATCGATAGCTTGGTTTTGGTGGCGGCAATGTTCGCTTTGAAAATTGAGCAGAAAAAACAGTTCTATAAAAGTCACATACTTAAAATTTTCGGATTTGGCATGCTTTCCGATATTATCGGGTCAGCATACATGTTTGTTTTTGTTCTTTGCGGTGCCGCGCGTATGGGCGACGAATGGTATATAACAGTTCCGGCTCTTGTGATTTCAGGTACTTTGATATTCGTGTTCAATTATTTTGTTTCTTTCAGAAAATCAGAGAAAAGGCTGAGGGTACCCTTATCTTTGACCTTTGCTATCGCAACTGCACCATATACCTTTCTAATTCCGTCAAGCTGGTTATATTAATATGTATTCCCGACAGATTTTTGTCTGTCGGGGATTTTTATTATCGAATAACAATGATTGACAGAGGGCTTTTTTTGTGTTATAATAATTCGGGAAAGTATATATTTGGAGTTGTGTTATGTTTAAAATAAAAGAATGGCTGAAAAAAGAAAAGAATAAAAGCGCGATTTTGTTGCGGAGTATTCCCTCAACAGTAATGACGTTATTTGTGGTAAGCGTTATTTGCATGAATCTGCTTGCCAATAAAACGCTTTTGCAGCTTGATTGGATTGCGCTTGATGGCGGTATTTTAATATCTTGGCTTTCGTTTATGTGTATGGATATCGTTACCAAACATTTCGGTCCTGATGCTTCGAACCGAATTTCTGTGCTTGCCGCCGCTATAAACCTGCTGACTTGCCTTATTTTCTTTATTGCCAGTATAATTCCGTCCAATGCGGGGGATTATCGCGTATTTGACGGAATATTTGGCGGAACGTGGTTTATTTTGATAGGTAGTACGGTAGCGTTTCTTGCCTCGGCTGTAATTAACAATATGTTGAATTTTATGATAGGCAAGGCTTTTAAAAAGAACCCTGACGGCAAGTTGGCTTATGCTATGCGCACCTATGTTTCTACGTTTATCGGTCAGTTTTTGGATAATTTTATTTTTTCTGTTATTGTTTTTGTCGGCTTCGCTCCTGCTTTTTGGAACGGATTTCATTGGACTGTGTTGCAGTGCGCTATGTGTGCCTTGACGGGAGCTATTGCCGAGCTTGTTATGGAAATAGTGTTTTCGCCAATCGGATACCGAATTGTAACAAAGTGGAAAAATGAATCTGTTGGCAAGGAATATCTGGATTATATTGAAAGTGAGAAATCGAAATGAAAGTATTGATTACGGGAACCTCGCAGGGAATAGGTAAAGCTATTGCAGAGCTGTTTTTGAAAAACGGACACACTGTGGTAGGAATTGACAGGCAGAGCGAAAGTATAGCGCACGAAAATTATACCCATTATACACAGGATATAAGAGATTATGATGCTTTGCCCGATATTCCCGACGTAAACGTGTTGATAAACAACGCGGGTACCCAAAATGAAGCTGATATAGATATCAATCTTAAAGCGCTTATACATATTACCGAAAAATACGGCGTTCAGTTGAATATAAAATCAATACTCAACATCGGTTCGGCAAGTGCTCATACGGGCGCGGAATTTCCAGAGTATTGTGCAAGCAAAGGCGGTGTGCTGTCTTATACTAAAAACGTAGCTATGCGCGTGGCGGCTTTTGGAGCTACTTGTAACAGCCTTGACGCGGGAGGCGTGCTTACTCCGCTTAACGACTGCGTGGTAAACGACCCGGAGCTTTGGGCAGAGATTATGAACGAAACTCCGCTAAAAAAGTGGGCAACGCCCGAGGAGATAGCAGAGTGGGCATATTTTTTGACTGTAACAAACACTTTTTGTACAGGTCAGAATATCCTTGTTGACGGCGGTGAGGCTATAAACTACCACTTTGTTTGGAAAGGGTGATTTAAGGAGGCTATTATATTGGCAAGAAAAGATGAAACTTTGTTGCCACTCCATGACGCGAGGAAGATGATTTCTGACTTCTTTGGGGGCAATATCCGATTTGTTGAGGCTTTTGCGAATGTAGCTGAACACCTTGTCAAGAGTGACAGCGAAATAATAGTGCGCGCGTCGTTACCTGAATTGATTGGACTTAGCAAGCCTCATGAACTTTTCCGTTTTTATGTTATCAAGGAAAACGACAGCTTTTATATTAAGTATAAGCATCTTGAGGAAAGGGAACTGCTTGATCCTTCATCCGTTGACTCATATTATGTTTACAATGAAGAGTGCAACGCTTTTTTTGCCCGAAATAATGAGTTTTTAATCAGAAGCTCCGCAAGAAGGGAAATGAAAAGGGCCGCGGAGGCAAGTGAGAAAAAAACGCGCTTAAACGCGGAAGACGTTCTTGTCGAGTGGGGGGAAATCAAAACAAAGGCAGTGTTGGCACTCAGTTTGCAAAATATGGAAATTCCCAAGGACAGTTGCGAAGCTGTTGTGTTCGATGAGATTATTAGGTTACTTAAAGATGCTTGTGTACACCTTACCGGACTTTCTGATCGAAGCAAGGATATACTTTTAAATAGATTGTTAGAAATAACGGGAGTTACTTTGCAAAAATTGGGTAATAAATACGGTGTCTGCAGAGAGCGCGTAAGACAGGTTGAGAAGAGTGCGTGGAGAAGTCTGACCAACGGAATATATCAGTCGTCAAAGTCGGAATACTCTTTATACCGCACACAGTTGATAAATTTATTGGCTGAAATACCCGAGGAAGAGTTTATTTACGTGCTGTTTCGTATAAAAAAGCGACATCCGGCGCTTGGAACATGGTTGATAAAGATATCCTCTCCGTGCGAAAAAAAGCGCGAGTTAAATTCTGCGGTAAAGGAATTTGAATCAATCCACAATCTGGCATTATCGAATAACAGTCAAACGTCCGGAAGTGTAGATTCGCGAGAAGACAAGAATTTTGACAAAAGGAGTATTGCTTGCGCTAAAGCGTTTGTCGACAAGCTTGCGAAAGGGATAAATCCGCTTGATGATACGCCTATTCCGAGCGGTGAGGTGGCTTCGCAAGAACGAATATCAAAATGCTTCTCATACGTATCGGATATTCTGGGGTCAGCTATCGAAAACGGAGTGAAAACAGTTAAAAAAGCTCCGTTTAATTTAGACGAAGAGGCTCGCGCCAAGCTTATTCCTTCGGTTGTTCCTATTTCTATAAAGGAAACCGTAAACTTTTTGAATTCTCTTATTAATATCAACACGACCAAAAAAATATCGGAATATACAATTCTTGTGTGGTTGATAGAGGTTGGAGTACTTAAGCTTATACCAAATGAGGCGGGGAAAAATATAAAAGTACCGACTGAGCAGGGGAGAAGGTTGGGATTCTTCTTGGAAGAACGTCGCTTCAAGTGGTTTCCGTATACAGCAATTATGCTTTATTCAAACGCCCAACAGTTTATTTTTGATAATATTAATTCTATTCTTTTAGCCCAAAAAGAACGGATGAAGAGTAATAAATAATCTAAAACAGTGACTTGAAAGAGGAAATTTAATGAAACGACTTTTAAAAAATGGAACCGTAGTAAACGTATTTACCGATGAGCTTGAAAGAAAAGACGTTTTGATTGAAAACGGCAAAATCATCGGTGTAGGAGATTATTCGGAAAGCGATGCCGATACTGTCGAAGATTTGAACGGAAAATATATCTGTCCCGGATTTATTGACGGACATATACATATTGAAAGCACTATGCTTGTGCCGAGTGAGCTGGCAAAAATGTGTCTGCCTTGCGGAACTACCTCGATAGTTGCCGATCCGCACGAGATAGCTAACGTTTGCGGTGTTGATGGAATTAAATATATGCTTGAGGCCAGCGAGGGCTTGCCGGTTAGCGTTTACATGGTTTTACCGTCTTGTGTGCCTGCAACGTCTTTTGATGAAAACGGCGCGGTGCTTGAGGCAGAAGAGCTACGCCCGCTTTATAACCATCCTCGTGTTCTTGGACTTGGTGAGATGATGAATTACCCTGCGGTACTCGCTGACGATAAAAAGGTTCTTAAAAAAATCGAGGAAGCTCTTGCTGAGGGGAAGATAGTAAATGGTCACGCCCCATTGCTTTCCGGGAAGTTGCTTGATAAATATATTTCCTCGGGAATATATGATGACCACGAATGTACTTTGCCCGATGAAGCCAAAGAACGAATCAGAAAAGGGCAGTATGTTATGATAAGGCGCGGAAGTGCTGCGCGGAATCTTAACGACTTGATTACACTTTTTGATGAGCCATGGAACCGTCGTTGTATGTTGGTAACAGACGACTACCATGCCGATGATTTGCTTGAAAAAGGACATATAAATTCAATTATACGCGAAGCCGTGCAGGCGGGAAAATCTGCGATTGTCGGTATACGAATGGCGACTATACAAGCTGCTGAACGCTTTGGACTGCGTAATATCGGCGCTGTCGCACCGGGATACACAGCAGATATTATCACGCTTGAAAGCCTTGAAAGCATAAAGGTTTCTTCCGTGTATAAAAATGGTGAAAAAATTGTGGATAACGGTGCATTGTCATACTTTGAAGAACCGTGTGTAAGCGAGGCTCTTTTGAAAAAAGTCCGTGGCTCATTTAACTTGAAGGAGCTTGCCGATTCGGATTTCTTGATTAAGCCTCAAAGCAGTAAATGCAGAGGAATACGCATCAATCCGGGAACACTTCTTACCGATGAGATTGTGCTTGACGTTGATTTTTCTCTCAATAACGGAATAGATGTTGAGCGAGATATATTAAAGTTGGCCGTAGTTGAACGCTACAAGAATTCAGGTAATATAGGACTTGGATTTGTGTGCGGAATCGGTATGAAAAAAGGCGCTATTGCTTCGTCGGTTTCACATGACTCGCACAACCTTATCGTTGTCGGAACCAATGACAGAGATATGGCGATTGCGGCTAATCGCATAAAGGCTCTTGGCGGTGGTTGTATTGTGGTGTGTGACGGAAAGGTTCTTTCAGAATTGCCGCTGCCTTTTGGAGGGCTTATGACAAATATTTCCGCGCCCGACGTTGCGGAGCAAAATAAAAAACTGGGAGAGCTGGTAGCCGAATTAGGCGTAAATGACGGAATTAATCCTTTTATGAACATGTCGTTTGTTGCATTGCCCGTTATACCGCATCTTAAAATGACAACATGGGGACTTGTTGACGTTGACAAGCAGGAACTTGTGTCGCTTTATATTTAAACAAATTTGAGAGGAGACGCAGCATGCCGAGAGGAGCAAATCAAAAGATAAAAATTCTATATTTGATGAAAATATTGCTTGAAAATACCGACGATGAGTATGGAATGACAATGGCGGAGTTGCTTTCCGCACTTAAAAATGTTGGAATTGAAACAGAGCGAAAAACTGTTTATGACGATATTGAGGTTTTGCGAGCTTTTGGTTTGGATATCGAAATGCGAAAGGAGAAAAACGTGCGCTACCACGTGGTAAGCCGTGAATTTGAACTTCCTGAGCTGAAACTTCTGGTTGATTCGGTACAAGCCTCTAAGTTTATAACCCACAAAAAGAGCCGAGAGTTGATAAAAAAGCTTGAAAGCTTTGCAAGCCGATATCAAGCGCAAAGTCTTCAGCGCCAGGTTTTCGTATCAAATCGTATTAAGACCATGAACGAGAGTATTTATTATACCGTGGACTATCTGCATGAGGCCATAAGCAACAACTCAAAAATTGCGTTTCAGTATTTTGAGTGGAACGAAAAAAAGGAAAAACAGCTCAGACATAACGGAAAAAAGTACGTTATAAGTCCGTGGGCGCTTACTTGGGATGATGAGAATTACTACCTTATCGCCTATGACGGTGAGGCAGAAATAATAAAGCACTACCGCGTGGATAAAATGGTTAATCTTAAAATTCTTACCGAAAAGCGCGAGGGCGAAATGTTTTTCCGAGACTTTGATATGGCTGTATATTCCAATAAAACCTTTGGAATGTATCGCGGTGAGGAAGAACTTGTAACTTTGCGCTGTAAAAACAATCTTTCGGGCGTAATAGTAGATAGATTCGGACAGGACGTTTTGTTCAGAAAGGTTGATGACGAGCATTTTGAAGTCAGCGTAAAGGTGTCCGTAAGCCCGCTGTTTCTGTCTTGGGTGTTGAATTTCGGTGTTGATATTCTTATAGTATCACCGCATAGCGTTAAAGACAAGTTTATCACATTGTTGAAAAACACCTTGGAGCAGTATTGAGATTGCTACAGAAGATCATTTGGAATAACATTATATAGTATTCAATATTTATAAGGAGAAATAAACATGCTTTTCTTTTATTTGCGACACGGAGACCCAATATACAACCCCGATCAGCTTACCCCTCTCGGTGAAAGACAGGCTGAGGCTTTGGGCAAGCGTCTCGCACTTTACGGAATAGATAAAATATATGCTTCTACGTCGAACCGAGCTATCCAAACAGCTCAGCCAACGGCAGAAATATTAAAAAAAGAGATTGAACAGTTGGAATTTGCCAAAGAAGGTAACGCTTGGAGGGAGTTTACCAAGCTGAACAGTGAGGGAAGTCGAAAATGGTTTTTTCAAGAACCTACTACGAGAAAGCTGTTTCTTGAAAAAGAGCTGAGAGATCTTGGTGATGAGTGGTATACGCATCCTTTTTTCAGCGATACAAAATGTAAGGAAGGGCTTGAAAGAATAACCGCCGCCTCAGACGATTTTTTTAAGTCTCTTGGATATGAGCATATTCCGCGCACCGGCAAGTATAAAGTCTTGAACGACAATAACGATAGAGTGGCGCTGTTTGCTCATCAAGGCTTCGGCATGGCGTTTTTCAGCTGTTTCCTTGATATTCCTTATCCTCAGTTTGCCATGCACTTTGATATAAGCCATAGTGGAATGACCGTGGTTGAGTTTAAAAACGAAAACGGATACGCGGTTCCTCAAGTCCTTACGTTTGCCAATGATTCTCACCTTTATAAAGAAGGACTGCCGACCAAATATCAAAACACGATTTATTTTTAAGTAATTACTAGCCAACAGCCTAAAAACGGCTGTTGGTTTCTATTGTTTTTGGTTTTTTTGTAAATATCTATTGATTAGCAAAAAGTTTTGTGGTAAAATTACTTTGTAATAAATAAGAGGTGAATTGCTATGAAGCTAACTAAAATTTTTGAACAGGAAAAATTCTCCCTTTCATTCGAGGTTTTTCCTCCTAAAACCGACACTGCGTTTGAAAGTGTAAAAAGCGCTACCGAAAAAATAGCAAAACTAACGCCATCGTTTATGAGTGTTACTTACGGAGCAGGTGGTGGAACAAGTCAATATACACTTGAAATTGCTAAAAACATAAAAGAGCACTACGGTGTGCCTACGTTAGCTCACTTGACCTGCGTTTCTTCTACACGCGAAACAGTAAGATCAAAGATAGAAGAAATAAAAGCCGCCGGTATACAAAATATCATGGCGTTGCGCGGAGATCTTACGCCTGAGCTTGAACAAAGTGACCGCAGCGCATGGGATTATTGCCATGCCATTGATCTTATAAGAGATATCAAATCTATTGACGGAGATTTTTGTGTAGGGGGAGCTTGTTATCCCGAGATTCACCCCGAAAGCGCTAACCAAGCTGATGATATTAAGTATCTTAAGGAAAAGGTAGATGCGGGGTGTTCTTTCCTTACTACTCAAATGTTTTTTGATAACAATTTGCTTTATAATTTTCTCTATAAGATACGTGAGGTGGGAATTACCGTTCCGATTATACCGGGGGTAATGCCGATTACCAACGCCAATCAGGTTGAAAGAGCGATAAAGCTTTCGGGCTCGTTTATGCCTCAACGCTTCAAGAGCCTTGTGGACAAATTCGGCTCGTCTCCCGAAGCTATGAAGCAAGCGGGAATTGCATACGCCACCGACCAGATAATAGATTTGTTTGCGAACGGAATCAAAAACGTCCACGTTTATTCAATGAACAAGCCCGACGTAGCGGCAAAAATACAGAGCAATCTCTCGGCTATCCTGAGCTGATTTTAAGGAGAAAATATGCTGATAACCGAATATATAAAAGAAAATATACTCTATCTTGACGGCGGAATGGGAACTTTGCTTCAGGCACGGGGGTTGACGGCAGGGGAGTTTCCCGAAAGGTGGAATATTACCCACCCCGATGTTATTACCCAGATACATAAGAGCTATTACGATGCGGGAAGCAACGTCGTAAATACCAATACTTTCGGAGCCAACTTGCTTAAATTTACCCACGAAGAACTTGATGAGATTGTAAAACACGCGGTTGCCAACGCACGTAAAGCAAGTCTTGAAAGTATGGGCGAGCAGCCTAAATGGATAGCCCTTGATATCGGACCTACCGGTAGAATGCTCGCACCGTACGGTGATTTTGATTTTGAAGAGGCGGTAGCGGTTTTCGCTGAAACCGTAAAACTTGGCGTAAAATACGGAGTAGATCTTGTAGTTGTTGAAACTATGAACGATAGCTATGAGACCAAAGCCGCACTTCTTGCCGCAAAAGAAAATTGCGAGCTTCCGGTTTTTGTAACCAATGCTTACGGCGAGGACGGCAAGCTTATGACGGGAGCGTCCCCCGCGTCTATGGTTGCTATGCTTGAGGGAATGGGGGCTGACGCTATCGGAGTAAACTGTTCACTTGGACCGAAAGCGCTCGAAAAGGTGGTGTCGGAGTATCTTGAATATTCTTCCTTGCCGATTATTCTTAAGCCTAACGCGGGACTTCCCAAATCGGTAAACGGAAAGACTGTTTATGACGTATTGGCGGATGAGTTTGCGCGCGAAGTTGTTTCGCTTGTGAAAAAAGGCGTCAGAATTGTGGGTGGCTGTTGCGGAACCACGCCTGAGTATATTTCGGCTCTGGTAACTCTCGCAGGCAATGAATTGCCTGCAAATATAGAAGAAAAAAATATTTCATGGGTTTCTTCTTATACTCATACAGTGGAATTTTCTGATAAGCCCGTGCTTATAGGTGAGCGTATAAATCCCACCGGTAAAAAACGCTTTAAAGAAGCGCTTAAAGCGGGGGATATAGACTATATTCTTAAAGAGGGAATTGCTCAACAGGATAAAGGAGTTCATATTCTTGACGTTAACGTGGGCTTGCCCGATATAGATGAAGTACAAATGCTTAAAACGGTAGTTTGTGAACTTCAGGCAATTATTGACTTGCCTTTACAGATAGATACTTCTGATCCGATAGCTATGGAAACAGCACTGCGCCGTTATAACGGTAAAGCTATGATAAACTCAGTTAATGGAAAACAGGAGAGTATGGATGCTGTATTTCCGCTTGCTAAAAAATACGGCGGCGTTATAGTCGCGCTTACACTTGACGAGTCGGGAATTCCCACTGACGCTGAGGGGCGTCTTGCTATCGCACGAAAAATTCTTGCCGAGGCTGAAAAGTACGGAATAAAAAAGAAAGATATTATTTTTGATCCTCTCGCTCTTACTATCAGCGCTGACGGGAACGCCGCAAAGGAGACGCTTAAAGCCATAAGAATGATAAAGAACGAGCTTGGTTGCCATACCTCGCTCGGAGTGTCAAATGTGTCATTCGGACTTCCGCAACGCGATGCGGTAAACAGTAATTTCTTTGCGCTTGCGCTTGGCAATGGGCTGTCTGCGGCAATTATGAATCCGTATTCACAGGATATGCTTAAAACCTATTACGCTTATTGCGCGCTTGCGGGAATGGATGAAAACTGTGGTAATTATATAGCTTTTGCCGAAAAACTGCCTGCAGTGGTTCAAACGTCAAACGAAAAGGCTTTCGTAAAAGATGTGACGGAATACAACTCCGAATTGCAAAAAGCAATAGTCAAAGGCATGAAAGAGCGTGCTGCTGTGCTTACCGCGGAGCTACTTGAAACTGTGAAACCGCTTGATATCGTTCAAGGCGAAATAATTCCCGCACTTGATACGGTAGGGGTAGGCTTTGAGAATAAAACAGTGTATCTGCCTCAGCTTCTTATGAGCGCAGAGGCGGCAAAATCTGCTTTTGAGAAGATTAAAGAGAGCATGCCTGAGAGTGGCGTGAATAAATGTTCATTTGTTCTTGCTACTGTTAAGGGAGATATACACGATATCGGTAAAAATATAGTAAAGCTGTTGCTTGAAAATTACGGCTTTGGAGTTGTCGACCTCGGACGTGACGTTTCGCCTGAAGACGTTGCGGAAAAGACGGTTGAGCTTCACGCTCCCATCGTTGGACTCAGTGCGCTTATGACCACAACAGTTCCCGCAATGGAGGAGACTATTAAGTTGCTTCGCATAAAAGCGCCCTGGTGCAAAATAGTTGTGGGCGGAGCTGTCCTTAACAGAGAATATGCTGATGCGATCGGCGCAGATAAATACGCAAAAGACGCTATGGAAACTGTCAGATACGCGGAAGAAATCAACAAAGAGCTTTAATCAAAACAACCACCCTCAACAGAGGGTGGTTAATTTATTTATAATACTATCTCAATAGCCGCGATTCCCGCCTTTGGAAGAATAAGCACTTTTTCGGGATCGAAATCAAGACTTTGGGGCTTAACCGTCTCGGGAGCCTCAAAGGTGTTGTGAGCGTGTACGTCCTCGTGCGCGAGAAGCGTTATTTTTCCGCTTCTTCCCAGCTCGATGCCAACTCCCTCAAGCGAGATTTCTGTGTCGTCGGTGCAGGAGAGATTTCCAAGGGTTATAAGCATTTTTCCGTTCTTTACAGAAGCGGAAACACTTACTGAGCTTGCAAAATCTTCGTTGTTTGTCATTACCGTTTCTATAGCTTCGGCACCCTGATGTTCCTTGTACATATTAAATACGTGGTACGTGGGAGTTACTATGCAGTTGTCGCCGCCTGCAAGAAACAGCGCGTGGAGGTTGTTGCAAAGTTGTGCTACGTTAGCCATTCTTATTTTGTCGCAGTTATTGTTGAAAATGTTAAGAGTGAGCGCAGAAACCATAGCGTCACGCATTGTGCTTTGTTGCTCAAAGAGGTTGTATCCTTTGCTCGGTCCCGACCCATCGGGGTGCCAGCAGCCCCATTCGTCAACTACCAGCTTCAGCTCATTTTGCTTTCCGTGAGCACAAATAATGCTCCAGTTACGAAGAATTATTTCTTCCATTATTTGTGCCTTTACCATCATAGAATCCCATTCTTCCGTCGAGAAAGTCAGCGGATCACCGGCTTTTCCGCAATAGTAGTGCATGGCAAAACCCGTTGTACATTTGGAAAGTGCGGGAACGGTACCGTGTGTCCAATCAAATTGTGAACTGTTGGAGCCGCAAGCGTAAAGTTCTGCCGCGGGGAAGGCGTTGTGCATAATTTCGGCGTATTTGCGGCATTCGTCTGCATAGAACTGAGGGCGCATGTTTCCGCCGCCACCCCAGTTTTCATTGCCAACACCCCAATATGGAATATCAAAAGGCTCGGCGTGTCCGTTTTTCTCGCGTTCAATCGCGAGAGTAGTGCTTCCTCTCGGCGAAAGACAGTAATCCATCCAATTGCGTATATGCATAGGTGTCATTGCCGTAAGATTTGCGGCAAAATACGCCTTTGCGCCCACAAGCTCGCAAAAGTCCATAAATTCGTGAGTTCCTACTTCGTTGGGCTCTTTTTTGCCGTCTTTGTAATCCCACCAGTTAATTCTGGTGGGACGGTTTTCACCAATTCCGTCACGCCAGTCGTAAACCTCGGCATAACAGCCGCCGGGCCAACGGAGAACAGGGGGATTAATGGCTTTGAACTTTTCTATAAGGTCTTTTCTGAATCCGCGTATATTAGGGATTTTGGAGTCCTTGCCCACCCAGATTCCGTCGTAAATAACGCCGCCTATATGTTCGGAAAAATGACCGTAAATCTCCGGTGCGATAGTGCCTTTTTTCTTAGGATAAATCAAATATAGTTTTTTCATAATATCCTCCTTGGAATGTATCTTAACGTTTATATTATACATCAATATACTTGACAAGTCAAGAAAATTTCGGTATAATTATAGCCAATAGTTATCTTTTGGAGGACTTATGATATATCAAACGCATAATTCGGTAGGACAGTATTATTTTGAGTGTATCCGTTACAGTAATTTTAATTTTGTTCCGCACATGCACCGTCACCCCGAGGTGTTTTGCGTGCGCGAAGGCTCTCTTGCGGTGGAAATGAACGGAAAAAGGGAGATATTTAATAAGGGAGATTATGGCTGGATTCCGTCAAATTTTATTCATTCATATACTAATATAGACAATTCTGTGGTCGATGTGTGTATATATTCCGAGGATTTCGTTCCCGCTTTTTCCAAAGAAACACGCAAAAAATTTCCCGACCGAGCAAAATTCACCTGTCGGTATACTGTTTCTCGTTTTGTAAATGACGAGCTGTTCGTCACCGACCGCGAGGTGGACTTTTATACTCGCAAAGCCGCGCTTTATGCTATTGCGGGCGAGGTGCTTGAGCAAATAGATTTCTTGGATATATCAGCCAAAAACGAAACTCTAACAGATAGAATAATAAGATACGTGGCGGAAAATTATACGGAGAATATTTCGCTTAAAGCGTTGGCAAAAGAGATTGGATACGAGGAGCGCTATCTTTCAAGATGCTTCCATAACACAGTGCCCATGCACTTTTCGGCTTACGTCAACCTTTTCAGAGTTGACCACGCGGTCGCTTTGCTTCAAAATACTGAGCTGTCGGTTTCCGAGGTTTCTATGGAAAGCGGATTTCAAAGTATAAGAAGTTTTAATAGAATTTTTAAAGAGGTAACGGGGAAGACCCCAAAGGACTATATTTAAAGTAAATTTGTTTTTGGCTGATAATGTCAAAATAAAGCGTAAAAATCTTTTCTAATCCTATTGCAAAAAAACTTGAAATGGTGTATAATATATGAGCGTAATTTCAAAATACGGGGGCGTAAAGGTTTCGACGGGGATTTTGAGGTATGATAAGCGAGTAGAGCTGAGTAACTCTTTAAAGGCTCAAATTTAAAATTAAACGCTAACAATAAAGTAGCAATGGCTGCCTAACGGCAGTGCCGCGGC
>JAZKYO010000133.1:0-38370 GCA_045612185.1 Eubacteriales bacterium
ATTGACAGCACTTTTTTCTTTTGATATAATTAAATAAAATAACAATTTTGGAGGATAACCATGAAAAAATTATTTTCAGTGTTGTTGGCGGTGCTAATGCTTCTTTCTTGTGTGGCGTGCGACACACCGACAGACACTACATTGCAGGGCGGTGAAGTCACAGATCCCACAGTGACCTATGCTCCCGCTACCGATGCGCCTGCTACAGACGCGCCCGAAACGGATGCACCCGAAACGGATGTGCCGGAAACGGATGCACCCGAAACAGAAGACCCTTTCGATACTCCTACTGAAATTGAGCAGAAGGACGAAAGAGAATATCTCTTCAGATATACATTCGATAACGTAAATTCTATGTATGACGAAGTTCCTTCGAACTTTTCCCTTGGTTTTATTGATACATTGCCTTTTGAGCTTATTTCCGGAGAAGATGGATACATAAGAAACGTAAATGATGACGGATATATAAGAATCAGCGATAAGGAATTTTCCCTTGTTGACAAGAGCTTTATTTTTGAGGCTGAGCTTACCTTTACTTCCTTTCCCGTAGAGCGTGAAAGTAATAAAGGTAAGGGAAGCTATCCGCTTTCCGTGCTTTCTTGGGTAAGAATCAGCCCCACAAGTGCGAATTATGATTTCGCTTTCAAGCTTGACGGCGACGGATATATCTACACCACAAGCATGACAGAGCATACCGGTGTAAAGCTTGAAGTCGGTCAGAAATACGTTATAGGCGCTTACTATACCGCCGAAGGTCAAGTAAAGATTCTTGTTAACGGAAAACAGATTGGAACAAAGACCTTTACACCCCGTTCCGGACTTACAAACTCTTGGCTTCGCTTAATGGATGCTTCAAGAGCTCACTTCGGCGTACAGATACACAGCGTATGCGCTTATTATTCCGATATGTCTCAGTTCCTGCCCGATGCCGAGCGTTCCCTTGCTGAGGTAACAACAGACGTATCAAAGGGAGTTTATTTTGAGGCGTACACCGACAAAGACGCGATTTCTTACGCTGTAGGCGAAGAGATAAATCTTGAGGTTTATCTTATGGCAAACGGAGAAGTTGTTTCTGTTCCTTATTTCTACTATACCGTTGAAGGCGAGGACGGAAAGACAAAGACCGAACAATATGTTGACGGTTCAAAGGGACACTTTACCGTTACCACGAAAATGAGTAAGCCGGGTCACACTCTTGTAACGGCTTATATGTGCGATGCTAACAAGAATAAGATTAATACCGGTATAGTATTCAGAGGTGGCGCGCTTGTAGGCGCTGAGCAAATCATGCCCGGTGCGGCTGCCCCCAAGGACCTTCAGGCTTATTGGGACAAGGTTGTTGCGGAAGTTTATAAGGGTGATATAAACCTCATTCGCTTTGAGGAGGTTTCTACTTCCAAGTACAATTATGATACAAATAAATACAAGGCTTACCTCTTTGAAATAGGCTACGGCGACGGTGAAATGGCGACGGGATATATAACATATCCCAAGAACAAGGATTCTCTCAACCTCCGTATGCAGTTTAGAGGTTATAGTGCTACCAGAATTGCCGATCCTAAATTCGATGAGTCAGCTGTTACAGTTGAAATGGCGCCCCACGCCTTCAGAATGGATGACCCCAATCCTGATTATCCCGATTCTAAGTATGGCTTTGATCTTACAGAAAATCAGAACCCCGATACCGTATATTTCCACGGAATGCTTACAAGAAACGTGCTTGGAGCGCGCTTCCTCAAGGCATTTGCCTGCGGTGAAGAGTACGGTAAGATAATGTTTAACGGTAAGCAGATTGAGCCTCTTGGCGTTTGGAAGAAGGGAGATTACTTCCTTTCTACCGGCGGAAGCCAGGGCGGTTTCCAGGCTATCGCGGTCGGCGCTCTTGACAGCGACGTTACCGAAATAAATATGTCACTTCCGTGGTTCTGCGATATCGGCGGACAGAATATAGGCAGATTCCCCGGCAGCCTCAGACCCGCGTACACCAATGCGCTTATGTATTACGATTGCTGCTCGCTTGCGACCATGATAGATAAGGACGTAAAGGTAACGCTTTCCGCAGGTCTTGGTGACCGCACGTGCCCGCCTTCGAGTATAATGGCTGTTTATAATGCGCTTGATTGCTTGAAAGCTATCAGCTGTATTCAGAATCAAGACCACGCGTATACTCCTCCGTCTACAATTACTTATAGACTTAGAAATCACTAAAATGCAAAAAGCAGGTCGAAAGACCTGCTTTTTACTTTGTTTAAATGTGTTTAGTGTAAAAACAGCAAAAAAGAGAGATACGATGTACCTCTCTTTTTTGTTGGTGCGGGAGACGGGAATTGAACCCGTACGATTCTCACCACACGCCCCTCAAACGTGCGCGTCTGCCAGTTCCGCCACTCCCGCGAGAACATTGCTGATTATATCACTTTTTCGGTGATTTGTCAATAGGTTTTCGCAAAAAAGTATAAAAATTTATCAAGTTTTTGATTACGTATTGAATTTATTGAAAAAAGTGGTATAATTAGAATAGATTATTATACGTGGAGTGCGGAAGTGTATGAAAAACAAGGTTTGCTTGAATGATTTTTTTGCAGTTGTAGCGGTTCTTGCCGTTGCTCTTCTAATCTTTTTGTTACCTGCTTTTGCCAATCACTCTGCGGATATCGTCAGAATCAATACCGACAGCGGAGAGCGACTTCTTTCACTTTTTGAAAACGGGGAGTATGAGGTGTTCTCAAACAATCATACCGTAACGGTAAAAGTAGAAAACGGGGCTGTTAGCGTATCTCATTCCACCTGCTTGGATAAAATTTGCGTAAACAGCGGAGAAATTTCTCGCAACGGAGAGGTTATAGTTTGCGCCCCCGCACTTGTCAGCGTTGAGATTATCGGTGAGAGGGGAGCGGTTGATTACGTTGTTGGCTAAAAATAAAACGCGCAGAATCGCGCTCGACTCGCTTTTGCTTGCCGTGGCACTTATATTTTCCTATGTGGAAACAATTTTTCCTCTGACTGCTTTTATACCGCTTCCATCCTTTAAGCTGGGATTGGCAAACGTAGTAATTATGCTTGCGGTCTGGGCTGTTTCAATAATCGATGCAGCTGTTATTTCGTTTTTGCGTGTAGTAATTATGGGATTGCTTTTCGGGAATCCCGTGAGTATATGGTTTTCTTTTGGTGGCGCGCTGTTTTCTGTTTTGGTATTGACGTTGCTGAAAAAGACTGCAAATGACAAGATTAGCTTTGTTGGAATTTCTGTGATTTCGGCGGCGGCACATAATATAGGGCAAATAGTTTTTGCTACTGCGTTTTTCGGTTTTAAAATTGTATTCGCGTATCTGCCGTTTTTGCTTGTGCTTTCTGTTTTTGTAGGGGGAGTGTGCGGTGCGCTCGTTAATTTGATTTACCCCAAAATAGCAAAGAATTTAATCGAGAGGTAAAGATGAAAAGGCTTTTGGTTTTAGTTTTGAGTGTGGTTTTTCTCGTGTCATGTTCTTCGAAAAACAAATACGAAAAAAGCAACTTTTTCGCTATGGATACCTTTGCGGAGATAAGAATTTATAACGATGTGGTTGACGTTACGGCTACCGCAAAATCTGCGCAAAGAGTGATTGAAAATATAGAAAAGTCAATTTCAAAAACTCTTGAAGACAGCCCTGTTTATAAAATCAATTCCTTAACGGAAATTGCCGATTTGGCGGACAAAAGTCTTTTGGAACTGTTGACTCTTTCCATGGAATTGGCTGAAATCACCGACGGATATTTCGAACCGCTGAGCGGGGGGCTTGTGGCGCTTTGGGAGAAGTGCGAGAGCGAGCAGATACTTCCTACAGAAATTGAGATTTCCGAGCAACTGTCAAATATCCGTACCACCGAGTTGCGAAAAAACGACAACGGAAGTCTTTATAAAAACGGGCAGGCAATGCTTGATTTTGGCGCTATCGGTAAAGGTTATGCCGCAGATAAAGCGGTAGATGATCTTAAGTCAAACGGCGTGGAAGTCGGAATGCTTTCGTTTGTTAGTACTGTTTCTGTTTTTGGAGAACGCGATTTTAAGATTGCTGTAAGAACACCCGATACAAGCGGAGATATCGCGGGATATATAACTATGCGTAACGAGGCTCTTGCGGTTTCGGGGGATTACGAACGTTTTTATACAATAAACGGTGAAAAATACAATCACATTGTAGATCCGCACAGCGGTTATCCGGCGTCTAACGAAATTCATAGCGTTGCTGTGGTCTGCGAAAGTGCCGCGGCAGCCGATGCTCTTTCTACCGCGATATTCGCAATGGGGGCTGAGAAAGCAATGGAACTTTACTCGTCGGGGCTTATAGAGTTTGAGGCTCTTATGATCACCGATAATGAAATTATAGTTACCGCGGGAATGGCGGAAAAATTTGAGCTTGCAAGTGTAAAATATAATCTTGCGGAGATTTAAGGAGGTAACCGATGTCTTTTTCAAGTGACGCAAAAAACGAATTGGTTATTCAATCTTTAAAATCCAAGTGCTGTCGGCGCGCATTGCTGTCAGGACTTATGATATCGGCAAAGGTTGACGGAAACAGCGTAATAGCAAGCTTTGAATCGGGGGACATAGCAACGGTTGCCGCCATATATATACGTGAAAATTTTGGAAAAGAATGCGAAATAACTCGTAGAGTTCAGTACGGAAGAGAACGTTATTTTGTTTCATGTGACTCAAAGGCACTTGTAAACTTGGTAAAAGATTACAGTAAAGAAGGAGTTGGCTTGCTTGAAAACGTGCAGTTTAAGTGCGGATTTTGCGAGCAGAACTATCTTAAAGGAATATTTTTAGCTATCGGAACTGTAAACGACCCGCAAAAGTCATTTCACGCCGAGTTCACGCTTTCCGAGTCGGTTAGAGCAGAAAAGCTTGACGCCTTGCTTGCGGAGCTGGGAATTCCCGCGCGTCGTATAAATAGGTCGGGAAAAATCGGACTTTACTATAAGAAGGAAAGCGACCTTGAGGAGCTTTTCGCCGTTATCGGCGCTAATAATATCGAGTTTGAGATTATAAACTCAAAAATAGAAAAGGACATACGCAACAACGAGAACAGAGCCACTAATTTTGTGGCTACCAACATTTCACGGTCGGTAAACGCTATCGGAAAACAGATAGATTCTATACTTAAGCTAAAGGAGTACGGAAGATTTGAATTTCTTCCCGATGACCTTAAGCTGACGGCTGAGCTGAGACTGGCAAACGACGATATATCGCTTGCCGAGCTGGCCGCATTGCATAAACCGCCAATATCAAAATCGGGACTTAACCACCGCTTGTCGAAGTTAGTGGAGGAGGCTGAAAAGCTGAAGTAAAGTCTTGGGAAAGGAAGTAAAATGTCGGATTTCGTACATCTTCATTTGCATAGTGAATATAGCTTGCTTGACGGGGCTTGCCGTATTTCGGAAATCCCGAAAATGGCAGCGGAGTGCGGTCACAAGGCGGTAGCTATAACCGACCACGGCGCAATGTACGGCGCAGTGGCGTTTTATCGCGCCTGCCGTGAGAATAATATAAAGCCGATTATAGGGTGCGAGGTATACGTAGCCCGCAAATCTCGCCTTAATAAAGGCGCGGATAGCGAAAATCAAACCGACCATCTCGTGCTTTTGTGCAAAAATGAGGTGGGATATAAAAACCTTATAGAAATGGTTTCAAGAGGCTTTACCGAGGGCTTTTACTCCAAACCGAGAATAGATATCGACCTTCTTTCAAAGCACACCGAAGGTCTCGTGGCGCTTTCAGCTTGCCTTGCGGGCGGTATTCCGCGAATGCTTCTTTCGGGAGATTACGACGGGGCTTGCAAATACGCTAAGGAGCTTTCCGCGTTGTTTGAAAAAGACAGCTTTTACATTGAGTTGCAGGATCACGGGCTTGAGGAGCAAAAACAGATATTGCCTCTGCTTGCAAAGCTTGCGCACGAATGTGATCTTCCTATGGTGGCAACCAACGATTGTCACTATCTTCGCAAGAGGGACGCCAGAACCCAAGCTATACTGATGTGTATACAGACAAATAACGTTATCACAAACGGCAAACCCGTAGGCTTTGAAACCGACGAGTTTTACTATAAAACAACAGCCGAAATGCAAGCTCTTTTCGGGCAGTATGAAAATGCGCTTGCAAACACCGTAAAAATTGCCGATATGTGTAATTTTGATTTTGAGTTTGGCAAAACGTTTCTTCCCAAATTCGAGTGCCCGAACGGCGAAACGGCGGGGGATTACCTTGCAAAGCTGGCACGCGAGGGGCTTGAGCGCCTGATTTCGGAGAAAAAAATAATCTTTGATACCCATAGCCGCGAGGAATATGAGGCGAGAATGAGCTATGAGTTGTCGGTTATAGAGCAAATGGGGTACTCCGACTATTTCCTTATAGTTCAGGATTATGTTAATTATGCAAAATCTCAAGACATTCCCGTTGGTCCCGGTCGTGGCTCGGGCGCGGGAAGCCTTGTTGCGTTCTTGGTTGGAATAACCGACGTTGACTCGATAAAATTCGACCTTCTTTTCGAACGTTTTCTTAACCCCGAAAGAGTAAGTATGCCCGATATTGATATTGACTTTTGCTACGTTCGCCGTGATGAGGTCATAAAATACGTGGGTGAGCGTTACGGAAGCGAAAGAGTATCTCAAATAATTACTTTCGGTACTCTTGCTGCCAAGGCGGCTATAAGAGACGTAGGCAGAGCACTTGGAATGTCATATTCAGACGTTGATGCGGTAGCTAAAATGATTCCGCATGAGCTTGATATAACAATTGCCGACGCGCTTAAGAATCCCGAATTCAGAGAGATGTACGATTCGGACGACGATATTCATGAGCTGGTCTATACCGCCATGGCGCTTGAGGGAATGCCGAGAAATATCTCGATACATGCGGCGGGGGTTGTCATTACCGATAAGCCTCTTGCTGAGTACGTTCCGCTATCCAAGAGCAACGATATCGTGGTTACTCAGTATGATATGAATACTATTGCCGACCTTGGACTTTTAAAATTCGACTTTCTCGCCTTGCGAAACCTTACGGTTATAAAGGACGCGGAAACACAGGTAAAGGAACGTATTCCCGATTTTGATATTGAGAAGATACCGCTTGACGATAAAAAGACTTTTGAAACCATAGCCAACGGCAATACTTCGGGTATCTTTCAGCTTGAGTCGGGCGGAATGCGTCAGATGTTGATGAATCTGAAGCCTGATTGTATTGAGGATATAATAGCGGCTATTTCTTTGTACCGTCCGGGCCCGATGGATTCTATACCCAAGTATATAGAAAATAAGAATCACAGAGATAAAATAAAGTATTCAACGCCGCTTCTTGAGCCTATTTTGAAATCCACTTACGGCTGTATCGTTTATCAGGAGCAGGTTATGGAGATATTCCGCAGCGTAGCGGGATACACATTTGGACACGCAGACGTTGTGCGTCGTGCCATGGCTAAAAAGCACGCAGATGAGATTGAGGCGGAGCGTAACGGTTTTGTTGAAGGCGCGGTTAAAAACGGAGTTGAAAAAGAGGCGGCAATTGCGCTTTTTGAGGACATGGCGGACTTTGCCAAATACGCGTTTAATAAAAGCCACGCTGCGGCTTATTCAATAGTGTCTTACAGAATAGCCTATCTGAAGGTGCATTACCCACGAGAATATATGGCGGCTTTGCTTACATCGGTGCTTGGAAATATGGGCAAGGTGAGCGAGTATATTTCGGAGTGCGGTAAAATGGGAATCAAGGTGCTTCCCCCCGATATAAATTGCAGTAATATCTACTTCCACGTGGACGGAAACGATATCCGTTTCGGCTTGTTGGCACTAAAGAATATAGGTAAGCTTTTTGCTAAGCAGATAATAAGCGAACGCAGAATACGCCGATATAGCTCGTTTGATGATTTTGTAACAAGGCTTTCGGGGCGCGACCTTAACAAGCGTCAGGTAGAAACGCTTATAAAGGCGGGCGCGTTTGACAGCTTGGGAATTGCCAGAAGAAGAATCATGGCGGTTTATGAAAAAATTGTGGACGGAGCTAATCAGCAAGGAAGAAGCAATCTTGAAGGACAGCTTGACATGTTTTCAAGCGTTCCCGAGGTAGCAAGCTCGTTTAAATACGAGTATCCCGACGCGCCCGAATATTCTCCACGTGAGCTTCTTAATTTTGAAAAAGAGGTGTCGGGAATGTATTTCTCGGGACATATTCTCGACGGTTATTCCAAAAATATGGAGGCAATAGGCGGCGACCTTGTTTCTTCATTAAAGGGGGGAGAGGATGAGCCGACCGCCGACGACGGCGAAAGAGTTATGGTTAGCGGTATAATCGCAGACCTTACGCTGAAAAACACCAAAGCGGGAGACAGAATGGCGTTTGTAACGCTTGAGGATAGAACGGGCGAAATTGAGTGCGTGATTTTCCCAAAGGTTTACGCCAAGGTCTCGCATATGATAAGACTCGATAACTGTGTATCTGTAAGCGGAAATATTTCGCTCAGAGACGATGAGGTGAAAATTCTTGCCTCTGGTGTTTTCGAGCTTGTTGAAAACGCTAAATTCACTGCGCCAGAAAAACCGAGAACGGCACCGCAACAGCCTACATCAGCTTCATCAAGAATAAAAAAGCTGTTTCTTAGGGTGCCCGACCTTGAGTGCGATCAGGCTAAAAAGGCTAAAAATCTTGTAGAAATATTCGAAGGACAGACACCCGTTATGCTTTATGATAATTCGGAAAAAAAGTATACTGCTTTTGGCGGCAGAGCTGAAATTTCTCAGTTGCTTATTAATGAACTAAAAGCGATTCTTGGTGAAGATAACGTTGTTGTCGGGTGACAATTTAAGGAGATAAAGTAAAAAACTTTATCTCCTTTTTTTGTGTTGATTTTCCTTTTAGGGAGAATACTAACTCAGTAAGAAATTTCGGAGAAAGTGAAGTATGAGCAAAAATTTCAAAAAGAAAAAACATATATTATTTAAAATTATAGTTGCGATGATTATAATCGTTTCACTGCTTATCGCCGTTTTGGCAATATATGTTTTTGCCAATTATGAAACCGAGGTCGATATGTCGCTTTTCGGCAGCGAGATACTTGACTCCACCACAAGGTTTTATTATATTTCGTCGGACGGAGAAGCTGTTGAACTTGACGAAACTCTGCGCGGAAACAGAAAAATTTTATATAGTGATTATGAAGATATCCCCGAAAATCTTGTAAACGCGTTCGTGGCCATAGAGGATAAGCGTTTTTTTGACCATAACGGAGTGGATTTATACAGAACGCTTGGCGCAGCGGCAAACTATGTTTTGGGGTTTGATAAACGGTTTGGCGCTTCAACTATAACTCAACAGCTTATAAAAAACGTAAGCGGCAAAAATGAAATAAGTGTTAGTCGAAAAATACAGGAAATACTTTGGGCATATGACCTTGAAAGGAAAATGAGCAAAGAGGAGATTCTTGAAAATTATCTCAACGTTATAAATTTATCTCAGGGATGCTACGGAGTGGGGGCGGCGGCTGATATTTACTATTCAAAGCCGATTTCTGAGCTTACGCTTTCGGAGTGTGCTACTATTGCCGCCATAACTAACAGCCCCACGTATTATAATCCCATAAGAAATCCCGAAAATAATAAAGAACGGCGAAATTTGATACTGGACGAAATGTTGGAACAAGGCTATATTGACCAAGAGGCGTATGCAGAAGCCTTTAACAGCGAAATATCCTTAAACGTAAACGAAACGGCTATATCCGAGATAACCAATTCATGGTACGTAGATATGGTGGTTGATGACGTTATAAGTGATTTGGTTTTGGAATACGGTTACTCTGAGGAAGTCGCTGCAAGAATGGTATATAACGGTGGTCTGAGGATAGTAACCGCAATGAATCCTACCGTTCAGCGAGTGATGGATAAATACTATCAAAATACGTCGAACTTCAAATATCGGGGCGAGGCTTTGGCGGAATCCTCAATGATAATAATTAATCCGTATAACGGAAATATTCTTGGTGTGGTGGGCGCGATAGGTGAAAAAGAAGGAAACAGAATACAAAGCTTTGCAACTGATGCCAAGCGCCCTTCGGGATCAACCGTAAAACCTCTTTCGGTCTATGCCCCCGCCCTTGAATATGGTATAGCCAATTACGCTACCGTTTACGATGACGTTCCGCTGAAGTTTTATAAGCTTTCAAACGGATACAAGCTGTGGCCTCAAAATGCCAACATGGTATATAGGGGGCTGACAAACGTAAATTACGCGCTTAAAAACTCTCTGAATACCGTTTCTCTCAAGGTTCTTAATCAAGTGGGGGTGGGGAGAGCCTATGATTTCGTAAAAAATAAGCTCGGAATGAAAAGCCTTGTGGACGGAGAAATAACCGATGCGGGATATATAACCGACAAAGCTCCTGCCGCGATGGGACTTGGACAGATGAATTACGGCGTTACGCTCAGAGAGCTTACCGCGGCATATTCTATATTTCCCAACAAGGGACAAACAAGTAAACCACGTTCTTATATAAACGTTACCGATTCGCGCGGCAGAGAGTTGCTTAACAATGAGGAAAAACATGAATACGCCATAAGTGCCGCCAACGCAAGTATAATGACAAAAATGCTTCAAAATGTAATAACCACGGGAACGGCAAGCGCGGTAACGCTTGATAACACCGTTGACGTTGCGGGAAAGACGGGGACGACTCAAAATGATTGCGATAAATGGTTTGTGGCGTATACCCCATACTGCTTGGGCGGAGTGTGGTACGGATACGAATATCCAAAACCCATAAGCAAAGCGCAAAAAAATGCTTATCTTGAAATATGGAACGATATAATGACCGAACTCCATAAAAGCTATTTTATACCGCGAGAGGGAAGAAAGAGCTTTGATCTTGATGCCAACGTAGTAAAAACGACGTACTGCAAAGACTCAGGAAAGCTTATGTCAAATGCCTGCTATCTTGATCCGCGGCTTAACCGCGCGGAGGAGGGATATTTCGTTAAAGGAACGGAGCCCAAAACTTATTGCGACTGTCACAAGATAGTGGAATATGACTCGGACGGAGGCGGTGTCGCTTGTAAAGACTGTGAATACGAGGGAATAGTAAACGTAGGACTTATAAACGTAAAACGCAGTTTCCCGATGCAGATATACGTTACCGATGCGCAATACGTTTGTCGTCCATTGCCCGCAGAAACACCTATGGCAACTGATGGAAGTGCGTATTTTTCAAGCGTGCTCGAAAAAAATGAATACTGCGGAATATCCAACTCCCCTAACCAGTTTAACCGCGCTTGCGATATCCATTTCAATTATGCCGAATGGATTTTGCGTAAAAAGATCAACAGTAGGGAAGAGTCCGCGGAATAAAAGAATAATCACCTCATATACTTTTGTGAGGTGATTTTTTGAATAAGCTTGAATATGAGATTCGTAATACAAACGCGGGTTTGGCAACGGTTGTTGCTCTTGCTTGTTTGACATTGAATTTTTCGGTGTGGTGCGCTGTGAAAAGTCCCGTGATAGTACTGAGTTTTCTTTCTTGCAAAATATCGGTACTCCCTACATGGCTGTTCGGATTGTTTGATTTTTTGTCATTCGCTTCTCTTGGCTTTTCTTTGGGCGCGGCACTTGGGACGGCTTGTTCGGCAAGCGAGGTTTCAAAATATAGGGGAGCATTTTATTTCGTAATCGGAATTACTCTTGCTTGCGCTTATCATCTGTTTTTCTTTAAGTTATCTTCTTTTCTTTTGTCGTTTTTATGTGCGGTGTTGCAGTGTGTTTGCCTTTTCGTGGCAACCGCAAATTTTTATAAAGTATCGGCAATATCCTTTTTTGCGTCGGTAATAGGGACACTGTGGAGCGTATATCTTTTGTTTTTTAGCTTTTTTGCAACATTTTGCACCTGAATTTTGTAAAAAGAAAACAAAATTTATAATAAAAAACATAAATTCATTGACAAACAAGAAAAAATGTAGTATAATCAACACATAGTAAATTATACACATTGGAGGAACACAAAATGAAAAAGTTACTTTGCTTGTTGGTTGCATTGCTCATGGTTATGGGAATGGTTGCTTGCGGCGGCGGTGCTGATGTTACCGAGCCTCCTGTTAACGAAGAAAACGATAAACCCGTAGAGCCTATCACGCTCAACATTCACGTAAGAGCATCCGAGACCGGTGAGGACGTGTATGCGGGTGAGTATGAGTACACACTTGCGGATCGCACTATTCTTGCTATTCTTGAGGACTTCATGCTTTGCAACTTCGATGAGGAGTATGAAATTGTATGTGACGAGAACGGTAAGCTTGTTAAAGTTGGTGAGCTTGAGGCTAGTGCCGCTCAGCTTTGGCTTGTTAGCCAGGCATCTGCTCCCAAGGGTGTGGCTGACGTTGAGCCTATAGACGGCGATATCGATACCTATAACAAGGTTAATGATGGCGATACACTCGTTATTTACCTTAGCTAATTTGTTATAAATTCACAAAAAAACAGACATGTGGCTGTGCCGCATGTCTGTTTTTGCTCACTTCTGTGATGAAATATTGTCAAAATCTTAAAATAAGTTATAAATTCAGTAATATAAGTCATTGACATCAATTTCATTTTTTGATATAATGTTTTTAACAGAAATATTTTTAAATTAGACAAGGATATTATTATGAAAAGCTTAAGATTTTTTGTTGTTTCTCTTTTGGCTATGGCAGCGGTGTTTGCATTTGTTGCTTGTGGAGGCGGGAGCGATACGACGGCAATTTCGGATGTAACCGATGCGCCTGAAACGGACGCACCTGTAACCGATGCTCCCGAAACGGATGCTCCCGAAACAGAAGCACCTGAAACAGAAGCACCCGAAACAGAAGCACCTGAAACAGAAGCACCTAAAACAGAACCCGTTCAGAGTGAAACACCCGAAGCGCCTACCGGACTGAATGTGGTTGACGGCGTATTTAAATCGGTTAACTTCGATTTTGAAACTGATTTGAGCGTAGCCGACTATATAGCTTCATTTGGTAACTTTAAAACTCACAAGACCTTGTTCGGAGGCATAGTAGAGAACGGTAAGTGGGTCTATGATAACAAGGGACTCGCTATCGAGGATGCTTACGGCATTTACGACTCGGATAAGTTTAGCATCGAATTTGATTTTTGCTTCGATAAATATATAACGGTACAAAATCCCGCGTCGGTATTTACAATTTTATCTGATGATGATGGAAATCTCAACGAAAAGTCCCAGTTCTTTATGGCACTTAGAATGTCGCCTGACGGAAGTATTTACCAAGAAGCGGCAAAGCAGCTTTCCTTTATCCCCGAGCTTGGAAAACAGTATAGCTACAAGATGGAGATAGATAAAACCATCGGTAAGGCTTCTGCTTATATCGACGGTCAGCTTTTGTCATCTGTAAACTTTACACCTTCCGCGCTGCCTTATAAGTGCTTTAGATTTATGGATAATAACAAAGGCGCAGAAATGTGGATTGACAATATAGTTATAACGGTGCTTTCCGAGTCCTCGACTGCTCTTGATACACAAGATAAAACCGACAGCGATTTTACTTCAGTTGCCTTTGATTTTGAAACCAACTTGGGCGTTTATGACTATATCGCTTCTTTTGACGGATTTAGTACCAACAAAGCCTATAAAGAGAGCGCTATTGTAAACGGAAAATGGCAGTATAGTGAAAACGGAATGGCAATAGAAAACGCTCTCGGCATTTACGACCTTGATAAATTCAGCGTTGAGTTTGATTTCTGTTTTGATAAATATATTACTACGGAAAATGCGGCGTCTGTCTTCACGGTGGTAACGGATGACGACGGTAAGCTTAACGGACAGTCAAAATTTTATATGGCTATGAGAATGACCGCTGACGGAAATATATACCATGAGGCGGCTCAAGGTAAAAAATTCAAGGTTGAGCTTGGAAAAACTCATCACTATAAAATCGTTCTTGACAGAGTAGCTGGAAAAGCTGACGTATACGTTGATGGCAATCTGCTTTGCTCCCCCACGTATACAACTACGGACTTGCCTTACTGTTGCTTCAGATTTATGGACAACAATAAGGGCGCCGAAATGTGGTTTGATAACATTGTAATAACAAATTTGTCAAAATAAATTCAAAGGAGAACCAAGATGAAAAAAGTGAAATTTTTAGCGTTGTTTTTAGCGCTTGTTACTGTTGTTTCTGCTTTTGCGGCATGTGGTGGTGCGGGTGACGATACAACTTTGCCGTCGGCAACAGATCCCATTGAAACTGATCCTACCGACACTACAGATCCGACCGATACAAACGTTTCCGAAAGTGATGATCCTATATCGGATACTCCGGAAATTGTCGTACCCGATCATACTATTCTTAAACTTGACTTTGAAACCGACCTTTCACTTGCGGAGTACATAGCTTCTAAAGAGGAGATCGAGATAAACGCCTCATTGAACGGTGGCGAAATCAAGGATGGAAAATGGCAGTATAGCGGTAAACCCCTTGCCATTAAAGACGCTATTGGTTTTTATTCTTTAGAGTGTTATAGCGTAGAATTCGATTTTTGCTTTAATTCTTACGTAAACAAGGACAGCACTTCGGTATTCTCGCTTATTACCGATGATGACGGTGTTCTTAACGGGGAATCCTCCAGCTTCTACATTCCTCTTAAAATGGATATGAATGGAACTGTTTACCATAACAGTGCCAAAAATCTAAATGTTCAGATCGAACTCGGAAAAGTATACCATTATAAGCTTGAAGTAAATAATGTTGATAAAAAAGTAACCGTATCTATTGACGATATGGTGTTGGTGTCACCATCCTATAAGCAAGATTTTCGTAGTTATCAGTGCTTCAGATTTATGGATAACAACAGAGGCGCTGACATGTGGATAGACAACGTGGTTGTTACCGATGCTGGTGCGTATAAGAATGCAAGCACCGATAAGCTTGGCTATGCTGTGGATGCAGCTTATACTCGTGGCGGTAAGTATGCTGCTGAAGTCCAGGGATTGGCTGATGGCATGTATATCGACATTAAAAAGTCGGGCGACAAAACATATGCTCGTGACGGCTTTATAAAGTTCGATATATCTCAATTCAAACGCGAAAAAGTACAATTTGCGATTCTTTACCTTAATGTGCCCAACGTTAACGCGGCAAGCCTTTTTGACCTTTATTGGGTGGACTCCGATTGGGACAGCACTACTTTGACATATAACAATATGCCTATCGGAGAAAGAATAGTCGAAAGCATCAAGCTTTCTGAAGTTGGAGTTGCAATAGATTTGGCTCCCTATATCAAAGAGGCGCTTAATAATGGAGATGAATTCTTCTCAATAAGAATCAGCCCCGTAAATCAGCCTTCTGACGGTCAGACGAGAATTCTTTATACAGACGACCAAAGACCCAATATAACTGTTTATGATGAAATGCCGAAAAACGGATATTTCACCAAGCTTAGCAATGACGAGGCGAAGAACAAGGAAATCTGGGATTACGCTCAAAAGATGTATGACGAGTGGTACGTGAGATACAAGGCACTTCCCGCTGTTAACGAAGACGCCGTTATCCTTGGCAGAGATGAGAGCCAGTATACGAAGACTAACTATATGTCCGGTCAGTCTACAAACTACAATTCCTCAAAAACAGAACATAAATCGCGTCCGTTTGATGCGCTTACCGACTTTGACGAATACGTAAGCAATACTTTCAAGAACGCAAAGCTTGATAAGTACGGCGGTATTATGATTGAGTCGCTTAAGCAAAAGGCAACAGGTTTCTTCTATTCCGAAAAGATAGACGGCAGATGGTGGCTTATAGACCCCCTCGGCTACCCCTATATTTCTATCGGCCTTAGTGATATTCACTATTCTCAGCTTGGTTCAAAGCTTCAGAAAGAAAACGCTATTAAGCTTTACGGTGATTACGATAACTGGGCGCTCGCAACCACAAGACAGGTTGTTGACGAGCTTTACTTCAATAACACATTCCGCCCTGTAATTAATATTATCAATCTTGAAAACGGAATGCCGTTTGCTATTCAAAAAGGTGTTATGAGTAGCTTTGGTAATATTAAGGGTATAATGGGCGACGGTAACGGAAGTACCGTGTTCACAGAAAACAATACTATGCCGGTATTTGATCCCGATTTCGTTCCTTATGCAGACGGATGGGCAAAGACCAACATAATATATAAGGGAAATGACAGACTTATCGGATACATGTCTGATAACGAGCTTCCCATGAACGTTGATATGCTTGACCGCGCTATGACCGTAAACCATACTAAGGATGTTAACTGGTATACTTACGCTTGTACCTGGACGTGGCTCTGTAACATAACCGGAAAAGAAGCTCCCACAAAAGAAGATATCACAGATGAGATTCGTGATCTTTATCGAGGATTTGTTTGGGATAGATATTTCAACGTGGTTTCTGCCGCTGTTAAGAAGTATGACCCCGATCATATGTATTTGGGAACACGTTTCCTTACGTTGACAAGATATTCCCAGTGGGTATTGCGATTTGCGGCTCAGTACGTTGATTGTATGACCATTAACTGGTACGGTGATTGGGAGCCTAAGGCTGATGCTCTTTACAATATTTCCAAATACGGTGACATGCCGTTTGTCGTAACAGAGTTCTATACCAAAGCAGGTGACTCGGGGCTTGGAAATACTTCGGGCGCGGGTAGATACGTTGCTACTCAGACCGATCGTGCTGACTTCTATGAGACGTTCACCATAAGAATGCTTGAGACTCCCAACTGCGTAGGTTGGCAGTGGTTCCAGTACATGGATAATGACCCCAACAGCGGTACGGGTGACGCATCAAGTGTCGACTCCAACAAGGGTATTTATAGAAGTGATTTTACACTCTATACCGTGCTTACAGACCGTATGACAGTGCTTAACAAGAACGTTTACAATATTATAGATTACTTTGCTAATAAAAACGCAAAATAATTAAATCAAAATGGCGAGCTGTCTGTAATATTAATCAGATGGCTCGCTTTGTTTATAAAGATTTCTAAAATGCACCAAAATCTTTGTAAAATGCACAAAAATCTTTGTAATAGCTATTTATTTATTTTTATGAGTTGGTTATAATGTATTTAATCTGATGAAAAGAGAGGAAAATATATGAAAAAAGGTTTAAAATTACTTTCTTTGCTTTTGGCGCTTTTAACAGTTATGTCGGTTGTCTCTGCCTGTGGCGGCGGTACGGATACTACTATTCCGACAGATATTACCGAGCCAAATGATACTGATGCTCCCGATATTGATACCCCCGACCCTAACCGTCCCACAGTTAAGCCGGCTCAGGAAACAGAGGCTCCGGAAAACAATGTTCAGGTTTCTGGGGGGGCTTCGACAGACGGATACGAAAGTGCGGATGAGGTTCTCAAACTTGATTTCGAGAATGCGCCTACCGTGGCCGATTATCTCGCTTCTGTTGAGGGAACATCTATTAACCAAAGACTTAATGGCGGCGAAATTGCTGACGGAAAATGGAAGTATACCGGAACACCTTTGGCGTTCAGTGACGAGTGCGGAATCTTTGATCTCAAAGCATACAGCCTTGAGTTTGAAATGTGCTTCAACAGCTTTGTTAACAAAGACAATACGTCCGTATTTACTTTTATTACCGATGATGATGGTGTACTTGGCGGTGATTCCAGCTTTTATCAGTTAAAGATGGATATCGACGGAAAACTGTACCACTTTAACCTTAAGACTTCATCTATTCAGATTGAGCTTGGAAAGGTTTACCATGTCAGGTACAGCATAAACAGAGAAAACCAGAAAGCGTCTATTTATATTGACGGTTCACTGTGGGTTTCTGTAGGATACCCGCAGGAGAATAGAGCATACAATTGCTTTAGGTTCATGGATGCAGCAAGAGGTGCTGATATGTGGATAGATAATTTTGTGATTAAAGACATTGGAGCGGTTTCAGGTAAAAGTACCGAGGACAAGGTTGTGGCTATAGAGGCGGCATATGTTCGCGGAGGTAAGTACGCCAACGAGCCTCAGAAGCTTGCCGAGGGCAAGTATATTGATATAAAGCACCATGCATCGTCCAAAGATGTTTATCGCGAAGGTTTGGTAAAATTTGATATTTCTTCGCTCAAGCCGGGAAGCGTAAATTACACTAGATTTATGGGTAATTACGTTAATATGGGCGCTGACAGAACATTTGATGTGTACTGGATCGATTCAAACTGGAGCAGTGAAACCGTTACATATAACAATGTTCCATCCGGAAAGCTTATTGCAAAGGGTACAACCTTTGGCGGAACCGGAGCCCCCCTTGAAATATCTAAATATATTGAAGAAGCTCTTGCTAACGGTGACAAGGAGTTCTCTATAAAGCTTGTTCCTACCTTCCAAACCGGTGACGGGCAGACAAGAATCTATTTTGATGGCGAAAACGTACCTACAATCCATATATATGATGAAAAGCCCACCAAGAATTACTTTGAAAAGCTTGTCAGCGATCCCGAAGCTAATGCGTCGATTTGGATATGGGCACAGAAAATGTACGATCAGTGGTATGAAAGATACCAGGCTTTGCCTGCTGTAAACGGAAATGCTCAGAGAATTATCCAAAATCCCTCTCAGTATACAAAAACAAACTTTGCATCTGGTAATGCGGGTAACTATGATTCAAGCAAAAAGTCATACAAAACAAGAACTCTTGAGGCTATTACAGACCTCGGTGAGTACGTAAGCGATGAATTTAAAAATGCCGAACTTGATATGTACGGCGGTATTATGATCGAATCGCTCAAGCAGAAGGCTACGGGATTTTTCTATACCGTGAAGATAGATGGCAGATGGTGGATGATAGACCCGCTTGGATATCCTTATATCAATATCGGTCTTAGCCATATAGACTATTCGCTTAACGGTTCTAAGCTTCAGCGTGAAACAGCACTTAAGATATACGGTTCGTATGAAAACTGGGCGCTTCAAAGCACTAACCAGATCAGAGGCGAGCTTAATTTCAACAGTACGTTTTCTCCCAGAAGCGAGGTTAAAAATATCGTTGACGGTCTTCCTTACATGGCTCATTTCGGCGTTATGGGCAATTACGGTTCTGTAAAGGCGGTACGCGGTGACGGTAATGGAAGTACGGTGTTTACCGAAAACAATACAATGCCCGTGTTTGACCCGGACTTTGTCGGATACGCAATCAGTCATATCAAAGATAAGCTTTCAGGTGATGTGAACAATTCAAGAATTGTCGGTTATACTTCAGATAACGAGCTTCCCATGGACCCTGCGATGCTTGATAATGCTCTTACAGTAAATCACATCAACCCCGCAAACTTCTATACCTATGCTTGTGCATGGACATGGCTTTCTAACATAACAGGCAAGGATAATCCCTCCTATGCCGACGTTACGGACGAGCTTCGCGACCTTTACAGAGGATTCGTCTATGACAGATATTTTTATGTTGTGTCTAACGCGATTAAGTCTGTAGACCCCAATCATATGTATATGGGATGCAGATTCCTTACAAAGGTAAATGAATCCGAATGGGTATACCGCTTTGCGGCACAGTATCTTGACTGTATGACAATTAACTGGTACTTTGCTTGGGAACCCCAGTCTGATGCTCTGTACGGAATCGAGAAAAATGGTGATATGCCTTTTGTTGTAACAGAGTTTTATACTAAAGCGGGAGATTCCGGTCTTCCAAACATGTCGGGTGCAGGCTGGTACGTTGCAACTCAGACCGACCGCGCAGATTTCTATGAAACCTTTACTATTAAGCTTCTTGAGAGCAATAACTGCGTAGGATGGCAGTTGTTCCACTATATGGATAACGATCCCAACAGCGGAACCTCCGACGCTTCCAGCGTTGACTCCAATAAGGGAATTTACAATAATAACTACGAGCTTTATACAGACTTTACAGACCGCATAAAAGTGCTTAATGCAAATGTATATAAGCTTTTGGACTATTTCAAAAACAAATAAACTGCTTACCTGAAAATTTATGAAATATATTTTATCAACCGAGGCGGCATACGTGCGTGGCGGCGCGTATGCCAATACGCCTCAAAAGCTTGCTGAGGGAATGTATGCTGATATAAAGTATACTCCCGATATGGATACGTACAGAGAGGGATTGCTTAAATTTGACATCTCTCCTTTTGCGCCGGGAAGTGTAAAGTATACAAGGTTCAGCGGTGATTACGTAAATATGGAGGAGGACAGATACTTCGATATTTACGTAACCGATCCTGATTGGAACAGCGATACCGTTACCTTTAACAATAAACCAGAGGGGAAGCTTGTCGCGGAGGATATCTCCTTTAACGGAAAAAAGCCTGTCGTCGAGCTTGCCCCCTTTATAGATGAGGCGCTTGAAAAGGGCGAAAAAGAGCTTTCTGTTAGAATAGTTCCAAAATTCCAGAGCGGAGCAGGGCAGACGCGTATTCAGTTTTTGGGTGAAAATAAACCTTTCATTATGGTTTTTGACCGCAAGCCCGAGAAAAACTATTTCGAGGATCTGGTTGAAGACGAGCGTGAAAACGCCGCTATTTGGGCGTGGGCGCAGAAAATGTTTGACGAGTGGCACGCAAGATATATATCCTTGCCGCCCGTAAACGATATGGCAAAAGCTATAGTTTCCGACGAAACTCAATACACAAAAAGCAATTACGCATCCCAACACTCAACCGATTACGACACAAACAAAAGGCTTTACAGATCGCGAGTGCTTTCGGCGATTACCGATCTTGACGAGTATGTGACAGATGAGATCAAACAAGCTAAGCTCGACGAGTACGGCGGACTTATGGTGGAATTTCTCAAGTCAGAAGCTACGGGATTTTTCTATTCCTCAAAGATAGGCGGCAGATGGTGGATAGTCGACCCCCTCGGATATCCCTATATCAGCGTAGGACTCAGCCATATAAACTATTCTCTTAACGGCTCGCAGCTCCAAAGGGCAAACGCGCTCAATAAGTACGGAAGCTTTGAAAATTGGGCGCTTGAAACAACGCGCCAGGTCAGAGACGAGCTTAATTTCAACAACTCTTTTTCCCCGAGAGCAGAGGTCGAAAAAATAGAAAAAGGACTTCCTTATATGGCTCATATGAGCGTTATGTCAAGCTTTGGCGCGTCAAAGGGTGTCAGAGGAAAATGTAACGGAAGTACAGTATTTGTGGCAAATAACACTATGCCCGTGTTCGACCCCGATTTTGAGGATTATGCAAATCAATACGCAAAAGAGCGTGCAAACGATGTAAATAACCCGAAAATAATAGGTTACACCACCGATAATGAGCTTCCTATGGATGAAGCAATGCTCGGACTTTCGCTTTCTGTAAACCATTTAAAGCCCGAAAATCACTATACCTACGCCTGCGCGTGGACCTGGCTTGTTAATATGACCGGTAAGGACAACCCCAGCTTCGGAGACGTTACAAGCGAACTAAACGACCTCTTCCGCGGCTTTGTTTACGACAGATATTTTTACGTCGTTTCAAAAGCGTTCAGGGCGGCAGATTGCAATCATATGAATATGGGATGTCGCTTCCTTACAAAATCCAAGGACTCTGAATGGGTGTATCGTTTCGCGGCTCAGTATCTTGATGTTATGACCATTAACTGGTACTTTGCGTGGGAGCCTCAGTCGGATGCGCTTTTGGGAATAGAGAAAAACGGCGATCTGCCCTTTATGGTGACCGAATTTTATTCAAAAGCGGGAGATTCGGGATTAAAGAATACCGCGGGAGCAGGATTTTATGTTGCTACTCAGACCGACCGAGCAGATTTCTACGAGAACTTTACATTAAAGCTTCTTGAGAGTAAAAACTGTATCGGATGGCAGCTGTTCCACTATATGGATAACGACCCAAACAGCGGTACGGCAGACGCATCCAGCGTTAACTCCAATAAGGGTATTTACAACAATGATTATGAGCTTTATACCGACTTTACGGACCGCATTAAAGTGCTTAATAAAAATGTCTATAACCTTGTAAGCTACTTTGAAAACAAGAACGAAAAATCAATGTAACTCAAAAAGCCATCCGCTTTTGCGGATGGCTTTAAGTTTAGTAAAATTAAATTACTTAGCGGCGTTAAGTCTTGCCTCAAGAGCAGCAAGCTCATCGTACATAGTTTGGGGAACTCTGTCACCAACGAGAGCGTAGAATTCCTTGATGTTGTTGATATCTTCAAGCCAAGAATCAACGTCAACGGTGAGAAGCTCCTTGATTGTGTCAAGAGAAACATCTGCAAGACCTTCGATGTTGATATCACCAGCTTTGGGAATATAACCGATGGGAGTGATGTCAGCATCCACCTTGCCCTCGCAACGGTCAAGAATCCACATAAGAACACGCATGTTGTCACCGAATCCGGGCCAGATAAAGTTGCCGTCAGCATCGGTGCGGAACCAGTTAACGTGGAAAATCTTGGGAGCGTTGGGGATAAGTGTGCCCATCTTGAGCCAGTGTGCCCAATAGTCACCCATGTCATAACCAACGAAGGGTCTCATAGCCATAGGATCGCGGCGAACTACACCTACTGCGCCTGCAGCAGCTGCGGTTGTCTCGGAAGCCATGATAGAACCAACAAACGCACCGTTCTGCCAGCTTGTGGACTGGTAAACGAGGGGAGCGGTCTTTGCACGGCGTCCGCCGAATACGATTGCGGAAATAGGAACACCTGCGGGATTAGCAAACTCCTTGGAGATGCAGGGGCAGTTAACAGCCTTGGCCGTGAAACGGGAGTTGGGATGAGCACCGGAAGTTTCAAGCTTTCTTGTTTTGTCGTAGTTCTTGTAATCCCAAGCGTTTCCTCTCCAGTCGATAGCTTCTGCGGGAGGATTGTTGTCAAGACCTTCCCACCAAACGGTGTTGTCAGCAGTGTTGTGAACAACGTTGGTGAAGATAGTGTCCTTCATAGTTGTGTAGAGAGCGTTGGGGTTGGAGTTGAGGTTTGTACCGGGAGCAACACCGAAGAATCCGTTCTCGGGGTTAACCGCCCAAAGTCTGCCGTCCTCGCCTACGCGAAGCCAAGCAATATCGTCACCTACGCACCAAACCTTGTAGCCCTTCTTCTGATAGATTTCGGGGGGAATAAGCATTGCGAGGTTGGTCTTACCGCAAGCAGAGGGGAACGCAGCACAAACGTACTTGGTTTCTCCGTCGGGGTACTCAACGCCAAGGATAAGCATATGCTCAGCCATCCAGTTCTCCTTGCGTCCAAGGTAGGAAGCAATACGGAGAGCAAAGCACTTCTTACCAAGAAGAACGTTTCCACCGTAGCCGGAGTTAACAGACCAGATTGTGTTGTCCTCGGGGAAATGAACGATGTATCTATTTTCTTCATCAAGCTCTGCTCTTGCGTGAAGACCCTTGATATAGTCAGCGCTGTCTCCAAGAGCCTCAAGAACGTCAAGACCAACGCGGGTCATGATAAGCATGTTGAGAACAACGTAGATAGAGTCGGTAAGCTCAATACCGTACTTGGCGAAAGGAGAACCAACAACGCTCATGGAATAGGGGATAACGTACATGGTCTGACCCTTCATAGAACCTGCGTAGAGCTTGGAGAGCTTAGCGTAGCACTCCTTGGGATCCATCCAGTTATTGATGTTACCTGCATCCTCTTTCTTAGATGTGCAGATAAATGTTCTGCCCTCAACACGAGCAACGTCATTGATAGCAGTTCTGTGGAGGTAGCAACCGGGAAGCTTGTCCTGGTTAAGCTTGATCATTTCGCCTGTAGCACAAGCTTCAGCGCGAAGAGCCTCAGCCTGAGCTTCGGAACCGTCGATAAGAACGATCTTGTCAGGCTGTGTCATAGCAGCCATCTCGTCGATCCAGCTGTTGACATACTTGTTGTTTGTAATGTTTGCCATTTCAAATCTCCTTATATATTAGTGTAATTGTTTGACGTGATTAATAAATTTAAATCAAACCTTATCCATTATATATAATACAACATTTTTCAGAATTTTTCAAGTACAAAAGAGAATGTTACACTTTGTTAACAATTAGACAAAGATTTTTTCGAACAAATGTTTACAAAACACGAAAAATGTGATACAATATACAAGAAAAGAGCAATTTTTGAAGCGAGGTATAGGAATGAGAAAATTAAAGCCGCGTGAGCAGAGTGTCTATGATTATATTGCTGACGCTATATCCGAAAATGGATATGCCCCGAGTGTAAGAGATATTGAAAAGGCGTTGGGGTTTAAAAGTACCTCTACAGTTCATATGTATATAAACCGCCTTGAAGAATTTGGGCTTATCAAAAAGATGGACGGAAAGAGCAGAGCAATAACCCTTACGGGAAGTTCACCTGCGGGAACCAGTAAAGTTCCCGTGTTGGGCAAGGTTACCGCCGGAATGCCTATTCTTGCCGCCCAGAACTTTGACGGATATATTGACTTTGTTACCGAAACAAAAAAGTATGATCCAAAAAACCTGTTTGCGCTTAAGGTTTCGGGTGTCAGCATGATAGAGGCGGGAATAATGGACGGAGATTACGTCATAGTTAACAGATGTGATTATGCCGAAAACGGTGACATAATAGTCGCGCTTATAGAGGACGAGGCAACCGTTAAGACTTTTTATAAGGAAAACGGTCATTTCAGACTCCAGCCCGAAAACAAAACGCTTGAACCGATAATAGTCAAAGAAATGTCGGTTTTAGGCAGAGTGGTGGCAAGCGTCAGGTTTTATTGATTTTTTGTCCTTGAATATGTTTATAGCCCAGTTGAGATCTTCTCGGTCAAACGCGTTTGTGGCTATAAGCAAAAGGGCGTATATGGCCACGCATATCGTTATGTGGGTTATAAGTTCGGCGGTGGGGGTTAAAAATTGCAAATCCGTTACATTGAAAATAATGTGGCATAAACAGGTAGAACCAACTATTGAGAACAGCGGTTTTATTATCCATTTTATCAAATGGGTTTTAAAGCCGCTTTTTTTCATTAACCGCGTTACGCTGAGCGACGCGTTTATGAGTTCTGTAACGTAAATAGTTACGATGTATCCCGATATTCCCATCTTCGGTAGCAGAAACCAAACCAGAAAAACAGAGAGTGTCGAGTCGGCAATGTTTACTACCATGCTGTAAAATTGTTCGCCTAATCCTTTTAGCATGTGATCTGTCGTTGTGTCAAGATACATAATGGGAATAAGCGGCGCAAGCATTTTTATATAAGCCGAGGTGCTTTCTTTAGGATATATCACACTTCCCAGTTCACCAGAAAAACATATCATTATACCTGAAACTCCCATAGAGAAAATAAGAGCCATCTGTATGGAGCGCTCGCATATGTATCTTATCTGACGGTTGTTGTTTTTTACCGCGCATTCGGTAAGCTCGGGTACAAGCAATCCTGAAAAAGAGCTTATGAGCGCGGCGGGGAACAAAACAATCGGCAATACCATACTCTGTATTATGCCGTAAAGCGAAAGGGCGATGCTTCGTGTCATACCTTTCTTTTCAAGTCCTATCGGAATCAGCATGTGCTCAATTGAGATTAACCCAGAACGAACGTATGCGCTTGATGCTATGGGCAAAGCGGTTTTTAAAAGTTCTTTTGTAAGTTCTTTGCCGTTGTTTGCGTTGCGAGGAGATTTTATAAGTCTTTTTTTGTCAATCAAGAATACAGAAAAGGAAATAACAAACGAGGCGCATTCTGATATTCCGCCGCCAAGAGCTAGTGCCGCGCAGGCAAATTCAACTCCTTTGGGAAGGAAAAGCGACAACAGCGCGGAGACGGTGAATATTTTTATTGCCTGTTCACAAACTTGTATTATAGCGTTTTTATATACTCGCCTTACAGCGGTGAAGTATCCGTTGAATGACGAAGAAAGAGCAATAGGAATAAGAGTAAAGGCAAGTATTTTAAGAGACAATACCGTTCTTGAGTCTTTGAGCATTATATTTCCTATAAAATCCGCTCCAAAGAAAAGCCATAAGGTAGCTATGGCTGAAAAAAACAGAGCGTATGCTGCGCACCGCTTTATTGCCGCCGTTGCGGAGCCGTCTCTCTTTCCTAATGCTTGCGCCACAAGTCGCATAGTAGCAAGATTTATTCCCGAGGTGGCAAATGTGACGGCAAAGCCATATATTCCTGATAGCAGGGCATACAATCCCATAGCTTCTGCCCCCGCCTTGTTTGAAACGTAAACGTTAAAACTTACGCTTACCGTCCTCATAAACATAGAGACCGCGCAAAGTATAACCGCATTCAAAAAAAACTTCTTTATGTTTTTCATTAAGATATCCTTTCGTAACGCATAAGTACTTATAAAACATTTTATGCGAAATCATGTTTATAAAGAATATAAAAGTGTCAATACTTTTTTTAGTAAATAATCTTTACAAATTGATAAAATTATGGTAGAATATAAGCGTGACATAATAAACTATTAGATAAAAGGAGAATGCGTAATGTTCAAGAACCCTGTTATAACAATTGCAAGACAGTATGGAAGCGGTGGATATGACGTTGGTGAAAGAGTAGCTGAGCTTTTAGGAATAAAAGCCTATGACAAAGAGCTTATCGCGCTTGCGGCGGAAAAAAGCGGCTATCACCCGGATATGCTGAAAAAAGCTGATGAGAGAGCTGCGGGTAGCTTGCTTTACAGCCTTGCGGTCGGAGCCTCGGTAGCCGGTGGAATAGCTGGACATTACGATATTCCGATAAACGATAAGCTTTTCATCGTTCAAAACGATATCATTAAGGAGCTTGCAGCAAAAGAGCAGTGCGTTATTATCGGACGTTGTGGCGACTATGCGTTGAGAAACTTTGATAATAAGCTCAGCTTTTTTATTCATGCCGATTTTGATTTCCGCAAAAAACGTGTTGCGGACGCAAAGGGCGTATCCGAAAAAGAGGCGGAGGCGCTTATAGTAAAAGAGGATAAGTACCGCGCAAATTACTATAATTTTTATACCGGTCATAAGTGGGGTGCAAGCGAAAGATACGCGGCTACCTTTAACACAAGCGTACTTGGTATAGAGGAAACTGCTCAAATTATTGCCAATATGGTAAAAAGAATGTCTGCTAATTAAGTAAAACTGCCAACAGGTCGGTGGAAACACCGACCTGTTTTGTGTTTGAAAGTAAATATATTTTACTTTTTGCTTGACAAAGTTGTATAAGAAGTGTATACTATAAGGGTAATAAAATTAAGGGGTAACTTTAAATGAAAAAATTACTTGCCATCGACGGAAACAGTATAATAAATCGAGCGTTTTACGGTATCAGACCGCTGACAAACAGAGAGGGAATACACACCAACGCAATTTACGGAATGATAAATATTATCATGAAGCAGGTGGAGGCGCTTTCTCCCGATTATCTCGCGGTAGCTTTTGACGTTAAAAAGCCAACCTTCAGACATGAGTTTTATTCGGCGTATAAGGCTGGAAGACACCCTACGCCCGAAGAGTTGCTTGAACAGATTCCTATTTCCAAGGATTGCCTTAAAGCGCTTGGTTTTAACGTGCTTGAAATGGCGGGATATGAGGCTGACGATATACTTGGTACACTTGCCAAGCTTGCTGAAAAAGAGGGATGTGAGGCTTACGTTCTTACAGGAGACAGAGACTCGCTTCAGCTTATTTCCGATAGAACTACCGTTTTGTTGGCTACAAATACTGATACAATAACTATGGACACCTCTGCTTTCGTGGAGAAATACGGAGTAAAACCGTGTCAGTTTGTTGACGTAAAAGCACTTATGGGCGACAGTTCGGACAATATTCCCGGTGTTCCCGGAATAGGTGAAAAAACGGCTCTTAAACTCATATCCGAGTATGAAACTCTTGAAAAACTGTATGAGGCGGTTCCGACCGACCCCTTTACCCCTTCAAATAACAGAAAGCTTAAAGAAGGCAAGGACAGCGCGTTTATGTCCCAGCGTCTGGCGCGTATATTTTGTGAAGTGCCGATTGTGTCAACTCTTGATGAAGTGAAAAGACGGGAAATCGACAGAACAGAAACTTACAGATTATTTGCTAAGCTTGAGTTTGCTGCGTTTATAAAGAAATTCGGACTTGACGTATCTGACACCGAGAAAAGTGAAGCGGTTGAAGAAAAAGCAAGCTTTAACGTTAAACCAATAACAGCCGACGAGTTGATATCAATTCTTGAAAATGCCGATAAATATGCTGTTTTGAATAAAGAGAACGAGTGGCAATTCTGTGACGGTAAAAGCGTTTATTCTTTTGTCGGAGACGTTGCCGAAATAGAGCCTGCTTTCAAAGCATCCAAGAAGGTGATCTGTTACGATGCCAAGAGTCTTTATAAGATGCTCGATGATTTGGAAATTACTTTTTCTGATTTCTACCACGACGTTATGCTTGGTGCTTACGTGCTTAATCCCGCAGAGGGAAACTTTGAGCTTGGTCGTATTTGTACTATGTATGCCGGTAATCCCGACGGAAATCCGAGTGCGGGAGATTTGTGGCACGCTTATGAGACGATAGATGCTAAAATTACCGAGTTTAAGCAGAGCAATCTTCTTTACAATATAGAAATGCCGCTTGCGGGAGTGCTGTTCTCTATGGAGAAAAGCGGATTTTGTGTTGATGTTGAGGGGCTGAAAAAATACGGAGTTAAGCTTGAAGAATATGAAAAGTCTTTGCAAGAAAGAATTTATTTTCACGCGGGCTGTGAGTTTAACGTAAACTCTCCAAAACAGCTTGGCGAGGTGCTTTTTGAAAAGATGATGCTTCCCGCGGGAAAAAAGACCAAAAGTGGATATTCCACAAGCGCCGACGTACTTGAAAAACTGAAACCCTATCACCCAATAATAGAGGATATTCTTGATTACAGACAGGTGGCAAAATTGAGAGGCACTTATGCCGACGGACTTGTAAAGGTGGCGGGTATTGACGGAAAAATACACACTAATTTCAAACAGACGGGAACGGCTACGGGAAGGCTTTCATCTACCGAGCCCAACCTTCAGAATATTCCTATAAAGACAGAGCTTGGAAGAGAATTTAGAAAGTATTTCATTCCTAAATCTTCCGATTATCTTCTTATTGACGCCGATTATTCGCAGATAGAGCTTCGCCTTTTGGCTGATATTTCAGGAGATAGCCACATGATAGATGCTTTCAAGTCGGGAGAGGATATTCATACCTCTACCGCGTCTAAAGTTTTCGGTGTTGATCCTGATGACGTAACTACCGAGCTGCGCAAGAGAGCAAAGGCAGTAAATTTTGGTATAGTATACGGAATAGGTGATTTTTCACTTTCTCAAGACTTGAAAATATCCAGAAATCAAGCACGAGAATATATAGATAATTATCTCGCTACCTATTCAGGTGTTGACTCTTATCTTAAGAATATTGTTCTATCCGCGTATGAGTGCGGTTACGTTACTACCGCTTTCGGAAGGCGCAGATACATTCCCGAGCTTGAGGGGCATAATAAAATGCTTAAAAAATTCGGTGAGCGAGTAGCCATGAACAGTCCTATTCAAGGCACAGCGGCAGACATTATTAAAATAGCGATGATAAACGTTAACAAAACTCTTCGTGAGCGAGGAATAGACGCTAGGCTTATCTTGCAGGTGCACGACGAGCTTTTGGTGGAGGCGCATAGGGATTGCGCTGATGAAGCACTTGAAATACTTCGTCGCGAAATGGAAAACGCGGTGATACTTTCTATCCCACTCGACGTTGAGGTGGGGGTAGGAGAAACTTGGTACGACTGTAAATAATGGGAGGTGATATTATGGACCGCGCGAGTGGTGTTCTTATGCACATATCTACGCTTTACGGCGATTATTCTATCGGCTCTTTCGGCAACAATGCTAAGGAGTTTGTGGATTTTCTTGCCGATTGCGGTTTTAAGTATTGGCAGACTTTGCCCTTTAATATGTCCGATGAGGTGGGATCTCCGTATAAATCCTACGGAGCATTTTCGGGAAATCCTTTTTTCGTTGATATAGATTTGCTTGCAAGACGTGGATTGCTTACAGATGCCGAGGTGACGTTATCAAGGCAGAATACACCATATGCTTGCGAATTTGAAAGACTTTCGGAAGAGCGCCTTCCGCTTTTGAAAAAGGCTGCGTCCCGCGTTTGCCGTGAGGAACGTGAGAAAATTGAGAGAGTTATCGGGGCAAAAAAATCGGTGTTTGATTTTTGCCGCTTTATGGCGTTAAAAGAAGCCAACGGTTATGCCGAGTGGCATGAGTGGACGACTGAAGATTATAATTTTGATGACCTTTTTGCTTGGGAGTTTATTCAGTATGAGTTCCTCTCTCAGTGGCGCGATATACGTGCTTACGCAAATTCAAAAGGAATAAAAATTATTGGTGATATTCCGATTTACGTGGCGTATGACAGCAGCGATGTATGGGCAAATAAAACCGAATTCCAACTTGACGAAAATGGAAGGCTCAAAGCAGTGGCAGGCGTACCGCCCGACTATTTCGCCAAAGAAGGTCAGCTTTGGGGAAATCCGCTTTACGATTGGAGTTCTATGAAAAAGAACGGCTACGCTTGGTGGAGTGAAAGAATCAGATATATGCTTGAGCTTTTTGACGGCGTGAGAATAGATCATTTTCGCGGAATTGAAGCATATTGGAGCGTACCTGCAAATGCCAAAACCGCCAAGGAAGGTAAGTGGGTAAAAGGTCCAGGTCGCAAATTTGTGGATGCAGTTCGCAGAATTGCAGGCGAAAATCTTATTGTCGCTGAGGATTTGGGCGATATCACAGAGGATGTGGTAAATCTTGTGAAATATAGCGGATTTCCGGGAATGCGCGTGCTTCAGTTCGCTTTCCTTGGAAAACACGATTCTCCGCACTTGCCGCATAATTATATACACAACTGTGTTGCGTACACAGGAACCCATGATAATAATACTTTGCTTGGTTATATGTGGGAGGCTGATGACGCGGTGCGCAGGCGCGTAATCGACTATTGCGGATATATGGGAGAGGATTGGGACAAATCCTACGATAATATTATTAGAGCGATGCTTGCGAGCCATGCCGGACTTGTTATTATTCCGATTCAGGATCTGCTTAATTTTGGATCTGATACCAGAATGAATATTCCGGGCAGCCCCGACGGAAACTGGAGATACAGAATAACAAAAGAGCAGCTTGCGCGCATTGACAGAGCAAAATATAAGTACTATAACGAACTGTATGCAAGATAAGAGGTTTGAAGTGAAAGAGCTAGAAATAGAAAAAATTGGCGAGTGGGCGGATAGTCTGGTTGTCGGAGAAGAAGTTCTTCTTAACGGATACGTCTACACCGCAAGAGATGCCGTACATAAAAAATTTGCGGTATTGTTTGAAGAAGGAAGAGAACTTCCAATAGATATACACGGCGCTGTTATCTATTATGCAGGACCGACTCCATCCAAAAACGGAATGGCGGTTGGCTCGTGCGGTCCCACAACCTCATCAAGAATGGATAAACACACCCCAATGTTGCTTGACAGAGGGCTGGGCGGAATAATAGGAAAGGGCGAACGTAACCAAGCTGTGATAGACTCAATAATTAAGAATAAAGCCGTGTATTTTTGCGCCCTCGGTGGGGCTGGCGCTCTTTACGCAAGTTGCATAAAGAGCTGTGAGGTTATAGCTTTTGACGAGCTTGGATGCGAGTCGCTAAAGAAAATGAAAGTGGAAAAATTCCCCGTGTTCGTGGCGATAGACAGTCACGGTGGTAATATTTTTGACAGAAAATGAATATCGGTGAAAAAATAAAAAGGTTAAGGCTTGAAAAAATGATGACGCAAGCCGAGCTTTCAGGAGAACAGGTGACGCGAAATATGCTCAGCCTCATCGAAAAAGGAAAGGCTGTTCCGTCTTTGCAAACTTTGGCGTATATTGCCACAAGGTTAAACGTTAGTCCGGCGTTTTTGCTTGCGGATGACAACGAAGAACAAACGCTTGTCAAATACTCAAAAATATCCGATATAAGAATCGCGTATAGAAACAAGAATTATAGGATATGTATGGATATGTGCAAAAGCCTGGGGAGAAGTAAGGATGATGAGGTAAGAATGATAATGGCGGAAAGCGCGCTGGCATTGGCTAAAGAAGAAATATTTGCGGATAGGGTTCGCTCTGCTTGGCAGCAGTTGGACGATGCGGTAATGTACGCATCGGAAACCTCGTATAATACAAGGCACGTTATAGCTTCGGCAGGGGTGTTGTTTGATTATCTCGGTCAGTTGTCTCCGTCTCTTATGTCTGAGAATATGGATATGGAATCTTTTGATTTCGATATGTCAAAAAACATGTGTACAGATAACGATTTTTGCCGATACGTGGTTGCAATGAGCGATTTGGATTTTGATTATTCTTTAGAAAACGAAGCTTATGAGTTGCACACAGAGTGTAAGAAGCTGATGAAAAACGGGGACTACGAAAAGGCAAACCGTATGCTTAACGATATTCTTAGAATTGATGAGCGTTTACCCGGTGTTTTGCTATATCATGTTTTTTCGGATCTTGAGGAGTGTTGCAGACAGCTTGGAAATCAGAAAAACGCGAGAATGTATTCAGCGGAGAAAGTCTCGCAACTTGAGAGAATATTGTCATGAAAAGATTGATTTTATCTTTTTTGGCATTAATATTTTTACTTTCCGCTTGTACGGTACTTGACAGAACGTCAACAATTTATTATAATGAAAGTGAGCTTTCTTTGGCAGACGTAACACAAATGCGGCAGGAGTTTCCGGAAGAAACCGAAAAAACAGTCAATCTTATACCTTGTGGTGAAGATGATATTGAAAATGCGGTTTATTGGACTAAAAGCGGGAATGTATGGCATTTGCAAAGTGATTGCGGACACGTCAAAAATGGGAGCGACCTTTTCTACGGAAGCGAATCAGACGCGCTTTCTTTCGGTAAAGAAAGGGTTTGTACAAGCTGTTCAAAAAAATAAAAATTACAGTGCAGAGGTGTTATTATGAAATTTGAAAAGTCGAATATCAAAGATGTTGATACAATAATGCAGATACTTTCCGATGCGAGAAGCCGAATTGGTAGGCTTGGTATAGATCAGTGGCAATACGGATATCCCACCAGGGATATTGTAATTGAAGATGTAAATCTTCACAGGTCTTTTGTCGTATTAGATGACGATGGAAGTATATGCGCCGTTTTCACGATGATTGACGACGGAGAGCCTACCTATCAAAAAATTTATGACGGAGAATGGCTTGGCGAAGGCAAGCCTTATATCGCGGTTCACAGAATTGCCGTTGCGGGTAATAAGTTAAAGAGAGGTTTAGCGTCTGCGGTTATGCAGTGGGCTGAGGGACACGCTAAGGAAATCGGCTACGCAAGCGTGCGTATAGATACTCACGTAGGCAACGTTCCTATGCGCGGCATGCTTGAGAAAAACGGATATAAGCACTGCGGAACCATAAATCTCAGTGACGGTCAGTTGAGATGCGCTTATGAAAAGCTTGTCTGATTTCGGGAAAGGTAAATAATGGCGGAAAAGAAAACACAAGGCAAAATAATCGCACAGAATAAAAAGGCTTATCACGATTATTTTGTTGATGAAAAATATGAGGCGGGAATTGCTCTTTTTGGAACAGAGGTAAAGAGTCTTCGTGCCGGAGCGGTTAATCTTAAGGATTCGTACTGTGAAATCAAGAACGGAGAACTGTTTGCGATTGGGGTTCATATTAGCCCATACGAGAAGGGAAATATATTTAACCGCGAGCCTTTGAGGGATAAAAAACTGTTGATGCATAAGAAAGAAATATTAAAGCTTCACGGTTTAGTTTCGCAAAAAGGGTATACGCTTGTGCCGCTTTCTCTCTATTTTTCGAGAGCGCACGTTAAAATGGAAATAGGTCTTTGCAGAGGTAAAAAGCTTTACGATAAGCGCGAGGACATTGCGAGAAATGATGCCAAGCGCGCTATGGAGCGTACTTTTAAATCTGTGAATCAGTAGGGTGAAAATATGTATGATGTGTCGGTGATTAAATGCGACAGTTATGAGTCTTCCGAGGTAAAAAAAGCGCTTGCGGAAGCACTTGCGGCTGTTGGCGGATTGGATTGGGTCAAAGAGGGAATGAAGATTGCTATAAAGGCTAATCTTGTTTCTTTTATGACACCTGATAAAGCGGCAACCACGCACCCCGCACTGCTTTGCGAGCTGGTAAAGATGCTTATTGAAAAAGGCGCGGAGGTTGTTATAGGAGATAGCCCGGGAGGGCTTTATAACTCGCTGTTTGTCGGAAAAGTATATAAGGCTACGGGAATGCACGATGCAGAAGCATGCGGTGCGACGCTCAATAAAGATTTCGGTCAAACCGAAGTAAAGTATCCGGACGGTGTCGTGCTGAAGCAATTTGTTTATACATCCTATCTTGACGAAGCGGATGCGATAATAAATTTCTGTAAGCTTAAAACTCATGGAATGATGGGAATGAGTGCCGCTGCTAAAAATATATTTGGCGTAATTCCCGGTACACTTAAGCCAGAGTATCATTTCAGATTTCCTAAACACGATGATTTTGCAAGAATGTTGGTTGACCTTGATGAATATTTTAAGGTTAAGCTCTGTATCTGCGATGCTGTCGTGGGAATGGAGGGTAACGGACCAACAATGGGTGTTCCGCGTAAGATTGGCGCAATACTTGCCGCCGAGTCGCCGCACAAAATTGACCTTGTGTGTGCCAAAATTATAGGCCTCGACAAAGGAAGTGTCCCCACGCTTGAAGCGGCGTTTGAACGCGGACTGATCCCCGCCACGGTCGATGAGCTTAGCATCTTTGGAGACGTGGACAGCTTTGTAATAGATGATTATCAGAATATTCCGGTTCATACCAGTATTGAGTTTAAAAAAGGCTCTACCAAGTTTTTCGGTAAAATGGCGGCGTTAATTACGGGTGGCGCGTTGCGCTCCAAGCCCGCCTTAAAAAAGATCGAGTGCGTGGGGTGCGGTGTTTGCCGTGATATTTGTCCCGCTAAAGCTATAAAGATTGAAAAGGGAAAAGCGATAATTGACAGGAAGCTGTGTATAAGATGCTTTTGCTGTCAGGAGTTTTGTCCTAAGGGCGCTATGAAGGTCAAGAGAACACTTATAGCCAAATTACTTAATAAATAAAAAATCCGATGCTATGCATCGGATTTTCATTTTAACAATTTTAAATTAAAGAGACTCGAGATAATTAACGACATCACCAACAGTAACAAACTTGTTAACGTCCGCGTCGCCAATTTCGATTTCAAACTTATCTTCGCAAAGAGTAACGAGCTCGTAAAGGTCGATGGAGTTGATTCCAAGATCGCCGGAAAGCTCAGCGTCAAGTGTTATGTCATCAGCATCAATCTGAAGCTCTTCAACAAGCAGGTCCTTAAGTTTCTCAAACATTTAATAAATCCTCCAAAATAAGAATTAAAAAGTACGTATTGTATAATACGCAATACATTCTACCACATTCTATCTGTTTTGTCAATATTTTTTTCTCAAAAATAGCACCGAGGGCTTTTAACTGAAAAAACCACCCGAAAATCGGGTGGTTTTTGGTGGGCCATCTAGGACTCGAACCTAGGACCGACCGGTTATGAGCCGGTAGCTCTAACCAACTGAGCTAATGGCCCGCGTTTCTTACGCGACTTTAATATTATATATCAAACTTTAAAAAAAGTCAATAGCTTTTTCAAAAAAAGTGTAAAATTTTTATTCGACAAAGGCGATTTATAAAATGTTTCGACATCGACATATTTCGCTTGGCTTTTTTCTTGGGTAGATGTATACTTTTATTAAAGAGCTCAGCTCAAAAAAGTGAAGGAGAATTAAATTATGAAAAAATTATGGATTGGTACAATAGGTGTATTGGTAGTGGCGGCGCTTTTGATGAGCCTTAACCTTATAGTGTCTGCCAGCGAAGAAAAACAAAAAGAGAAAGACGAGGCAGATAAGCAAATTCAAACAGAACTACAGTTGTATAAGGAACAGATATCTCGGCTGGAAGAAGAGTTGAGTGACCTGAAAGAAGAACAGTATACAAGCAACCTTGCCTACGAGGATAAAATAGCGGAGCTTGAACTTGAGCTTACTAAAAAAGAAGATAGCGTAAAGGAAGAACCGCCGAAAAGTGACGCCTTGTATACATATACCGCATCTGGGAACAACGCTACCATTGTAAGTTACAAAGGAAGTGACAGCAAACTGGTAGTGCCTAAAGAAATAGACGGTATTTCTGTTGTTGCAATCGGCAGGGAGGCGTTTAAAAATGCGTCTTTTTCAGAAATTGTGTTGCCTGAGGGTATAGAAAAAATAGATTGGTTTGCTTTTTCCGAGTGTAAAAATCTAAGAAGTATTACTATTCCAACAAGCGTTAACAAAATTGAATACGGCGTTTTTGAGGGGGTAAATAATGTAGTGATTGTTTGTAAGAATAACTCATACGCCCATCGTTATGCTAAAAGCTATGGATACGCAACCCAGCTTAATTGATATAAGGAGTCATATTGACTCCTTTTATTTTAAAAAATCTGACAAAAATTCTCAAACTCTGTTGCAACTTTGAAAATAATGTGGTATAATATATCTTGTTAATTTACTTTTCAGTGATGGGCGGAGGGGAAAATGTCTAAAATCGGTTTTGATAACGATAAATACGTGCGTTTGCAATCAAAGCATATAAGCGAGCGCATTTTAAAGTTTGGAGGAAAGCTGTATCTCGAGTTTGGCGGAAAACTCTTTGACGATTTTCACGCATCGAGAGTGTTGCCGGGATTTAAGCCTGACAGTAAGCTTCAAATGCTCCTTAAACTTAAAGATGACGCCGAGGTCGTTATCGTTATAAACGCTGATGATATAGAGAAAAACAAGGTGAGAGGCGACTTGGGAATAACTTATGACTTGGACGTTCTCAGGCTTATTGACGCCTTTAGAAGCGTAGGGCTTTTTGTAGGCAGCGTGGTTTTGACCAGATATTCCGAGCAAAATTCCGCGGCACTTGCGTTTGCCAAAAAGCTTGAGTCTCTTGGCGTAAAAGTGTATAAGCATTACTTTATAAAGGGATACCCCTACGATATAGAGGGGATAGTTAGTGACGACGGATACGGTAAAAACGATTTTATCGAAACCGAGCGAAAACTGGTTATCGTTACCGCGCCCGGCCCCGGAAGCGGAAAAATGGCTGTTTGCCTTTCTCAGCTTTATCACGAGCATAAGCGCGGAGTAAAGGCCGGATACGCTAAATTCGAAACCTTTCCGATATGGAATCTTCCTCTTAAGCACCCCGTAAATCTGGCGTATGAGGCTGCAACCGCTGACCTTAACGACGTTAATATGATAGATCCATTCCATCTGGACGCGTACGGAGAGACGGCGACTAACTATAACCGAGACGTTGAAATTTTCCCCGTGCTTGATGCAATGTTCAAAAAAATATACGGTACTTCTCCATACAAATCTCCCACAGATATGGGAGTTAATATGGCAGGCAATTGCATAGTTGATGATTCCGTGGTGATTGCGGCTTCAAAACAGGAAATTATTCGCCGCTATTACGATGCACTTTGTGAGCAAAGAGAAAATCTTACCGGTGCTGAAACAGTTGGAAAGCTTGACCTGCTTATGAAACAAGCGGGAATTTCGGTGGACGACAGACCCGTGGTTGCAGCGGCTAATGCTAAAGCCGATGAGATGGGATCACCCGCCGCGGCGTTGCAGCTTCCCGATGGCAGTATAGTTCTTGGAAAAACGACTTCGCTTCTCGGAGCTTCTGCCGCTCTTGTTCTTAACGCACTTAAAGCTCTTGGCGGAATTGATAAGAGTGTAAAGCTTATTGCTCCCACTATTATTGAACCGGTTCAACACTTGAAGATTGATCATCTTGGAAATCACAACCCCAGACTTCATATAGATGAGGTGCTTATCGCATTGGCAATAAGCGCTGTTACGTCCGAAACCGCGGCCATTGCCCTTGAGCAAATTGGAAAGCTTGCGGGATGTCAGGCGCACTCTTCTGTAATTCTTGCGCAGACCGACAGCAAAACCTTCAAAAAGCTAGGCGTTAATATTACCTGTGAGCCTAAATACCAGGTGAAGAAACTATATCATGCTAAATAACTTGAACGGCGCGAATGCGCCGTTCTTTTTTTTGTTTTAAGGCGTTTTTTAGTGAAAAATATTTTTTGAAAAAAAGTTGAAAAAACTTTCCAAAAAGGTATTGACAAATATAAAAGTGTGTGGTATAATATCAAAGTCGTCGCGAGACGAATGTGGGAGCATAGCTCAGTTGGGAGAGCATCTGCCTTACAAGCAGAGGGTCATAGGTTCGAGCCCTATTGTTCCCACCACACGGCCCGGTAGTTCAGTTGGTTAGAACGCTAGCCTGTCACGCTAGAGGTCAGGG
>JAZKYO010000134.1:0-8832 GCA_045612185.1 Eubacteriales bacterium
CGACGAAATGCTGGCAATTTGCGAGGAATATGAAATTACTCCTATTCTTTGTACAATCCCCAACGTACCTGAAGTGATAAACGTATATAAAAACGAGTGGGTAAAATCCTCGGGTTACAGATACGTTGATTTTGCCAAGGCAGTAAACGGTGAAGAAAAAGGAAGTTCGTGGTACGAGGGAATGCTTGGAGGTGACAAGGTTCACCCCGCACCGCTTGGCGCTGAAGCCCATTACAATCAGCTTAAAAAAGATATCGGTGATATATTGGGTAAATAAACGGCTTTGCCGATAAAATTCAAAAAGACACATCACGGAATTTTTTCTGCGGTGTGTCTTTTTTGTTCTGAGAAGACGTGCGGATTTTTGAAAAAAAGTTACCTTTTGGCTACTTTAGTTTCGCTATTGGCTTTACTTGTTATTGGCATATTGATATAATTAAGTTGTAATTGATGCTGAATGTCGAGAGTCAGATTGCAGAATAGTCCATGTATTCAGCAGCTTTTTATATTGCAAATTGATGCAATATTGATTAGAATAAGATTATAGATATTATTTGCGGAGATGTATTTATGAACAAAGAACTTTATGATTTTTACGTTACAGATATGAAACACCGTGCTTTCAGGCGCGAGTGCGGCATTGACTTTGCCGCCGAGTTTTCAGCGCGCGGGCTTTCCCCCGTCGAGCGTATGACTGAGCGATTTGAACGGCTTTCGGCTATGGAAGAACCTCATATCAATGCGGGCGAAAAAATAGTGTTTATGAGAACGGTTAAAAATATTCCCGATTGCTTTAGTGAGAATGAGTGGAAGGAAATAAAGTCAAAGCACTTTATCCACGAGCTTGGTTATATTTCCAATTTGTCGCCCAATTACGCAAAGGTTATAGAAAAGGGGTTGCTTTTCTTCCGCGAGGGGGCGGATGTGTACGGCAAGCGAGCTATTGACGCTATTATCGCCCTTTGCGACAGATACCGAGACGAGGCGCTCAGGATTGGCAGAGAGGACGTTGCCGAGGTTCTCGGGCGCGTGCCGAGATACAGCGCGCGCAATTTAAGAGAAGCATTGCAGTTTTTCAGAATCCTTCACTACTCGCTGTGGCTTGAGGGCAATTATCACAATACGGTAGGTCGCTTTGACCAATATATTTATCCCTATTTTAAAGCCGATATGGATGCGGGCGTTTACACGAGAGATGCGGCGTTTGAGTTGCTTTGCGATTTCTTCCTTTCATTTAATAAAGACAGTGATTTGTACGTGGGCGTGCAACAGGGCGACAACGGACAGAGCATGGTGCTTGGAGGCACGGACATTGAGGGCAACGATTGCTTTAACGAGCTTTCGGCGCTTTGTCTTGAAGTCTCTGCCGAGCTTAAGGTCATAGACCCCAAAATCAATCTCCGCGTGTCCTCAAAAACACCGCTTGAAATTTACGAAAAGGGAACCGAGCTTACCAAAATAGGGCTTGGCTTCCCCCAATATTCAAACGACGACGTGGTTATAGACGCCCTTGTAAAGCACGGATATGCGCGCGAGGACGCGGTAAATTACGTGGTGGCGGCTTGTTGGGAATTTATCGTGCCGGGCGTAGGCAACGACGTTGCGAACATTGGCGCGCTCAATTTTCCAAAATTGGTTGACCGAGCCATCAGAGAATACGTCGGAAATGATTTTGATGGGCTTATAAGCATTGTCAAAAAGAATATCGCGGCAGAATGTGACGCTATAACCTCGGAAGTTGAGAACCTTTGGTTTGTGCCGTCCCCCTTTATGAGTATTCTCCGCGACGAGATAAAATACAACAATTTCGGTGTTCACGGTTGTGGAATTGCCTCGGCTACCGACGCGCTTGTTGCTTATAAAAAGTACGTGTGCGGCGGTGAGGTGAGCAGAGCGAGCCTTTTGGCGGCGCTTGACAGTAATTTTGAGAGCAACCCCGAGCTTCTTCATAAGCTCCGCTACGAAGCTCCAAAGCTTGGAGACGGCACCAGCCGTGATACGGTTGAGATATCCACCCTTTTGCTTGACGCCTTTGCCGATTCGCTTGAGGGCAGAAAAAATTGCCTTGGCGGTAATTGGCGCGCGGGTACGGGTACGGCAATGTTCTATCTGTGGCACGCCGCAGACGTTGGCGCAACCGCTGACGGAAGAAGAAATGGCGAGGCATTTGGAACAAATTATTCGCCCAATCTCTTTGCTAAAATTGCAGGTCCCGTCAGCGTTATTGAGGACTTTACCGCACAGCACTTTGATAGGGCATATAACGGCGGACCGCTTACTCTTGAGTTTGCGGCGGGGGTTTTCAGAAACAGCGACAGCATAAAAAAGGTGGCAACGCTTATAAAGTATTTTATTTCCCGCGGCGGACACCAGCTTCAGCTTAACGCAGTTAATCTTGATGACCTTAAAAACGCGCAAAAGAACCCCGAGGCTTACAGGCAGCTTGTGGTAAGAATCTGGGGTTGGTCGGCGTACTTTACCGAGCTTGACAAATGCTTTCAGGACCACGTTATGGCGCGTCAGGAGTATACCGTCTGATGCGAGGAACTGTATTTGATATAAAAGAGTTTTCACTCAACGACGGAGAGGGAATACGTACCACGGTTTTTATGAAGGGCTGTCCGCTTTCCTGCGCATGGTGTCACAACCCCGAAGGGCTTTCTGCGGCGCGTGAGCTTTACGTGAAAAAAGCGAGCTGTGTCTCTTGCGGACTGTGCCAAAAGCCCTGCGGGCACGAGGATTGTAAGCCATTTGGACGGTGTTTGCATATTTGTCCGCGCGACCTTGTCAGTGTGGTCGGCAGAGAGTGGGAAGCCGAGGAATTGGCGAAAAAATTGCTTTCGCAAGCGGATTTTCTCAATTCGGTCGGCGGCGGAATCACCTTTTCGGGTGGCGAACCGCTTTTGCAAAGCGAATTTGTGCGCGAGGTGCTTGATATCGTTGACAAAAAGCTCCACAAAACGCTGGAAACCTCGGGATATGCCGATGAGAAAAGCTTTTCGGAGGTTATCTCAAGGTGCGATTTCGTCTATATGGACTTAAAGCTTTTTGACCGCGAGCAACACGTGAAATATTGCGGAGTCGGAAACGAAAAAATATTGCGAAACGCCAAAATCCTTGTGGCGTCGGGCGTAAATTTCCGCTTCAGAATTCCGCTTGTGCCAAATATAACCGACACTGAGGAAAATTTGCGTACGATAGCGAATTTCGTCGGGGACGCCCCCGTTGAGCTGTTGCCGTATAATAGGCTTGCGCCTGCCAAGTATAGGAACGTCGGCAGGGAGTTTTCACAGCTTGTGGACGGCGAAAAGGAAGTGAGCCCAAGGGCGGAGTTGTTTAAAAACGCTTGGGTCAGATAGTGAAAGCAAATTGATTTGCGGGCAAGAAAACGCCCCATACAACACACCGATGTTATTTGCGCGTTAAGCATTAGTATCCGATAGATTACAAAAGGAGCCGTTATGAAAGAACTTATACATCCTTGTGATAAATACAAAATGAACTGGATAGAAGGCTTTAATGAGTGGGGAAAGCTCAAATCAACACCCCTCGGCTTTGACGTTAAGTACGAATGTGAGACCGTAGGAGATACAATACGTGAGCGCTACACTTTTACAAACAACACCTCAAAATATCTTTGCACAAAACGCGATTCCATTGGAATATATGCTCCTTTTAACGACAACTATGACAGTGCGGAGATATGTATTCATAACCGCTGTCACACCCATATTTTTTGCGGCGGTGACGTAAGCTACGTTATGGCTGTCAGAATGGGCGGAGAGGCACCGCATCTTGGTCTTGTGCTTACCGAGGGAGGGCTTTGCGGATACAGCGTTGAGCGCAATCAGATAAAGGAGCGTTGCGGAAGCAACGACCGCGGTGACTTTATTCTTCATCCGTCGCCTGTGAATATGCTTGCGCCCGGCGAGAGCTTTTCGGTGGCTTGGGTGCTTTTCTGGCATGACGGAGTAGAAGATTTTTACAAGAAATTGCCGAAGTACAATCCTCGCTACATAGATGTGAAAGCCGACAACTACACGCTTTTTGAGGGCGAGAAGGTGCATATTGAAATAGCTCCCGCCTTCGACTTCACAAGCTCTGACGTTGTTATAACGCTTGGGAGAAGAGAGGCGGAATTTAAGCTTGACGGTGGAAAAATCGTTGTTGACGAGCCTTGCGACAGTATTGGAGAGAGGGTTTACAACATCTCTGTAAGCGGTGTAAATACCTACTGTCGGGTGCTCGTTCAGCCTGAATTTGAAAAATTGCTTGAAGCGCGTTGCAAATTTATTGTGAAGCATCAGCAGGTAGACTTAAAGGGTACACCGCTTGACGGTGCGTATCTGACCTACGACAACGAGGAGGAGCGGATTTTCTGTGTCCACACCTTTGACTACAACGGCGCGCGAGAGCGCGTGGGCATGGGAGTGCTGATCGCGGCGTATCTGAGAGAGCACAGCAACACCGAGCTTGAAGCAAGTCTTAAGAAGTATATTGAGTACTTGGAGCGCGAGGTGGTTGACCGTGAAAGCGGCGTGGTATGCAACGACTACGGCAGAGACGACAGCTACAAGAGGCTTTACAATTATCCTTGGGTTGCCGAGCTTTATCTGGAGCTTTATAATCTGTGGGGCAGGCGCGGTGATCTCTCAGTGGCTTATCGCGTTATGAAGGAGTTCTATAACCGTGGCGGCGCGAAGTTTTATGCCTTTGAGATCCCCATCGATTGGCTTCTTTCTGAGCTTAAAGCCGCGGGATTTGAGGCTGAGTTCGAGGACATTCTCGCTTGCTTCCGCGAGCATTGCGAGACAATTCTTGAAAACGGGCTTTTGTATCCGCCTCACGAGGTTAAGTTTGAGCAGTGCATTGCCGCTACCGCCGCCGAGCTGACGATAAAGATGTACAAGGTGACGGGTGAGCAAAAATATTTTGAAGGCGCTAAAAAGCAGATAGCGGCCCTTGAGCTTTTTAGCGGCAGACAGCCCGACTGGCATCTTTACGAGGCGGCTATACGCCATTGGGACGGTTTTTGGTTTGGCAAGCGCAAGCTCTACGGAGATACCTTCCCACATTACTGGAGCGGACTTTCTGCCTGCAATTACGAGGGGTTCGCCGAGATAAGCGGTGACGTGAGATATACAAAACGCGCCGAGGCGTCTTATCGCGGAGTGCTTGGAATGTTCAGTCCAGACGGACGGGCTAGCTGTGCCTATCTTTTCCCAATGAGCGTCAACGGTGTAGGCGGAGAATATGCCGATCCATACGCCAACGACCAGGATTGGGCAATGTACTTTTATTTGAGACACAAGAGGAGTAGAAAATGAAAATTCAAAAAATAATCGCAACAGATATTTGCGGAAAAGATATTTCGGAAGATGTAAAGCTTGAATATACCGAGCGGGACGGTGTCGTTGCCTGCTTTGTCTCGGCAAAGACCGAGAACGGCTTTTTGGGCGACGAGGCCTTTGTGCTTGTGCCCGAGGAGCAGACAGCGGGCGAGTATCTCGTTATTGAGAATCACAGCCCGTTCTGGTGCCGCCCCGGCTTTTCGAGTGATTTCAAGTATATGCCCGAAAGAACTATGGAGCTGCTTGTTAAGCAAGGTGAGAGCTACCTTTGCGTTCTTCCTGTGTGCGCTGACACCTTTAAAACGCTTATAAGAAGGGGCGAGGAAGGCTTTGAGTTCTGGACCTACTCAAATATGGACGGCATAAAGGAATGCAACCGCCAGCTTGCATACGTCTGCGGAGAGGGAAGCGACCCTCACGAGTTGCTTGAAAGAGTAGCGAGAGGGGCGGCAAAGCTGCTTGACAACGGGCTTAAAATGCGCGAGGAGCGCAAGCTACCCGAGATATTCAAATATATCGGCTGGTGCTCTTGGGACGCGCTCCAGATAAGAGTCAGCCACGAGGGACTGCTTACCAAGGCGCGTGAGTTCAAGGATAAAAAAGTACCCGTGGGCTTTGCCATTATTGACGATATGTGGGCTGACACCCCCGAGCTTGACTCGCTTCCCGCGGACATTGAATTTGGACCTATGGTGCAAAAGATGCACTTTAGCGAGCTTAAAAAATTTGACGGCTCGCCCAAGCGCTTTCCAAATGGAATGAGGGCGGCGGTGTCCGACCTTAAAGAGTATATTCCTCACGTGGGTATTTGGTTTCCTACTACGGGTTATTGGCGCGGTATTCTTGAAGGCGGCGAGGATTTCAATCAACACCGTGACGACCTTGTCCGCGTGCCTGCCGAAAACGGAAACGGATTCAGATTTAACGTGGGTAAAGAGCTTAACGTGGATATGGGAGACAGCGATAAATGGGTGGTAGCTCCCAACGAAAACAGCGCCGACGCTGTGCTTGGCGACTTTATGGGGCGTGTGGACAGTTGGGGCTGTGACTTTGTAAAAATAGACAATCAGGGCTTTCACACCCACTACAAGGGAATTGCGCCCATAGGACAAAGCGGAAGGGCTTTGCAGAGGTCTATCGACAAAAACGCGTTCAAGTATTTTGACGGCGCGCTTATCAACTGTATGGGAATGCCGTCTGAATGTATGTTCAACCGCCCCGAAAGCGCAGTCAGCCGTTGCTCTGACGATTTCAAACCCGAGAGCCGCGCGTGGTTCTCAAAGAATATTTTGCAGTGCGCTTATAACGGTTTGCTTCAAGGTCAGTACTATATAAACGACTGGGATATGTGGTGGACCGACGACGAGCAGGCGGTAAAGAACAGCGTTTGCCGTTCTATAAGCGGAGGCCCCGTTTACGTCAGCGATAAGATTGGTAGAACACGCCCCGAGGTGTTGCGTCCCATTTGTTTTGACGACGGACGTATTTCGGTGTGCGACTTTAGCGCCAAGCCCACTGCCGATTGCCTTGTGGGCAACCCCACAAAGAACGGCAAAGCGCTTAAAATCTTTAACCGACTTGGTGAAAGCGGAGTGGTGGCGGTGTACAATATCAACGCTGAAAATTTGGCGGTAAGCGGAAGTCTTTCTGCCGCCGATGCCCGAATGGCAGACACCGATTTGGCGTATTTTGAGTATTTTACACGGGAGTGCGGGGTTATAAGAAAGGGTGAAAAATTGGATATAACCCTTGAGAATAACGATGAGTTCAGGCTCTATACCCTTGTGCCGATAAAGAACGGCAAAGCGGTGTTTGGCAGAATTGATAAATACGTAAGCCGCGGCGCGGTGATTACGGAAAGCGAATTGGCAGTAGGGCTTTACGAGGGTGGTGAAATCGGAGTGTATTCCGAAACACCTATTCGCGCCTTTGCCGGCGATAAAGAGCTTGAGGTAAAGACCCAAGGCAGCCTCAATATCATATCCTGCGAGAAAAGCGAAAAAGAGGTTGAAATTAAATAAAGAGCGTGTCTGAAAATAACAGTTAAAGAGGCTGAGCCATTAGAGCGTCGCTCTAAAGGACAGTTTTGCGAGAATACGGTATATCTCGAATGAGGTGTGCCGTATTTTGCTTTTGTGGACACAAATGCAGTGCTTGTCAGGAAAATTGATAAGTCATAGATGTACAAAATAAAAGGCTCCCTTGTGTAAAGGGAGCTGACGCCGAAGGCGGCTGAGGGATTGTTTTTATGGGAAATCTAACCTTTTACAATCCCTCCGTCACGCTCCGCGTGCCACGGCAGATTGTCAAGCAAGTGCAACACTAAAAAATGCTTCAAAAGGAGATTTCCATCCCAAGCATTTTTTAGGTCTTAAGTTAATAGATAAAACAATATTCTGCAAAGTTTCATTATCCAAGGAATGAAAATTGTAGCCTTTAGGAAAGAAAAATCTTAAAATATCATTGGTGTTTTCATTGGTTCCACGCTGCCAAGGCTTATGAGGTTCCGCAAAATACACCTCTGCATTTAGATTTTGTTCTAATTCTCTAAATTCTGAGAACTCCGAACCGTTATCCAAAGAAAGGCTTTTTACAGGCATATCTTTTAGCAAGGTTTCAATCATGTCTCGTGTTTCCGCAGAAGAACGGCTTTGAATCAATCCGGCACACAAAAAGCGAGTTTTTCTGTCAACTAAGGTCACCAACAAGCCTTTTCCTACTCCACCGTATACTGTATCGCCCTCCCAATCGCCTATTCTGGCACGTTGCTTGATCTCGTCTATCCATTCAGGAATGATACGATCAGGATGAATAGTATTGTAGTTGGAATTTTGATGGCATCTGTGTTTATCTCTGCGGCGAAGGTGTTCTTTTGCCGTTATTTTAGGGAATCTTTTGGTTTTAATCGCTCTGTAAATAGTTGCGATACAAAGCTTTTTGCGTTCCGGATAAAGCAGTTCCCAACGTCCGCATATTTGTTCAGGCGTCCAATATTGCGCTAAATGACTTACAATAAAATCCCATTCAGGAGTGTTTGGCTGTAAAACAAAGCGATTCTGCTCACGTCTGCGACGAATATACAAGTTTTGAGCGCGCCAATAGTTATACCAATATTTGTTGTCGGGTTTGCTATGAGGTTTGTATTTTGCCTTGTTTCTATTGACCTCTCGGCTAATAGAGGAAGGGCTTCTTTCGAGAAGATCTGCAATTTTTCGAAAACTTAGACCTTCTTTTAAAAATTGCTGTAGACATTTCCGTTCTTCTGTGGTAAAATGTTTGTAGGGCTTCATGCTGACCTCCGTATAGATGTTTTGTTGTGGTGACTACATTCTACACCTTGGACGGCATGAAGTCTATACTTTTGCCCAAATTTGTATTTTTTCGTTCAAGGCTACGCCTTTCTCTCAAAAATACAAATTTATTATTCTATTGGTTTATCTGTTTTTTATGGGGTGTTGCACTTCGTATTATAACATACCCA
>JAZKYO010000135.1:0-6819 GCA_045612185.1 Eubacteriales bacterium
TGGGTGATAACAATGGATGAATTAAAAAAGAGAAAAACACCGAGATATCAAAGTTTTGATTACAATAGTGTTGGAGTATATTTCATAACGATTTGCACGCAAAACAGGCGAAGCATCCTATCTCGCATTGTAGGGACAGGCGTCCTCGACTGTCCGCAACTGGAATTGACGAGATACGGAGAAATTGCGGATAAATACATCAAACAATTAAATGATTTCTATGAACATTTGTCGGTTGAAAAATATGTAATAATGCCTAACCACATCCATCTTTTGCTTTGGGTAAAGGAAAATAAAAATAAGACCGATAACGGACAGTCGAGGACGCCTGTCTCAGACGGACAGTCGAGGACGCCTGTCTCAGACGGACAGTCGAGGACGCCTGTCCCTACCAATATTGAAAGAGCCAATAGCATATGCTCTCAATTTGTATCGACATTCAAGCGTTTTTGCAATAAGGAGTATGGCGAAAACATTTGGCAAGCTCGTTTCAACGATCATATAATTCGTAACCGCGATGACTATGAAGAACACGTAAATTATATATATGAAAACCCGATTCGTTGGTATTATGACGAATTATACACAGAAGAATAGAGGGGTATGGGCTTTGCCCTATGCCTTTGTAATACAAAGGCGAAACTATACAACAGAGTAAAAATAAAAAACCTCGGCTTACGCTCCTTCTCATAAGGATGTTTACCGTAGGGGCTACCATTGGTCGCCCGCTGGCGTTCGATGAACGCCCCTACAAAACAATATCAAACTTCCTTATGAGAACCAGCCTTTAGCCGAGGTTTTTTATTGCGTGCGATATGTCCGTACTTGCTTCAAATCGTATGCGCCGAAGGCAACCGGCACGTCCGACAAGGACAAACTGCAATTTGAACACAAACAAAAACGGTATACCATAGGGGTGAGCAATGCTCGTCCGCTGAAGCCGCAAAAGTCAAGCTTTTTCGCGCCTTACAGCTGTGCCAATATCTCGGCGGCGTTGGTGTCGGGCTTGACCTTGGGCATTACCTTTGACACAATTCCCTTTTCGTCAATCAAGAAGGTGGTGCGGACAACGCCCATGCTTACCTTTCCGCACATTTTCTTTTCCTGCCAAACTCCGAATTTCTTTATGGCGTCAAGCTCGGGGTCGGAAAGCAGAACGAAATTCAAGCCGTATTTTTCGGCAAATTTCACGTGGGAGGCAACGCTGTCCTTGCTTATTCCTATTACCTCCACGCCCTTTTTCTCAAACTCCTTATACAAGCCCGCAAAGGCGCACGCCTGACGTGTGCAACCGGGGGTATTGTCCTTGGGGTAAAAGTACAAAACTACCTTTTTGCCAAGGAAATCCGACAGCGAAACGGCATTTCCGTCCTTATCGTTAAGTGTAAAATCGGGGGCTTTCATTCCAACTTCAATCATAATATTTCTCCTTTACTTTTTGCTTACTAATTCTTCAAGCGGTTTTCTCTTTTTTTCGCGAAGCTTGTCGTCGCTTGCGGCGTAGCCAAGCGTTATTACAAGGCGGACGGGCTTATTAAGCCCACATATCTCACGGATTTTTTTGTCGTCAAACCAACCCAAAATGCAACTTCCAAGCCCTTGCGCCGTTGACTCGGCGGTAATATACGCCGCGGCTATTCCTATATCAATGGAACGGTAATCGTTACCCTTGACCTTTGCGCCAAGAGCGGCGGACGCCACGTAATACTCCTCGGAAATCACTATTATCACGGGCGCGTCGGCGGCAAATTTGTTCATTCCCATGCCCATTGTGGCTTTTGCCACCGCGCGGGCTGCTTCTCCCTTGCAGACCGTAAAATGATAGGGTTGACCGTTGCAGGCAGATGGCGAAAGGCGCGCCGCCTCCATTATTGCCGCAATTTTTTCGTCCTCAACGACACGGCTGCCGTCGTATTTTCGGCAAGACTGTCTTACCCGCGCTATCTCTGTAAAATTCATGCTTTATCTCCTTTACAACTCAGTTTTCTTCTCCGTTTTTGCGGTAATCGCGGGGGGATATGCCTACAGCCTTTAAAAATCGGCGCGAGAAATAGTTCTGGTCATCATATCCCACCATCTCGGATATCTCGCGCACAGGCAGGTCGGTAGACACAAGCAATTCCTTTGCCCGCTCCACTCTTATAGACGTAACAAAATCAGTAACCGATTTCCCCGTAACCTCCTTAAAAAGATGCACAAATCGGCTTTGGCTCACGCAACAGTCGGCGGCAAGCTCTTCCACAGAGGGAGGCTTTTTCATATTATCGTATATCTTTCGGCAGACCGCGTTTATCCTACTTGCGCTTATAGGGGTTACGTTGCCCTGTCCCAAGGCGTACTTTCGTCCTATTATATTCAACATCTGATAAAGATACGCCGAGCAAAAATCCACGTACAGCGGCTTTCTGACGGTAAACTCGCGCACAAGCCTTTCCGAAAGCTCCTCGTAGGTATGGCTTTTGCCCATAACAAAGCTTTTCAGCCCGTTTATTCCCAATCGCTCCAAAAGCTTCTCGCAGCCGCCCCCCGAAAAATGTATATAGTGGGAAATTGACTTATCGTCCTTTAAATACTTATATTCCTGACGCTCGCCCGGGCGAAATAAAACCACGCTTCCCTCAGGCAGCCTTTTCCACTCGCCGTCAAGGAAAAGATTGAGAATCCCCTTTTCCACGTAAATAACATGATAGTCTTTTCTTCCGTCAGGACGGAGGCTTCCTCTGTCGCGCTTGAAAATCTTTTCTATTCCGCAACTGTTGACCTCAAGGTACTCGTCGGATATTCTGTCGGAGCAGAATGCAGCCGTTTTTTTCTGTTTCACAACATCACCTCAACTTATTTTACCACAAATTTTCGCCTCCGTCAATAGCAAAATTGTGCTAATTCAAACCTTTTCAGCAAACAGGTGCATATACAAACCCCAAAAAGTGTGGTATACTTCTTATAACGATAAAAACAAGGAGAATTGAACATGAATATCAATCCCATCAACCTTATCCCCGCAAACGAGCTGGGCAAAGACAGTAAAATAAAGCTCTCGGTATGCGACACCGAGCATGACCTCTATTGGCGCATGGCTATTGAGGTTCTCGAAACTATCAAAGCCAACAACGAAAAGGGCGAGGACACCATCATGGTAGTTCCCTACGGACCTCTCGGTCCTTACAGCCGTTTGGTGTACCTTGTAAACACCTACCGTGTAAGCCTTAAACGCTGTACCTTTATAAACATGGACGAGTATCTTAACGACGACTGCTCCTACATAGACAAAAACGACCCGCTTTCCTTCCGCGGAGGTATGGAGCGTATTTTCTACAACCTTATTGACGACGAGCTTAACGTGCTTCCCGAAAACCGCCACTTTCCCATTCCCGGTGAGGAGTACAAGGTAATGGAGCTTATAGAAAAGGCGGGCAAGCTTGACATGGCTTGGGGCGGAGTTGGCATTAACGGTCACTTTGCCTTTAACGAGCCGCCCGAGCCCGGAGAAGCCTGCACGGCTGATGAGTTCCTCAACCGCCCCACCCGCGTGCTTCCCATCTCCCGCGAGACAAAGACAATAAACTGCTTTATGAACTGTGGCGGAGACCTTGAGGCTATTCCGAAATACTGCATCACGGTGGGCATGAAAGAAATGTTCATGGCTAAAAAGGTGCGTATGTGTATGCCCAGAGACTGGAATGCGGGTGCGCTCCGCAAGATTCTCCACGGAGGAGAGACTCCCGCTGTTCCCTGCTCGCTTTTTGCCCGTCACCCTGACGCTATGATTTACTGCTCGCGCGTGGCTGCCGAGTCTCCCGTGCCCGAAATCAGAATTTATAACAAGTAATGAATAAAACTCTCATAAAAGGCGCAAAAGTCCTTGTTGACGGGCGGTTTTCCGAGTGCGCTCTGCTTATCGGAGACCGAAAGATACTTGAGGTGGATTACAGGGGCGAAGCACCCGAGGACACCGAGGTTATTGACGGGAACGGCAAATTTCTCGTCCCCGCTTTTATTGAGCTTCACGCCCACGGAGGCGGCGGCTTTGATTTTGCCGACAACACCCAAGAGGCGTTTGACTCGGCAATGAAAACCCACCTTGCCCACGGCGTAACGCTTCTCTGCCCAACGCTTATGACCGCCCCTTGGGGTCAGACAGTGAAATCACTTGAGTTTATCGAGAGCCACTGCAAAGACTCGCCAATGTTCGGCGGTGTTCACTTGGAGGGTCCCTTTTTGTCGCCCGAAATGTGCGGTGCGCAAAATCTTTCGCTTTTTATCTCCCCCGACGAAAAAAAGATTGCCGAGCTTGCGGAGTTTTCAAGCGTTATATCCTGCGTGACCGCTGCCCCCGAGATCGAGGGTGCGGAGCTTTTGGCAAAAAGCCTGAAGCCACGGGGGGTATCGCTGTCAATCGGGCACAGCAATTCCGATGCGCCCACAATGCGAAAGGCCGCCGAATGGGGCTTTGACCGCGTAACGCATCTGTTTTCCGGCACCTCGCGCCGTGCCAAGCAAGGCAGCTACGTTATAGGCGGAATTGAAGAACAGGCGCTTATTGACCCGCGCTTTACCGTTGAGCTTATAGGTGACGGGCATCACGTAAGTAAAGAATCGTTTTTGCTGACCGAGGTCTGTAAGGGGCGCGACAAGGTGGCGCTTGTTTCGGACGCCATGCGAGCCGCGGGGCTTTGCGGCGTAAGCGAGAGCTTTCTTGGCGAAATAAAGCCCGAAAACCGCGTTATCATTGAGGACGGAGTGGCAAAGCTGCCCGACCGTTCAAGCTTTGCGGGCAGTGTTGCGGTTGGCGACACCATGACGGAGGCACTTTGCGGCAGATACGGCTTGCCGCTTGAGACGGTATCTTACATGATGAGCGCAGTTCCCGCAAGGCTTTTGGGACTTAAAAAACGAGGCGAAATAAAGTGCGGATACGACGCCGAGCTTGTTTTGCTTGACCAAAATTACAGAACCGTCGCGGTTTTCTCCGAGGCAACGAGGTATTACAATGGCTAAATTATTGAAAATAGTATCTTCGCAGTACAAGCATCTTCCCGAGCGCACCGACGATGAAATTCTGCCACGAGTTATTTCGCGTGGCAGCATCTTGAAAAATGAGCCTTTCTCTTTTCAGGCGCTTTACCGCTTGGAAAAAAGCAGAACGGGCGAGCCGCTTTCTATTTCGGTAGAAACAGAGCTGCCCACAGAGTGCTTCAGAGTTGACAACGTGGCGGTGCTTTCACCGCGCGCGGACGTATCCTTGGGCTGCTACGAATCCGACCGCGCGGGGCTTTATCCCGATATTCTTGCCCCTCGCCCCGCCAAGCCCGAGATAGGCGAGTTTGCCACGGCGTGGAAGCGGCAGATGTATTATGAAAAGGACACCGATTTTACGCTTAACGCCACAAGTAACTACCAATCGCTTTGGGTAACTCTCAACCCCGAAAGCAAGCCGATTAAGGCAGGAGAGTACGACGTAAAGGTGATACTTTCCTCGCTTCAACCACCTGCGGTAGTTGCCGAGGAAACGGTGAAGATTAAGGTTATTGACCAAATGCTTCCCCCCCATACCTCTTACTACACCAACTGGTTTCACGTTGACTGTATCTGCGATACGTTTGGAGTAAAGCTTTACTCAAACGCCTTTTATAAAATATTTGACAAATACGTGAAAAACATGACACGGCACCGACAGAACACAATTCTGCTCCCGGCCTTCACGCCCCCTCTTGACACGGCTATCGGCGCGGAGCGAATGAACGTTCAGCTTGTGGAGATTGAAAAAACGGAGGACGGCTGGCAATTCGGATTTGAGAAAATGCGACGTTTTGTCCGCCACGCCAAAAAAGGCGGCATCAAAATCTTTGAGCATTGCCACCTCTTCAGCCAATGGGGCGCAAAAGCCACCCCCAACATCTACACCAAGGACGGAAAACGCATATTCGGCTTTGACACCGATTCGCACGGTGAGGAATACGTTAGCTTTATAAGAGCTTATCTTGCTGAATTTTTCAAATTCGCGAAAGAGGAAAAGATAGAAAACAGCCTTATTTTCCACCTTTCGGACGAGCCAAAGCTCGAACAGCTTGAGTCATACCGCGCGGCGCACGACAGCGTTGCCGACCTTCTTGAGGGTCACCCCGTATGCGACGCCATGAGCAATCTTGAGTTTTACACCGAGGGGCTTGTTGACCAGCCTATTCTCCACGTCAACCACATGCAGGATTACAGCCGCAAGGTGTGCCCAAGCATCTGGCTTTATTACACGGGCGGCGAGGAGGCAACCTCCAACCGTAAGATTACAAACACCGCCGCCGCAACCCGCGCCATAGGCATACACATGTACAAATATGAGGCGCTCGGTTTTCTCCAATGGGCGTACAATTACTGCTACGACCGCTTGAGTGTCGGCTTTGGAAGTCCCTCGGCGGTAAACACCTACAAGATGATGCCCGGCGTCTGCAATCTTTGCTATCCCGTAAAGCTGAGAAACAGCGTAAAAATATGCCCCTCTATACGCGAGGAGCTTATGCGTGAGGCGTTTGACGACCTCCGCGCGCTTAAATTGCTTGAGTCCAAAATCGGCAGAGAAGCAACACTTGCCATCTGCGAGAAAAGATTGGGTGAAATAAACGCTTACACAATCCCGACAGGCGACGCGCTCCTTGAGTTGAGAGAAGAAATAAACGAACTCCTGCAAAAAAATTGTAGTTTTTAGGTGTGTTTGCACAGCAGCCGCGTGGAGCCCCCACCGGCGAGGTGGCGCCAGTCAAGGGCGCGTAGCCCTTGTCGCTCGTCGCAACGAGCGAAACTCTCAATCGGCGTCTTTCTTTTTTG
>JAZKYO010000136.1:0-1584 GCA_045612185.1 Eubacteriales bacterium
TATCAAACAAAATGGTTGTTATATCAATTAAATTTGTTATACATAGCGATGCAAATTTCATTTGTGCCAAATGGACCGTCGAGGACGCCGGTCCCTACAATGATATGTGCTAACATACCGACAAACTACAATTTGAACATACCAATTATATTTGTATATTTGTACAACAAAAAATCGATGGTGTTTAGCCATCGATTTTTGTATTGCGGTGCGAGTTGTTAGCACTCACTCCAAGCCGTGAACGCCGAAGGCAACCAGCCCACCGCCAGGTGCGTGGGGGCGAAGCCGTGATGCCTCCCCGCCAGGTGCGGCGAGGACTATTTTCTCGCGGTGATGGTAATGTTTACGGGCTTGATTTGAGCTTGCTCGTAAACAATCTCGTTGATTTGCGCAATCTGGTTGGGGAGAAGCCCCTCCTCGCTTGCCGACTTGACAACCACCGTGGCGCCGTCGCCGTTGATAACCGCAACGCAGTCCTCAAATCCCTTTGCCATAACGAGAGTCTCGATATTAGCCTCGGCGGACATTTCAAGTGCGAGACGGTTGATGTCCGAAAGAGCCTGTGTCTTAACCGCCTCGTCGGCGTCGGCGTTGTCAACCACTGACTGAAGCACCTCAAGCGCCTCGTCCCGTGTGCGCTCGCGGCTGACCTGAACAGTGGCGAAATAGCTGTCCTCGGCATCGTCCGAAACGCCCGCGTTAAGGTTGCCCGAAACGTCGTCGTAGCCCTTGTAGCCGTCTTCCTCACCCGCAAAGAACATCCAGTTTACCCAGATGGCCGCCCCGATGAGAAGCACCGCGCACGCCACAATAACGTTGCGCTTTCCGATTTTTTCAATAAAGCTCTTCTTTGGTGTGTTTTCTTGCTGAATAACCATAACTTTCCTCCTTGTTTTTGGGCTTTTTACCCTCTTCACTCAATATATATTTGCCACGTCACTCATTTATGACCCGCCCGCGCTCTTTTTTGAGCCGATTATAAAAATTTTGTTTTTGCCCACCCCAAGAGCTGACGAAATAAGCTCTGTAAGGCTGTTTTCAACCTCCGAGCCAACCGAGCCCGAGCAAACCACGCCAACCCCCGAAATTTTTGGCATAAAGGTGTCCTCGACAAGCGCCTTTTCCGAGCTTCCGCTTCCCACCGTCACCACGCCGCCGCGAGAGTCAAGGGCGTAGGTGTAGGAATACCCTCCCTCAAGGCTTACGAAAATTTCCACCTCGCCCCCCGTCATCTTGCGGCAAAGCGACTCCAAGCCCGCCTCAAGCTCGGTGCGGTACTCGGCAGCAGCGTCGGGCTTGACTTTTTCGGCAGTCTTGTCGTTGCCGCCTAACAGCAGAAGAGCCGCGCCAAGCACGAACCCTATCCCGATTATGGCAACCCGCCATTTAGATACGTCTTTCTTTCCTTTTTCCATAATAACCTCTTTCGTAAATTTGAATTTTTAGGTGTGTTCGCACAGCAGCCACGTGGAGCCCCCACCGGCGAGGTGGCGCCAGTCAAGGGCGCGTAGCCCTTGTCGCTCGTCGCAACGAGCGAAACTCTCAATCGGCGTCTTTCTTTTTTGGTCCTTTTTTCTTTCGCGC
>JAZKYO010000137.1:0-6772 GCA_045612185.1 Eubacteriales bacterium
CTCAAAAAGAAAAAGGACGAGAGACAGTAAGTAACTATTAACAGCACACAAAAATATAGCTGTGCAAAAATCTATAAATATGTAGAATAGTTAGTTTATTCCCCTTGTCCTTTTTTCTTTCGGATAAGTAGGCGCGAAAGAAAAAAGGACCAAAAAAGAAAGACGCCGATTGACAGTTTCGCTCGTTGCGACGAGCGACAAGGCTTACTCAGCCTTGACTCGAGCCACCTCGCCGGTGGGGGCGCCACGTGGCTGCTGTGCGAACAACTCCCCTACAAACTACAATTTGAACTATTTGTGCAACAAAAAATCGATGGTGTTTAGCCATCGATTTTTGTATTGCATCCGAGTTGTTCGCACAATCTTCAAACCGTGGGGGCGAAGCCGACCAGCCCACCGCAGGTGCGGTTTTCGTATTGCGTGGGGCATGTTAGCACTAATTATAATTCGTGAACGCCGAAGGCTACCATGCCCGTCCGGCAAGGACTAAGGAAGAACCCAAAGGGCAGGACGAACTCCGATATAGGTAGAACGCGCAAGCGCGCCTGCCGCGTTCACGTCACCGTAATAGTAAACGTACGCGCCGTTGCCCGCGGTTGTTCCCGCCTCGCGCACCCAATAGTCGCAGGTGCCGTAGAGGGGGTCTGTGTAGACTCCGTTTGCCTCGGCGGTCTTTGTAGGCTCAACCATTCTGTCCTCACGGTCAGGGAAATATTTTACAAGTTCCTCACCGCTAAGCACGAACACGTGGCTGAAAGATTTATCCACCTCAACTCCGTTTACGGCAGGCGCACCGAGCGACACCGCGGAAATACGCGCGATTTCAGCCTCGCTGAACGCCTTTCTCATAAACGCACCGCTAAGCCAGATTCTGAGCGTACAGCTATTCCAGTTTACACTTTCGTCAATGCTTGAGTTGTACTCAAAAGCGTCAAGAACCTTGTCGGCAACAAGCAGCTTTTTGCCGTTTTCCTCTGCCGCAACCGTCCAGACGATATCCTCAGCGCCGTTGCTTTCGTTAGCATCGGCATCGTATTTACCCATAACTACCTTGTCGCCTACCGCAGCTTCGCCTATTTTGTCAAGTGTAAAGGGAACAGCCTCAGGGACGGCGTTGGTCTCGGTTTTGTACCACACGCAGGGTCTTACGCCCGCCTCGGCAATGTCGCCGCGGAGACCCGAATAGTTGATAGTGCCGTTATAGCTTACCGCCACCGCCTTCATAGCGGTCTGTCCCTGTGTTCTCAGCCACCAGTTGCAGTTGCTCTTGCCGTGTGTAAGGTCAGCGGTCTTTTTAACAAACTCGGTGGGCACGCCCTTTACCGTGCTCTCATCAAGCAGTTCCTTAGCCTCGTCAAGGCTGAGCAGGAACACCTTGTCCTTTGAATTCTCCGAGCCGCCAAGCGCAAATATGTAGTTTTCGTCGTTTGATACGGTTACTTCCTCTATAAGAGCCTTTTCCTCGTCGGAGAACGCGGCGTTATAGAAATCCGCGTTAAGCCTGTCGCGGATGTCGCTGTCTATCCAGCCGAACTCCTCGTAAGCATCGTGAAAACCGCTGTAAGTAAGGCACTTTTCGGAAATGAGCAAAGCTCTTCCCTCCTCTACCTTAAGCACGATCCAAACGATATCCTCTTTGGCGCTTACGTCGCCGTCCTGCTCGTATTTTCCAAGCGTTATTCTGTCGCCTACCTTGGTGCGGCTGTCAACAATTTTGTCATTATTCATAGAAGTATCATCTCCTCCGTTACCGCAAGCCGCGGCAGAAATACACATAACAAGCACCATTAAAAGGCTTATTATTCTAACAAATTTTTTCATTTCACATCTCTCCCTCAATAAGTGAAAATATACTCTTTATCGCTACCCATTTCAAGCCCGTTAAGTGCGCCTTTTACGCCGCCCGACACCTCAAGGGTATATCTGTGACCCTTGACAAGCGAAGTTTTGGGTATCACCTGCCATCTCGTTCCTCCGCAAGAGGAACTGAGAGTCACCGCCACGTCGCTTTTCGCGGTCTGATCGTAAAGCGTTATGCCGAGGCTGTTTTCCTCAACCGCTGCCACGAACTGAACGATTATCTCGTCGCCCTCAAGTATCTCGCCCGTTTCGCCCGCCTTGACAAGCTTTCCGTCCACCGCTGAAGTGTAGAGAATTTTTACGGGAATATCCTTTTTTGCGTGATACATAAGGAAGTCCACAAAGGACGTGTATCTGTCGTGCTTATAAATCGTGTCGATTTCATATGGGAACTCGTGACCTCTGTCGTAAGAGGAAAGCGCAATATGCTCAGTGCCGTTGTCCGCAAGCGCCTTTTGTACGTCGGGCCAGAAGTTCCAACAGCCGTACTGATCGTTTATACCGCAGGCGATGTACATAGGAGCGGTGCTTTCGTCGAGGAAGCGGGAAAGCGAGTAACTTCTAACTCCGTCACCCATTGCCGCGTATACCGCGTTAACTCCCGCGGGGATTTTCGTGCCGTCATCGTATATAAGGTAGGGCTGCTCCCCGTAGCGTTCCTCGCGCTCGTAGCCGAACTCAGTAAGCACCACGCGCTCGGGCACAAGCTCAGGATTTGGAGACGCCAGCGTGCTTACCCAAGACGCCTTTGAGATTCCGTATGCCACGTAGTCCTCCGAGGAGTAACCAAGCAGCTTGGAGTAGTATCTCGCGCATCTCATAGCCGCCGCCTGGCAGGACGCTGAGATGTATTGCATAAGCGAGTAATCACCGTAATATCCATAAATTCTGCTCGCCATCGGAATATAGCAGTGGTCATACACCACGAAAGTACATCCTCCAAACACCGCACTCTGCGCCATGGCGTGTGAGTAGGTAGTAACGGTGGGAGCTATCATATGTGTGTTTGAAGAGGAGTTAACCCAAACGGGGGTCTCTCTCTTGGGCTGTGAGGGATAGATTATGGAAAGTCTGTAATTGAGGTCCACCACGTTGCCCTTTTGGTCAATGCAGTCCTCAATAGTCTTTGCCTCCTTCCAGCCGCCCGGCACTTTAGCCGCGCCGCTTGACGCCTTAAAGCCGTTGTTCCACGACTTCACAATTCTTTCAAGACAGCCCTTGGTGCCATTCTCGTCGATTTTGAAAAAGACCACCTCGGAAAGTATGCGGTATCCCTCGGGAAGAACGTAAATGCAGTTTTTCAGACTTTTAAGCCCCTGCACGTAAGAGCCGTTCTTTATCTTTTGTTTTATGGTCTGAACACTGAAATCCAGGTCCTGACCGCGCGCCTCGGGCGCGCCTAAGTAGTCAAGCGTTACAACTATGTAGCCCTCGTCAAGCAGGTCGGCAATAATGTCAACGTTGCTCTCGGTGCCTATGCGCTCAACGTTTATGCCCATAACGTACATAATTACGTTGGTGTCGGCGCTTGTATTCTTGTCCTTGCAGTAGGTGACTATCTCGACAGGAATACCGATAATTCCGTCATCGGCAAGGTACGTCGACTGCACCATATAATCTTTAAACTCGTCAAACACGAAAACATCTCCATTCTCGGCAAAGCTTACCGTGGATAGCGCCGATAGCAATGTGAGCGCAATAAGTAAAACAGAAATTATTCTTTTCATTTTATACCTCAATTTATGCCTCAATAAGTAAAGCTAAAGTCACCGCCGCACTCAATCGGCTTTCCGCTCTTTTTGTCAATCACGCTGTCAGCCACGCTGAAGGTGTATTTATGCCCCTTGACAAGCGGTACCGAGGGCTCGAATATAAGCTTGTTGTTAGTATCAAACAGGATTTCTCCTTTTATCTGCGCCTTCAGCGTTTCGTCGTAAAGGGTTATTCCCGCCGCCGCGCTATCAGAGGTAACGGGTGAGACGAACTGAACGAACAGCTCTTCGCCCGCTATTACAGTTCCCACCTCGTCACAATCCACAAGCTTTCCGTCTCGCACCGAGGTGTAGAGAATCTTGTTGTCCATACCCTTGAGGTAGTAGTTGAAGAAGGACATCATGGCGTTGTATCTGTCGTAATCGTAAACGGTGTCGTAGCCGTTGGGGTAGTTGTGTCCGTCGTTGTACATGGAAATCGACAGATAATCCACGCCCTTTGCCTTGTACGCCGCGTTTTCAGCCGCCCAATAGTCCCAAGAGCCGTACTGGTCTTTTATTCCGCAGCAGATGATGGTGGGGCAAAGCTCCTCCCCCATCAGCTTTTTGTAATTCTTTGAACCGTCGCCCATGGAGTGATACGCCACCTGAACGTTTGAGGGAATCACCTCGCCGTTATCGTAGGTTATAAATCTCATTTCACCGTAAGCCTCGCGGGACTTGTAGCCGTATCGCTCAAAGGTTGCCCCTTCCGCTAAAGTTTCGGGGTGCGGGGTCGAAAGCACCGAGCATTGAGAGGATTTGGAGTGCCCCCAAACGCCGTAGTTGTCGCGGCTGTATCCAAAGTCGTCGGCGTAATAGCGTACCGCGCGGACGGCGGTGGCGTGAACCGCGTTGCCCACCCACTGCATTACCGAGTAGGGCAGGAAATAGCCGTAGTGGTCGTTACGCGACATGGGAATATAGGAATGCTCGTAGCAAGCAAAGGTGTATCCGTAAAACAGCGCACCAACGTCAAGGGGGCGCACCGCGTTAGCCGAAAATCTCGTCTCTGACGAGGACGCGAGCAACATTACCTCGGTCTCGCGAGTGGGCTGCGATGGATAGACGATGTCAAGGCGGAGATTGAAGTCAAGGGGACTTCCGTCGGGCTTTACGCAATCCTCAATCGTCTTTGCGGTCTTGTGATCCGCGGGAATTTTCGTGCCCTTGGCGTCTTGGAACTTGTCACCGTTCCAGACCTCAACAATGTACTCGTTTATGCCCTTGTAGCCGTTTTCGTCAAGCTTGAAAAACTGAACGTCCCGAATAAGGCGGTAGCCTGAGGGAAGAACCATAACACCCTTTGCGTCAAACTTGAAGCCGGGCAAATACTTTGAGGGAGCCATTCTTGTTTTCTGGACGCTCCAGATTATTTCGGGCACCGTTGCGCGCGGGTCGTCAAGATAGTCCATAGTAATTACGACGTAGCCCTCGTCAAGCAAATCCTTAAGAATGTCAAGGTCACTCTCCGTGCCTATACGCTCGCCGTTGTAGCCAAGCACATAGATAAGCATCGTAGTTTTGGAGCTTGTCTCCGATGGTTTAATTTTTGCGTAAGTGCAGACCGACATGGGAATTCCTATGTAGCCGTCGTCAGCCACGTATGTGTCTTGCACAAGATATTCTCTCAGTTCTTCAAACACGTAAGTTTCCTCCTCCGCGAAAGCCGTAAACGGTATCGCCATCAATAAGATAATAACCGTCAAAATCACCGCCGAAAGCGCGGCAAATCTTCTTTTTCTCAACGTCAAATCCCCCCACTTAACAATAGCGCGCTGTTGCGGTTAAGGGCGTTTTCCGATTATGCGAAAAAACGTTTATTTAATGCAACCCCAAAGGGATTCCAGCTTAGTTCCGCATTCTGCGCTTTATATAATATAAGTATAACACCGCTTGGCAGACAGTTTTTTAACAAAATGTAAACAAAATTACTTTTTGGAGATTTACACATATTTTTCCCCCTCAAATTGTACATTTTGCCATCCACACTCCACGGCAGGACGTCGGCAAGGCGGTAAACCGCGGGAAGCCTACAATTTAAAGGCTTAAAGGCAGCCTGAAAAATCGGGAGGCAAAACGCCTCCCGATCAGATATTTATTTGGTTTTCGCCATTCACGGTCAGGCGAAATGCGGATATTAGCTGCAAGAAGAAACCTTGTGAGTACTCTTAACCTTCCAGGTCGGGCAGGAAACAAAGCTGCCCTTGCCTACCGTTTTGAAGAAGGTCGCCTGATCATCCCACGAAACTGTTATTTTGTAGGTTTTGTTGCGTTTAAGATCGAGCTTTATAGACGAGCCGTCAAAATTCTTGGTATAGCTGTGCGATCCGTCAGTCGCCACAACCGACACGTCCCAACAACCGTAGCTTTGATAAGCGTTTTTGGAAAAAAGCTTCTTTTGGCTGAGAGTACCCTTAGCCTGCGAGAGCGTTATAGACTCCGAACCCGGATAAAGCCAATTGGCTTTTGTGGTCACTGTGATTGTTTGCGTTTTAGTACCGTTGCTTTTGGTTGCCGCCGAGGTGGGGATTATCATAGCCAGAAGCGTAGAAAGCACCATCGCCAAGGTTAGAATAATAGATACCGTTCTTTTTGTTGCTGTCATTGTCATGACCTCCTGATGTAATTTTCAGCAAGTTGTTCTTGCTTTGATGGCTTAATTATAACGTATTTGGTCACAGTTGTCTCCCAACTTTCGGCACAAGTTTTTATATTTCGCCAATACTTTGTTTGAAAATTAAGATTATACGCTGTTTTTTCCAATACTTTAAAGTTTTATCAAACCTTTTTTCACCTACGCCAAACAAAAACCTCGGTCAAACACCGAGGCTTCTGTCCTCGCCGGACGGGCTGGTAGGCTTTGCCCCCACGATTTATAGATTGTGCGAACAACACGGTCGCACTTCGAAAAATGTCGGCTCGACACCGCCATTTTTCTGCACACGAATGGGATTGATGTGTCCAAATTGTAGTTTTATCGGTGAGTAAATTGGTATGGAAGGCTTCCCCTTGAGGGGAAGCTCCGCAGAATGCGGTGATGAGGTGTAGCCCACCGCAGTGGGCGTTATCCCCTTGCAATTTAACGGATGCTTCGCATCTCAACACGTAACAAAGCCTTGGCTTTGTTATCCGAATTGCCGAGGCAATTCGACTCATCC
>JAZKYO010000138.1:0-3622 GCA_045612185.1 Eubacteriales bacterium
AATTTGTTATACATAGCGATGCAAATTTCATTTGTGCCAAATGGACCGTCGAGGACGCCGGTCCCTACAATGATATGTGCTAACATACCGACAAACTACAATTTGAACACATCAATCCCATTTGTGCAACAAAAAATCGATGGTGTTTAGCCATCGATTTTTGTATTGCGTCCGAGTTGTTAGCACCAATTATAAACCGTGAGCCGCGAAGCGCATAGGCCCGTCCGGCGAGGACCGGCGAGGCGGCTACAATTTATCGGTGTGTATAAATTTTAAGGAGCTGTCTTTTTTGAGACAGCTCCTTTTTTTAAACTTTATAGATATAATTCTCTTTACGCGGTTTTTGGGGGGCGGGGGGCGTATCGGTGTATCCGATTATGCAATTTCCTATGCCCTCGTAGTCGCCCTCGATGCCAAGCGAGGCAAGCAGCGTCTTGCCCTCTCCAGATTCAAACATTTCCTTGGCACGGTGAATCCAACAGCTGCCAAGCCCCAGGCTATGTGCCGCCAGCATAAGGTTTTCCATAACCAACGAGCCGTCGTAAAGATATGTCGAGCGACTTTTGTCGGCAAGGACGATAAGCACCGCGGGGGCGTTGTAAAAGGGATCTCCGTCAAAGCCCATAATTTCCGCGTTCAACTTTGCCAATTTGTCGCGAACAGCCTTATCGGTTACGGCAATTATGATGGGCGATTGGGCATTTCTGCCGGTTGGGGCGTAGGTGCCCGCTTCGAGAATCGCGTCAAGCATCTCTGCGGGAATGGGGTCGGATTTATAGCTCTTTACGCTTCGGCGGGATTTTATAGCCTTAATAACTTCCGTCATTTGAATTGTCCTCCGACTTTACAATTTTTACTATGCGGCTTGTGCCTAATCTTTCGGCGCCAAGCTCAATCATTTTTTCGGCGTCCTCAAGTGATGAAATTCCCCCGGCCGCCTTAACCTTAAGCGTGGGCGCTGAGTGCTTTCTCATAAGCTCCACGTCGTGGAAGGTGGCGCCACCGTTAGAGAATCCCGTGCTGGTCTTTATATAGTCCGCGCCCGACTCAGAAACCACCCCACAGAGCTTGATTTTTTCCTCATCGGTAAGCAGACAGGTTTCGATAATAACCTTTAAAAGCTTGCCGCCGCAGGCTTTTTTTATTGCTTTTATCTCGTCAAGCACAGCGCGGTAGTCACCGTCCTTTACAAAGCCCACGTTGATAACCATATCAATCTCGTCAGCTCCGTTTTTAACTGCGTCCTCGGTCTCGGCGCACTTTACCGCGGTGGTGTTGTAGCCGTTGGGAAATCCGATAACGGTGCAGATTTTAAGCTTGCCGCAAACGTATTCGGCGGCTTTTTTCACGTAGCTTGGGGGAATGCAGACCGAAGCGGTGCCGTATTTAATACCATCGTCGCAAATCGCCTTGATTTCCGCCCACGTCGCTGTCTGCGAGAGCAGGGTGTGGTCTACCTTTGAAAGTATTTCGCTTTTTTCCATATCAATTCTCCTTTATCAACCTATAAGCCCCGAAAAGAGCGCAAAAACAATAGGTATGGTTATTATTGACATAGCGTGTGAGATTACCGCCATTCCCGCCGCCAGCGAGGTGTCCTGCCCGTATCCCGCGGGAACTACCACGGGGCTGAGTCCAAGGGGCATGGAAATTGAGCAAAGAGCGCAAAGCACAATGCTGTTATCAATAGGAAGCAGCATAATAAGGGGGGTAAGTACAATTGGAATAATCAAAAGCCTTAATGCGCTTGCTATGTAAATGCCGTAATTTTTTACCACCTTGGGGATATCGATTTTTGCTATGGTAATACCCGTCAGCAGCATGGCAAGGGGCGACATACAGCTGCCTGCGGTGTTGATTATTTCCATTATCACGCTTGGCGAACCGTTTGCGCTTGGGGCGCAAATTATATTTCCAAGCCCCGTAACTCCGATAATCGCGCCGATTACCATGCAAACGCACATGGGGTTTGCGATGCGCTTAAGGGTGGAAAGAAAGCTTTTGTCAGCCTTATCGGCAGGGATAAGCAGGGCGGGGATACCCCAGCCGTAAACGCCCACCCACAACGGAAGCAGGAAAATATTGTAGGTCATAAAGACCTCGGGAAAAAGCGCTTTAACGACGGCAAGCCCCATAAATCCGAAATTGGAGAAGCAAAGCCCGTAGGTGTAAATATTTCGGTCATGCTCCTTTTTGGAAAAGAGCCGTCCGAGCAGCAGCCCAAGCGGAATAGTCACCAAAATCATAAGGGAGCACACCGCAATAGGCTTCCATGAGGAAGTCAGCGTATCCACCGTAAACTCGTTGATAAACGTGCCCATAACAAGGCAGGGGGCGAAAAGGTTGTTCTCAAGCTTTGAGAGAATGCCGTCGGCGCTTTCGGGGATAACCTTTATTTTTGTCAGGATAAAGCCAAGCAGAATAAAGGAAAACAGAAACGCCAATCGGCTGAGTGTGGAAAGAACAAGTGTCATTTTGGTACTCCGTTATTTTAATTCAAGAATTATAAGCTCGGGTTTGTTGAAAATCCGAGGAATTTTCGTTTGATTTGACAGCCCTCTGCTTACAAGCAGCTTGCCGTCGTGCATTCCCGAGGTATATTTTGGGAAAATTCCCTGCCCCGGAGCAAATACTCCGCGCCCGAAAAACCGCCACTGCCCTCCGTGGGCGTGACCCGAAATTATAAGGTCGACGTTTTTGTCCTTGAGATATTTCTCATAGTATTCGGGGTGGTGCGAAAGCAATATTTTAAAGCCGTCCGAGGTAAAAAAACCTTCAAGCTTCTCGACGTCGGGGGGCGGCGCGGGCTTTAGCCTGCTTTGCTTGGTTTTTACAGTGTAACCCGTAGATAGACCGCCTATCGTAAGTCCCTTAAAGCCCACTTGCTCATTGTCAAGCAGAATTGCGCCCGTAGCACGGATATCTCCGCGCACGTCACTTCCGTGCTTTACCTCGTGGTTGCCCATGGAGCAAAATGTGGGGCAAAGCTTTGAGGCTTCCCTTAAAAAATCCAGTCCCGCCTCCCGCGCGTCGGCTTTGTGCAGAATATCGCCCGGGCAAAGAATAAGGTCGGGAGCAAGCTCCTTAAGCTTTTCAAGCAAGTCGCCAAAGGGGTTGCTGTGCAAGTCAGCCACCACCGCGGCCTTAAGCGGAGAGCCAAGCCCCGCCGTTATTTCGTAGGTGTTAATTTCAAAATTCATCAAATCACAGCCACCTTAAGAATTTTAATTCATAATCAATAATCTATTGTCAAGATAAAAAATCACCATTCTACCTCATTTTAATTATACTACTAAATACTCATTTAATTATGTACGCATTGTGACTTATTTATTAACAACCCGGTGCCGCCTTGCGCCTGCGGTGATTGTGCTAACAACTCACACCGCAATACGAAAACCTCGGCTAAACACCGAGGTTTTCTTTATAGCAATAGAAAAATTAATTTTCAAATTGTAGTTTGTAGGTGTGTTTGCACAGCAGCCATCGAGAAAAGTTTTTGCGGAGCTTTTTTCAAAAAGCGACCGCCCGCGCCCGCAGGCGCACCGCGGTTTTTCTTTTTGGTCCTTTTTCTTTTGACGCTCCTTTCTCAAAAAGAAAAAGGACGAGAGACAGTAAGTAA
>JAZKYO010000139.1:0-15803 GCA_045612185.1 Eubacteriales bacterium
AGAAAAGTTTTTGCGGAGCTTTTTTCAAAAAGCGACCGCCCGCGCCCGCAGGCGCTCGGCGTCTTTTCTTTTTGCGCGCTTTTTCTTTTTACGCCTCTTTATCTAAAAAGAAAAAGCGCAAGAGACAGTAAGTAACTATTATACAACGCATAAAAATTTAGCTGTGCAAAAATCTGTAAATATGTAGAATGTTAGTTTTACCCCCCTCGTCCTTTTTTCTTTCGGATAAGCAGGCGCGAAAGAAAAAAGGACCAAAAAAGAAAGGCGCCGAAAGGGGATTTCGCTCGTTGCGACGAGCGACAAGGCTTACTCAGCCTTGACTCGAGCCACCTCGCCGGTGGGGGCTCCTCGTGGCTGCTGTGCAAACACACCTACAAACTACAATTTGAATACGAAAGAAAAGAGCTGATTCATCAGAATCAGCTCCTTTTTATAGCTTTAATACAGTTTTTCTGTATTCCTCGGGGGTCATTCCCACCTTTTCTTTGAAGGTTTTTGAAAAATACGCGGCGCTTGTGTAGCCCAATTTTTTGGCGATGTCGGAGATTGATATGGGAGTTTTTTCTATAAGCATGTCCTTGGCGCGCTCAATTTTTAAATGTATAACGTATTCAAGCGGACGCATGTGGGTGTGCGCCTTGAACACTCTGCAAAAATGCCCATCTGAAAGCCCCGCCAGCTCTGCTAATTTTGATAGCTCTACCGTTTCGTGATAATGCTCGGATATGTACTGTACCGCGGCGCTGACGTCGGGAACAGCCGAATAGCTTTTGGGTGCGCTTATTCCTTCACACTCCGAAAGGCAGAGCAAAAGCTCGTATAGCGACACGCTTGCGCGTTTTTGCCGGCCTTCCTGCGCTTTTCCTCTGATTATGCGCTTGTGGTAAAGCTCAAAGTCGCATCCGCGGCGTATGTCCGCGTCAAATGCAAATCCTGATTTTGCCACCGTGCCGTTGTATGTTATCCACAGCGTGTTCCATTCGCCTTCCAAAGGACCGTATTCGTGAGGAGTAAACGGCGGAAGAATGAAAACGTCTCCCTCGCTTACTTCAAACTCGTCCTCTTTTATACGAACAGTACCTTTTCCGCTTAAGGTGTAAAGAAGCTGATAATCGTTGATGCCCGCGGGGCGGTGTATCAGCCTTTGCGGAAGACTTTTCCCTACCGTAACAACGTAAAGCGGCATATTGCGCTCGGCATCGCTGATTTTTCCGTCATACGAGTGTATAAGCATAAAAACCTCCCGAATGTCAAAAAATTGATATGATATATCAAAAAATTCATATTTACAAAAGCAAAATATATGATACAATAAGTATAACAACTCTTGCACGATTTGTCAATAAGACCATAGGAGGTTTGTATGAAAAAATATGAAAATCCCGCTCTTGTGGGAGAAAACAGATGTAAACAGCGCGCATACTATATTCCTTGCGCCACCGCTGATGAGGCTTTTACCCGAACGTCAAGCAGATATACCCTGCTTAACGGAAAATGGGAGTTCGGCTTCTTTAAGAATCCGTACGAAATCGACGAAAACGAGCTTAATGACACTATTGATGTGCCATCGTGCTGGCAGTCTTTAGGGTACGATCAGCTCCAGTATGCGAACGTAAACTATCCCTTTAACTTCAATCCCCCCCACGTGCCCGCTGAAAATCCCGTAGGCGTGTACCGCCGTTCTTTCGAGGCGAAAACAGGCGAGCGCACCTACATTGTTTTTGAAGGCGTAAGCTCCTATTTTGAGCTTAAAGTAAACGGCGAGTACGTTGGTATGTCCAAGGGCTCTCACCTTCAGTCGGAGTTTGATATTACGGATTTTGTGATTGACGGTGAAAATGAGCTTGTCGTTAGTGTTTACAAGTGGTGCGACGGCTCCTATCTTGAGGACCAGGACTTTTTGCGCTTCAGCGGAATTTTCCGTGACGTTTACCTTCTCAGCCGTCCTATGGAGCATATCACCGATTTCTACATACATACCCATAAAAGCGGAAGCGTGTGGGTTGATACCGAGTATACCGACGGCAGACTTCCCACCAAGATGACAATTTACGATCCCGACGGAAACGCGGTTGACGGCATGACTGTTCACGAGCCCAAGCTTTGGAGCGCCGAGACCCCCACTCTTTATACTCTCCTTATCGAGTGCAACGGCGAGTGGATTGCAAAGCGTTTCGGCTTCTGCTTTGTCGAGATATCCGACGGAGTGCTCAAAGTAAACGGCAAGCCCATAAAGCTTAAAGGCGTAAACCGCCACGATTCGCACCCCGAAAAGGGTTACGCTGTATCGGGCGAGGATATGCTTAACGACCTTTTGCTTATGAAGAAGTTCAACATCAACTGCGTAAGAACCTCGCATTATCCCAATCACCCCATGTTTATGGAGATGTGCGACGCGCTTGGCTTCTACGTAATCGACGAGTGCGACCTTGAAACCCACGGAACAGAGCCTGCGCTCGGCGGCAGAAGCAAAGAAGCTTGCGACGTGCTTTCGGGCAATCCCGCTTGGCAAGCTGCCTACGTTGACAGAATGGTAAGAACGCTTGAGAGAGATAAAAACAGCCCCTCAGTGCTTTTCTGGTCGCTTGGAAACGAGTCGGAGTGGGGCGAAAACCACGTTGCCATGTCGGCTTACGTTAGAGCGCGTGACCCTCATCACCCCGTACACTATGAGCGCGTTGTAAGCTATGCGAAGGGTTATATGCCCGAGGAGGAATATCCCGCACACCCGCTTACCGATATTATAAGCCGTATGTATCCGCCCGTTGATGCGCTTATTGCTCAGGGCGAGTTTACAAAAGAGAGCCGCCCCTACTTTATGTGTGAGTACGCCCACGCAATGGGTCTTGGCCCCGGCTCGCTTGAGGAATATTGGGAAACTATTTATAAATATCCCCGTCTTTGCGGCGGATGCGTTTGGGAGTGGTGCGACCATTCCGCCAAGGTAAACGGAAATTATCTTTACGGCGGAGATTTTGGCGAATTTCCCCACGACGGCAATTTCTGTATGGACGGACTTGTTTATCCCGACAGAACACCCCACACAGGACTCAAGGCTCTCGGACAGGTAATGCGCCCCGTAAGAATCAAGGCGCTTGACCTCGCAAACGGCAAAATTATTCTTAAAAACCACCTTGACTTTGTCTCCACGGCGGGATTTGATTTCGTTTGGAAAGTGGTTTGCGGAGACAAGGTGCTTGCTGACGGTGTGTTTAATTGCGACGTTTCCGCGCAGGCAGAGGGTGAGATAACTTTGGATTACAGCCTTCCCGAAAGCGCGGAATACAAGTGCTACCTTGAGGTTGAAACACGCGAGAAAACCGCCAAACCTTGGTGTGAGGCAGGCTTTGTTTACGGCTTTGAACAGATGGAGCTTCCCGTTGAGGTCGCAAAGATTACCGCCCCCAAGATTGCCGAGACGGTAAGCGTAAGTGAATATAAGGGCAAATATATGGTTAAGTGCGGTAAGACAGAGTACGTGTTCTCTCGCACAAGTGGACTTCTTGAAGAACTTATAAAGGACGGCAAGAATTATCTTAAACAGCCCGCGGACCTTACGATTTGGCGCGCGACTATTGATAATGACCGCAACCGCCGCCCGGAATGGGAGAGAGCTCATCTACACCACGCACAGCTTAACGTTTACAGCTGTGAGTCGGAGGTAAGCGAGAATGAGGCGATCATAAAGGTTGTAGGAAATATTGGTGCGCCCTCACGAATTCCTTTGTACGATCTTAATATAGTATACAAGGTGAACGCGAATGGACTGGACGTAAGCGTAGACAGTAAGTCCGCACGCAAAGAGGTAGACGGTCACGCTCTTTGGGAGCCCGGTATGCCCGGACAGAACAAGGCTATCTATCTTCCACGGTTCGGCTTCAGATACGTTCTTGAGCGCGGGTTTGAGGACCTTAGCTATTTCGGAAAAGGTCCGTACGAGTCTTACGTAGACCTTAATTCCCACACCAAATACGGACTTTACCATACCGACGTTACCTCGCAGTACGAGCCCTATATCCGTCCTCAGGAATGCGGAAACCACTACGGCGTAACCGAGGTGGAGCTTGCTTGCAAGTGCGGCGCAAAGGTGAGAGTGGAGGCTGATAAGGCAATTGAATTTTCGGCTCTTCATTACTCCATAGAGCAGCTTGATAAGGTACAGCACCGTCATGAGCTTAAGGAAGAGGACGCTACACATCTTATCGTCAACTATAAGGTAGGCGGAATAGGCTCTAACAGCTGTGGACCTCAGCCCCTGCCCAAGGACAGATTTGAGGATAAAAAGTTCAATTTCTCTTACAGAATATCTCTTGACTGAAAAAAGGAGCTGAGTCATTGACTCAGCTCCTTTGTCTGTTTTTATGCTCTTGAAATCAAAACGGTGGTCTTGCCGCAAACCTTGTATTCACCAAGCCCTGCGGGAAGAAAATAACTGTCTCCCTTTGTAAAAGGATAGCTGTTGCCACCGCAAACTATTTCACCGCTGCCATCAACGCAGAGCAGGGAATGAAAGACCTCTTGCGCGCAAAGACACTCCTCTGTGTCAATTACTAATCGGTTTACGTTGAAATACTCGCACGAGGCAAGACAGTCGCCTACGCCGATTTTGTCGGGGGTAGAGAAACGTATGCCGTCAACCTCGGAATCGCTAAAGGGTCTTATAACCTTAAGCGCTTTTTCTGTGTGAAGCTCACGCAGTTTTCCCGCGCTGTCTCTCCTATCGTAGTCGTAGACACGGTAGGTAAGGTCTGAGTTTTGCTGAATTTCGGCTATAAGGCATCCGCTTCCTATGGCGTGCAGCATGCCCGACGGAATGAAAAAGCAATCGCCTTTTTTTACCTTGATTCTCTTGACCTGTTCTTCTATACGTTCTGGGTCAAATTTACTAATCCCGTCCCTCATGCCGTAGATTATCTCCGCCCCCTCTTTGGCGTCAGCAATATACCACATTTCGGTTTTTCCAACGTCGTTCTCAATCTCCGCGGCAAATTTGTCGTCGGGGTGTACTTGTAAGGAAAGCTTGTCCTCGGCATCAATAAATTTTATAAGTAAGGGGAATTTCCCGGCGTTTACCGCATCGGGATTGTCTCCAAAATAGTCAAAAAGAGTTTTGCCCGCGTATTCTCCGTTAAGAATAGTGTTTACCGTGTCGTTTCTCACACTAAGCTCCCATGTCTCGGAAAGCTTTTCAAAATCGCAAGGCTTGCCCCATTCGTTTTTTAATGTACTACCGCCCCAAAGCGCAGTTTTGGGAACATATTTTAGCTTTAAGGGATATTTCATAATTCCTCCAAAAAGGGGGCTGATGCCCCCTTACGTATTAATACTGTGTATCGTCAAATTCGATGGGCGCGCCAACTCTGTCGGACTCAAACGCCGCTTCCATAACCTTCATGACACGCATAAGCTGCTTGTGCGTAACTATCTGAGGCTCGATGCCGTCAATAGCCTTAACAAAGTTGCGATAGAAGTCGTGAACGTCGGATGCAGGGGGGGCTATATCGTAGTTTACGGTAGTCTTTTCGTCTCTGGGCGCCATGGTCTTTGTAAGTCCGGCGGCTGTAACTACGGGTTTAACGTCGTTTTCTTCCCAAGTCTTGCAAAGAACTACGTGCGCGGGGCTCTTCCAGCTCTGTATAAGCGCTGTTCCGTCCATACCGGCCATAAGGAATCTGGGGAGAGAGATAAAGTTTCTCGTGCAAACCTCAATATGTCCTACAAGTCCGCGCTCAAAGAAAATATCAAGCTTGAAGCCGTCGTCTACCTCGTCGTTGGTAAGGTGGTCGCAACGGCAGTATATTTTAGTGATTTTCTGATCGTAAACGATGCAGAGCATCTGGTCGATAAGGTGAACGCCCCAGTCAAGAATCATTCCGCCGCCGTGCTCCTTTTGACCTCTCCAGTCACCGGGAATTCCACGGGAGCCGTGATAACGGGACTCAATGGTAAACACCTCGCCAAGCTGCTTGGTGGCGTAGATGTCCTTCATCAGAAGATAGTCAACGTCCCAACGTCTGTTCTGATGAGTTGTGAAAAGACGGTTGTATTTGTGAGAAGCGTCTATAATTTCCTGAAGGTCGGTGGAGGAAAGCGTAACGGGCTTTTCCGAAATAACGTGCTTACCTCTTGACATAGCCTCGATTGCGAGAGGCTTATGAAGCTCATTGGGAGTAGCGATAACCACAAAATCAACACGCTCGTCCGCAAGTACCTCCTCGAAGGATGAATAAGCGTGAATTCCTTTTTCTTCAGCGAGAGCGCAACGCTCGGGCTTGATATCGTAGATACCAAGGAGATTTACAACGTCGTTATCTTTGATAAAGCGAGTGTGCCAGCCGCCCATTCCGCCGTAACCGATAACTACAACATTTTTCTTAGACATAATAATAACCTCACTTAAAGTGCTTTTATGACATAATTATAAAATACTTATCGTTTTAAAACAAGTCATAAAAGGGCGTAATCAAGACAAATATTGCTATATTTTTGATAAATCAAGGGCTGTTATCGGACAAAAAATAAAAAACGCAGAGTTGAATAATTAAATTGTTGACATGAAGGAAAAAATTTGTTATAATAATGTATTATAAAGAATTTTATCTTTTTGGGTGAGGAAATCAATGAACGAAAGACAAAAGCATATAAGAAACTTTTCAATAATCGCGCATATTGACCATGGAAAGTCAACGCTTGCCGACCGTATACTTGAGGCCACGCAGACAGTGGCAAAGCGCGATATGGAAGAGCAGATTCTTGATAATATGGAGCTTGAAAAAGAGAGAGGCATTACCATAAAGGCGCGCGCCGTAAGGCTTAGCTATAAGGCAAGCGACGGCGAGACCTACGATTTCAACCTTATAGACACCCCCGGTCACGTAGACTTTAACTACGAGGTTTCACGCTCGCTTAACGCTTGCGAGGGTGCGCTGTTGGTTGTTGACGCAACTCAGGGAATCGAGGCGCAGACGCTTGCAAACGCATATCTTGCGGTTGACTCCAATCTTGAAATATTGCCCGTTATCAATAAAATCGACCTTCCCTCGGCTGACGTCGAGAGAGTGAGAAACGAGATTGAGGACGTTATCGGCATTCCCGCAGAGGGGTGCCCGGCGGTTTCTGCAAAGACAGGACTTAATATCGAGCAGGTGCTTGAGGCTGTGGTGCGTGATATTCCCGCACCCGAAGGCGACGAGGACGCGCCTCTTAAAGCGCTTATATTCGACTCCTATTACGACTCTTATCTCGGTGTTGTGGTTTACGTTAAGATAGTTGACGGACAGGTGAAGTCGGGTGATAAGATTATGCTTATGAGCAACAATAAGACCTTTGACGTGGTTGATGTTGGCACTATGGAGCCCTTTGGACTCAAAAAGTGCGATAAGCTTTCCGCGGGCGAGGTTGGTTATATTACCGCATCCATAAAGAGTATAGGTGAGACCCGAGTGGGCGATACGGTAACTCTTGCGGACAACCCCACCGACGGAGTGCTTCCCGGCTTTAAGTCTGTACAGCCCATGGTGTATTCGGGTATATATCCCGCTGACGGTGCGAGATACGGCGACCTCCGCGATGCGCTTGAAAAGCTTAAGCTTAACGATGCGTCTTTGGTGTTTGAGCCCGAAACCTCTATCGCGCTTGGATTTGGATTCCGTTGCGGATTTTTGGGACTGCTTCACATGGAGATAATCGAGGAGCGACTTGAGCGCGAGTTTAATCTCGACCTTATCACAACCGCGCCCAGCGTAATTTATAAGGTCCAAAAGCGCGGCGGTGAAACGATTATAATCGATAACCCCTCAAACTATCCCTCTGCCGACGAAATTGAAACGGCGTTCGAGCCTATCGTGAAGGCAAATATTATAACGCCTACCGAGTTTGTGGGCGGCTTGATGGATCTTTGCCAGGACAGACGCGGTATCTTTAAGGATATGAAATATATCGACACCGAGCGTGTCGAGCTTCATTACGACCTGCCGCTTAATGAAATAATTTACGATTTCTTTGACGCTCTCAAAAGCCGCTCTAAGGGCTATGCGTCGCTTGACTACGAAATCGGAGGCTACGTCCCCAGTAAGCTTGTTAAGCTTGATTTCTTGCTTAACGGTGAGCAGGTTGATGCGCTTTCTTTCGTGGTTCACGAGGAAAAGGCTTACGGCAGAGCGAGAAAGATAGCCGAAAAGCTGAAGGAAAATATTCCGAGACAGCTTTTTGAGATTCCTATTCAGGCAGCTATCGGCTCAAAGGTAATAGCCCGCGAAACGGTAAAGGCAATGCGTAAGGACGTGCTTGCCAAGTGCTACGGTGGTGATATTACCCGTAAAAAGAAGCTTCTTGAAAAGCAAAAAGAGGGTAAGAAGAAGATGCGTCAGCTAGGTTCGGTTCAGGTTACGCCCGAGGCGTTTATGGCTGTTCTTAAACTCAGTGACGATTAATAAAATGTATTCATAATATCGGTGTTTGCAGAACACCCGATAACGAAAAAGGAGCCGTCTCATTAAGAGTGCGGCTCCTGCTTTGTTTTGAGAGATAAATTGTAGTTTGCCGCATTGCAGGCGGGGGCTGCCATGGCTTACGGCGGGCTTGATGGCTACCGAGAGAACGAGGCAGAGCTGCGAGCTTGCAATGCCGAAATAAATGGCACTTGCGGAAATATGGCGGTTGTTGTAAATATGCGAAATAACCAATACAAAGTTCATCGCATACTTATGCCAAATGGATCGATATTTAAGTTTGATGAAGTGAAAAAAATACAGAACGAGAAACGCAAAGGGGAGTGCCTAAAAACAGGTCTCTTGCCGATGCCACAAGTTCTGTATCTAATAACAGTATACCACAAAATCCTGAAAAGTCAACATCTTCCGAGAAATAAAAAGAATAGCGCGAGGTGACTGTTTTTATGATATAACAAAAATTGAGAACATCACTCAAGGCAATATGGGTCAAGCAATTATAACGAATGCCGCCCAATCCTCGAATGGTGTCCTCAATAATAGTATACCACAAAACACGCAAAAGTCAACACCTAAATCCGAAAAAAATTCAGAAACGATTTCTTACAACAATTCAAAGGAAGAACTGCAAAATTCACAAGAAATGGGCATATTTATTATGCTCATTTCGATAATTCTAATCTTGGTAAACTGACATATGAGGGAAACGCTCCTTCAAGTAAATCCAGTGATTCGGGATATAAAGCAAAAATAAGAATGTTGGCTGATGGCAATTTTTTTGAACTTGTCGAGGATGCGTCGTATAACAAAACGGAACCTGAGAGTGGGAAAAATAAAAAATCCCATAAAAATGCAAAGCATTGGGATTACTATGTGAAAACTATTATTGTTGATGGTAAAGCTTATGATGTTATGGTGAATATTAGAATTGATGTTGAGAACAATAATTATTCCAAGAAGGAAGAGTATGTGTACAGCATTCGTTTCAGGGATAATAAAACGGTGGCAACATCCCTCTTTCACCCTGCATCAAGCAAGGCTACTCGTCAATTTGACGCCGCCACCATTAATAGTATACCACAAAATCCCGAAAAGTCAACCCCTAAAACGAAAAAAGTTTTGGGAAATATTCCTTTTCAAAACCAAAACCGCCGAACGGTGGGGGAGAGTGACAGACTTGTTTTGGCGCGGGTCAAGCGTGACTGTTTTTTCTTGACAATCAGGCGTCAAAGGTGTATAATAGGTGTTGTAAAAACGGAGGTGATTAAATGTTCCGTATTCTCGTTGTTGACGACGATAAGAACACAAGATTGCTGTTTGAAGCGGTACTTCGCGGTGCGGGATATACCGTGCTTACCGCGGACAACGGAAAAACCGCATTGAATCTTATGGACAGAGAACACGTAGATTTAGTGGTTCTTGATATTATGATGCCCGAAATGAACGGCTATGAGTTTACCAAAGCCCTGCGCGATGCGGGAAATCCGATTCCCGTGCTTATGGTGTCGGCAAAACAGCTCCCCGCGGACAAGCATAAAGGCTTTCTTGTGGGAACCGACGATTATATCACAAAGCCTATAGACGAAGAAGAAATGCTTTACAGAATAAAGGCGCTTTTGCGACGTGCGCAGATCGCCACCGACCGCAGAATAGTTATCGGACAGGTTGTGCTTGATTACGATAAGCTTACCGTTTCGCGCGGTGATGAGGTACATGAGCTTCCTCAAAAGGAGTTTATGCTTCTTTATAAGCTTTTGTCGTATCCTGGAAAGATATTTACAAGAATACAGCTAATGGACGAAATATGGGGAGCTGACAGCAACACAGGTTGGGAGACGGTTACAGTGCATATCGCGAGACTCAGAAAGCGGTTTGATGGCTGGGAGGAGTTTGAAATAGATTCTGTCCGCGGACTTGGATATAAGGCGGTGAAAAAGCAGTGAAAAAAATTCAGTTGAAAAAAGAAAACAAGCAAAGGTTTTCACTTATAATACTGTTTTCGTTGTTGGTTTTCGCCATATTGCTTATCGCGATTTCACTTGCGGCGGTGTCGGTTTGGCTTTTAATTAAATTTGACGTTATAGGAAGTGTTGACGAAACCGCAAGGCCCAAGGTGTGGATATCGCTGATGGCGGCAATAAGCGCGCTTATGGGGGGCACGATAGCTTTTTTTGCGGTAAGAATACCGCTTAACCCTATAAATCGACTTATAAACAGAATGAAGGATTTGTCAAGCGGAAATTTTGAAACAAGGCTTGAGTTCAGCTCACCGATGGATAAATTTCCGTCGTTTGTGGAGCTTTCAAGAAGCTTTAATATACTTGCGGAAGAACTGCAAAACACCGAAATGCTTCGAGGAGACTTTATAAACAACTTCTCTCATGAGTTCAAAACGCCCATCGTTTCCATAGCCGGACTTGCAAAACTGTTGAAAAACGCTGAGCTTGACGAGGATGAGAGAAGGCAATACCTCTATGCCATAGAGGAAGAATCAATGCGCCTGTCGTATATGGCTACCAACGTGCTTAATCTTACCAAGGTTGAAAATCAGACGATACTTTCTGAAGTCAGCGAGTTTAACCTTTCAGAACAATTGCGCGCGTCGATATTGCTGCTTGAGAGCAAATGGTCCAAAAAGAATATCGAATTTCATCTTGACTTTGAGGAGTATACCATATGCGCCAACGAGGAGCTTTTGAAGCAGGTTTGGATAAATCTCTTTGACAACGCCGTAAAATACGTGTCGGAGCAAGGAATTGTGTCAGCTGAAATCGTTGACGGTGGAGACAGCCTGACGGTTAAAATCGGAAATACGGGAAGTGAAATACCCGAGGATAAGCAAAGCAAAATATGGCGCAAATTCTATCAGGCAGACGAGTCTCATACCGCCGAGGGTAACGGAATAGGACTTGCTATTGTTAAAAGAATAGTAGACCTTCATAACGGAGAGGTGGGGGTTGAAAGCAAGAACAACGTGACAGTGTTTTCCGTTAAACTGCCCAAAGTACAATAAAAAGAGAGCCTAGGCTCTCTTTTTTTGTCGCTATATGTCGAAATAGTTTATTTTCAGTTTATTTTTGAGGGCTAAAATATTACCATGAATTTACTGTAAAGAGAGGCTTTTGATATGCAGTACTTATTGTTTAATCCCATATCGGGACACGGTAATTGCCGCAAGCTTGCTGAGGATTATATGGCTAAGAGCGGTGACGGATGCAAGATTGTTGACATGACCGAAATTGACAGCTATAAAACGCTTTTCGCGCTTCTTGCGCCCGAGGACAGCGTTGTGATTTTCGGCGGAGACGGCACGCTTAACAGATTTGTAAACGATATAGACGATATTGACGTCAATAACGAGATTTACTATTTTCCCACAGGAACGGGCAACGATTTTGCCGCGGATCTCGGAATGAAAGAAACAACCGAGCCGTTCCTCATAAATCAATATATAAAACACCTTCCCACAGTTACGGTAAACGGCAAGGAATGTAAGTTTATCAACGGTGTGGGTTACGGAATTGACGGCTATTGCTGTGAGGTGGGCGATAAACTACGCGCACAGAACAAAAAAGCCAACTATACCGCCATTGCCATTAAGGGCTTGCTTTTCCACTTCAAGCCTGTAAACGCTACGGTTATAGTTGACGGAGTTGAACGTGAGTTCAAAAAAGTGTGGATAGCCCCCACCATGCACGGCAGATGCTACGGCGGAGGAATGATTCCTACGCCCAACCAGAGCAGAGAGGATGCCGAGCATAAGCTTTCTCTTATGCTGTTCCATGGTTCAAGTAAGCTTAAAACGCTTATGATATTCCCATCGATTTTCAAGGGCGAGCACGTAAAAAACACAAAGTACATAGAGGTTATTACCGGTAAAAATATAACCGTAAAGTTTGACCGCCCCACTCCCTTGCAGATAGATGGCGAAACGGTGCTTGACGTAAGTGAGTACACCGCTGTAAGCTGTGTGGCTGTGGATAAAAAAGAAGAAGCAAACGTATAAAATAAAAAAGGAGCTTGCGCTCCTTTTTTACATGGGCATACCGCCCATCTGCTCCATAAGACGCTTGTTAAATTCTTCAGCCGTGTTGTATCCCATGCGCTTTTGACGGTTGTTCATTGCGGCAATCTCAAGGATAATGGCAAGGTTTCTACCGGGCTTGACGGGTATGGTGATAGAGGGAATTTCTATTCCGAGAATGTCCATCTTTTCGTCGTCAAGACCAAGTCTGTCGTACATTTTGCCCTGTACCCATTGCTCAAGATTAATTACGAGATTGATTTTTTCGGTATCCTTTACCGCGCCCATACCGAAAAGACGCTTTACGTCAACTATTCCGATGCCGCGCAGCTCAACGTAGTGGCGGATAATTTCGGGAGCGCTTCCCACAAGGGTCTTTGCCGAAACTCGCTTGATTTCAACCGCATCGTCAGCAATAAGTCTGTGACCGCGCTTTACAAGCTCAATAGCTGTTTCGCTTTTACCTACGCCGCTGTCGCCAAGGATTAGAATACCCTCGCCGTAAACCTCAACGAGAACGCCGTGACGGGTAATTCTGGGAGCGAGGTTGGTGTTGAGGAAAGCTATAAGCGCCGCCATAAGCGGGCTGGTCTTTTCTTTGCAACGCAAAATCGGAACACCGCGCTTTTTTGCCTCCTCGATAGCTTCCGGTATTATGCCGAGATTTGTTGTTATGATAACACAGACGGGCTCGTGATCCACAAATGTACGTATCTTTTCTATGCGTTCCTGTTCGCTGCACTCATCAAGGTAGTTGTGCTCAGCTTTTCCAAGTACCTCAATTCTCGAGGATTCAAAGTTGCCGTAAAAACCCGCAAGCGCAAGACCGGGGCGGTTTACCTCGGGGTTAGATATCATTAACTCTTCCGCCGGTTTGGGAAGCGTGATGACCTCAAGCTGAAATTCCTTTATGATTTTATCAAGGGATATACTGTATTCGCATTCCATAGCAAAAAAATCCTTTCTCGGTTCGTTAGAAAACAGAGAATAAACTTGATTCGAATTATTCTCTCTTGCTCAAAGACAGTATAACATATATTTTTCAATTAGTCAAACATTTATTTAATAAAAATCATAAAAATTCATAATGCGGACATAAAAGCGTTGTATAATTATAATGGAATAATCTTTGAAAGGAATTTCAAAATGATGAAAAAGAGATTTTTAGCCCTTGTGTTGACGCTTGTTATGCTTACGCTTTCGGCGGTGTCCTGCTCTGGCGGCAACGGAATTGCAAGCAGTAAAGAGGAGTCGCGCGTGGTTGGCACTTGCGGCGGTTACGACGTAAAATATGAGGAGCTCAGGTATCTTGTGATGACCAATAAGGAAGCGCTTGCGCAAAAGTACGGTGAGGAGATATTTTCCGATACCTCGTCTGCTTGGGTGGGAGATTATCTTGCTGAGCTTGAGGACATAGTTGACGAGCAGCTTCGCCAGAATTACGCGGCTCTCAGACTTTTCAAAAAAGAGGGAATCAAGCCCTCGGATAAGGTTACAGCCAAAGAAGTTAACGGGTTTGTGGAATCGGCGGTTGTGTCGCTTGGCGGCGAGGAACAGTATCTGGCGTATCTCGAATCAAGCTATATGACCGATGCGGTAAACCGCTTTGAAATAGCTCTTTACAGTTGTATTAGTCGATATAGCGAGGCGGTTGCAGACGATTATGATAAAGAAGCTTACGACGCCGTTATGAATAAGGACGGGCTTATAAGAGTGAGAAACGTTAAGGCGACAACCAGAGCTGACGCTGAGCACGTGCTCTCGGAGCTTGATAACGGCAAGACCTTCAACAAAATGATAGGAAGCAAGTACAACAAAGATACCAAGGCCTGCGATTATCATTTCTTTGAGGGAACCTTTGACGAAGCCTACGAGCAAGCCGCGCTTGCCCTTGATATCGGTGAAATCAGCCCTATCGTTGAAACCTCGGGGGCATTCTATATTTTGGAGCGCCTTGAGCCCGATGACAGATACGTGTTGAATAATATCGACTATCTTAAAACCATGTATATAAACTTCAAGGTTTTCGAGCTTATAGAGCAAGAAGCCGAAAATATCGAATTTGAGCTTAACGAGTACGGAAAAACTATTGACCTTTGGCAGATGAAATAACCTTTTGATTGGAGTGATATTTTTTGTATCGCAGACGCAGAAACGACCGAACCCGATACGACGGAAATTCAAGTCGCTTCGGACTGAAATTTAAAATTATACTTATAACGGTTATCGTCCTTGCGATTGTGTCGGCGTTTATTACGGGCGCGTTGCTTGGCAATAAAGCCGAAAAATCCAAGTATGAAAGCTTTGGCAGACATAATTTGACGTCGTTTGGCGGTGTTGAAAAGCCAAATGCCGACTATGCCGCGCTTGAAGCAATAGTCGCTTATCCTGTAACCACAGAGGGCGCAGACCGCCAAGCCTTTAAGAGCGCTGTTTCGGACGTTGAAGCTTCGGCTGTTTGCTTTAAGGTCAACGACGAAAACGGAAACCTGTTTTTTACTCCCTCATCGTCGGTCAAGGATAAGTTGAGCTATCCTGTACTTTCAAGTGTAACGGCAAACGAGCTTGCCGAGGTTTGCGCCGATTATGAAATGATAAGCGTGGCTTATTTTTATAGCACCGCTATGAGCGAGCAGAATAGCGAAGCGCGTGTGCTTAAATGCGCGGAGGAGCTTGCGCTTGTCTCCGAGCTTGCCGCTGCGGGGATAAACGAAATTGCCTTTTTCGGTGTTCCCGACGAGACCGATTATCTTGCCAACGCAACTCCGTATCTCGCGTGGGCGGAAAGCCTTTGCGAGAGAACCAATATCTGCGTGGTGCTTGACGAAAGCGACGTAAAGGGAAGCGGTGCTACCCGTATAATAAGCGCGACCAAAGGCTACGCCGACGCTTACGCCATAGACCTGAGCGGCGTTTCAAATTCCGAGCTTGGAACCATGATAGAGCGGTGCGCCTACTTCCTTACAGAATACAATATGAGATTGATAGTGGCAGATTCGGAAAAAACGGTAAAGGAAGAAACCTTGGCAATACTCGAATCCTACGGCATAAAAAGCTATGAGTTTAAAGGTGTAGCGCAGATTCCGTAAAAAGACGAAAAAAATTAAAGAAATTTGCGAAAACCTATTGACATTTCAGAAAAAATGAGTATAATATATAATGTTGTCGCAATAGTGGCAGCATTCGCGGGAGTGGCGGAACTGGCAGACGCGCACGTTTGAGGGGCGTGTGGTGAGAATCGTACGGGTTCAATTCCCGTCTCCCGCACCAAAAGGAGCACAATGTGCTCCTTTTCTTTTTTCATAACAAAAAGGAAGTCGGATCGTAGC
>JAZKYO010000140.1:0-21170 GCA_045612185.1 Eubacteriales bacterium
CGCCTGTCTCGCTATGCGAGACAGGCGCTTTTCTTTTAACCTAAATATTGTTTGACTATGGCGTTCATTTCTTCGTCGGTGGGATTATAACCCATAGAGTTAAGGAACTCTTTAAGACCGGACACACTTACGTCACCGTGAGCGCTTTCAATAAATTCCTCGATAACGCTTGGAGGAATATCAAGCTCGTGGTGGTCGGAGTGATCGGGAGTGTTCTCTGTGTTGTCTGAATCGGGATCAAGGAGACCCGAAAACTGATTTATTATGTTTTGAAGATCTTCATTGCCGATCAGATCGTCGAGGCTGTTGAACTCCAACTCATAAATAATAAGTAAAAGCCCTTTTTGTTCTTTTCCCACGTAACCGGAGGCAGGGAAGTGCATCTCAAAATTTGAGCGCTTGTGCTCAGGGAGCAGTTCCGCATCATACGTACCGAAAAGAAGCATCATATTGTTGTTTACGTTTTCGTAATCGGTGTCGGCGACGCTGCCAATCGCCATGCTTATAAGGCTGTCGAGAATAAAATTGTTTGTCGGCGCAAATCCCATACCCATAAACTCGCCGTCCTCGCGCAGTATTTCACCAAGTGCGCTTACCACGCAAGCGGCGGTGCGCTTGATTGTGGGGGAGTTTTCAAGGTGAAGCGTTACGGTTGCCGAGGCGTTGTTCAGTACCACGGTAGACGGATTTTCCGCATAGACAGTGCTGTTGTGTACGTACAGCGCGTCGCTTCCAAGCTCAATAAAGGCGGGGAGCGAGTGAGTTACCGATTCGCTTACCTCTGTATCGGGAATGCCGTAAGAGGTTACGGCATCAGCCATCATACAAGAGAATGGGAAGAACTTAGTTGCGTTAAACGAGGGCTTTGTTTCGGTAAGAAGCTTTTCGGTTTCCTCGTAGTTGGGCTGGTCGGTGTAGTTTTCCAAAACCGCCTCGTAGTAAACGGCTATCGTTTCGTCGGGAACGCTGTTGAGTATGTACATGGGGGTGAATATGGGGAGCAACATTAACGAAGCCGCAAGGGTCGAATAAACAAAGCCAACCGCCAAGCCCCACCACTTGCTTCCTTTGGCGAGCGGTTCTTTTTCACCGAACCTTTTTGCTATCATGCCGGAAAGCTTGTTAAATCCGATAAGCGAAAGTAATCTTAAAAGAGCGAATACCAAAGAGACCAAAATTGCGCTGAGAAGTCCGCCGATCATATTTGCCACAAGAGGTTCAAGTTCGGGCGATTTTTCAAAAACAGGCAGAATTTCTTCGGGAAGCATGGGGAGTATCATGGTGCAAGCCGTGTCAGACAGCGAGAAGGCTATTGAGCGGCCTACAAAGAACGCCACAATACCGAGAATGGCAAGATATACCAATCTTACTAAGCTTTTGCCTACGCCGCGGCGGTATCCGATAAGAACACCTATGGCAATGAGGGCAAATTCAAGCACTAAAAATATAATAGGGATAAGTGTCATAATAATCACCTCGTATCTGGATTGTAATATTATCCGTAGCTTTATTATAGCACTTGTTTTGTTTTTCGTCAAGAAAAATTATACAAAAACGGCTGCCTTTTCAAGACAGCCGTTAATATTTTTTGTTAATCAATAGACATATCAAGCTTAAATCTCATGATTTTTCGAAGCGTGTTTTTTGGAAACTCGGTGTCGCGCACCTTGAGAATACCAATCTTTTTGTATGCTACCGCGGTTTTGTTGTACTCGTCAATATAGGGCTTGAGATGAGCGTAAATATCGGTGATTTGGTTTTTTTCAAAGAATTCCTTGTCGGGATAAATCTCCGCAACAATGGCGTTATGAGAAACTCCGCGCTTACTTTGTCCCTCGTATACTACAATATCAAGAATACCTGGAGTGGCAACAAGCTCGTTCTCGATTTCTTCGGGATAAACGTTTTTTCCGTTTGAGAGGATTATCAGGTTTTTCTTTCGACCGGTAATAAAGAGTACGCCGTCTTTGTTAAGCTTTCCGTAGTCACCTGTTTTGAAGTAGCCGTCCTTCATAGCGTCTGCCGTGGCTTCGTCGTTTTTGTAGTAGCCGAGCATTACGTTAGGACCTTTTACAAGAATCTCGCCCTCTCCGTCCTCGTTAGGCTCGTCAATAATAACGGTATCCATGTCAAGAACGTTACCTACACTTCCTGCAACCACGTGTTTGCTACGGTTTACCGCGATAAGGGGAGCGCACTCGGTAATGCCGTATCCGTTAAGCACCGAAATGCCGATGGATTGGAAGAAGTGAAGAATATCGGGGTTTACGGGTGCGCCACCGGTAATAATCATCTTTACGTTTCCGCCAAAAGCCGCGTGAATAGAAGCAAACATTTTTTTGCGTATAGTCGTGGGAAGGTGAAGAGCGTTGCAAAGCTTTATCATGTTGTTTACAGGCTTTTCCTTGCCTTGCTCCTTTATGTTTGACCATATTTTGCGGTAGAAGGTTTCAAGATAAAGGGGAACGAGAATCATGTGTCCGGGACACTGGTCCTTAAGTTCCTTTTGCACGTATCTTATACCCGACGAGATATAAATCTCGCAACCGATCATAACGTGTCCGATAAACATAACGGTAGAGCCGTATGTGTGGTGAGGGGGAAGAACACCCACGGTTTTGTCGGCAAAGTCAATATAGTGAATAATGTCAGCCATGTCACGGATTATAGCGGTCTGGTTAAGCATAACGCCCTTGCCTTTTCCGGTAGTTCCAGATGTGAAAACAAGAAGGCTGAGACGCTCAACGTCGATTTCTTTGTTGAAATATGCGTCAGACGATTGAGCAAATTTTTCAGCGCCGCTTTTTACAAGCTTTTCAAGAGTATTTTCGTCCTCAGCACCCGTAAGATATACAACGGGAGTTTCAAGTCCGGTCTTTTCAATCACAACATCTGCCTTTTCCTTAAGCTCGTTTTCGCAGAAAAGATAAGCAATGTCGGCGGTAGCCGCGGTCTCGGCAAGATCATCTGCCAGCCAATCGCGGTCAAGGGGAACAAGTACCCCACCCGCAATAAGCACAGAGTAGTAGGTGAGTATCCACTCGTAGGAGTTCTTTCCGATAATAACGCAGTGCTTGCCTTCAACGCCCATAGATATAAGCTCTGTGGCGAGCGCTCTTACTTCGTCTCTGAATTTGATATATGAAACCTTTTGTATTTCCTTAGCGCTTGCCTTTAAGCGATATGAAAAAGCTGTCTTTTCACCGTAGTTATCTGCCGCGTACTCTACCAATTCTCTGAGATTAGCCCACTCTCTTTTTTCGTGAAGTATGTGTTTGTTCATAACGTTTCATCCTTTCAGTTATCAGGTGTTGTCGTATTCGTCGCAAATGTTTTGCAGATTTGAGTTGATAAGCGTAAGCGCCCTGTAAAACTCAAGCCGTTTTTCTTCGCTCAGTCCCTCGCTTGCCCTATCTAAAATAGCGTTTACCTTGTCGGAAATTCGTTTGCCGATTTTTACGCCCTCTTCTGTAAGAACAAAGGGGCAAAGATATCTTTTTTGCCGCTTGTCGGCGCGTGAGATAAGCCCGTTTTCCTCAAGGTATTTTATTGACCTTGAAATATTGGCTTTATCTTCCTCGCATATGTCGCAAAGCTCGGTGGCGGTCAGCGAAGTCTTTTTGTAAAGATAGTATAGGCAGGAAACGTGCGAGCTTTTTAAGTCAAACTCAGCCATTTCCTCGGCTTTGATTTTATAGATTGCTCGGTTTATATTTGAAATCAGAACCGTAAAGGTTTGAAACCTTTCTTCCATGTAACCTGTCCTTTCTGTTGTAATTACAACAACACTATTATACCACAAACTTGTTGTAATGTCAACAAGTTTGCGCAAATTTGTGAAAGTTTCAGGCTTTTTCAATGAAATTCTTTTGTTTCGTCATAATATTAAGGAATACGAAAATAGCTATAACCGAGAACAGCATGCCTATGAGAATACCGATTTTCATTCCGAGGCTGTCGGGAGAGAGTCCAATATTTGCGGCAAGTTGAATCGCTTTTTCGTTTTCGCTTACAGCGTCGGTTATAATTCCAACAAGCTGAGATCCAACCGAGGCTCCAAGGTCACCGCCCGCTGCCATAAGCGCGTACATGATAACTCCGCCGTGAGGAAAGCGCTCGGAGACGGCGATAAGGCTGCCAGGCCACATCATAGCAGTACAAAAGCCTGTAAATGCGCAAGCTATAAGTCCAATTATCGCTACCCCCGAAACTGCCGCCGTAAGATAGCAGAGGGTAGAGCCGATGGCGCTGACAAAAAGCACCTTGCAAATATTCTTTCCGTATTTTGAATAGAGAGTACGTCCAAGACCAAGCATCACCGAGAATAGCGCAACACCGCAAAGGTCGCCCCAAACCTTCGGAATGCCCAAAGCACGCTCAATGTATCCCGAGCACCATTGCGCCATAGTACATTCTGCCGCGCCGCCCAGGAAGATTCCGAACACGCAGATCCAAAGTCCCTTGCTCATGAAAAAAGCTTTAACGCCCGAGGCTTTTTCTGCGGTTTCAAGAGGTGGCATTTCCGCGCCGAAAAACAGAATTGACGCCAAAAACGGAACAAGAGCGAAGAGAAGCGCGAGATATTGCCAGTTCTCGCTGCCGAAAATCAACAAAAACGCTGTGCTGACGGCAATAACGAAAACCACCCCCCAAGCGTATACCGAGTGGAGCTTGCTCATTTCGTGGTCGGGGTTGTCGCAAGGAATTGCGGCGATGACAGGGCTGATAAGCACCTCGTTGAATCCGCTTGCCGCCGAGAAAATAACAGTTCCGATAACTATTCCGAGATAAGCGCTTTCGGGGAAGAGAAGCGGACAGAACGCATATATAAGTAGCCCCGCTATACCGAGAATCGGCGCGCTTTTAACTGCAAGCGGAATGTTGAATTTGTGTGAGAAAAGTGAGAAAACAATATCAATTATAAGCTGAGTGACGAAATTGATAAGTACCAAAAATCCAAGCGCAGTATAAGAAATTCCGTAAAGCGTGTGGAAGGTGAGGAAGAGCAGGGGAGAAAGATTTCCCACAATAGACATGGTGACGTTGCTGGCATAGCAAGCAAGCTTAACTCTGGTGTAATTGGCAGTCATAATGAAATCCTTTGCTATAAAAAATATTACTACAATCATACCACAATTGACGCAAAGTGTCAAGCCTTGATAATCCGTTCTGTTAAATTTATTAGTCAAAATTAAATCCGATACGAAAACAAATTCATATCGCTTTTTGCCGTTCTTCAGAGTCTGAGAAATTTTTAGCTTTTTTACTTTTTTGTGTTTACAAATCCAATATTGTGTGATAAAATTAAATTGTATATTTTGGAAATCTTACTATGTGAGGTGCGGTATGAAAATTGAAGTGTCGTCTGGCGATTACGGCTGTGGAATATTTGACAGCTCGTATACCTTTCCGGGGGTGTCGGTGACTTCTCCCAGAAACGTTAGTTGCTACGAAATAGAGCTGTACTATGAAAGCGGCGGAGTGACATACCTTAACGGAACTCCGTACCGAGTTCGTCGCGGCGCAGTCCTTTGCGTAAAACCGGGTGCGGTGCGTTACAGTGAGCTGCCCTTGAAAACTTATTACCTTAAGCTCCGTACCGATGGAGACCTGAAAAATATCCTTGAAGGACTGTGCGAATATTTTGTAAGCACAGATATTGACCGTGGAATAGAGCTGATTATTTCCTTGCTCAAAGCAAGCGAGGGGGATGACAGCCTTTTGCGTCACGCGCGGCTTCTCGAGCTTTTGGCGTGGGTAAAAAAAGAAAGCGCAAAAGCAGAGCGCATGACTAACGTTAAAAACCGTGGAAGCGAGGCAGTAGAGCGTGGAATTGAGTACATGGAAAAGAATTTCCGCTCGGCTTGCAAATTAGATGAGATAGCCGCCTACGCGCACCTTTCTCCCGTCTATTTTCACGGAATATTCCGTGCGGCGATTGGCAAAACGCCCTACGAATACCTCACGCGCCTGCGCGTAGAGGAGTCAAAAAGACTCATACTTATGGGGGGCGCGTCCATGTCGGAAATAGCCGAGGCGTGCGGTTTTTCCTCGCAATCCTATTTTAACGCGGTGTTTAAGCAAAAGACGGGCGAAACGCCAAGCGAATACCGCAGAAGAATGCTTGAGGGATACTTCAAATCCGACGGCTTGTTCTGATTTTTTATCCGTCACAAAACTCCTTGTTTATAAATATTCTGTTAATGGGGAATTTTTTCTCCACCGTGTATAAGTTGGCCCTACTTTTGGCAACAATAACAGTGCGACCAACAAAAATTGCGGAGATTAAAAGAAATGGAGATTTCTATGAGTGTTAAACGAGGAGATATTTACTATGCCGACCTGAGCCCCGTAATAGGCTCGGAGCAAGGGGGCTTGCGTCCCGTGCTGATTATACAGAACGACATAGGAAACAGATACAGCCCGACGGTTATAGCGGCGGCGATTACATCAAGAATGAGCAAGACTCATTTGCCTACTCATATAGATATTTTCGCTGACGAAGCCGGGCTTTCAAAGGATTCGGTTGTGCTTCTTGAGCAGATAAGAACGCTTGATAAAAAGCGCCTTAAGGAGAAAATGGGACACCTTGACGATAGCGTTATGAGCGTGGTGAATTCGGCAATTGCCGTTAGTTTTGGGCTTGATTCGGGTAATACCGCATCTGAGGAGAGCGGTGGCGCCTTTACAGCGGGCTGAATGTAAACTTTTTTGTAAATCTGTTGACAAGTTGCATAAAATTTACTAAAATAGGAGTTGTTTACGACTCCTATTTTTTGAGGTGAAATATGATTTACAGTGAAAATTATAAAACCCGTTGGCACGATACCGACTGCAACAGAAACGTGCGCCCCACGCAAATCCTTACTTACTTTGAGGAAACCTCAAACTACCATATGATAGCGGTGGGACAGCCCCTCGATAAAATAAGAGACGAGGCAGGTCTTGGTTTCATACTTTCAAGGCTTACGATAAAGTTTTATAAACCGCTTGCGGCTTACCGTGATATAAAAGTCGATACCTGGACAAGCGAGTGCCGCGCCTTCAGTACCCTCCGTAGCTTTCGCCTTAAAGAGGGCGAGGAGGTGATAGCCGAAGCGCTGTCGCTTTGGGCGCTGGTGGACGTAAACGAGCATAAGCTCGTTAAAATTTCAAGCTATAATTTCGGCTTTGAACACGAAGCCCCCCTCGAAATTGATTCCCCCGCGCGCATGACCTTTCCCAAGGACGTTGTGCTTGAAAAAGTGGGCGAGCGTAAAATCTATTTCAGCGATTGCGATTATAATATGCACATGAATAATACCCGCTATCCCGATATGATATGCGATTTTCTGCCCGAGGCGGGGGCAAAAAGATTGACCTCGCTTAACCTTTCGTTCTTGCACGAAGCGGCAATGGGTCATACCCTTAGCATCTACCGCGGACAAAAGGACGAGAATACTTACCTTTTCCGCACCGTCGACGGGGACGGCACCACCTGCCTCGAAGCCGAGGCGGAGGTGGAGAGTATATAAAACAAAAAACGGACACTCTTTTTGGGTGTCCGTTTTAAGCTGTATGGTGAACGCTATTTTTTGCCATATGGCTTTTTTTCATCGGTCAAGCCCAAAAGATAGTCCGTTGAAGTTTTGTAAAATTTAGCGAGGTCTATAAGAATTTCGATAGGTAATTGTCGTTGTCCGTTTTCGTACTGTGAATAGGTGTTTTGCTTGATGTGTAAAAACTCAGCAAGCTCGCGCTGAGTAACGTCGGAATCTTCTCTGATATCCTTCAATCTCATAAACAATCTCCCTTGTGCGATTAATATAAAAAATAATAATTTTTTCTCTAAAAATATTATATTATATCACAATATGAGATATTGACATTTATCACAAATTGTGATAAAATGGAAATGCGAATATCTCGATTTGAGATGAAAGCGTTTTTACAAAGGAGAGAAAAAATGAAAAAAACAGTAACAAAACGAGTGTTGTCGATGTTTTTGGCGGTTTTGATGGTAGTGATTACTTTTTTTATTACTATTCCGACCGTTTCAGCAGAAACCCAGGCGTCAATTGGTGATACCTATATGCTTGAGTCGTGGGAACAGATTGGATACGGATTTAATGCAATTACAGGGAATATGTCAGATCCTGTTTTGGTAGTATCTAACCCTATATTGGATTTTAAAAAACTGAAGGATAATGGCTTTTATGGAATAGGCGTAAAAATGACCCAAACCTCCGGTGGATACATAAAATCTGAAAAAATATCTGAGATTACAAATTCCTATTCCGAGGAATTTGCAGTTGATATTGGAGCTAAAATTCCGATATATTCCGTTAATTTGGGTGTAGAAGGTAAATTCTCTACAAAATTCAGCGAGAGTACTACAACAATTCAGACACAGCTATATCAGTTGTATTATGCAAATGCCGTAAGAAACAGATATTCCTTGGGAGGCTATGACGGAGATGTTTCTAAATTGGCAGATAACCTGTCTGAAGCTTTTTCTAATAAAATATCGCAGATAAGCTCAGCAGTGTCTTCTGAAAAATTTGATGTTGCTACCTCTTTAACAAAAGAGCTTTATGAATATTATGGAACCCATCTTGTTTTGTCCTATTATGCAGGCGGTAGACTTGAAGTTACAAACCATTTGGTATCATCATCAGTAAAAACAGAAAAAGAGCTTGAAAACGCATCAAGTATAGGTGTTAGCGTTGGAGTTGGTACTTTTTCTGTTAAATCGGATATATCAAATACCGAAAAGCTTGGTGTTTCGGCTAATGATTCCACTGTGAATGAAGCGGTTACAGTAAAGGCCTATGGCGGCAATTATCCTGAACTTAGTACATTTACTTCATCATCTTATGGAAGTTGGTTGTCATCATTAGAGGAAAAATCTACAATTTTAGGTTTTGTAAACGATTATTCACTTGTTCCTGTGTGGGAACTCGTAAATGACAACAATGTAAAGGAAGTTTTGTACTCGGTATTTAATAGTGAGTGTCTTGAAGTTTGCGGAGAATATTTTACGAGATATAACGATCAGGCAAGTAAGATAAGCGGTTATGTATACAAAACCGCAGATATAGCCTCGGGCAGTAAGACTATTAATCATTATTCGTATGTTAATATGGATAATGTGGGCTCAAATTATGTAGCTCCTGGGTCAACGCTTTATCTGAATTTTCAAATATCTTCCGATTATATTTCCGAAAGCGATATAACTTATGAAATCGCTCAAGGAGCTGATTATGCAACTGTTGATGAAAAAAAGGGAATTCTGAAAATATCTTCCAACTTGAGTTCCATGGGCAACACTATTAAAGTTTCTGTTAAAGTTGGTGGAGTAGAATTAGCATCTGCAACTTTTGAAATCAAAGCAGAGGGGGCAGATTTGTTTGCGGGTGGATATGGAACAGAGGAACGTCCATTTTTACTTGTCACCAAGTTGGATTTGGACAGGCTTGCAAATAATCCATCCTATGCTAATAATACTTCGGCAAATAATGGCTATGGTTATTATTTTTTGATGTTGAATGACATAAATATGGACGGTGGAAAGTTTGATTGTATTCCCGAATTTCGTGGTTCTTTCGATGGAAATGGATATAGTGTATACAACTTTAAAATAGAGGGGACAGGAATTTCACAAACCTCGTTCTTTTGCATAGTTTATGAGTCGGCAATAATAAAGAATTTGCAAATCGGTAATCCCAATTTTAAATCAGATGCTTTGAATGGGTGTTCAGCATACATTGACAATACAGGAGTGTACTATGATTTTGCTGTTGCTGGAATGGTTGCGCGAAATCGTGGATACATATATAATTGTGTTGTGAACAACGTTTATATTCGTGGAAAAACTGACTGGGATGGACATACAGATGATACTTTTGAATGTAGAGCCGGTGGTTTAGTTGGTGTAAATCAAGGTAATATCTATAATTGCTTGGCTATGAACAATAATATTCGAGTTATGGTATATACTGTGAAAGATTGGAAACCAGCGCAATGCGGTGCCCGAGTTGGAGGATTAGTTGGTTTGGATTCGAAGATTGAAGATTCTGCCGCAACTAAAACAATAAGCAATTCAATTGTGTGTTCTACTCAAATGCTTATAGATTTATACTCTGTAGATGATGCTGGTAGCGAAGGTAGGACTTATCATAGTGTTGGCGATTTAATAGGATATTGTTCTAAAAACATAAATATTTCTAATTGTATTACTTACAATAATATATATGATTTTGATTGGAGTAGTGAAAATCATACTCATCATTATGGAGCACTTTTGGGCTATAATGAGTGTGATTTGAATGTTGACAATTGTTATAGTGCTATAATTGATAAAACTAATTATGTAAGTGGAAATAATCAATATATTAGCGGATGTGTAGCAAATTTGGATATGGCTGGTATGAACAATTATTTGTTAAACAACTCTCATTTTGTGGTTACAAGTGGAAAGTGGCCTGTATTGAATAGTGTTTCTGACATTGGTATTAATACGGACAATGTTCAAAAAATATACGAAAAGGGCGACGAATTTAACCCTCTCGAACTTGTAGTATATGAAAAACTTTTAGCAGGATATGACAACAAAAACGCTACCTTTAATGGATTTGATATTTCTGCGGAAAGCTTCAATTCATTAGGGACAAAAGCCGTGACAGTAAAGTCATACGGTGGTTTTACCGAGTCATTTACAGTTAATGTGGTTTGTAACCATAATTCGGTCGAGGTTGTAAAAGGATTCGAAGCTACTTGTGCTAATACAGGGTTGACGGACGGTTTAAATTGTGTCGATTGTTCTACTGTGCTTGTGGAGAGAACCACAATTGACAAAACGGATATTCATACTTTTGGCAATTGGGAAGAACATACTGCAATTCAACATTTCAGATGTTGTTCGGTTTGCGGTGAAAAGGAATACGCCGACCACGTATGGAATAGCGGTGAAGTAACAACTGCGCCTACCCATACCGCGTCTGGAGTTAAGACCTACACCTGTACAGTATGCGGCGAGACCAAAACCGAAACGATCAAGCCTGACACAGACAACCATACCTTCGGCGCATGGGCAGAGTATAGTGAAACTCAGCACATCCGCGAATGTGAGTGCGGTGAAAAGGAATACGCCGACCACGTATGGAATAGCGGTGAAGTAACAACTGCGCCTACCCATACCGCGTCTGGAGTTAAGACCTACACCTGTACAGTATGCGGCGAGACCAAAACTGAAACGATCGAGCCCGACTCGGACAATCACACGTTCGGTGAGTGGAAGGAGCACAGCGAGACTCAGCATATCCGCGAATGTGCGTGCGGTGAAAAGGAATACGCAAATCACGTATGGAACGACGGCGAAGTAACAACAGCCCCAACCCACACAACCGAGGGAGTCAAGACCTACACTTGCACAGTATGCGGTGAGACCAAAACCGAGGTAATTGCCCCCGACGCTGATAATCACACGTTCGGCGAGTGGAAAGAGCACAGCGAGACTCAGCATATTCGCGAATGTGCGTGCGGTGAAAAGGAATACGCCGACCACGTATGGAACGACGGCGAACAGTTAATCGCAGGAGTAATAACTTATACCTGCGAGGAATGCGGTGAAACCAAGACCAAGCTGGTAGATATTCCTGACGAAAACACGGCAAAGATAGTCGTTAACAGCGTAAGAGCCCGTGCGGGTGATACGGTTGACGTTTTGGTATCTCTTGAAAACAACCCCGGCTTTGCTGCCCTTAACCTTTATTTCACGTATCCCGAAGAGCTTACGCTTGTAGGGGCGGTTAACGGAGTAGGAACTCACGGATTTACCAGTGATAAAACGATGTTTTGGGATAACACGTCAGACCACACAGCAGACGGAACGTTGGTTACACTTACTTTTGAGGTCGCTGATGATGCCGAAGACGGCGACTATACCGTATCAGTTGTAATTGTGGAAAGCTACAACGAAAATCTTGATGACGTTGTATATACTCCCGTAAGCGGAACGGTTGAGGTTTACGATTTTGTATACGGAGACGTCACGGGTGACGACGTGATTAACGGAAAAGACGTTATTATGATAAGAAAATACATTGCCGCAAAAGATCCCATAACCGGTGAATCAACCGTTGCGGTAAGTGACGGTGCCGATTGCAACGGCGACGGAGTAATAAACGGCAAGGACGTTATTCTTCTTAGAAAATATATTGCGGGAAAAGACCCCATAACAGGTGAGTCAAGTATAGTACTCGGCCCTGTGGCATAAAGGAGAAAAACATGAAAAAAACAGCGTTAATTTTAATATTTGCGCTTATACTGTCGGCGCTGCCCTTTACGGTCAGCGCCACAGCCGAAAGTCTTGAACTTTCGGGGGCGCAGATAACTGCATCTGCGGGTGATACCGTTGACGTGGCTATAACAATAGATACAAATCCGGGTTTTGCTTTCTTGAATTTGTATTACGTTCTTGACGAGGGATTAATCCTTAATTCGGTAACGAATAAGGTTTCCGCAATGGGATTTTTGCACGATGCAACCTCGTCGTGGGATAATTCCGTTGATTATAACGCTACGGGCGATTTGGCAGTACTGAAAGTAACTCTTGCCGACGACATCGCTCCGGGAACATATGAGATAAAAATTATCAATATTGAAGCTTATAACGAAAATCTTGACGATGTAATGGTAACTGCCAATAGCGCATTGATAACAGTTGAAAGCAAAGTTATGTTGTCGGATAACATAACCGTTCTCGAGTCTAATGTAAAGTACACCGCAAATGCAGCGGGAGAGGGAGTTGAGGCACTTATAAGTTACACCAAGGGAGAGGCAGTGCTTGACCTTCTTTACGCTGACGCGGTTACCGGCGCGCTCAAATTTATGAACGCATCGGGGGCGTATGAGACACTTTACGACAAAGAAGGAACTCCCATAGTTCTTAGTGCCGATACAGCCACCGAGCTTGCGGTAATCTATGACGATATAAACGGAACTGTAAGATATTACGTAAACGAAAACGTTCCGTATTACGGTGCGGCTGAGAATCGCGTTCTTGCCAACAACATTGCGGTGAATGCTGATTTTGTAGGGGCTGACGGCGCGGAAAAAATTGACGTTCTTGAAAACGCGCTCAGTAACGTTAAGGTCTACAACATTCACGACTCGGGTACTGCCGAGGTGCTTGCGTTCCAAGACCATACCGAGGAATCGCACATACGAATTCTTTCGGGAGTGGACATGCCTTGGTACATGGCTATCGGCTATGAGATAGAGGTGTTTGCCAACGGTGTTGGACAGGGAGCAAAGGCTGTTGAAACAGATATAATTTTTTCAAGTGTTGTAGCAAATGGGACAAACGTTTACGCTACCGATTACGGTTACAACTATTTCTCTGTGCTTGAAATTGATTACGTTGATACCTCTGATAACAGAGAGTATTACGTTATCATAAATCCTTTTACGAGGGTAGGCACAGCGAAATATTACGGCGATGCGGCAAAGATTGATATTGACGCAAACGGCGGATATTCTTTTGACGAAAACTATTAAAACAAAAAAGCCACCGCGCAAGCGGTGGCTTTTTTACCTGTCAACTGAGACGGCACCACCTGCCTCGAAGCCGAGGCGATGGTGGAGTAGCGGAAAGCTTTGTTTGTGTAATGGAAGAATACCAATGGAATAATACCGAGATCTGCGTTGACTCTGCTTCTCGGCTCAGGGGAAATCTATTAAAATAAGCTGTACCGAGCGCGTAAAATGCGCTTGATACAGCTTTTTATTATTTTATATAGCCAGAGGCAACGCAAGCCTCAAATTCAGATACTGTGGGGGCTCCTGAGCCTCCCGCGTTAGAAATGTTAGACATATAGATTGCCACGAATCCAAGTTCGGGATCAATCCAGAAATGTGTTCCGTAAGCTCCGCTCCAGCCGTAGCTGCCAACACTGAGTGGCTGTGAAGCGGTAGTCTTTTCACGAACTATTACCGAAAGTCCCCAATTTCGGACAGGATTCATATTTTCCTTTACACTCAGCTCGTTTACCGTAGCCATAAGCGCGACGGTTTCTTCCTTGAGTATTCTTACTCCGTCAAGCTCACCGCCGCGAAGGAGCATTCTTGCAAATCTGCTGTAGTCGTTCAGCGTGGAGAAAAGTCCCCAGCCTCCGCCTACCGTGCCGTCCTCGTAGCCTGAGAAGCCCGATTTTGCATTGATTTTGACCAAGGAAAGCTGAGAATTTTTCGAGGAAACAAAGTCAACTATTCTTGAGAGCTGACCGTCGCTTGGAAGATAGGTCGTATCAACCATACCGAGAGGATCAAAAATATATCGCTTGACGTACATATCGTAGGGCATACCCGACTCTATTTCAACGATGCGCGCAAGAACGTCGAACGCATAGGTGGCGCTATATGCGTAAGCTGTAGACGGTTCAAATCCCAAAACATCGGTGCCATAATTGTTTACGGATTCTGCAAGATCTCGAACTCTTAAGTTATGTATATTTGTTACGGTGCTAACTCCAAGGCCGTTGCAATGCGAAAGAAGCATGCGGGGGGTAAGCTGTACCGTTGCTTTGCGTGCCTTAACAACCTCTTTGTTTTCGATTTTTTCGGCAATAAGCATATTTTCAAAGGCTGGGAACCACTTTGATATGGGAGTATCCAAATCAATAAGCCCCTTTTCATAAAGCTGCATAACCGCAACGCCCGTGATGGGCTTTGTCATTGATGCCATTCTGAAAATTGTGTCGCCCTTGATTTCCTTGGTGCCTGCCAAATCGGCATAGCCTATTGAGGAGCTGACCAACTCGCCGTTTTTGTCATAAATGCCGTAAATGCATCCCGTCATATATTGGGATTTTACTCTGTCATTATTTTTTTCGTCCGCGGTTGCTTTTATTTTTTCTATGTCAAGCATAGTCTTGATCTCCTTGTCTTGAGCCTCGGTTTCGGTTGACTCAGTTTCATAAATTTCGGTTGTGGGTTGTGTGGTTTCGTCCTTGCCTTCTTGGCATGAGAACAGCGAAAACGCCAAAATTAGCGCAAGTATAAAAACAAATATTCTTTTCATATACGATACTCCTTATGTTTTAAGTAAGCCGAGGTTTTATCTGACAGCCGAAATTTTTATATTGTCAAAAATCGTTTCGGGCATAGAGCCGTCACCAAATCTAAAGGAAAGGCTTGGGCTTTGTACACTGTTCTTGATATAGACGTAATTGTTTTGAGAAACGCCTACGCTTTTACCGTTTACAAACACCTCTGCGCTACCCGTCTGCATACTAAGCAAAACGTTTATCTTGTAGGTAACGCCCTTCTCAAGAGCGATACTGTTTGAGTCGGTAAGCGGCTTCCCTTGTGTGGTCTGCAATTTACCTTCATCGTTTTTGAATTTAAACGTCCAACTGTATTTTGCCGTGCCTACGGGGCTTCCGTTTTGGAAGTTGCCAAGCAACGAGAACAGCGAAGGCTCTTTACCGCTAACACCGTCGGCAACAAGAGTCATATCAAAGGAAATCGAAATATTGCCAAGCTCAAGCAGCTTTTCAGCATCAACGTCAATATAGAAAATGCTTGACGATGAGCTTATAACCTTAAGTCCGGTGCTTCCGTTAGCTTCTACCGTCTTAGAGCTGTAGTTATCCGGCTTGACAATTCTGAAGCCTTCGTATTTGGTGGCAACGTCTGAAAGAGAAGATTCAAAATCAAGTGAAAAGGCGGGTATATCGCTTTCGCTGATACTGTTCTTTCCGCAGAACGCACAGCTCGAGGTCGCGGAATATACGCCATTGCTGACACTCCACTTTGTACTGCTGCCAAAGGAATGCTGTGTTTGTGCCGATACCACTTCTTCTTTGCCACAGATTGAGCAAATACAAATTGCTTTTCCGTCTGCGGCACAGGTGGCTTCGGATATAATTTCAGTGACGAGCATTTTGTGTCCCATTGCGGGGGCAACCACTGCACCGCAAACACCGCAAAGCGTTTCGGTCTCACAGTTTATTTCTTTTGCCGTATGAGCGATTTTCGGTATTACTAATTCGTCACTTATTTCACCGCAAGAGCATTTTTCTATAATTTTTCCTTCGTTTACACAGCTTGCGGGTATAATCTCCTCTATGATGGTGTGGACGTGTGTTATATCTGTCTGCGGCGCGTCGGTTTGTTGCGGTGCGTCGGTTATTTCGGATATCTCATTGCCGCAGGAAGCGAGCGTGATAAATAGAGATAATACAACGATAAGTTGAATTATTTTGGTAAAAGTAGACATGAAAGACCTCCTTGATTAAATCTGATTTGTATAGTTATATTATAGCATAGATAAATCTAAAAAACAATGATTTATTTTAAGAACTTCATATCTTATTTTACGATTGTTACACCTTGAAAAGAGTGATATTTGATAAAAAAGCAGGGGCGATTGAAACATCGCCCCTAAAAAACGTGTGGAAATATTTTACCCAACAACAACCTTCATAAAGTTCTTTTTACCTCTCTTGACTACCGCACCGTCGGTGAATGCCTCGGGAGCGTAGAGAGCCTTGATGTCGGTTACTTTTTCACCGTCGACCGAAACTCCGCCCTGCTCAACCGCGCGTCTTGCCTCGGATTTTGAGGGAACGAGACCGGTCTTTACAAGGAGGGTGAGAATGTCAATCTTGCCGTCAACAAAATCGTCGGTAGTGATAGTTGCGGTAGGCATATTTGCAGAGCTGCCTGCGCTGAAGAGCGCGCGAGCCGCTTCCTGAGCCTTTGCGGATTCCTCCTCGCCGTGAACGAGCTTTGTAAGCTCATACGCGAGAATTTCCTTTGCCTTGTTAAGCTGTGCGCCCTCCCACTTGTCCATCTCGTCGATTTCCTCAAGGGGAAGGAATGTGAGCATGCGGATGCACTTAAGCACGTCGGCATCGCCAACGTTTCTCCAATACTGGTAGAAATCAAAAGGAGTAGTCTTGTTTGGGTCAAGCCAAACTGCACCGCTTGCTGTTTTACCCATCTTCTTACCCTCTGAATTGAGGAGAAGGGTAATAGTCATAGCGTGTGCGTCCTTACCAAGCTTGCGGCGGATAAGCTCTGTACCGCCAAGCATATTCGACCACTGGTCGTTTCCGCCAAACTGAAGGTTACAGCCGTGAGTCTGGAACAGGCGGTAGAAGTCGTAGGACTGCATGATCATATAGTTGAATTCAAGGAAGGAAAGACCCTTTTCCATTCTTTGTTTATAGCACTCGGCTCTGAGCATGTTGTTGACCGAGAAGCAAGCGCCAACCTCACGAAGAACCTCTACGTAGTTAAGGTCAAGAAGCCAATCGGCGTTGTTTACCATTTCTGCTTTTCCCTCACCGAATTCGATGAAGCGTTCCATCTGCTTTTTGAAGCACTCGCAGTTGTGCTGTATGGTTTCCTTAGTCATCATAGAGCGCATATCGGTACGTCCCGATGGATCACCGATCATTGCCGTGCCGCCGCCGATAAGGGCAATGGGCTTGTTGCCAGCCATCTGAAGTCTTTTCATAAGGCAGAGCGCCATAAAGTGACCTACGTGAAGGCTGTCGGCAGTGGGGTCAAAGCCGATATAAAACGTAGCTTTTCCGTTGTTTACAAGCTCCTTTATCTCATTTTCATCGGTTACCTGAGCAATAAGACCTCTGGCAACCAACTCGTCGTAAATAGTCATTTTTCAAAAATCCTTTCAAAAGAATGTAATATATCCTAACAATTATATACCAAATATTGCAAATTGTCAAGTAGTAGACGAAAAAACTTAAGCCGTCGTAATTTCAAAGTCAAAGGATTCGCTTTGCGCCTCGCCCGTCTCACGTGGGATATACGCCACTTCCGCCCCCTGATCGAGAGAATTGGCAGTGGTGGCTAACAGAAATCCGCCGTGGTGTGCCGTTGCTGCGTCAAAGTCGTTTTTTTGTATTTCGTGAGCGCCCTCAAGCATTTTTTCCAAGTCCGCATCAAGGTTTTCACATGTAGGATAAACAGCCGAGAGCTTGCCGTCTCCCGCCGATTTTTTCACGTAGTCAAAAAGCGCGTTAAGGTTTTTAAAGTCGGGAAGTCCCGATTCCTTGCGGGCTGGTTCAACGTAGAAAACGCGCGTGTTTTGCGCTGAGGTTTTCATGGGTGTACCGAGCGGTGATTCTGCGAGGGTGTGGAAGCACAGGCTCGGAGTATCTCCAATTTCTATTTTGGGGCAAACGTCGACAATGCCAAGCTCGCACTGGGCGCGATAAGCGCCGAGAATAAGTTCAACCGACGAGCCAAGCTCCTTTTCATCGGGGTCGCTCAGAGGGAGCGTGTAAACTCCCGCGCCCAAAACCTCGGTAGCGCCGCTTGCCGCGCAGAGGGCATAGGAGTGAAGCACCGAATTAAAGCCCGCCATAAAATAATTATCACCGCCGCAAATTGCGCTGTTCATTCTGTAACGCTTGCCGCTGAGATTTATGTATACCGAGCCCGATTCTTCCTCAATTTGCGGCTTTTCTCCGTCTGCCTCGCATCTTCGGGGATGAGAAAAGGCAATGCTGTTGAGAAGCTTGATATCAATCGTAAGAGTTTCGCCCGCAAGCGAAGCACCGCTGATTTTTTTATCTTTTGTAAGCTGTCCGATCGTTACTACTCTCAGCCCCAATTCCTGAGCCTTTACAAGCATATCGGAGGCTTGGGTTTTGTTGAATACAGCCAGAACGCCGAAATCTCCCTCGGCAAGCGGCTCGAAGGGGGAAATGCACCCGTCCTTGCCCTCAAAGGGTTTTGAATTAAGTGCTGTTCCAAGCTCAAATCTCGACAGCCCGCCTACTATACTCTGATCGTTTATTACAACCGCTTTTTTGTAAAGCGAAATCATTTCCTGCGACTGAGCCAGTTCCTCAAGCCTTGACTCAAAGTCCTCGCAGTCGTTGAAGCTTTTCAAAACAGCGTAAACAACGTCTCCCACTTCAAGTCTGTCTTTGGGGTGAGGCTTTCTCAGCGAGATTGCGGTAATGCCTTTTCCCACCTCGGCAATTTTTCTGTGTCCGGAAACCGCTGCGTCTATTCCTCTCAGCTTGCCCCCAAAAAGTGTCAGCTTCGCCGCTGTTTCAGCGCTGTCTCTGCCTAAAAACTCGGGTAAAATATTCAACATATCAACCACAGAGCAAGGCGCTGAGTACTCGGGATCAACCGCCCTCCTACGCGCCATAAGATCAGCGTAGGTATCGGCAACCGTTTGGTCGTTGGTGAGAAAAGCCGCTACAAGCTTTGTTTTGGGATCTCTCGAATGGTCGTAATACACTCGGTCTATTATTTTAAGCTCGTGGATAGTGGGGTTGTTGAGCCTTTCGTTTCTGAAGAAATTCTGGCAGAAGCGAAGCTCCGAAAGTCCCATTTTGAAATTCAGCCCGTCTATCAAAGACGCAAGTGAATCAGATGTCAAAAAAGGGAAGTTTACGAGAGTACGGGTTGAAAAGCCTCCGACTTCCGCGCTTGGAAACTGATTGTTCATTTTTGTATCCTTTCTAAAGGTTAGTCCGCAAGTTCTGCGTCAATAATCTCTCCGTCTGTCGACAGAAATTTGACCGAATGAAGCTCGGAGTGAAGCGAGCGGTCCGAACGCACCCTTACCTCCATAAAATTGTCGGTGTGACCGTAAGCAAAGCCGTTTTCGTAGTCCTCAAAAAGCACGCGCGAGAGCTTGCCTTCTTTTACCGCATTGCGCAAAATATCCGCCCTGATTTCCTTGCCAATAGAGCTAAGCGCGGTGACGCGTTGCTTTTTAATTGCCTTGTCAATCTGGCACGGCATTGCTGCCGCAGGTGTGCCTTCGCGCTTGGAGTAGGGGAAAACGTGCATCATAAGGAATTGCGCTTTCTTGGCAAATTCCGCCGTTTCGCGGAAGTTTTCATCACTTTCACCGGGAAAACCTACTATAATGTCGGTGGTAAAGCATACGTCGGGCATAGCCTCGCGCAGGGCGTTTATGGAGGCAAGCGCCATTTCTACGTTATATTTGCGCCTCATTCCGCGCAATACGGCGTTGCTTCCGCTTTGCATGGAAATGTGAAAGTGGTGGGTAAGGGAATTAAGCTTTGCGATCCGATCAATAAAGTCTTTTTTCATAATTGAGGGGTCAAGTGAGCCGAGGCGTATTCTTCCTATACCCTCAATTTTGTCTATGGCTTCAAGAAGCTCAACCAAGGACGAGCCTACATCACGCCCGTAAGAGCCTGTTTCAATTCCGGTAAGCACTATTTCACGGCAACCGTTTTGCGTAAGCTCTCTGACCTCCGAGATAACGTCGTCAAAGGGCTTTGAGCGTATCTTTCCTCTAGCCTTGGGGATAATGCAGTAAGCACAGTGTGACTCGCATCCGTCCTCGATTTTTATGTATGCGCGGGTGCGGTCAAATTTGGTGATGCTCATTTTTTCAAATGGGGCGGTATTAATGTCTGAAATCTCGCAAACCGCTCTTTCGTTTTTGGATTTTGTCTGCAAAAGAGCTACGGCGGCGTCGGCAATTTTGGTTTTGTCGGCGTTTCCGCAAACGTAGTCTACGCCAAGAATCCTCTTTATACTTTCGGCATCGGTTTCCGCAAGACAGCCCGTGACGAGAATATAAGCCTCGGGATTTCTTGCTATGGCTCGCCTTATTGTTTGCCGCGCCTTGCGGTCGCTTTCGCCCGTTACCGTGCATGTGTTGATTACGTAAAGGTCGCACACTTCGTCTGCATGAAGCTGGGTAAGTCCACTTGCTTCAAGCAACTCGGCTATTGCCTCTGACTCGTATTGATTGACCTTGCATCCAAGTGTAAATATTCCAAAGGTAGCCATATGCGACCTCCTTTCGTGTGTTTTAGTTGAATTTGATATCAAAGGGAAGATGTCCTTTTGCCTCAATCTTGCCCGACAAAACCTCAATAGCATAGCCTTGAGATTCGGGGGCAGTGTAGCCGAGTATAACTCTCGGAAGATGGTTAATGGGAAGAACGGCGTATGGGTTGCCGAAATGCACCAGCGCCTTTACCTTCCCCGACAGGGAAAGAGCGTTTATAAGCGCCTCTGTACGGCGTGTCATACAGTCTGTTCCCAGATATGCCGAGGTGATGCAGAACGTGACGAATACTACCTCGTCGTGTTTCGTTGCCGCCAGTAAAACCTTTTCGTTTTCAAAAGGCGTAGCGAATTCGGGAACGAAG
>JAZKYO010000141.1:0-2816 GCA_045612185.1 Eubacteriales bacterium
ATGTATAACAAATTTAATTGATATAACAACCATTTTGTTTGATATTTTAATTGTGTTTGCATGGACCGTCGAGGACGCCGGTCCCTACAAACGAACGCATTTATGCGCAGAAAAACGAGGTGTCTAACCGAGTTTTTCGGATTGCGACGGCTATGTTTGCACAATCCCTAAATCGTGGGGGCGAAGCCGTGACGCCCCCGCCGGCGAGGCGGTAAACTACAAAATCTATTCATTAAAATTTCATACCAGAAAAGTTTTTCGGTTCCTTTTTTCAAAAAGGAACAAATCGTTCCCCCGTTTCCCCGTTCCCCGTTCTTCCGTTTCCCGTTCTCTATTTCAATCTTCTGAGTCTGAGGGCGTTGAGGACGACGGTTATTGAGGAAAAAGACATGGCGGCGGCACCGATCATGGGTGAGAGAGTAATGCCAAAGGCAGGGAAAAGCACACCTGCGGCAACGGGTATACCGATAGAATTGTATATAAGCGCCCAGAACAGGTTCTGTTTAATCGTTCTCAGTGTAGCGCGGGAAATATCGAGAGCGGCAAGAACGTCCGCCAGAGAGCTTTTTGAGAGTATCACGTCGGCTGAGTCGATGGCTACCTCAGTACCGGCGCCTATGGCTATACCGATATCCGCAAGCGCAAGGGCGGGAGCGTCGTTTATGCCGTCGCCAACCATGGCAACCAGACCGTCGCCTTTGTTTTTGTACTCACTTATAATTTTTGCCTTGTCCTCGGGCAACAGAGAAGCGTGAATCTTCTCTATACCCACCGTATTTGCCACAGAACGGGCGGAAGCCTCGTTGTCGCCCGTCAGCATTACACATTCAATTCCGAGCCTTCTGAAGCCTTTTACAGCCTCTACAGAGGAATCCTTAACCTTATCCGATATTCCGACAACTCCTATTTTATCTCCGCAAGCCACGCAAACGGCGGTAGCTCCGTTTTCGGCTATTTCGGAAATAACTTGCGTGATAGGTGTCATTTTTCCATCTATATTAATTTTTATAGTATCATAATGACTTATAACTGATTTTATAAAATTCGGTTTTCCGCAGTAGCAGGGAACACCGCCTACAATTCCCGAAAGTCCGTTTCCTACGCTCGATTTGAAATCCTCGACCTTGTTGGCGGGGATATTTTTTTCCTCAGCGTATTGACAAACCGCGTGAGCGAGGGGGTGAGACGACATTTTTTCAAGCGAATAAAGCGCGGAAATCATGTCTCCGTCCAAGCCGCAAAGCGAGGTAACGTAAGGCTTTCCGTGGGTCAGCGTGCCTGTTTTGTCAACAAGAATATACTTAACATCGCGCATGGTTTCAAGCGCGTGGGCGCTTTTAATAAGAATACCCTTTGATGCGCCGACACCCGTACCCACCATAATTGCCGTGGGGGTAGCGAGACCGAGAGCGCATGGGCAGGAGATAACAAGCACCGAAATGGCGCATTTGAAAGCCGTGGAGGGGTCTCCTAAAATCAGCCAGATTACAAGAGTTACAAATGAAATTGCCATAACCGCAGGCACAAAAATTGCGCTTACGCGGTCGGCAATGCGAGAAATTTCAGCCTTGGAGCTTGCCGCTTCTTCAAGCATTGTAATTACACGATTTATGGCGGTGTCGCCCCCCACTTGAGTGCATCTGACTTTTACAAAGCCGTCAGAGAGAATACAGGAGGCGCTTACCTTGTCTCCCACCCTCTTGTCAACCGGGAGACTTTCACCGCTTAGCGCAGATTCGTCAGCGCTTCCTTCGCCAAAGATAATCTCACCATCGACAGGTATTGACTCGCCCGCACGGACGATAACGGTATCTCCCACAGCAACTTCTTCCAAGTCAACGGTAATTTCTTCTCCGCCTCTCTCCACAGTAGCAGAGGAGGGAAGAGTGTCGGAAAGTGCCGAAACGGCGTCTCCCGCTTTCTTTTTGGCGCGCTCCTCAAGGAATTTTCCAAGAGTGACGAGGGCAAGAATCATCGCTGCCGACTCGTAATAAAGGTCATGGGCGTAGGCATGATTATTGGTAAAAACAATCATTGCCGTACCGAATATTGAGTATATCAGCGAAGCGCCCGAACCTATGGCAATAAGCGAGTCCATGTTGGGAGCTTTGTGAAATATTGCCGCAATACCACCCTTAAAATACTTGCGATTGATTATCACGATTGGCAGAGTAATCAATAGCTGTATTATGGAAAATACTGTTATGTTTTTAAATACATTCGGCTGTGGTATTCCCATCATCGAACCCATTGAAACGTACATAAGCAGAGCGCAAAGTATAAGTGAGACAACAAGATTTATAACACGTTTTTTGTATTCCTTTGCCTCAATGGCGCGCCTGTCACCCACCACAAGGTCGTATCCGCCCGCGCGGAGCGCCTTTGTTAGCTTTTTTCTTACATTTTCTTCTTTTTCGCCGTCGGGAAGCATTATTATCAGGCTGTTTGTCAGCAGGCTGACGGTCACTTCACCGTCAAATACGCTTTTTGCCGCCCGTTCCACGTGTGCCACGCAGGCGCTGCACATCATTCCCTTAACGCCGTATTTTATCTTTCTCATAGTTTTCCTTTCAAAAAAACCGCTTTTTATTTTTACACTCCTATTATAGCACATTTGGGTTAGTAATGGATAACTATTTTGAAATTTTTTAAAATTATGTTTAAATTGTAGTTTATAGGTGTGTTTGCACAGCAGCCATCGAGAAAAGTTTTGCGGAGCTTTTTCAAAAGCGACCGCCCGCGCCCGCAGGCGCACCGCGGTTTTTCTTTTTGGTCCTTTTTCTTTTGACGCTCCTTTCTCAAAAAGAAAAAGGACG
>JAZKYO010000142.1:0-1930 GCA_045612185.1 Eubacteriales bacterium
CGGATAAGTAGGCGCGAAAGAAAAAAGGACCAAAAAAGAAAGACGCCGATTGAGAGTTTCGCTCGTTGCGACGAGCGACAAGGGCTACGCGCCCTTGACTGGCGCCACCTCGCCGGTGGGGGCTCCTCGTGGCTGCTGTGCAAACACACCTACAAACTACAATTTGAAAAATCATTTCTGTCAATACGAAAGAAAAACGCCATTGTTTAGATGGCGTTTTTTGTAGTGCGACGGCTATGTTCGCACAATCCCTAAATCGTGGGCGCCGAAGGCAACAGGCCCGTCCGGCGAGGACCGAGTTCAATATTTGTATTCTTTTTTGTTAGCAATAAGGAAAATTACGGTAATTATTGCCGCCGAGGCCTCGGCTGCCACTATCGACACCCATATTCCGTCCACCGCGGGCTTCCACACAAGAGGAAGCAAAAGAATGGCGGTAGTCTGAAAAAGCAGGGTTCTCAAAAAGGATATAATCGCCGACACAAGCCCATTGTTGAGGGCGGTGAAAAAACCGGAACCGAAAATAGCAATTCCGCAAAACAAAAATTGGAAAGAAAAAATCTTAAAGCCACGCACAGTAAGCTCAAGTGTGTCGGGGCTGTTGCTCATAAACAGCAAAGAAAGCGGGCGCGCCATAGCCACGCCGAGCGCAAGCATTGAAAGCGAAATAACGCTCATCAGAATAAGGCTTTTTTTCAGAAGGCTTTTAAGTTCCGAATGATTTGCCGCGCCGTAATGAAAGCCCACAACAGGCGCCGTGCCTATTGAATACCCTATAAATATTGCTATAAAAATCATACTTACGTACATCATTACGCCGTAGGCGGCAACCCCCGATTGACCCGCGTATTTCATAAGCTGAACGTTGTAAAGCAGCCCCACAAGCGACATGGCGGCGCTGCTCACAAGCTCGGACGAGCCGTTTGTGCAGGTTCTGAGCAACGCTTTTGTATCAAACTTGAATTTTGAAAACCTCAAAAGACTCGGATTTTTGCGTGCGAAGTAAATAATGGGAATAATGCCGCCCACAGCCTGACTCAGCGCGGTTGCTGCCGCCGCGCCCACAACTCCCCACTCAAAAACGGCGATAAAAAGCGCGTCAAGCACCATGTTGGTGCAACCTGCGGCAATGGTGGTATAAAGCCCCATTTGAGGCTTTTCGGCGGTAACGAAAAAGCTCTGAAACTCTTGTTGAAGCATAAACGCAGGCATGGCGGCGAGAATTATACGCCCGTAAACCACGCAATACTCAAGCATTTCCCCCTCCGCTCCAAGCCAAGCGGCAATGGGGCGCACGAAAAGCACGCCAAGCACCGCTATAACAACGCCCACGCCAATAGAAACAAAGGTGAGCATGGAGAATATTCCGTTTGCCCGCTCGCGGTCGCCCTCGCCAAGCGTTCTCGACACAAGCGCGCTTCCGCCCGTACCGAACATAAACCCGAAGGAGCTGAGAATCATAATAAAAGGCATTATGAAATTGACACCCGCAAAAGGCGTTTCGCCCACGAAATTAGACACGAAAAACCCGTCAACCACACCGTAAATCGAGGTAAAAATCATCATAGCGACAGACGGAAGCGTGAAACGGAAAAGTTTTTTGTATGTAAAATGATCCGAAAGCTGTATTTTCATTCTTCTCCCCCATAATTTTTATAAATCCGAACATTTCAAAAAAATACGCCCGATACAACGCTTAAACGCAATACCGAGCTCACTCGACATCTTATCCGACAGGCGGCCTGCAAGCAAACGCTTACTATCCCCAACACTACGGTGTTCTGTCCTCCGATGACCTATTTTTATGTATTATACCATACAAATTTCCGTTTGTCAACTTCAAATTGCAGTTTGTGTGGGAGTTGTTCGCACAGCACCCACGAGGAGCCCCCACCGGCGAGGTGGCGCCAGTCAAGGGCGCGTAGCCCTT
>JAZKYO010000143.1:0-20799 GCA_045612185.1 Eubacteriales bacterium
TCGGCGTCTTTCTTTTTTGGTCCTTTTTTCTTTCGCGCCTACTTATCCGAAAGAAAAAAGGACAAGGGGAATAAACTAATTATTCTACATAGTTTACAGCGTTTTACACAGCTATATTTTTGTGTGCTGTTAATAGTTACTTACTGTCTCTCGTCCTTTTTCTTTTTGAGAAAGGAGCGTCAAAAGAAAAAGGACCAAAAAGAAAAACCGAGGTGCGCCTGCGGGCGCGGGCGGTCGCTTTTTGAAAAAAGCTCCGCAAAAACTTTTCTCGATGGCTGCTGTGCGAACAACTCCCTCACAAACTATAATTTGAATGTATAAATAAAGAAGGAGCTGTGTTCTTAATGAATCAGCCCCTTATTTATAAAACTTCACGCCTTACAAAGAATTTCAAGCTCCTCGTCGGTGAGCTTTATTTCCGCACCGTCAAGGTTTTCTACGAAATGTGCCACCTTTGAGGACGCAAAAAGCGGAATAACCGTGGGATATCCCTCCACGCGGTAAAGGTTTGTAAGCCAAGCCACTACAAGCGCGGTTGCCGAAACTCCTTTTTCGGCTGCCATTTTTTTGAGCGTTTCAAGGCGTTCGCCTGTAATGTTCTCAGCGGGCATGCGCTCGGGTGACTCGTAGCCCCCCTTTGCAAGACAAGAGTACGCCACAAGAGGTATGTCGTGCGCGCACAGATAACGCAAGCGTTCACGGTTTACAAACTCGTTAAAGGGATATTTGGGGGCAACGTCGCCGCGCGCGTGGAGATAGGTGAATCTCTGCTGCATTACCGAATAGGGGGTCAAGCCCTTTTCCTTGGCGGTCAGGTTTGCCTCGGAGAATCTCCACGTGTCGTAGTTGCTTCCGCCAAGCATGCGCACCTTGCCTTTCTTTACAAGGCTGTCAAACGCTTCCATGGTTTCTTCAAGAGGCGTTGCGGGGTCGTCAACGTGGGCGTAATAGAGGTCTATATAGTCGGTGCCAAGCTTTTTAAGGCTCTGGTCGCACCAATATTCTATCTGCTCGCGCTTTAATCCCGCACCCTCACCGTGGCGGTCAAATCCCACCTTGGTGGCAATTATGACCTTGTCGCGGCATTTTCTGTCTTTTAGCCACTCGCCAAGCAGGGTCTCGCTCTCGTCGCCCGTGCCTGCCCAGTGGGCGTAGTTGTTGGAGGTGTCTATAAAGTTTCCACCGCGTTCGATATATGCGTCAAGCACATCGTAAGAGGATTTTTTGTCGGTGGTCGTGCCAAAATTCATTGCGCCGAGGCAAACGTTTGCCACCTCAAGCTTTTTGTCGGCTATAAGTATTTTTTTCATCCTTCTTTTATAGTCCTTTCAATGATATCGTTCTGCAAGTCCTCGCAAATGTCAACGAAAATTCCGCTGTAACCCGTAACGCGCACGCGGAGGTCGCGGTGGCTGTCGGGGTTTTTCTGCGCGTCTATAAGCTCGTCTGCGTTGTTTACGCTGACCTGAGCGTGCAGACCGCCGCGGTTGAAATAGCTTCCAAAGAGTGCCGAGAATACCTCAAGCCCCTCATCGCCCTCAAAATCCTTTTTTTGCAGGTCTACGTTGAGCGAGCCTGACATAAAGTTTTCAAAAGGAATCGACAAAAGTGAGTTGAGCATGCCGGTAACTCCGTTTTTGCAAGCGTTTACCGATGGTCTTGTGTTGTGGGAGAATGGCTTGCCCGCAAGCCTTCCGTCCGGGGTGGCGCCGAAAAGCTTTCCCCACTTTAAGTGCCACGTGTCGCTTTGGAGACAAGGCTCAAGGAAAAGATGTTCACGCTCGAAATAGGGGCGGCATTTTTCTTGTATAAGCTTAACGTAGGTCTCGGTAATTCTTTTCGCGTGGTAATTTGAGTGCGGGGTGTCACTGCCGTACTTGTCTACCGAAAGGCAGAGCGCGCGGAGCGTTTCGTATCCCTCAAAATTTGCGTCAACTGCCGCGAGAAGCTCTGTGAGCGTAACCTTTTTGTCGGCAAACACCAGCTTGTCAACCGTTACAAAGCAGTCGATAAGCGTACCGAGCCCTTGCACCGATTGCAATTCGTAGTAATATTTTGAAGCCCCCGCCGCAAAGGAGACGCCCTTTTTCATAGGCTCGCTTAAAAAGCAGTCGGCGTAGGTGAGAATAGACGCGGGGCGCTTTTTCCTCGCGGCAAGCTCACGTGAAAGGTGGTTTAGCTTGAAATCGAGAAACGCCGAAACCGAGGCAAAAAACTCAGCGTAGAAATCCTCAATAGAGTCGGCGCCGCTTTCCGCAAGTCTGCGGAACACGTTCATAAAATCCTCAACAAATCCGTGAGACGCGGAGGAGCGAAGCCTGTCGTAAGGCACTTTCAAAAGCTCCTTTTCCTCTTTGGGCATGTCGGGATAAAGATGCGCGGATTTGGGTGTGTTGCCCATCCATGCGCTGTTTTCTCCCGCCGCAGGCCAGTTACAGCCAAAGTGATAGTATTTTCGCGCGTCGGCGGTGGAAAGCCCCATTTTTTCGTAGGCGTTTATTATGTCGGTGTCGTTGTAGAACATCATGGACGAGCTTGCCAAGGCCTTTTGGCAAAGGATGCGCCAAAGGTCGGGGCAGTCCTTGTTCATTCCCTTGTAATAGCGCACAACTACCACGGGGTTTTTGAAGGTCGGAACAATGCACTCGGCAAAAATGTTGCTAAGTTCGTTGACTGCCGAGTCTCCGTTTTCATCCGTGCCCGCGAGAAGCAGGTATTGGGGCGCATCGAAATTGTATATTCGGTTAAAGGTGGTGGAGTTTGTCTCGTTGCCCACCTGATGCTCGCCTCTGCCCATGTTAAGGTTGTGCTTGCAGTAAAAATCGGTTATCAGCGCGCGGGCTTTTTCCTCGCTCAGGCTACCGTCCTCAAGCCCCTTTTTGTAAAGCGGATAGAGGATTTGGTCAAGTCTGCCCAGCGTTATTGTGGGGTTTTTGGTTATGTATGAGCATTGGATGAAGGTGACCGTGTACAAAAGCTGTAACGCGGTGTAAAAGTCATCGGGCACTTGCGTGGCTGCTTTTTGGCAGACGAGAGAAAGCTCGTCAAGCCCAAGTTCAGCTGCCTTTTGGCTGTAACGGAGAAGATATTTTTGTATCGCCTCGTAAATAAGCAACGCTCCGCGCAAAAAGATTTTGCTTTCTTCGTTTTCCGTACCCGCCAAAGTGTCCTCGGCACGTTTTTTAAGACCCACCAAGCCCAATTTTACAACGTCGTCCCATGAATAACCCACGTGACCGTTGTCAAGCATGGTGCTAAAGAGCTTGCGCTTGCCCGCTTGGTATTCCGAGTAAATTTTCTCCTCGTCCTCAGAAAGCAGTCTGTGAATGCTTCTGCCCGCTATGAGATCGTATTTTTCAAGCGGAGTAGATACCTTTGTTAGAATCTCGTCAAGGTAAATGCCGTATCTTAGGGGTTGCGGCTTGTCGAGATATCTGTCCTTCAAGTCCCATTGTATAAGAAGAAGCTCGGCTGTGGTAGCCAAAAGCGGGCGGGAGGTAAGTTCCCGCCCGGCTTCTTCGACGTTTATTGATAAATCGTATTTCATTTTCTGAATTCCCAAACGTTAATTCGGTTGCAGGCTCTCGCAAGCTTTGCTTTGAGAACCGCTTCAGTTGCTTTGTCCGTGCTTGACGACAGCGCGCTTTCGGTACGCTCCTTTGCCGCCTTGGCTCGGTTTACGTCTATTTTGTCAGCGAATTCAAAGGTGGTACATACCAAGCTGACCTCGCCTTTTTTTACCGAAACGAAGCCACCCGAGCAAGCCGCCATTCGCTTTTCTCCGTCTGCCGTTATTCTTGCTCTTCCGATTCCGAGCGCTGAGAGAAAATCGGCATGACCCGCCAGAATTTCAGCGTCGCCCTCTGCGGTGCGCACAAGCAGACTTTCAACCGCACCCTCGAACTCAATGCCGTCCGGGGTGGCAATAGTAAGCTTGAAACTTTTCATGGTTTAAGCCTCTTCCTTAAGCTTTTTAGCCTTTTCTACCGCTTCGTCGATAGTTCCCACAAAGAGGAACGCCGACTCGGGCAGGTCGTCGTGTTTGCCGTCAAGTATCTCGCGGAAGCCGCGTATGGTTTCTTTAATGGGAACGTAGCGCCCCTCCATGCCTGTAAATTGCTCAGCGACTGTGAAGGGCTGGGATAGGAAACGCTGAATTTTTCTCGCGCGGTTTACCACAAGCTTATCTTCCTCAGAAAGCTCCTCCATGCCCATAATGGCGATGATGTCCTGAAGCTCCTTGTATCTCTGAAGCATTCTCTGCACCTCGCGCGCTACCTCGTAGTGCTCAATTCCCACAACGTCGGGGGCGAGGATTCGGGAGGTGGAGTCAAGAGGGTCAACCGCGGGGTAGATACCCAGCGAGGCAATGCCTCTTGACAAAACCGTAGTCGCATCAAGATGCGCAAAGGTTGTTGCGGGGGCGGGGTCGGTAAGGTCGTCGGCGGGTACGTAGACCGCCTGAACCGAGGTTATTGAGCCTTTTTTCGTGGAGGTGATACGCTCCTGCAGGGCGCCCATTTCGGTAGCGAGAGTGGGCTGATAGCCAACCGCTGAGGGCATACGTCCGAGAAGCGCGGAAACCTCACTTCCCGCCTGGGTGAATCTGTAAATGTTGTCGATAAAGAGAAGCACGTCCTGACCTTCCTTGTCGCGGAAGTACTCCGCCATGGTAAGCCCCGAAAGAGCTACTCTCATTCTTGCCCCGGGAGGCTCGTTCATTTGTCCGTAAACAAGCGCGGTTTTGGAGATAACTCCCGATTCCTTCATTTCATTGTAAAGGTCGTTACCCTCACGGGTACGCTCTCCGACGCCTGAGAATACCGAAAGACCGCCGTGCTGCTTAGCCACGTTGTTGATAAGCTCCATAATAAGTACGGTTTTACCAACGCCCGCACCACCAAACAGACCTATCTTACCGCCCTTTGCGTAGGGGGCGATAAGGTCAACTACCTTGATACCCGTTTCAAGTATTTCGGTTGTACCTTCCTGCTCGGAGTAAGGGGGTGGGTCTCTGTGAATACACCATTTCTCGGCTGTTTCGGGGGCGGGCTTGTCGTCAACCGCCTCGCCGAGAACGTTGAAAATTCTTCCAAGCGTTTCTTTTCCTACCGGAACTGTGATGCCGCTACCCGTGTCAATAGCGTCCATTCCGCGCGACATTCCGTCGGTGGAGGACATGGCTATACATCTGACCACGTCGTCGCCTATCTGGCTTGCCACCTCGCATACCACCTTTTTACCCTCGTATTCTATTTCGATGGCGTTAAGGAGGTTGGGAAGATGTCCGTTCTCAAATCTGATGTCAAGAACGGGACCTATTATCTGTATTATCTTGCCGATGTTTTTTTCCATCTGCCTGATTTCCTTTCTTGGGAATTATTTCTCGCTTAAAGCGCGTCCGCACCTGAAACTATTTCGGTAATTTCCTGCGTGATGACCGCCTGTCTCGCGCGGTTGAATTTAAGCATAAGCGAGTCGATTATCTCGCCCGCGTTTTTGTTTGCCGAGTTCATCGCGCTTCTTCTCGCCGCCGACTCGGAGGCTACCGACTCGCAGACCGATGAGAATATCACACCGCCCACGTATTCGGGAACGATTCTTGCCAACAGCTCATCGGGGTCTCCGTCGTACATGGCGTCACGCTCTGCGCTTTCGCCCTTTTCCAAGGGGAGAAGCTCCTCGTATACGGGAAGCTGGGTCAACATTGACACGAATTTCGTGTATATAAGAACAACTTTGTCGATTTCGCCCGCTGCAAAAGCCTCGGAAACCTTGGCGCCGATTCTCATTCCGTCGCCAACTCCGAAATCGGCGGCGTCGCCGAATGAGGAATCGAATATCTCGTATTCCTTACGCGTGAAGTATTCAAGAGCCTTTTTGCCTATGGGGAGAACCGAGCATTTGCCGCTTTTGGCAAGCGTTTCAGCGGTTTTGAAAATGTTTGAGTTGTATCCGCCCGCAAGACCTCTGTCGCCCGCTACGGCAATATAGAGAGTTTTGGGTTCGTCACGCTTTTCGCCCCAAAGCGACAGATCGCTTTCGCTTGTCGCCTCTACGTCGGATATAGCGCTTGCTAAAAGCTCACGGTACTTTCGGGAGCTTTCGGCTTTTTCCTTTGCTCGCCTGAGCTTGGAGGTTGCCACCAACTCCATGGCTTTCGTAATCTGCATCGTGCTCTGTACGCTTTTGATACGAGCCTTGATGTCGTTCATTGATGAGCCTGCCATAGCTTAGCCCTCTGTTTTGCCAAGGAATTTGTCCTTGAAAGCGACGATGGCTTCTTTAAGCTCTTTTTCGGTGTCGGCGTCAAGCTGACCCGTCACGCGTATTTTTTCAAGCATTTCGTCCTTCGTTGCGGTGAGATGCTCAAAAAGCTCTGTTTCAAATCGGTTTACGTCCTCAACCGCGATTTCTTTAAGGAGATTGTTTACCACCGCGTAGATTATAGCTACCTGAAGCTCCACCGCAATAGGCGAGTTTCGGTTTTGCTTGAGAACCTCAACGATTCTCGCACCTTGATCAAGACGCGCTTTGGTGTCGGCGTCAAGGTCGGAGCCGAACTGGGCGAAGCCCTGAAGCTCACGGTACTGCGAGTAAAGCAGCTTAAGGGTACCCGAAACCTTTTTCATTGCTTTTATCTGGGCGTTACCGCCAACACGCGATACCGAGATACCCGGGTTGACCGCGGGGCGTACACCCGAGTGGAAAAGCTCTGTTTCAAGGAAAATCTGACCGTCCGTGATAGAAATTACGTTGGTAGGAATGTAAGCCGAAACGTCACCCGCCTGCGTTTCTATTATAGGAAGAGCGGTAAGTGAGCCACCGCCGTATTCGGGGGCGAGTCTCGCCGCGCGCTCAAGTAGTCTTGAGTGAAGATAGAAAACGTCACCGGGGTATGCTTCACGTCCCGGAGGTCTTCTTATAAGAAGCGAAAGCGCTCTGTAAGCTACTGCGTGCTTGGATAGGTCGTCGTAGATTATGAGAACATCTTTTCCCATATCCATGAAATACTCGCCCATTGTGCAACCTGAATATGGAGCAATATATTGCAGAGGCGCAGATTCCGAAGCGGTTGCCGCCACGACTATAGTGTAGTCCATGGCTCCGTTTTTGTAAAGGGTGTCAACTACGTTTGTGACGGTAGACTGCTTTTGTCCTATGGCAACGTAGATGCAGATAACGTCCTTGCCCTTTTGGTTAATTATGGTGTCGGTTGCGATAACCGTTTTGCCTGTCTGTCGGTCGCCTATTATAAGCTCGCGCTGACCTCTTCCGATCGGTATCATGGAGTCGATTGCCTTGATACCCGTCTGAAGGGGTACGGAAACCGATTTTCTTTCAATTATTCCGTGTGCCTTCTGCTCAATGGGGTGGTACTCGCTGTGTTCGATAGGTCCTTTTGCATCAATAGGCTCGCCAAGAGCGTTTACCACGCGCCCGACAAGCTTCTCACCTACGGGAACCGACACTACTCTGCCCGTGCGCTTAACGAGGCTGCCCTCGGAAATGCCCACGTCGTTACCCAAAAGCACCGCACTTACGCAGTTTTCCTCAAGGTTAAGCGCCATTCCGTAGGTGCCGTTGGAAAATTCCAGAAGCTCATTGGCACGGCACTTATCAAGCCCGTGTACCTTTGAGATTCCGTCGCCTACCGTTATAACGTAGCCTATTTCGTCCTGCTCGGTTTTAGCCGAGTAGTTTTTTATCTGTGCTTTTATAATTTTGCTGATGTCGTCTAATTGCATTTTATCACCAACTTTTCAATTAGTTAGATTATTATGTTTGACAGAGACTTGCGTAAATCCTCAAGTCTTGTTTTTATCGAGCCGTCAAGCTGAGTGCCCGAATAGCGGAGAATAACGCCGCCGAGAATACTCTTGTCCACTTTGTTATTTACAATAACAGTCTTGGCTGTTATTGCTTCAAGCTTCTTTGTAATAGCTTTTATTTGCTCGTCTGTCATGGAAATTGCTGTCACTGCCTCTACACGTTCAATTCCTCTTGACTCGTCGTAAAGCTTGTCAGCCTCAGTCTTTATCTTGGGAAAAAGATGTGCCGAGTGACGCTCGCAAAGAATCTTCAAAAGGTTTACCGCATACCCGTCAAGTCCCGAAAAAGCCTCGTCTATAAGCGCCAGCTTTTCGTCTTTTGGAAGGGCAGGGGTGTCAAGCAGATTTCTGTAATCGGGGTTTTGCGAAAATGCCGAATCTATAATGGCAAGGTCGGACATAACCGCCTCGGTTTTTCCGCATTCCTCCGCCAGCTCAAAAAGCGCGCGGGCGTATTCCTTAGCGTCAGTCATTTCCGTCCCCCATATCAGCTATAAAGCTGTCTATAAGCTCCTTGTGCTCGTCGCCGTCAACGTCGCGTCCGATAACTGCCGACGCGATGCCTATTGCCATTTCCGAGACCTCGGATTTGATTTCGTTTATGGCGCGTTTTTTCTCAAGCTCCACCTGCTCGTAGGCACGCTCCACCGTCCTTGCGGCTTGCTCGCCCGCCTCGCGGAGAATTTCCTCCTCGCGAAGCTTTGCGCGGCGCATGGCGTTTTTGACTATTTCTTCGCTTTCCTCGCTTGCTTTTTCAAGCTTTTTTTCGTACTCGTCCTTAAGCTCTGCGGCTTGTGCTTTTGAGCTTTCGGCATCGGTGTACATATCATCGATTTCTTTCTGTCTTGAGTCTATCATATTTTTAAGCGGCTTGAATAGCAGCTTTTTGAGGAAAAGAAAGAGAATAAGCAGGTTGCACCACGCCGAAAGCATAGTAAAGAAATTTACGCCGACAAATGATTCAAAACCTTGCATTTATTTATGTTTCTCCTTGGTTTACTTTTTTGGGATTACTTGATATTCATGAACATCAGAAGAAGCGAGATAACCAGAGAGTAGATACCCGTGGTCTCGGTGATAGCGCATCCGAGAATCATGTTGGTACGGAGATTGCCCTGCATTTCGGGCTGTCTTGCCATAGCCTCAAGAGCTTTACCAACCGCGTTACCTTCTCCGATAGCGGGACCGATAGCGCCGAGACCCATGCAAAGACCTGCGCCGAGCGCTCTTGCCGCCGCAACTATAGAACCTGTTACACCTGTCAAATTTTCCATTTTAAAATCCTCCTTGGAAATTGTATTTAAAGTTTAAAATTACTGTTTGCTTTTGTCGCCGTTGTCCTCGGCGGGCGGTGGGCAGGCTCCTCCTACGTATACCATAGTGAGAAGCGAGAACACAAGCGCCTGAACGAAGCTGGCGAAAAGGTCGAAATAAATAGACAGAAAGGCGGGAACGCCAATCTGGAATATTCTTGGCATAACGTTGAGCGCCGCTTGGGGCAACCACGAAAGTGCCATGCTTGAGAGATGCGCCAACGCCCAATATATAAGGGCGGTAAGCACCGAGCCGCCCGCCACGTTTCCAAAGTGACGGAATGCCATTGAAACGGGGGTGGCTATTTCGCTGACGATGTTCATTGGGGTCATGACCACGATAGGCTCGGTAAAGCCCTTGAGCCATGCCTTGAATCCGAAATTTTTAATGTTGTAGTACCACACCATTCCCGTGGTGACCAGTGCCCACGCGGCTGTTACCGAAAGGTCTGCGGTTGCCGAGCGGAATATCTGAGTCATTCCGATAAGCGTGCCGAAAACCGAGGATAAAAACAGCGTGCCAATGTATGGCGCAAAGTGGGCGTTGTGCTTGCCCATGGTGTCCTCCACAAGGTTGTAAAGCATGGTTACAAGCTTTTCCGCCACAACCTGAAGCCGGCCGGGGCGTTTTTTGATGTTCTTGTTGATAACGAGGGCGAGAATTATAAGCCCTATCGTAACAACAAGCAACGAAACAACTGTCTGGGTTATCCTTACCTCGCCGATAAGCGGAAGGTTGAATTTGAAATATATTCCCGGACCGTTGACCTCAAAATTTTCAATGTTCAAGTGTTAATCCCTCCTTTTTCGGAGAAATTCCGAGATTATGAGTATGGGTTGGAAGCAGAGAAGGGGAACGACGGTGGCTATTACGTCGAACTGCTTGGTGATGAAAGCGAGAACAAGCGCGCCCATCATAGTAAAGGTGCGAATGACGTAGGAAAGCTTTGACGCGTTTTGAATCTCCATAGAATGCTCGGCAGCGAATTTTTCAGCCTCTTCCTCGTCCATTTTGCGGTCGCCGCGAAGTGCCATAAAGCGGTCAACTGCTTTGTTTACCGAAACAACGAGGAAAATATAGTTGAAAACAGCTACCAGACTTCCGAGAACTACACCTGTCACTACCTTGTATGAGAAAAATCCCAACAAAGCAAAGACAGCCGCGGTCACAGCCGACACCGCAAGCTCGCCTAGGCAGAGCGCGGCGATGCTTCCGAAACCCGAATTTTTGTTTTCCATAGAAAGCTCCGTTTAGTCTGTTCTAAGATTGGTTTTGTTTGCTTTTTCTTCTCTTTGCTTTTCTCGCTCAGCGCGCTCTTTTTCAAGCCTTTCAAGGCTTTGCGAGGCGGTAAGAATGAACTTTATCATCGAGAAAAAGCCCACGACAGCACCAACAACGCCGAAAACCGCGTAAAGCCACGCAGGGGCGGACAGCTTGTTTACAAAGAGCCATGAAAGCCCAAGCATGAGCAATATGGGAGTGGCGAGATTAAAGAGAGACTGGAAAAGTATATTCAAAATGTACATTGCGCTTACGAATTTACCGTACATATTTATTATACCTCCGAAAAACAAACATAAACCTATTATAATATACCACAGTTTTTTATCAAAATCAAGGGATTTTATAAAAGTTAATTATTTAACGCTTAAAGTTAATGATTTATCAAAGAAATGTTGATTTTTGAGGAAAATGAGAAAAAACAGCGGTACGTTTGGAAATATGGAAAAAAGTGTTGGCGCATTTACGAATAAGCCTTTTAAACTGCCGAAATGATTTTTGCAAAGTGCTTAAAACGAGGTTGCGGTTTTAGAATTGCAGGATTTCAAAATGATATTCAACAAAATGCTTTGTTGAATCGGAAAAAGCCTATGAAAAATATCAAAATCAATGTAATATAATGCGTTGTGTGAGCAAAGATTGTGCGCTTGAATTGTAGTTTGTAGGTGTGTTCGCACAGCAGTCACGAGGAGCCACCTCGCCGGTGGGGGCTATCGGCTTCGCCATTCACGACTTAATGTGATGTGCTAACACTTCCCACCGCACCCTTAGAGAAAAGTTTTTGTCCAACTTTTTTCAAAAAGTTGGAGTTCGGCGTCTTTTCTTTTTGCGCGCTTTTTCTTTTTATGCCTCTTTATCTAAAAAGAAAAAGCGCAAGAGACAGTAAGTAACTATTATACAACACATAAAAATTTAGCTGTGCAAAAATCTGTAAATATGTAGAATAATTAGTTTATTCCCCTCGCCCTTTTTTCTTTCGGATAAGTAGGCGCGAAAGAAAAAAGGACCAAAAAAGAAAGACGCCGAAAGGGGATTTCGCGCGTTGCGACGAGCGACAAGGCTTACTCAGCCTTGACTCGAGCCACCTCGCCGGTGGGGGCTCCTCGTGGCTGCTGTGCGAACAACTCCCCTACAAACTACAATTTTAACGTATAAATAAAGTAGGAGCTGTGCTCTTAATGAGACAGCTCCTTTCGTGCTTTTATATTTCAAGTAGCTTTTCAACTTCGGGGCGGTAGGGAATAGATGAGCTTGCCCCCGCGCGGCTGACAACTATGGAAGCTGCGGCGCAAGCGAAGCGTGCGGCGCGGATAACGTCACCGTCCTTCAGATACTCAAGGGTAAGCGCGGCGGTAAAGGTGTCGCCTGCGGCGGTTGTGTCCACCGCTTTGGTTTTGAAAGAGGGAACTATGACCCCGCCAACAAAACAGCCCTTGTCTCCAAGCTTTATACAGTAGTGCTTGGCTTTAACGCGCCCTGAAAGAATTTCGATTGCCTTAAGGCAGCTTTCCTCGTCGCAGGGATTTATACCCGTGAAGATTTCGGTCTCGCTCTCGTTGGGAGAGAATATCTCAATTTCGGGAAGGTCCTCCAGCGGGAAGCTCGGGTCAGCGGGACCTGCGTCAATAACTATCGGAATTCCCGCCTTGCTTGCCGCGTTTGCGGCGTAAACCACCGTTTCCACAGAGGTTTCAAGCTGCATGAAAATGGCGTCGGGTTTCTCGGCAATGGCAAGGTCAACTGCCTCTTTGGTAATCTTGCGGTTGGCACCGGGATAAACTATTATACGGTTCTGACCGTCAGGCTCAACCATAATTGCCGCAAGTCCCGTGGGCGCTTCGGTAGAACGGTAGATAAAGCGTGTGTCAATGTCCTCGCCGTTGTAAAGCTCAAGAAGCGCGTCACCGTTGGCGTCTCTGCCCACGGCGGTACAGAAAACCGACTTTCCGCCAAGCCTTGCGACTGCCACCGCAGAATTTGCGCCCTTGCCACCGGGAACGTACTTGTAGCTTTCATTGCAGATAAGCGTCTCGCCCGCCACGGGAATTTTGGGTGTATCCATAACAAAGTCCATGTTTGCGGAGCTTACCGTAAGTATTTTTATCATTATTCTTCTCCTTGGAGATTATATTTTTGCAGCAAAAGTCTTGATTTTCGCAAAGGATTCATCGCTGATAACGTGCTCAATTTTGCACGCATCCTCGGCGGCAGTTTCGGGAGAAACGCCAAGCCTTATGAGAAAGTCTGTAATCAGCTTGTGGCGCTCCAGAATTTTTTCGGCAACGCCGCGCCCCGATGGGGTGAGAGTAATGTAACCGCTTGCGTCAACCTCAATGTGTCCGCTTTTTTTCAAAAGACCGACCGCGCGGCTAACGCTGGGCTTTGAGTAGCCTGTTTTTCTGGCAACGTCGATAGAGCGCACCTCACCGTGCTCATCCCACAGCTCAAGAATAGATTCAAGATACATTTCAGCCGATTCGTTGGTGTGCATTCTGAGGCTCCTTTCAAGTTTTGCTTAGGTAAGAGAGAATAAACAGTATTATTCTCTCTTGCCCATATTTATTGTACCATTAATTCGAAAAAAAATCAAGAGTAATTTTACTTTTTGTGAAAACGCGCATAAACAGTATTTTTAAAAATACCCTTGACAAACCGAGGAATGTTTGATATAATAATAAAGTTAATAATGGGATGTCGCCAAGCGGTAAGGCACCAGACTTTGACTCTGGCACCCGTCGGTTCGAATCCGGCCATCCCAGCCAAAAATCTCCTCGGACGAAGTTCGGGGAGATTTTTACCTTTTCACTTTTCACTCTTTACTTTTCACTAAATCCGTCCGAGGAGAATTTTGGCAAGGTTAGAAGTAATAGTGAATAGTGAAGAAGTAAGGTAGCTTTTCGCCAATGCGAAAAGCATTTTTATTATAAAGGTTGAAAAGTAAGAGGTTTTATGGTATAATGGAGAAAAGTAAGGAGGCAGGTAATATGTCTGAAAGTCCTTTAATGATAAAGTCGAAATCATTTGCTTTAGAAGTTATTCGTGCTTGCAAGGTATTAAGAGAAGCCAAATGTGAAAGTGCCTTGATTAATCAATTTTTGCGTTCGGGAACAAGCATTGGCGCGAATATTCGGGAGGCTTTTTATGCTCACGGCAAGGCGGATTTTGTAGCAAAATTACATATTGCCCTCAAGGAATGCTCCGAAACAGAATATTGGCTTGAGCTTTTGATCGAAAGTGGATATTATTATGATAAAACGATATTGGATAGATGTGTTGAGGTGAAAAGAATTTTGATCGCCTCCATCAACACAGCCAAGGAAAACAAGTAAAAAAGAAAAGCGGAGATTTCGAGAGATTTCTCCGCTTTTTTCGACTCTAAAGTTTTTCAAAATTTTGTAGATGCATTTCCGCGCTTTGCGCATCTTTTCGGGTCTGTAGCCGGATTCGAACCGACGAAATGCATTTTTTGATATTTACTTTACGATGCGCAACTCACCGCCAAGCAATATGTATCCTAAAGATTCTGCGATTTTTCGAGACGGTGTGTTCTCAATCTGACATGCCCAAAGAGCAAGTCTGTTTTCCTTAACAACAGCTTGTGTGGCTGCAGAAGCGGTAGCTTTGCCGTATCCGTTACCTCTGTACGCAGGGCGTGAAAATACCTGCATAGAGCAGGTGTTTTCAAAAGCTCCTTTGTTGGGTTTATAATAACTACAACTTATCATTCTGCCGTTATCGGTTATGCAGTACATAGTGCTATCAAAATTGTCATCAAGAATAAACCGTTCGTCCCCCCGACAGATTCTTTCAATTTGATCGGCAGTATGTGAAATAAATGTATCTTTGGTACAAACGTAGTCCAACATATGAACACAGTTATATTGGATATTCTGCAAAAATTCTTCGCTTGGTTCTAATAGAAATTCGCGAGGATCATAGCCTAATAAATCAAGTATCTCACAGTAAAACGAGGGCGAACAGAGTTTTTCTAGAATATCATTTGCGTAAAGATACTCTTGAATTGTTAGGATATGTTTTTGTTGTGTGGATACAAATGTTTTGCCTGCGTTGTGGATTATACGGATAATCTCGGTTCCTTTTGATTGTGTAATCACGGTTTCACCTAAAGGTATGCTTACGTTGGTTCGCTCATGAAGCGAGTTGACCGAAAAATTTTCGATTTCGTTTGAATAGTTGCGTGTTGTTTTCATGATTTTTCTCCTCAATAAAATAAAAATGGCGCCGATGAAATCGGCGTCAACATTTTATCCTAACTTGAGTTGAATCGAAAGCGGACAAATATTATGCGATTTCACCGAAATATACTTTTGCATTTTGTCCACCTCCTTTTCCGAAGATTTGTTACACACTTATTATACCATATGACAGATTTATTGTCAAGATACATAAACCATTGGTTGTTAAAATTCGATTAAATACATAGGTTTCGTTGCAAGCATGGTATTGCGCCCCGGAAGATAGCGGTCAAGTGCAACCCCCATCATCGCCAAGGGGTTATTCTACCCTCTGCAAAATCTGTGTGCATCTAAATCGGCCATCCCAGCCAGAAAAAAGCACTTGCGCAAGCAAGTGCTTTTTTCAACTAAATCCGCCGATGGCGGAAGAAATCCACCTGCGGTGGATGAAATCGCTTCGCGATGAAATCTGCCTTGCGGCAGGAGATGGAGGCGGATTTCATCGTGCAACCTTTAAAAAAATTTTTTATTTTTTTAAAATCCCCATCATTTGTAACACATTTGTAACGCCCTCTGTGTTAAAATTATTGCACAAAAACCATTTTGAGGAGAAAAAACATGGAACAAACAAGAAAAAATTTAAAATTATCGTCCATTGTAGTGCTGGTTTTGGCTGGGGTTTCTATGCTTCAGATCGTGTGCGAGCTGTTGTTTGGTGAACTCAATAATGCCACAATCCCGGAGGGAGCGCCGGAGAACATTTTGCTTATTACAAAGATCTTTCTTTTCTCGTTCGCGCTGTTGCTTACGTTACCCAGTATCTACATAGGCATCAAGGGCTTGCGAATTGCTAAAAAACCCAACTCGTCCAAGGGGCATATTGTCTGGGGAATTATTCTTTTGGTTCTCGCTTCCTTGAGCCTTATCAGTCCCGTTGTTACTTTCATAAATAACGGTTTCAAATATGATAATATCTCTGAGTTTTTAAGCATTGCTGTCGAGGTTACTGTCTTTTTTGAATATGTCAAATATGCCATAGCGGTGCGAAAGACAATTGCTTAAACCCTTAAAGTTTTGAAATTCCCCATCATTTGTAACACATTTGTAACGCCCCGTGTGCTAAAATGGGGATACAGCAGTAAAAAAATTCCAAAAAAAGCAGAAAGGAAATTTACCTATGAAGAAATTTTTAGCAATTCTTATGACTATTTGCCTGCTTGCAAGCGCGCTCTCTGTCACCGCGTTTGCCGCAAGCGACGTGCTTACCATCAGCGCGATCGTAAAAGGCAAGACCGCTCCCGTGGTTATCGGCAGCTACACCAACTTTGAGGACGGCTGGAACGCCGCTATGAAGCTTGCCGGCGACGAGGACGAGATGAAGAAAAATGCCTATGACCGTGTTGTAGTTGACATCTACACCGACTGGAACGCAGTTAACGAAGAGTTCACCGACGACTGGATCAACGGTGACGGCTTTAAAAACGACACCATCTACATCCCCGAAGGGGCAAGGGTAACTCTCAACTTAGGCGGTCACGCCATCAACAGAGGTCTTAAATCCATGACTTCAAACGGCGAGATTATGTATATTGACGATGAAGCCGACGTTATCATCAACAACGGTACTATCACCGGCGGATTTGGAGATATCGGCGATGCAGGCGCTATTGATATCCAGTACGATGCCAGAGTAACGCTCAACAACGTAAACGTTGTTGATAATAACTCCGGTTGGGACGGTGGCGGAATTTTTGTCGGAACCGGTTCGATCCTTACCGTGAACGGCGGTAGCTTCAAAAATAACGGAGCCACCGGCGATGCTTTGGCTTATAGTAGCTACGGCGGCGCCGTACACGTTGAGGGTACTGCAATTTTCGATGGCGTTGAATTTAAGGGAAATATTGCTCCATACGGTGCCGCTATTTCTGCTGATAGCGGTAACGTAGTAATAAAAAACTGTACCTTCGATGGAAACGGCGTTGAGAAGAAAAACGAACCTGACTCTGCTACCGTAATTCACAGTAATGCAAGCTCAATTACAATCACTAACTCCGCTTTTACAAATAATGCGGGAGAAGAGCTCTTCTATTTTGAAGATAGCGAGCTGATCATGGAGAACGGAAGTATTACAGGCAATACCTCCGGCGAAATCTTCTGCTTTGAGGATTCCGAGGCGGATATTAAGCATGTTACTATCACCGACAACGCATCCAGAACCATCTACGTCGACAACGGCAACGAAATGGTTACTATGGTAGAATGTACTCTTGGCAACAATGCTGACGCCCAAAACAGCCCCGACGTTGAGGTGGATGAAGAGGATACTCTTATATTCCTTGATTGTACTCTTGGAGACACAACTGTCGAGGATGAGGATTACGTCAAGGTCATTTATTCCGGTGTTGAAAAAGAAGACGCCGCAATCAGCGTAACCATGCTCTGCAAGGATGGCACAGAGGAAACTACTTATCATCGATTCTTTGAGTACGGCTGGAATCTCGCAATAGAGGCCGCCGAGACAGACAACTATGAGCGTGTTATCGTTGACCTTTGGGAAGATTGGAACACCAAGGAGTACGGCGTTATCACCATTCCCTCAGACGCGAGAATGACCATCAACATGAACGGTCACACCATCGACCGCGGTCTTGGAGATAGCAATGAATATAGCGGTGAGGTTATCTACGTTAAATCTGACGCTGACCTTACCATCAACGGCGGCAAGGATGGCGACACTATCGTCAAGTCCAGTGAAAACCCCGGCAACATTCCCATGGGTAAAATCAGCGGCGGTAACAGCGACAACGGTGCGGGTGGTATCCACATCCAGGATGGCGCAAGAGTAACGCTGAACAACGTAAATCTTATCGGAAATGCCGTTGACGACGATGACGGAGCGGCTATTGCGGCTTACGACGGTGCTATCCTCACCATGAACGGCGGCAGTGTTTCGAACAACACGCTTTGGTGCTCGCACATGGGTGTTGCATGGTCTTGCGGTGGAATTTATCTTAACAATGCCAAGGCATATTTGAAAGACGTTGAATTCGCAGACAACATATTCAGGGGATACGATCAAGCTTTCGGCGTTGCAATCTTTTCGGAAGACAGTGACGTGATCGCGGAGAACTGTACGTTCAAGCACAACGGATACAAAAATTCGAAAAATAACATTTGGACTCCCATTTCGGTCATCTCCGTAGAAGGCGGCTCATTTGATATCAGAAATTGTTTGTTTGAGGATAACGGTACAAAAGAAGTACCCAACGGCCCCGACATGATAAACATACAGGGCGGTATCGTGAGAGTCAGCAATTCGATCTTCCGCAACAACTCAAGCTCGAGTGCTATCTTCTGCAACTACGGCGCTGTTGAGGTGACCGACACTATCTTCGAGGGAACAACAGGTAACGTATTCAGAGGTGAGGCTGACGAGGGAAGCTTCTTCAAGAACTGCACGTTCTCCGGAAATTCCACGGATAATTCTTATAAGACCTTCGCTTTCGGTGAGGACAACGCTCTTGATTTCGAGAATTGTGATTTTGGCGATTCTACCTTCAACGATCGCAGCCTTGCTACCTTTGATGGCGTGGCAGGAGTAGGCTCTATCTTCGGAGAGGGCTCGTTTACAATGATCGTTGCGATTCTCGCTCTGGGTGTTTCTGTTGCGTGTATGGGAGTTACACTCTCCTTGAAAAAGAAACTCGTTCCCACAACGGCAAATAATGCAGAAGGCGAAGAATAATTAACTACATACAAAAGGTGCAGAATTTTTTCTGCACCTTTTTAAATTATTTTATTTTTTTTAAAATCTCCCCTTATTTGTAACACATTTGTAACGCTCCGTGTGTTAAAATAAGGGCGTAGCAATAAAAAATGATACAAAATGTATCATCAAAGCAAGAAAGGAAGATATTATGAAAAAATTTATTGCAGTTATTATGACTCTTTGTATGATGGCAAGCGTACTCTGTGTTCCTGTGTTTGCCGTCCCCGACCTTTTCAAAGAAGTTGTTATTAGCGTAAGAGCGCTGAAAGAAGACGACACCTTCGAAGTCATTGATGAATATTCGGAGTTGGATGACGGTTGGAACGCCGCTATGGACATTGCCGGAAGTTCGAGCGAGATGGAAGATAACAACTACGACCGTATTGTCGTTGACCTTTGGGTAGACTGGACCGCAGATGACGGCTGGTTCACTGACGATATTTTGCAAGGCGATGGCTTTAAGTGGAGAACCATCTATATTCCTGCAGATGCAAGAGTCACTCTTAATATGAACGGACACACAATCGACCGCGGTCTTACCTGTGACGAGGCTGACGGTTCGGTTATATATATTGCTGAGAATGCCGACGTTATTATTAACGACGGTACCTTCACCGGCGGTTGGAGTGATAACGGAGCAGGCGGTATTCATATATGTGAAAAAGCCAATGTCATACTGAACAATGTAAACATTGATGACAACTCTGTTACGGCAGACGATGGCGCTGGTATTGCCGTGTACGACAAAGCCACTCTGATTATGAATGGAGGAAGCATTTCCAATAACTTCTTAGGCGCCTATGCGGGTCTTTTTAACATCAAAATTCATTCCTACGGCGCGCTGTATGTAAATGATGCTACGGTAATACTTAACAAAGTAACTGTGAGCGATAACAATACGATTGACGGCTCTGCGCAGGGGGTGGCAATCTATGCTGAGGATAGTACCGTAACAATGAATGAATGTATTGTATCGGGAAATGCGGCGGCTTTGGAATCACACAGAAACGCAGATTCTGTTATTGCTGCCTATGACTCCAAGATTACTATTACCAACACCGATTTTACTAATAACGCTGCGAGCAACGTGGAACACGGCAGTGAAAACGCGCGTCTGTTTTATCTTGAGGACAGCCGCCTGACCATGAAGGTCGGTAAGATCACCGGAAACAACGCTGACACATTGTTCGAGATGGAGGATTCCGTTGCCGATATCCAACGCGTTACGATTACCGACAACGCCTCCAGAGTTATCTCAGTTAACAATGACAGCCAAAAGGTAAATATGGCGGGATGTATCCTTGGTAACAATGCGCCTGATACAACTATACCTGAGATTTTAGTGGAGACAAAGGGAACTTTGGCAATGATCGAATGCAAGCTCGGTGATTCCACGTTTAACAATAAGGAGTATATTGTTTTCGGTAACGGAACTCCCGGCAAAGCAATGTACGCCTCCATCTTTGGCGAAGGCTCGCTTACAATGATCGTTGCGTTCCTCGCTTTGGTTGTTTCTGTTGCGGGTATGGGTGTTACACTCTCCTTAAAAAAGAAGCTCGTTCACACAACGGTGAACAACGCAGAAACCGAAGACGAAGAATAATTAACTACATACAAAAGGTGCAGAAAAAATTCTGCACATTTTAAAAAATTTTGAATTTTTTTAAAATCTCCCCTTATTTGTAACACATTTGTAACGCCCCGTGTGCTAAAATGGGGATACAACAGTAAAAAACTCACAAAAAGAGAAAGGAAATTTACCTATGAAGAAAATTTTAGCAATTCTTGTAACGATTTGCTTGATGGCAAGCGCGCTCTCTGTCACCGCTTTTGCCGCCGGACCTACCGTGCTTCGCGTAGTTGCAGAAAGGCGCGGAGAAGAGCCCAAGGTCATTGGCGATTACGATAATTTTCAAGACGGCTGGAACGATGCTATGGAGATTGCCGGTGACAAATACGAAATGAGAGAGAATAACTACACACGCATTGTAGTTGACCTCTATGCCGACTGGGAAGCCAACGACGACGGTGAGTTCACCGATGAGATTTGGAACGGCGCCGGCTTTGACAACGACACCATCTATGTTCCCGCAGACGCAAAGGTAATGATAAATATGAACGGTCACACAATTGACCGCGGTCTTACCTCGGCCGAGGACGACGGTGAAGTTATCTTTATCAACGATAACGCCGACGTTATCATCAACGACGGTACCATCAAGGGCGGCTACAGCAACAGCGAGGGCGGCGGCCTTTACATCGAGGGAGGCGCATACGCAACACTGAACAACGTGAACATTGTAGGCAACTCGGTCAAGGGCGACGACGGCTCGGCTATCTACATGTACGGCGGTGCGACCCTTACCATGAACGGCGGAAGCATTCGCGACAACACTCTTGACGAAAA
>JAZKYO010000144.1:0-4443 GCA_045612185.1 Eubacteriales bacterium
TAATAGTTACTTACTGTCTCTTGCGCTTTTTCTTTTTAGATAAAGAGGCGTAAAAAGAAAAAGCGCGCAAAAAGAAAAGACGCCGAGCGCCTGCGGGCGCGGGCGGTCGCTTTTTGAAAAAAGCTCCGCAAAAACTTTTCTGGCAGGGCTGCTGTGCGAACAACTCCCCCACAAACTACAATTTGAAAACATCAATCACAAAAACCCGCAAGCTGTAAAGCTTGCGGGTTATAATTTTTAAGCGTTAAGCACGTTATATTTTTATAATTCCAAACGCACTGAGAACTGAGGACACGAGGATAATTACAAGACAGACGGGAGCGACGTATTTTATCACTACCGAGAACATAGCCTTGAACTTGAATTTGTTACCCTCAAGCTCTACCTCGTCGATAACCGTCTTGGGCTTAAGGATAAAGCCTACGAGAATGGCGGTTGCAAGAGCTACGAGGGGCATTATTACGTTGTTACTGATAAAGTCGAAGAAGTCGAGAATCTGGAGTCCGAGAATCTTGAACGAGCCCCAAACGTTGAATCCGAGCGCCGAGAACGCGCCAAGCACAAGGCTTATGCCAAGAACCGTAAAGCAGGCGGTTTTGCGTCCCATTTTAGCCTTATCCATAAATATCGAAACGATAGTTTCCATAAGCGAAATAGAGGAGGTGAGCGCCGCAAAGAACACCATAAGGAAGAACGCCGCGCCTACAAGCCAGCCGAGAGGCATTGACTCAAAGATTCTGGGAAGCGCCTCAAACATAAGACCGGGGCCGCTCCTGGAGAGCATAGCCTCGCCGCCAAAGGAGTAAACCGCGGGGATAATCATAAGACCTGCGAGGAACGCTATACCCGTGTCGAAAATCTCGATGTTTTTTGTGGAGTTCTCGATGCTGATTTCCTTTTTCATATAAGAGCCGAAGGTTATCATAATACCCATAGCCAGCGACATGGAGTAGAAGAGCTGCCCCATAGCCGCAACCACGGTTTTGATTGAGAACTTGGAGAAGTCGGGCTTGATGTAGTAAACCAAGCCTTCAAGTGCGCCGTCCATGGTGCATAGTGTGTAGATAACGATAAACGCGATGAGTATGACCAGCGTGGGCATCATTACCTTACTTACCTTTTCAATACCCTTATTTACGCCGAAAAGCACGACGACAGCAGTAAGGGCGATAAAGAGGAAGAACCAAAGTAGGGGCTCGCAAACGTCCCACGCATTTGCGGTAGAAGAGACGTAATTGCCAAAGAAGCTTACGCCCTCGCCGCCGTAGGAGGGATTTGCCATGTTTGCGGCGTCACCCGTCACGAAGCCGAAGAAATATTTCATAACCCAACCGCCGATAACCGAGTAGTAGGGCAGGATTATGATAGGCACGATAGAGGCGAGCCAGCCCACGAATGAGAAACGCTTGTCAAGTGCCTTGAAAGCGCCGATGGCGCTCATTTGTGTTTTTCTGCCTATTGCGATTTCAGCGACCATAAGCGCAAAGCCGAAGGTTACCGAGAGCGCGATATAGACTAAGAGGAAAATCCCGCCGCCGTACTGAGCCGCAAGGTAGGGGAATCTCCAGATGTTACCCAGACCGACCGCCGAGCCTGCCGCCGCCAGCACGAAGCCCAATTTTCCTGTAAACGAACTTCTTTTAGTTTCCATAAATTTAAACTCCTGATTAAATGCTGATTTCCTATATTCTACCACACTGTAAAGGATTTTGCAATAGAATTCGGGATTTTTTAAAACCGGTATTTTTGCAGAGCGGTTATTTGCTTAAATACTCGTCAATAGCTTTGGCGGCGGTTTTGCCCGCGCCCATTGCCGAGATTACGGTTGCCGCGCCTGTAACCGCGTCACCGCCCGCGTAAACTGCGTTTCTGGAGGTAAGTCCGTCCTCGTTTACCACAATTCCGCCCCAACGGTTGACTTCAAGCCCCTCGGTGGTGGACTTGATAAGCGGGTTGGGGGAAGTGCCGATGGACATAATAACGGTGTCAACGTCAATGGTAAATTCGCTGTCGGGAATTTCCACAGGGCGTCGTCTTCCGCGCTCGTCGGGCTCGCCAAGCTCCATTCTCACGCAACGCATACCCGTAACGAAGTTGTTTTTGGGGTCTCTCGGGTCGTCGGGGTTCTTGTAGCCAAGAATCTCGGTGGGGTTGCAAAGGAGACGGAACTCAATTCCTTCCTCCTCGGCGTGTTCAACCTCCTCGCGTCTTGCGGGAAGCTCTTCCATAGAGCGTCTGTAAACTATATAAACCTTGTCAGCACCGAGACGGAGCGCGGTTCTTGCCGCGTCCATTGCCACGTTTCCTCCGCCGACAACCGCTACCTTGCCGCCCTTCATAATGGGGGTGTCGGGGCTGTCGAGATAGGCTTTCATAAGGTTGCTTCTGGTAAGGAACTCGTTTGCCGAGTAAACGCCGTTGTACGCCTCGCCGGGGATACCCATAAAGTTGGGGAGTCCCGCGCCGGAGCCGATAAACACCGCCTCAAAGCCGCGCTCAAACAGCTCGTCAACCGTCAGCGTCTTTCCGATGACAACGTTGGTTTCTATCTTTACGCCAAGCGCCTTAAGTGTGTCTACTTCCTTTGCCACGATTGCCTTGGGCAGACGGAATTCGGGAATACCGTAAACAAGCACGCCGCCCGCAGTGTGAAGCGCCTCGAAAACCGTTACATCGTAGCCCTTTTTGGCAAGGTCGCCCGCGCAGGTAAGTCCCGAGGGACCCGAGCCGACAATTGCAACTCTGTGACCGTTGCTTTCCGGAGATGCGGGTGTTTCGGTGCTGAAGGTGTTGTGCCAATCGGCAACAAATCTTTCAAGACGTCCGATGCCCACCGACTCGCCCTTTATTCCGCGGACGCATTTGGACTCGCACTGAGTCTCCTGCGGGCAAACTCTGCCGCAAACGGCGGGGAGCGATGAGGATTTCGTAATGACCTGATAAGCGCCCTCAAAGTCGCCTTCTTTTATCTTGGAAATGAATTCGGGAATATGTATTTTAACGGGACAGCCGTCAACGCAGGGCATGTTTTTGCAATTTAAGCATCTGTTTGCTTCGTCTATCGCCTGCTCCTCCGAGTAGCCAAGCGCAACCTCGTCAAAATTGCGCGCGCGCGCCGCGGGGGCTTGCGTGGGCATTGCGTTTCTCGTTAAGCTCATGTTAGCCTTTGCCATTTCAATGCGCCTCCTTTTTAAAGAGATTGCAGGTCGCCTCATGGGCGTGGCGCTCAAAGCCGTAGTACATTCTTCCGCGCGACATAGCCTCGTCAAAGTCTATCTCGTAGCCGTTGAAGTCGGGGCCGTCCACGCAGGCGAATTTGGTCACCTTTTTGCCGTCGACGTTGAGAGTCAGGCGGCAACCGCCGCACATTCCCGTTCCGTCAATCATAATGGGGTTCATGGACGCGGTTACGGGAGTGCCGAAGGGACGCGCCGTCTCCACCACGAATTTCATCATGATAAGCGGACCTATGGTGATTATCATATCGAATTTTTCACCGCCCTCAAGCATTTCCCTAAGGGGGAGAGTTACGTTGCCGCGCTCGCCGTAAGAGCCGTCGTCGGTCATAACTCTGAGAGTGTTTGAGCAAGCTCTGAATTCATCTTCAAGGATAAGCAAATCTTTGTTTCTGAAGCCGATGATGCTTGTAACGTCTGCGCCCATCTCGTGAAGAGCCTCGGCAATGGGCATAGCAATGGCGCAGCCTACGCCGCCGCCCACGATGCAGACCTTTTTAAGTCCGTCAAGGTGAGTAGCCACGCCGAGAGGACCGACAAAGTCCTGCAAATACTCGCCTTCTTCCTTATGCGCGAGCTTTTCGGTGGTTGAGCCTACTATCTGATAAATTATTTTGACCGTGCCCGCTTTTTTGTCTACGCCCGCAACGGTGAGGGGGATTCGCTCTCCGCTTTCGTCCACGCGCAGAATGATAAACTGACCGGGCTTTGCCTTGTTTGCCACAAGCGGTGCTTCAATTTTGAGTTGCACTACCGTGGGATTTAAAATCTTTTTTTCAACTATTTTGTACATTTTGCTCTCCGTTTTCAAATGGCGGCGCGTTTGCGCCTTTAGCTTTTACGGCGTAGCTTAAGTGAATTCGAATCGGTTCGAGCCCGCTTACGCTACCGCAAATAGATAGTACATTATACCACACCGCGCGCGAGAAATCAAGAGGGAGAGGCTAAAATGCTATGTTTCCGCGCAAATTTTGCTTGAAATTCAAACAAAGGGGCTGTCTCATTAAACAGATAGCTCCTTAAATTTATTATGCACGTATAAATTGTAGTTTGTCGGTGTGTTCGTACAGCAGCCACGTGGCGCCCCCACCGGCGAGGTGGCTCGAGTCAAGGCTGAGTAAGCCTTGTCGCTCGTCGCAACGAGCGAAACTCTCAATCGGCGTCTTTCTTTTTTGGTCCTTTTTTCTTTCGCGCCTACTTATCCGAA
>JAZKYO010000145.1:0-4787 GCA_045612185.1 Eubacteriales bacterium
CGGATAAGTAGGCGCGAAAGAAAAAAGGACCAAAAAAGAAAGACGCCGATTGAGAGTTTCGCTCGTTGCGACGAGCGACAAGGGCTACGCGCCCTTGACTGGCGCCACCTCGCCGGTGGGGGCTCCTCGTGGCTGCTGTGCTAACAACTCCCCCACAAACTACAATTTCTGTTTGTTCCCATCCATTTGGCTTCAATAACAAATATAAGCCGCCGCAATTTGTTCGTTTTGCTTTTGTCAAGCCGTTAACAAAAAAGCGACGTGAAATTTTAAAAAAACTTGAAATTAAATAAAAAAATTTCAAAAAACTATTGACTTTACCGCTTTAATGTGATAAAATATGCACATCAAATGCGTTTGAGCAGAAATAAGTAGTTCTCTCCAAAAGCTTACAGAAAGTTGTCGGTTGATGCGAGACAATGGCAAGAGAGTGAATGAATACCTTCTGCGAGCAGGGCACCGAAAGCTCATTTCCCGGTAGGCTGCCACGGGCGTTCCCGTTATAGGACAGGGGTGTAATTGCGCCCGTCAAGGTCGATTCCGTAAGAAATCGGCGAACTGAGGTGGTACCACGGGAATATTCTCGTCCTCTGAATTTAATTCAGGGGCGTTTTTTGTTGCCCCAAAAAAGAAAGGTAGTATTTTCATGTTTTTAAAAATTGCGTTGTTAGTTATCTTTTTTGGCGTTATGGTTGCTGTCGGTTTATACTGCCGAAAGCATTCCACCGACGTTTCGGGCTTCGTGCTGGGTGGTCGCTCGGTTGGTCCTTGGCTTACGGCCTTCGCTTACGGTACGTCTTATTTCTCCGCGGTAATCTTTGTGGGATATGCGGGTCAGTTTGGTTGGAAATTCGGAATTGCTTCCACTTGGATAGGTATAGGAAACGCTTTGCTCGGCTCGCTTCTTGCCTGGGTAATCCTCGGCAGACGCACAAGACTTATGAGCCAGCATCTTGAAAGCTCCACCATGCCCGAATTTTTCGGCAAGCGTTTTGGTAGCCCCGCACTTAAAATAGCGGCTTCGGTTCTCGTATTCATCTTCCTTATTCCCTACACCGCCTCGCTTTACAACGGTCTTTCCAGACTTTTCTCAATGGCTTTTCCCGGAATCAGCTACAACCTTTGCGTTGTAGTTATGGCGGTACTTACCGGTATTTACGTAATCGCGGGCGGATATATGGCTACGGCTATAAACGACTTTATTCAGGGCATTATCATGCTTGTGGGCATAGTCATGGTCATTGCCGCTGTGCTTAATACTCAGGGCGGATTTATTGAAGCTCTTAACGGTCTGGCCGCCGTTGAGATTGAAGGCGCCGCTCCCGGAGCATTTAACTCCTTCTTCGGTCCCGACCCGCTCAATCTTCTCTTTGTAGTCATTCTTACCTCTCTCGGCACTTGGGGACTTCCTCAGATGGTTCAGAAGTTCTACGCTATCAAGAGCGAGAAAGACATTAATAAGGGCACTATAATTTCTACCGTCTTTGCCGTTATCGTAGCAGGCGGTTGCTACTTCCTCGGTGGATTCGGAAGACTTTTCTCAGACAAGCTTGACGTCCAAAACGGAACTCCCGCGGGTGGATTTGACGCTATAGTTCCCACGATGCTTGAGAATCTTCCCACCATTGTAATCGCCGTGGTCATAGTGCTGGTTCTTTCGGCTTCCATGTCCACTCTTTCCTCACTTGTTCTCACTTCAAGCTCCACGCTTACGCTTGACATGATCAAGGGTCATATGATCAAGAAAATGTCCGAGAAAAAGCAGGTATTGGTCATGAGAGCTCTTATAGTTGTATTCATCGTTATCTCCGCGGTCATCGCTATCAACAAGGATAAGCTTGGATACATAGCCGACATGATGGGCATATCCTGGGGCGCTCTCGCGGGCGCATTCCTCGCTCCCTTCCTTTACGGTCTGTACTCAAAGAAGATCACAAAAGCGGCTTGCTGGGCAAGCTTTGCTTTCGGCACAGTGCTTATGGTAGGCAATATGCTGTTCAGACCCGCCTTCCCCGCTATTCTTCAGTCGCCCATCAACAGCGGCGTAATTGCTATGCTTGGTGGTCTCGTAATCGTTCCCATCGTAAGCCTCTTTACTCCCAAGCAAAAGGCAGAAGACGTGGACGCTATGTTTGAATGCTATCACAAAGAGGTAATAGTGGAGTCTAAGGAATCACTTGGAAAATAACGCTCAATAACCAATTTTCAGTCAAAGGTACGTCAGACCGTGCCTTTGACTTTATGAGTTTTTGAAAGGAATATAAAAAGCATGCCAATTACAGAAATTTTACAGAAAAACGCGGATTTTTATCCCACAGATGTCAGTCTCGTGGAGATAAATCCACAGCTTGAAAACCAGACTCGTATGACATGGCGCGAGTATTCGCTTATCGAGTCTAACCCCAACGAGGCGTACCGCAAGGAAATCACCTGGGGAGAGTTCAACAAAAAAGCCAACCGCTTCGCTAATCTTCTTCTTACCAGAGGTGTAAAAAAGGGAGACAAGGTGGCTATCCTGCTTATGAACTGCATAGAGTGGCTTCCCATCTACTTCGGAATCCTCAAAACCGGTGCAATGGCGGTTCCGCCTAACTACCGCTACGCGGCAGACGAAATAAAATACTGCCTTGACCTCTCGGACTCGGATTTCATCGTTTTCGGTCCCGAGTTTACCGGACGCGTTGAGCAGATTTGCCACAAGGTAAAGCGCATAAAGACCTGGCTTTACGTGGGTGACGACTGCCCCACCTTTGCAGAAAGCTACGATAACCTCGTTTCCTACTGCTCGTCAAAAAGCCCCATGATAAAGCTTACTGACGACGATGATGCGGCTATCTACTTCTCATCGGGAACAACCGGCTTCCCCAAGGCTATCATTCACAAGCACAGAAGCCTTATGCACGCCGCTATGACCGAGCAGAATCACCACTCGCAAACCAAGGACGACGTGTTCCTCTGCATTCCGCCCCTTTACCACACCGGCGCGAAAATGCACTGGTTCGGCTCATTTCTCGTGGGCGGCAAGGCGGTTATTCTCAAAGGCATCAAGCCAGAGTGGATTCTCAAAACCGCTTCGGACGAAAAATGCTCAATAGTATGGCTGCTCGTTCCGTGGGCTCAGGATATTCTTGACGCCATTGAGCGCGGCGACATCAAGCTTGACGACTACGACCTTTCGCGCTGGAGACTTATGCACATAGGCGCTCAGCCCGTTCCCCCCTCTCTTATCAAGCGTTGGAAGCAATACTTCCCCAACCACTCCTACGACACCAACTACGGACTTTCTGAGTCCATAGGGCCCGGTTGCGTTCACCTTGGAGTTGAAAACGAGCACAAGGTTGGAGCCATCGGCAAGGCGGGCTTTGGCTGGGAAACCAAGATTGTTGACGAATACCGAAACACCGTGGCGCGCGGTGAGGTTGGCGAGCTTGCGGTAAAGGGCCCCGGCGTTATGACCGCTTACTATAAGGACGAAAAGGCTACCGCCGACGTTCTCTGTGACGGCTGGCTCTTTACGGGTGACATGGCGCAGGAGGACGAGGACGGATTTATCTATCTGGTTGACAGAAAGAAGGACGTTATCATTTCGGGGGGCGAAAACCTCTACCCGGTTCAGATAGAGGACTTCCTCCGCAAGCACGAAAAAATAAGCGACGTAGCGGTTATCGGTCTCCCCGACGCGAGATTGGGTGAAATAGCTACGGCAATTATTCAGGTCAAGGAAGGCATGGAGCTTACAGAGGAAGATGTTCAGGACTTCTGCCTCGACATGCCCAGATACAAGCGCCCCCGCAAGATTATTTTTGCCGACGTTCCCAGAAACCCCACGGGTAAGATAGAAAAGCCCAAGCTTCGCTCCATCTACTGCGGTGAAAGCGTTGTCGCACAACAGAACGAGATAAAATAAGGAGACATAAAATGAAAAAACTTTTGCTTGGAAACGCCGCCGTTGCGCGCGGCGCGTATGAGGCAGGCGTTACCGTCGTTGCCTCTTACCCCGGTACTCCCAGTACCGAAATAACCGAAGAAATCGTAAAATACGATGAAATCTATGCCGAGTGGTCACCAAATGAAAAGGTGGCGGCTGAGGTTGCCATTGGCGCTTCTATCGGCGGTGCAAGAGCTATGAGCTGTATGAAGCACGTAGGTCTCAACGTAATGGCTGACCCCGTTTTTACCGTAAGCTACATAGGCGCTAACGGCGGTCTTGTGTTCTGCGTGGCAGACGACCCCGGAATGCACTCCTCACAGAACGAGCAGGACTCCCGTCACTACGCAAAGGCTTCCAAAATAGCTATGCTTGAGCCTGCGGATTCCTCGGAATGCAAGGAATTCACAAAGCTTGCTTACACGCTTTCGGAAAAGTATGACACCCCTATGTTCATCAGACTATCCACCCGCGTTTCTCACTCCCAGAGTCTTGTTGAGCTTTGCGAGCGCGAGGAGGTTGCTCTTAAGCCCTACGAAAAGAATATTCCCAAGCACGTTATGATGCCCGCTATGGCTCGCGGCAGACACGTTGTTGTGGAAAAGAGACTTGCAGAGCTTGCTGAATTCGCAGAGAACTGCCCCTTCAACAAGGTTATCGAAAACGCAGGCGCGAAGATCGGTATCATTACCGCAGGTCCTTCCTTCTGCTACGCTCTCGAGGCATTCGGCGACACCGCTTCCTACCTGAAGCTCGGTATGGTAAATCCCCTGCCGAAGAAGCTTATCGCAGATTTCGCGGCTAAATACGACCGTGTGATCGTTATCGAGGAGCTCGATCCCATCATCGAAACTCACGT
>JAZKYO010000146.1:0-3130 GCA_045612185.1 Eubacteriales bacterium
TCCATGCAAACACAATTAAAATATCAAACAAAATGGTTGTTATATCAATTAAATTTGTTATACATAGCGATGCAAATTTCATTTGTGCCAAATGGACCGTCGAGGACGCCGGTCCCTACAATGATATGTGCTAACATACCGCCAAACACCAATTTATCGTTCTGTTTGCTATAAAGAAAACCGCCGTTGTTTAGACGGCGGTTTTCGTATTGCGTGCGAGTTGTTCGCACAATCCTTAAATCGTGAACCGCAAAGCGCATAGGCCCACCGCAGGTGCGGCGAGGACAACCGTCGTCTTACGTGGTTTCCGAAAGCTTACGAATGAGGGCAGTTATCTGATTGCCGATTCTGGTTACGTCATCGAAAAATTCCTCTGACGTCATTCTGAGAATGCCCGAGTGAACGGCAGAGAATTGCAACAGCCTGTCGTCGGTAACAACGGTCACGTTGTAGTTTGGACCAAGCTCTGCCATAATTCTTTCAATATAAGCGTCGGCGGTCTGATTTTCCTTTGTGTATACCACGCTGTATCCGTCGTGAGTAAACTCCGAGCCGGCGCCGTCCTTGACCAGATACGCGTCAAAGACCAGCACCGCTTCAACCTTGGTGTAGGCGACGTAGTTGCTGAGAATGTCCATCAGCTCCTCGCGCGCCTTTTCGAGGCTGAATTTTGCCGTCTCCTTCAAAAGCTCCCAAGAGTGAATGACGTTGTAGCCGTCTATAAGAATCATCTTTTTTTGAGGAAGCAAAGGCTTTTTTCTCGGCGGCTTGGAGACGCCTGCCGAGTTGACCTTCGGCTCGCTGTACTGCTTGCGCCTGATAGGTCCGAACTCACGGAGCATTATTGCCTCAAGCTCCTCGTTTGAAAGCTTGTACTTTTTGGAAAGTGAGGAAACCTTAGGTATTATCGCCTCGGCTGAGGAGAGCTGAACGCCCGCGTCAAGATGCTTGTGGGCATCGACCTCATTCCAAGGGACCACAAAGCCTGCGCCGTGGGCGCAGAATACCGAGTGGGGAGTGTTTTCAAGGTCGCCCTCGGGGTCATATCCTGCCACCGCAATCAGCTCCTCAGAGTTGTGGCAAGGATGATATCCGTCGGTTACGCAGGAAAGTCTGCCTTTTCCGCGGGTGAACGAAATTACCTCCCGCGCGTAGTCAATAAGCTCCGAAACGGGAGCGCGCCCCACGATAAGGCTTTGCTCGCCGTTCGACGACTCTATCTCAAATTCGGCAAATTTTGCCTGGAGGTCGGACATGGCTCGCCCGATGTTTTCGTTTGGCAGCTCCAGCCTGAATTTGTAGTATGGCTCAAGAATTACGCATCCCGCTTTCATAAGTCCTTGGCGGACGGCTCGGTAGGTTGCCTCGCGAAAGTCGCCGCCCTCGGTGTGCTTAAGATGCGCCTTGCCCGCCACAAGAGTGATTTTGGCGTCTGTCAGCGGCGCGCCGATAAGCGTTCCGCGATGCTCCTTTTCATAAAGGTGCGATAGAATAAGCCTCTGCCAGTTTGTGTCAAGCGAGTTTTCGGAGAGTCGGGTGTCAAAAATCAACCCCGAACCCTCGGGAGCGGGCTCAATAAGAAGCTGAACCTCGGCGTAGTGACGAAGCGGCTCGAAATGACCTACGCCAACTGTCTTGGCGGCGGGCTTTTCTTTGTAGAGGATTCTGCCCGACTCAAATTCGCAGTCAATGGAAAAACGCTCGGAAATGAGGCGCTTTAGTAAGTCTATCTGAATGTCGCCCATCAGGCGAGCCTCAATCTGCTTTAGGTTTTCGTTGCGGCAGAGGTGCAAGGACGGCTCCTCCTCCTCAAGCTCTTTGAGCTTGGGAAAATAGAGAATCGGATCGCAGCCCTCCGGCAACTTTATGGCGTAGGAAAGCACAGGCTCAAGTACAGGCTTGCCCGAGTTGGGCTCAAGTCCCAGTCCTTGACCAACGTAGGTTGCGCTAAGTCCGCAGACCGCGCATATCTCGCCCGCGGAAACGCTTTCGACCTGCTCGAATTTTTCGCCTGAATAAAGCCTGATTTGCCCCACCTTTTCGCTCACAGATTGCCCTAAGGGGGTGACGTAGCGGATTTCGTCTCTCACCGACAGTCTTCCGCTTGTTATTTTCATGTAGGTGAGGCGCGTGGAAGCCGCACGAGAAATTTTGTAAACCGCTGCCCCAAAGCCGTCGTTTGGATAGACGGGCTCAAGTACGGTTTTGTCTATTGTTTGCAACAAAAAATCTATTCCGTCAAGCCTGAGAGCCGACCCGAAAAAGCAAGGGAAGAGCTTGCGGCGGCTGATAAGCTCGGCAATGTCGCTGTCGTCGATAGTCTCGCCCGCGAGAAAGCTTTCAAGGGCGCTTTCATCCACCAAAGCCAGCCTTTCGTCAAGCTCCTGCTTTGTGTCCGCCTCGCGAAATCCCACGCAGCTTTTGGAAAGCGATTTTGAAAGCTCCTCTTCCAGGTCTTCCCGTAGTCTCGTGCATATGTCGGTTTTGTTGACGAAAATGAAGGTAGGTACGTTGTAAATTTCGAGAAGCTGCCACAGCGTGCGAGTGTGATTTTGCACTCCGTCGGGGGCGCTGATTACGAGAATGGCGTAATCAAGCATAGCGAGCGTGCGCTCAGCCTCGGCGGAAAAATCCACGTGTCCGGGGGTGTCAAGCAGAATGAAATCGCAGTTTTCGCTTGAAAAACGCGCCTGCTTGGAGAAAATAGTAATACCTCGCTCGCGTTCTACCGCGTATGAATCGAGGTATGTGTTTTTGTGGTCAACCCGCCCTTGCTTGCGGATTTTGCCCGACAGAAAAAGCAACGCCTCCGAAAGCGTGGTTTTGCCCGCGTCAACGTGCGCCAATATTCCGACTGTAATCTTTTTTCTCATGCCCCTACCTCCTTTCGCGGAATTTCCTTTATATTATAGCATAGTTTTTGCGATTTTTCAACTGCTCTTTTTTGATAAATAAATTGTAGTTTGTGGGGGAGTTGTTCGCACAGCAGCCCTCGAGAAAAGTTTTTGCGGAGCTTTTTTCAAAAAGCGACCGCCCGCGCCCGCAGGCGCACCGCGGTTTTTCTTTTTGGTCCTTTTTCTTTTGACGCTCCTTTCTCAAAAAGAAAAAGGACGAGAGACAGTAAGTAACT
>JAZKYO010000147.1:0-28334 GCA_045612185.1 Eubacteriales bacterium
TCAAGATTAGATATCCCAACAGCTTAAAGCTGTGAGAGGTCACTTGTAGACTACAAGTTTGATAGGTCGGAGGTGTAAGTACAGTAATGTATTTAGCTGACCGATACTAATAGACCGATGGCTTGAACTTTTAGTTCAAAACGAAATACTTGAGTTTCATTTCTACACTTCCAATTAGCTTTCTTCGGTTTTCAATGGACGTTCGAAGTCTTAAAGACGAGCTTATAGCTCGTCTTTTTTGCATATATTTGCAATTTTATAAAAACTATTGACAAAAAAGTCACTTGGCGATATGATATATAATGTAAGGTTAATGGCGTTTGTGAAAAGGAGAAAGCGTAATGAGTAAGACTGCAAAAATATGGCTTGTTATTTTCACCGCTCTTATATTGGTGGGTATAGTAATTTTGGGAGGTGTCCTTGCAATGGTAAAATGGGATTTTTCTAAGCTTTCTACGGTTAAATATGAAACAAATAATTATGAAGTGTCTGATTTTCAAAGCATATCAATTGCGACCAATACGGCGGATATCACGTTATCGCCGACCAAAGCGGAAAAAGCTTCCGTTACTTGTTTTGAACAGAGCGGCTTGAAGCATTCGGTTAATGTAAAAAACGGAACGCTTACGATAGAGATTACCGACAGCCGTAAGTGGTATGAATATATAGGGATATGCTTTAAGTCCCCAAAAATTACTATTTGTCTTCCCGCAGAAGAGTATGAAAATCTCTTAATAAAAAACAGCACGGGCAACGTGGAAATTTCGGAAGCTTTTAAATTTAAAAATTTTGATATTTCTACAACCACGGGAGATATAGTAAACCGCGCCTCTGCCTTGAACGAAATGAAATTAAAGACGAGTACGGGCAATATCAAAGTGGAAAACGTGTCAGCAAGCTCAATGGATTTTAGCGTTACCACAGGAAAAATTGTTGTTACGGGCGCGGAGTGCTCCGAAAATATCGCAATTGGCGTTTCCACCGGGGAAGCAAGCTTGCAAGACGTAGCCTGTAAAAACCTTACTTCTAAAGGAAATACGGGGGAAATGCTTTTGATAAACACCGTCGCTTCAGAAAAGCTTTCTATAGAAAGAACCACGGGCGACGTTAAATTAGACCGCTGCGACGCCGCTGAGCTTTGGATTAAAACCGACACGGGCGATATTACCGGAACTTTGCTTTCCGATAAAATATTTTTCGCAGAAACCGATACCGGCAGAGTCGACGTACCCAAATCACTTATAGGCGGCAAATGCGAAGTCATTACTGATACGGGGGATATTAAATTTAGGGTAATTACAGAAGAATAAACTTCAAAGTGGCTAAACTATGCAAGATAATTATATTGGTGATATTGGTGATTACGGAAAATACGGATTGTTGCGAGAAGTTTGTGATGCAGAGTTATCATTGTCCGTGAATTGGTATAGGGCAATTCCTTCGAAGCTTGGAAAACAAGATGATGGAAAATACACAAGCTATTTGTCTATGCCGCAGATTTGTAGAGGATATGCCCCGGCTATGTTTGATTTTTACACAAAATGTTAAAAAAATATCAGTTTTGTAGCATATTACTATATTAAAGTCCTTGAAATTACAAAAAATGTCAAAATTTATATTGACATAAATCTCAAAAAGTGATAAAATATATAATGTAATTTTGTTTTTTCGGAGGACAAACACATGAGTTTTAAAATGCAATATCTTAATGATCTTCTTGATAGAGTTATCAAGAGAAATCCCAACGAGCCTGAGTTCCATCAGACTGTTAAGGAAGTTCTTGAATCTATTGAGCCCGTTCTTGAAGCTCGCCCCGATTACATCGAGTCCGGCGTAGTTGAAAGAATGGTAGAGCCTGAGCGCATTATCAAGTTCCGCGTTCCGTGGGTTGACGATAGCGGCAAGGTTCAGGTAAATCGCGGTTTCAGAGTTCAGTTCAACAGCGCAATCGGTCCTTACAAGGGCGGTATCAGATTCCATCCCACTGTAAACGAGAGCATTATGAAGTTCCTTGGCTTTGAGCAGACCTTCAAGAACTCTCTTACCTCTCTCCCCATGGGCGGCGGTAAGGGCGGAGCTGACTTCGATCCTCAGGGTAAGTCTGATATGGAAGTTATGCGCTTCTGCCAGAGCTTTATGACAGAGCTTCAGAAGTACATAGGCGCAGACACAGACGTTCCCGCAGGCGACATCGGCGTTGGTGCGCGCGAGGTTGGTTACATGTTCGGTCAGTACAAGAGACTTCGCGACGAGTTCACAGGCGTTCTTACAGGTAAGGGTATTCCTTACGGCGGTTCTCTTATCCGTCCCGAGGCAACAGGCTTTGGCGCAGTTTACTACACCTGTGAGATGCTTAAGTACTTTGGCGACGATATCAAGGGTAAGACTGTTGTTGTTTCCGGCTTCGGTAACGTTGCTTGGGGTACTGTAAAGAAGGTTACAGAGCTTGGCGGTAAGGTTATCGCTATTTCCGGTCCCGACGGATACGTATACGATCCCGACGGAGTAAGCACTCCCGAAAAGATCGACTATATGCTTGAGATGCGTGCTTCTTGTCGTAACCGCGTTGAGGATTACGCTGACAAGTTCGGTGTACAGTTCTTCAAGGGTCAGAAGCCTTGGGGCGTTAAGGCTGACATTCTTATGCCTTGCGCTACTCAGAACGAGGTTGACATGGCTGAGGCTGAGCAGATGGTTGCTAACGGTCTCAAGTACTACGTTGAGGTTTCTAACATGCCCACAACAAACGAGGCTATTGCATACCTTAAGGCTAACGGCGTAATCATTGCTCCTTCTAAGGCAGTTAATGCGGGCGGTGTTTCCGTTTCGGGTCTTGAGATGTCTCAGAACTCTATGCGTTACAGCTGGAGCGCAGAGGAAGTTGACGCTAAGCTCAAGACTATCATGAGCAACATCTTCCACAACTCGGTTAAGGCTGCAAATGAGTACGGCTTTGGCAACGACCTTGTAGCAGGCGCTAATATCGCAGGCTTTATCAAGGTTGCAGAGGCTATGAAGGCTCAGGGAGTAGTTTAATTTATAATTTATACAAGGGGCTGTATTTCAGCCCCTTATTTTTATTGCTTGACGGTATTGATTTTTTCTCTTTTATGGTTTATAATAGATATATAAACGCATGGAGGTAAAAAATGATAACTTTTGAAGATATAAAGAACGATAAAGCTATAAGAGTTTACATTGAAAAAGCCGACGAGGCGCTTGACGCAATAGGATATACCGAGCATAGCTTTGCCCACGTTACCAAAGTGGCGCAAACGGCAATGCACATACTGAAAACACTTGGATATTCCGAGCGTGAGGTGGAGCTGGCGGGAATCGCGGGCTTTACTCACGATATAGGAAATCTTATTAACCGTGCCGAGCATTCCCAAAGCGGAGCGGTGATGATGTTCAGGCTTCTTGACCACAAGGATATGCCTGCGGAGGATATTTCCACAGTAGTGACGGCAATAGGAAACCACGACGAGGGTACAGGAGTGGCTGTTAACGCTGTTGCGGCGGCGCTTATACTTGCCGACAAGACCGACGTGCGCCGAAGTCGTGTGAGAAATTCCGATTTTTCCACCTTTGATATCCACGACAGAGTCAATTATTCGGTTGTTGAGTCAAAAACATCGATAGACACGGAGAAAAAAGAGATAACTCTGTACCTTGATATCGACAGCTCGATAAGCTCGGTTATGGATTATTTTGAGATATTCCTCGGGCGCATGATAATGTGCCGAAAAGCCGCCGAATTTCTCGGCTTGAGCTTCAAGCTAAACATTAACGGACAACAGATGCTTTAAAAAAAGAGCCGTAAGGCTCTTTTTTTATTTTAGTTTTATAACCACCGCTTGGTTGGTTTTAAGTGATACGTTTACAGCGTTTTTCTCTGCTGTGATTTGACAGGGAATAGATGCGGGGTAAAGAATCTCTGCTTTTTCAGGGGTGAAGTTGAGTGGAACTTTTATTGTCTGCTCGTCGCCCAAGTTTGTAAGAGTGACAAAGCAGTTTTCGTCGTTCTTAAAGCCCGCGCACTGCAGTTTTGCGTCGGTATCCGCAGACGGAATGCCGAGAGGATAGAAGGGTGTCAGCTTGTCAACAAGATGTCTCGTTGCCTTGTAAACCCTTATGCCTTCGTGGAGCATTGCTTTTTGCCCATCCGAGAGCCATGCGGTCTTTCCGCTGAGGTGAACACGGCGGAACATGGCGTTTACAACGGTAGATGCGATTTCCATATCCGAAAATTCGGTTTTTGGCAAGCACCAGACGCACGCCTGCTCGGGGAGCACACCCGTGGGCGCTGCCGCCGCAAGCTGAACCATAAATTTGTTATCCCAAACGTCCGTGGTGGATTGTACTGAATAGTGCTGAAGCTGCATATAATCGGCTCTCATACCGCCGCTTGAGCAGTTTTCTATAATGAGGTTCGGATATTTCTCTTGAAGCTCGTCTATCCATTTTACCGCCGCTAAGCCGCTTTCGTAAAGTCCGTCGCCAAAGCTGTCGGAATTGCGCTCAGTTCCCACACCGGCGTCAATGTTGTAGTCGAATTTGAAATATTCTATGCCGTAATCGGCCACAAGTCGGTCAATTATAGAGGTAAGATGAGCGCGCACCTTCTCGTTTCTCATATCAAACTGATGTCTGCCTCGCTCGATAACGCGCATTCCGTGTCTTACAAAGAAGGCGTCGTCGTCGAAATTCGCTACTTTTTCGCTTTCTATTCCTATGTCCTCAGGCTCAACCCAAAGACCGGGACGCATACCCTTTTTGCGAATGTAGTCGAATACTTCCTTAAATCCGCCGGGGAAACGCTCTTTTGATTCCTCGTAAGCGCCAATCGTGCCCCACCATCCGCTTGCGTCAGCGTACCAACCTGCGTCAATTACAAAGATTTCACAGCCCGCTTCAGCAGCCGCGTCAATTTGCGGCAAAAGCTTTTCGGTGTTTGGGTCAGCGTTAAGGCATATCATATAATCGTTGAAAATTACGGGGTGACTTCTGTCGCTTTCCACTCTGTGAGCAATAAGACGGCGGTATGCGGTCATTTCCGCAAGGGCGCTGTCAAAGTCAGTGCCTACCGATACAGCCACCTTTGTGCTTTCAAACGTCTGGTTCGGCTTAAGGCTTTTCCACCAATTGTTGTAAAACTCGGAAGGACCGCTAAGACGGAGATATAAGTCTGCGCCCGCGTCTGAAATCTCCCAATTCCACGACGTGTTGCTTTCTATCTGCCAAAGCAGAGCCTCGTTTCTTGCGGGATTGCGGAAGCAAGCCATCGGAAGATTGTCCTTTGTGGACCAAGTGCCCGTATTGGATACCGCTATTCTGGTTGTAGAGGCAATCTGCGTAAAGTGATAGCCAAGCTCGCCAAGAGAATAGTCTTGCCAGTTAAATTCTCTGCACCATCCGTTGTAGGGAATCATCAAGCGGCAGTCCGTGTCAACCTTCTGCTCTTTTACGTTTGCAAGTCCCGTAAACACGAACGACGGTACGTATTCAAGACCTACGTTTTTGTCCGAGATATTAGTTACCTCCGTCCAAGCTCTGACAGTTTTGCATCCGTTTGCGAAAAGGTAGTTGAGCTTTATTTTAAGCAGAGAGGTTTTGAGATTAAATACATAGCGCTTTCCGATAGACTCTTGAACGCATTCGTGAGAAACGTATTCGGGAAGCTCGGGACACAGAAATCCTATTGCCTTTCCGCCAAGATGTCTGCCCGTGTTTGCTCCCGTAATTCTTATTTCTGTAGCGTTGAAGTTGGTCTTGGTTTTCTCGTTAAACTCGGGCGCGGGCGCGTTTTCGGCCTTTATTCCGTAGAAATAAAGGTGCTTTTCCTCGTCAATTTCAAAATACGCGGCAAGCCCGTTTTCTTTTATGATTATCATAGTTGCCTCCGATTAAAATATTTTTATTACTACTGCCTGGTTTTGCTCAAGCGTTGCTTTTATTCCGTTTTGCTCCACGCAAATTTCACAAGGGATGGAGGCAGGATATATTACCTGCGCCTTTTTGGGAGTGAAGCTGAGGGGAACGAAAATCTCCGCCCTTTCGTCAAGATTTGTGAGCGTGATAAAGCAGTTTTCGCTGTCCCTGAATCCCACGCAGTGAACGTTTTTGTCGCTTGCCACAGAGGGAATTTCCAAAGGATAGAACGGTATAAGCTTGTCAATTAGGTGTCTTGTTTCCTTGTAAACCTTAATGCCTTCGTGAAGAATGGCTTTTTGCTCGTCGTCAAGCCAAGCGGTTTTTGCACTCAGATGAATTCTTCTGAACATTGCGTTAACTATTGTGGATGCTATTTCGTATTTGGAGTTTTCAAACTCAGGTAAGCACCAAACGCAGGCTTGCTCAGGCAGTATACCCGTGGGAGATGCCGCGGCAAGCTGAACCAGACATCTGTTTTCCCAAACGTCGGTAAGCGACTGAACCGAGTAGTGCTGAAGCTGCATATAGTCGGCTCTCATACCGCCGCTTGAGCAGTTTTCGATTATGAGCGAGGGGTATTTTTCTTGAAGCTCGTCTATCCACGCCACGGTTGCCAAACCGTTTTCGTAAAGTCCGTCGCCAAAGCTGTCGGCGTTTAGCTCTGTTCCTACACCCGCCTCAATGTTGTAATCAAACTTGATATATTCAAGCCCGTAATCGGAAATTAAGCGGTCAATAATTCCGGTAAGATGCTTGCGCACCTTGGGGTTTCTCAGGTCAAACTGATATCTTCCGCGGTCTATTACTCTCTTTCCGTGACGCACGAAAAAAGCATCGTCGTCAAATTCGGCCAGCTTTTCGCTGCTTACGCCTATGTCCTCGGGCTCTACCCAAAGACCTGCCTTCATACCTTTTTTGCGTATGTATTCAAATACCTCTTTAAAGCCGTGTGGAAAACGTGTTTTTGCTTCCTCATACGCTCCGATAGTGTTCCACCAACCGCCCGCGTCAGCATACCAGCCAGCGTCAACTACAAAGATTTCGCAACCCGCTTCAGCCGCCGCGTCTATTTGCGGCAAAAGCTTTTCGGTGGTAGGCTCGGCGTTTATGCAGTGCCTGTAATCGTTGAAGATTACGGGATTTTCCCTGTCACTGTCAACTCTGTGCGCAATAAGTCGGCGGTATGCGGTCATTGCCTCAAGCGCGGAATTGAAGTCCTGGCCTATTGAAATTGCCGCCTTTACACTCTCAAAGGATTTGCCGGGCGCAAGATTTTTCCACCAATTATTATATATTTCGGAAGGTCCGTTTAAACGAAGATAGAGAAGCGTGTTTGCATCGGAAATTTCCCAGCTCCACGATGTGTTGCTTTCTATTTGCCAAAGCCAAGCTTCTTTTTTGGAGGGAGTGTAAAAACAACCCATAGGCAAATATTCCTTGGTAGACCAAGTACCGGTGTTGTAGAGTGAAACTCTGTTTGAGCCGGCAGAATGATTGAAGCGGTAGCCAAGATCACCCAAAGTAAGGTCGCTCCAGTTAAATTCGCGTCCCCAACCGTTGTAGGGAATCATAACTCGGCAGTTTAAATCAACCGCTTCCTCTTGGGCGTTGGCAAGACCTACAAGAGAAAACGAGGAAACATATTCAAGTCCTACGTCCTCATCGGAAATATTTGTTACCTCCGTCCACGCGCGCAGAGTTTTGCACCCCTTGGCGAAAAGATAGTGGAGCTTTATATCAAGAAGTGAGGTTTTAAGGTTAAATACGTATTGCTTACCAAGCTTGGTTTCAGTGTGCTCGTGAAATACGTATTTTGGAAGCTCGGGACAAAGCATACGCTCCGCTTTCAAGCCGAGATGCCAGCCCGTGTCAGAGCCGGTAGTTCTTATTTCAACTGCGGTATAATTGTTTTTTAACGTTTCGTCTATTGTCGGCGCGGGCGCGTTTTCGTCCTTTATTCCGTAGAAATAAAGGTGCTTTTCCTCGTCAATTTCAAAATACGCGGCAAGTCCGTTTTCTTTAATGGTTATCATTGTGTACCTCCGCTTGTTTTTTTAAATTTTAACATATAATCTTTATATGTGTCAATAGAAAACCGTATAAAAACATGGTGTTTTTGTATGAACTCTTGAAATATTACCATAAATGTGGTAGAATTATAAAAGAGGTGAGAAAATGAAGATTTTACTGTTTGCCCTCAACGGCTCATATTCGCACACCTGCCTTGCGTTGAGATGCTTGCGCAACGCCCTTGAGAGGGCGGGCTACGCACCAAAGACGGTAGAGGCAAATCTGCGCGACCGCAGAGACGAGGTGTTGCAGGCGCTTTATCACGAGCGCGCCGACGTTTACAGCTTTTCGTGTTATATATGGAATATCAGCGAGACGGTGGCTATCGCCTCTGACCTTAAGGCGCTTTTGCCCGACGCAAAAATTATTTTCGGCGGTCCGGAGGTGTCTTACGAAAACGAGTGGCTTGCCGATGAGGATTTTATTGATGTGATAATCTGCGGAGAGGGCGAGCGCGCTGTTTGCGAGGTTTGCTCAGCCGTGGAAAAGGGCGAGAGCCTGCCGCGCGTGATTTTCGGAGAACGCGGCGAGGTAATGGCTGACGAAGGGATTCTATACCGTGACGGTGACTATAAATCGGGCGAGATGCTTTATTACGAGTCCTCGCGCGGTTGTCCGTACAAATGCGCCTACTGTCTGTCATCAGCCGAGCGCGGAGTGCGCAAAAAAAGCGTAGAACAGACGCTTTGCGACCTTTTGGAGTTTGAAAAGCTTGAAAAGGATATAAAGATTATCAAATTCGTTGACCGCACCTTTAACTGCGACATAGCGCGCGCCAATAAAATATGGAGCGCACTTGCCGATGAGTCTTTTACAAAAAATTATCACTTTGAAATTTGCGCCTCGCTTCTTGACGAGGAAAGCTTTGAGGTACTTTCGCGACTTCCCAAAGGCAAGGTTCAACTTGAAATCGGGCTTCAAAGCACTAATGCGGCGACATTGGCTGAGGTCTCGCGCCACATAGACAGCGCGCAGGTGCTGTCGGCGGTTTCAAGACTGCGCGAGATGGGAAATATGCACATTCACCTTGACCTTATAGCGGGGCTTCCTTACGAGAGCTACAAGCGGTTTGGGGAATCTTTTGACAGCGCGTATTTCTGTTGCGATATGCTCCAGCTTGGCTTTCTCAAGCTGTTGCGCGGCACAGAGCTTAGAAAAAACGCCGCCAAATACGGAATCGTGTACTCAAGCAATCCTCCGTACACCGTGCTTGAAACAGCAGATATCAGCCGTGACGAGCTTTACAGACTTTCGGGAATAGCCGACCTGCTTGACAGATATTACAGTAGCGGAAAATTTGCGCTGTGTCTTGATTTTGCGGTGAAAAAGGCAAAAAGTCCGTTTTGCTTTTACGAAGGATTGCTTGATTATATAAGTGAAACCGAGGGCAGGGGAGTGAGAAAGCTTTCGCAGACCGACGCTTTCAGAGCTCTTTACGGTTACGTAAAAAGCTATCTCGGAGAGGCTGATTCCAGCAAATTTGAGGAGCTTATGCACAAGGATTTTTCGGCTCACGAGGCAAGACGAATGCCGCTTTCGGTTATATCCCCCGCAAAGAAATAAGGAAGATTATTATGATTTGTCAGAATATAGAGAAAGGGGCTGTACTCTTACGAGACAGCTCCTTTTTGTAAATATTAAAACTCAAAGAACATAGCTCTTTCAAGGTTTGCCTTGTTGGGGGAGTGAAGCGAAATCATTCGTTTTCCGTCAAGTGATTCGAAAATCATGGCGTGGCCGCCGTCAAACGGAAATTTGCTTCCGCGATGAATCCAATTTCCGTCGAGTCTGCCGTTGTCACTCTCCGCCTCAAGTACAAGGTAACGCCCGTTTGAATAGCTTGACCATATCATTATGGGCTTACCGTTTTCGTAATAGAAGAAAGGTCCGTCGGTTATGTAACCTTGGCGCGTTTTTCCGCTTACTATGGTGACTTCCTTGTTGTCGGTTGCCTTAAACAGGTATATAGGCTCGCCTATGGGGGAAGTCAGATCTTCGGACAGCCTTTGGGCGCATATAGTTCCGTCAACTATCTGAACCCACTCGTGGCAGAATACCATATACGGCACTCCGTCCTCTATATAAAGCGTGCCGTCAAGGCACTCCCAATCACTTGGCGTGGGCGGGGTTTCCGAAACGGGCAGAAATTCTCCGTCGGGGGTGTCGCAAACGAAAATCTGTGTGGCGCGGCATTTTCCGTCAGCCTTGCAGCTTCCGAAAAGATAGTATTTTCCGTTGTATTTGTGTACCTCGGGTGCCCAGAAATCGCGGTCAGCCCAAAAGCCGTATTTGCCGCCGTCAAAAACCACCTTTGGCTCTTCAAAGTTTTCAAGGTCGTAAGTCTTGTATACCGAAAAAGTGTTTGCCGCCGCAAGCGTGTCAGGCTTCAGTGCTGTCGTGCCGTACATGTAGTAGCAGCCGTTTTCCTTGTCGGTGATGATGAAAGGGTCGCGGATTCTTATATCTTCGCGTTTTAACATAATGTACTCCTAAATATATAATTTGAAATATTATACATCAAAATCCTGTAAAAGTCAAGAAAAACGCTATTTATTGTTTATGACTTTTTCCATAAATTCACATTCGGCAACGCCAAGCAGATTTTCGCCATTCTCATTTGATTGGTTATGGTATTGACAGTGCGTACCCTCAAATATTTTAAGGTGCGTCTTGTCCTCGTGTCCAAAGTGCTTCATAGTTGACAATACAAGCATAGTCTGTTCGTACCTGTTTTTCATGTCGTTGTCCGAGACAATAAAAAGCATAGGAGAATATTCGCCGTCCTCGCCTATATGGAAAAGAGGTGAGGTATTGTCAACTATTATGCGTCTGCTATCGGTATTGCAATCATATTTCAGATAATTAAAATGACAGGTGGGCTGTCCGGACACGTGAAGCCAGCCTTTTATATCGGTAGTTTTTATGCCGTAGGGCGCAAGCCAGCGCCCGTCAAAGCAAAGCATCATCGAAAGATAACCGCCTGCCGAGCTTCCGCCAACAAAAATCCCTTTGCATTTGCCATATTCACCGAGATGCTTAAACGCCCAAGACACAGCCGCCGCCGAATCCTCTACGTAGTCGGGATAGCGTGCTTCGGGATACATTCTGTAATTGGGGGCAACAACGGCGTAGCCGTTTGCAACAAGATGAGTGAAATGAGCCTTGTCGTTGGCCTTGTCTCCTGCTTCAAGACCGCCTCCGTGAATAAATACCACAGCGTAAAATTCATTGTTGTCCGGTAAGTGAAGGTCAAGCTTTTGGCTTTCGTTAGCTGTGCCGTATGCGATATCACGTATTAGCTTCATTTGCTCTCTCCCTGTCAAGCTTAAGATTTCTTATATACATAACTATGTCCGCGCCAACCATGATGAAATTCAGCACATAGAAGAAAAGCACGTACCATTTGCTTGCAAAATTAGCCATGTAGCTTTCGTTTACAAGCTTTGATGTAATTCCTGCTATGTAGCCAAAGAATATGAGCAACAAAAACGCAATGCTTTTTCCTTTTGTTGTTCTTGCCTTGTAGGATTTGATAACGTTAAGCGGCCAAGACGCGCCAAAGCTTACTATCATGAGTATTTCAAGGAATTCTGCCATTTGTGTTTCTCCTTCTACTTTAATTTTTAGGAATATATATTCTGAAATGTGCCGCATCCTCCGCGGTTGCGGGCTCGCTTCCGCTTTCCTTTGAAACGTTAAAGGCGCGAAGCGTGTAGTTGCTCCACCAAGCCTCGTCAACTATTGTGAAGAAAGCGGTGCAGTTTGAGGGACGTGTATTTGAATTTTTCTTATCAGCCGTCTGCCAACCTTCGGGGCGGTATTTGTAGCCCCTGTCTACCACAATTACCGAGCCTATGGGGAGCTCGTCATTTGTGAATTTTTTAGAGGCTATGAAGTTGGGCATACTGTCTGACTTTCCCACTGTCGTTTTGCTTGTGGAGTTCCAGTGATAGAACAGCTTGGGCTCCCAGTCTATAATCTCATAGTCGTTTATGTCAAGTCCTGCTCCCGCAAAGCGCTCCTCAAGCGTAAGCACCTTTTTTTCTTTTATTTTGGATTCGGTTACGGCAAAGGGGTTGGCAACCGCGTTTGCGACAGCTTCCTTTATGACATTAAAATCTTCGGCAACCTGCGCGTATTCGGGCGGTGTCCACTTTACTGCGTCGGGGGACACTCCCGTAATGGCACACGCCCAGGTAAGTCCTGCCGCGTAGCGTCCGACATCGTTTGTCAGATGCGTTCCGTCGCGGTTAAGCGTATCTCCGAGATAGGACGTGCGGAGATTTTGAATGGTCGTTCCTGAGGGAAGAACGCGGCTTACGGTAGCGTCCTTAAGAACAACGCTTTTAACCGTGTTTACAATAGCGTTGTACATAGTTATCTGGTCGGCGTTGTAATTGTCTGTGAAGGCTTTTCGCTCATATCCCTGTTGATAAGCCCATGTCATGTGGAAATTAATATCAACGTAAACGTTTGGGCAATTGTTTACGACAAAGTCAATCATGTCGGGAAGATGCGTGTAGGTTTCAGGCATGCCGCTGCTCTGGCTGACCTGCTGAAGCGTTACGATATCCCACGCCTCGTCGGTTACCGCGTCAATAAGAGAGCATGTAACAGATTTTTTGCCCGACGAGGTGTATTTTGTATACGAATACGCTTCTTCGCCCGACTGTGCCATAGTCCAATGCTTATCAAGCGAGCAACCGCCTATCTGTGCGTTTCCCACAATAAGCTCCTCGACCCCCGCGTCGTTAAGAATATGCCACAAAAAGGTTGTGGCGTCAACGCTGAAGCTGTTTCCTATCGCCAGAATTTTCAGCTTTTTGGAAGAGGGAAGAGTAGTTTCAGAAAGAACCTCTCCGCACTCGGAACAAATAGTTTTCGTGGAGCCGTCAATAAGCACAGTGGCTTCTTGGGTCAGCACTTCTGTTTGGGTATGCTCGCATTTGGGAGCGGTGGTGTCGGTGATTTCGTCGGTTTCTGTTCCCGCGCCGCCGCAGGACGAAAGAATTAAAACCAACGTCAGGAATAAGAGTATGAGCTTTTTCATTTCAAGTCTCCTTATTTTTATAAGTCAATGATACCACCTTTTGAGTGTATTGTAAATAATTAAATAAAATATACCGCTATATCTTGAAAGTTATACTAAAGTGTGGTACAATGTAATAAAGAGGTGAGAGAATGGAGCTTTTGCAGTTGAAATATTTTTGTGACGCGGCTGTCAGCGAGAATTTTTCGGAAACAGCTAAAAAGTATATGGTGCCGCCGTCAAATATCTCTCAAAGCGTAAAGCGGCTCGAACGAGAGCTTGGAGTGCCGTTGTTTGACCGAAACGCTAACAGCATAAAGCTTAACGAGTGCGGTAAAAGCTTTTACGACAAGGTAAACAATGCTCTTTTGCTTATCGATGACGCCAAGAATTCAGTTTGTGATGGTGTGGAGCGCGGAAAGATAAAAATTTGTGTAAACGCAGGCCGCCGCATAGTCATTCAGGCTGTTGAGAAATTCAGTCGGCTTTATCCCAATGTGGAGATACACGCAGAATACGGTGCCGACGCAAGCAACCCCGAATATGATTTGATAATAACGGGAAAGCGGCTTGATTATCCGCATCTGTTGGGCGAAAGGCTGGCAACCGAGGAGATATGCCTTGCCGTATCAAAGGATAACCGCTTTGCCGAGCTTGAAAGCATAGACGTTGCGGAGCTTAAAAACGAGAACTTTGTTGCGATGAGCAACAAAAGCAACATTCACGAGCTTACAAAGAAAATATGCGCCGATTTTGGATTTGAGCCGCGCGTGGTAATTCAGGGGGACGACCCCTTTTACGTGAGAAAGTGCGTGGAAATGGGGCTTGGAATTTCCTTTGTTCCCACACTTTCATGGAAAGGGCAGTTTACCGAAAATGTAGTGCTAAAAAATATAGGCAACTATACAAGAGATACCTACGTTTGGAAAAATGCGAAAAAATACACTTCACGGTGCGTCAACGCTTTTCTTGAGATTCTTGTTTCCGAGTTTAAAGACGAGCAAAAGTAAAAGACAGACCGAAGCCTGTCTTTTACGCTGATTATATTACTTGGAAGCCTTTACGATAGCTTCTGTATCACTTGCGATAACAAGCTCCTCGTTGGTGGGTATCATGTATACCTTAACCTTGGAGTTCTTTGTGGAAAGCTCGGTTACTCCGTTGCGTCCGAATGTCTTTTCGTTAACGTCAGCATCGTACTCAACGCCGAGGAATTCAAGACCGTCAAGAGCGCGTCTTCTGATAGAAGCTGTATTCTCGCCAATACCTGCTGTGAATACGATAGCGTCAAGACCGCCCATAGCAGCCGCATAAGAGCCGATGTACTTCTTGATCTGGTAACCGAGAAGGTCCATAGCAAGCTTAGCGTTCTCGTTTCCGTCAGCGATAGCGGCCTCAAGGTCGCGGCAGTCGGAAGAAACGCCCGAAACACCGAGGAATCCGCACTTCTTGTTAAGGAAGTCGTTTATCTGTGTGGTGTTCATGTCAAGCTTTTCCATAAGGAAGGGAACGATAGCGGGGTCAATGTCACCGCAACGCGTACCCATTTCAACTCCCGCAAGAGGTGTAAAGCCCATGCTTGTGTCAAGCACCTTGCCGTCCTTGACAGCAGAGATGGAAGAACCGTTTCCAAGGTGGCAGGTAACTATCTTTGTGCCTTCAACCTTGCCAAGAATCTTGGTCATCTCAGCCGAAACGTAGCGGTGAGAGGTGCCGTGGAAACCGTAACGGCGGATAGCGTATTTTTCAACAAGCTCGGTGGGAATAGCGTATGTGTACGCTTCCTTGGGCATTGTCTGGTGGAAAGCGGTGTCAAATACGAGAACCTGAGGGGTGTTGGGCATAACCGCAAGGCAACCCTCGATACCCTGAATGTGAGCGCCTGTGTGAAGGGGCGCAAGGTCGCGGCAAAGCTCAAGCTTGGCAAGCACGTCCTTGTTAAGGAGCATAGACTCCGAGAAGTAAGCGCCGCCGTGAACGATTCTGTGACCTACTGCCTCAATCTCGTCCATCGACTTAACACAGCCGTGGTCAGCGTTTGTAAGCGCCTCAACAACGTATGTCATAGCCGCCGTGTGATTGGGCATGGGAAGCTGAGCGGAGTATTCTTTTCCGCTGGCAAGCTGCTTGTGGGTGATAGCTCCGTCAATACCGATTCTTTCGCAAAGACCCTTTGCGACAACTGTTCCTGCAGCGGTATCGAAAAGCTGATATTTGAGGGAACTGCTTCCCGCGTTAACTACGAGTACATTCATTATGTAATCCTCCATAGAAAAATATTTTACATTTTATTATACAACAAATCGGAAAATATTTCAATAGAATTTGTAATTTTTTTAACAAAAAGGCAGAAAAATGAAAGGAAAAAGAGTCAAAATGAAAATTGCGGGCATAATATGCGAATATAACCCCTTTCACAATGGACATAAATACCTTTTGGAAAAGGCAAAGAAAGACGGTTACGCCGTAGTTGCGGTGATGAGCGGAAACTACACCCAGCGTGGAGAGCTTGCCGTAGCCGACAGATGTGCAAGAGCGGAAGCCGCGGTAAGATGCGGCGCGGACCTTGTCCTTGAGTTGCCGTTTCCATTTGCCATGTCAAGCGCGGAGTTTTTTGCCAAGGGCGGAATTTCGGTGCTTGAGAGAGTGGGCGCAGAGCGTATATACTTCGGCTCAGAATGCGGAGATGCCGTGCTTTTGACAAAAGCGGCAAAGGTGGTTTTGGGGGCGGAATTTTCGGAGAAAAGAGCAGAATTTGCCCATAACGAAGGGGTGGCAAAGGCATATTTTGACGCGCTTGGCGAGGAGCTTGGCAATAAGACCGAGCTGCTTTCAAATGATATTCTCGGAATTGAGTATATAAAAGAGATTAACCGCCGCGGTCTTGATATTGAACCGATTACGGTAAGACGGGTGGGAGACCGATACAGAGCCGAACAAATAAGCTCGGAATTTGCCTCGGCAACCGCCATAAGAAAGAGCGTTTTTGCGGGAGAGCTTGATAAGCTTGAAGAATACATGCCGTCCGAGTCGCTTGAGGTTTTGAAAAATTCCGTGAAAAAAGGTGAAGCTCCGGTTTCCGCGGAGGCGGTGAAAAGCGCAGTGTTAAGCTTCTGGCGCATGGCTGATCCGCTGCTTTTGACTGATATTGCGGAGCTTGGTAACGGACTTGAATACCGAATAAAAGAGGCGGCGCTTGCCTCAACTATGCTCGGAGAGCTTGAAAAGAACTCGGCAACCAAAAAATATACCTCCGCAAAAATCAGACGCGCTATACTTTTTGGGCTCTTGGGGGTGACAAAATCCGACCTTGACAGCGAGCCGCAATACACCTCGGTGCTTGGCGCAAACACGACGGGCAGGGAAATACTGTCGGCTTTGCGCAAAAAAGAGGGAAGCTTAAAGATAGTTACCAAGGCCGCTGATACCCCCGCTTGCCGTCAATACAAGCTTTCGGCACATGCCGATGCGCTGTATACACTGGCGATGCCAAGAGCGCAAGGCGCAGACTTTTTTGTCAAAAAGAAAATCTATATCGAATAGGTATTGACTTTTGTGCAATTCTGTGATATAATATTCTAATCTAAGTAAGAAATATGTTAATTTATATAGAAAGGGAGTGTAACGAATGGCTGATACACGCAAGGTTGTAAGCGGAAAATATCTTGAATATAAGGGAAAGCCGCTTGTAAGAGAGGGTAACACCATCTGCTACGGAGATATGAACGAGAAGTGCTTTTTGGTGCTTGAAATCATGTCTTACAAGGAGGTAAACGGACACAGCCTCCCCGACAAAATTCTCATTCAGATCATCGACTCAAAGGACTCTACCAAAATACTTAAGCAAGGCGATAAAAACGGATTGTATGACGCTTTTTCAATCGGTCTTGTATGGCTTGAGAGAGCATTGGCATGACAAAAACGGAGCTGTAAACAACGCAGCTCCGATTTGCTTTTTGGAGGATTTTTATGAAAGAATTTATATCGCTTATCAGTGAATATAACACGGTTTCGGTAATTTTCAGACTGGCTCTTGCGGTGGTTTGCGGCGGAATTATCGGCTTTGACCGAGGCAGAAAGCGCCGCCCTGCGGGCTTCAGAACGCATATGATAGTATGTCTTGGCGCAACGCTGACTATGCTTATAAGCCAGCATATGTTCTGGCGCGGTTACGCAACCGACCTGTCAAGGCTTGGGGCGCAGGTGGTCAGCGGTATAGGCTTTCTCGGTGCAGGAACGATTATCGTTACCGGCAGACAACAGATAAAGGGACTTACCACAGCGGCAGGTCTTTGGGCGTCGGCTTGCATGGGCCTTGCTATCGGCGCGGGCTTTTATTGGGGGGCGCTTGTAGGATTTCTGCTTGTACTTCTGACGATGACGCTTTTGTCATACATAGAGGGCAAGCTTATCGCCTCGGCGCGTAACATGAATATTTTCGTTGAGTACACTACGAGCGCCGACATAGGCAACGTAATAGAGAACTTAAAAAAGCTTGACGTTAAGATTTACGACGTTGAAATAAGACGCACTAAATCCGACGGAGCCTATCCAAGCACCATAATATCTCTCAGACTTCCCAAAGGAATGATACACGCCGCGCTGATGGCGGAGGTGGCTTCTACCAAGGGCGTAAAAAGCGTTGAGGAGGTGTAGTCTTGGATAGAATTTCTGAACTTTTTTACAGCTTTAATGAAATAAGTATCGTGGCGCGGCTTGTGCTTGCGGCGTTTTGCGGCGGTCTTATAGGTATAGAGCGAGAGACCAAGCGACGCGCAGCGGGCTTTAGAACTCATATTCTTACCGCTATGGGCGCGGCGATGACCACTCTTGTTGGCCAGTATCTTCTCACGCTTTCCTCAAGCGGGGCAGAGAATTTTATTGCCGATCCTTTGAGGCTGGGGGCGCAGGTTATATCGGGAATGGGTTTTATAGGCGCAGGTACAATTATTGTAACAAGGCGCAAGCAGGTTAAGGGTCTTACTACCGCGGCGGGGCTTTGGACTACCGCGATAATCGGACTTGCGGCAGGTGCGGGGTGCTACCTTGAGGTTGCGTTCAGTACCGCATTTATAATTCTTGCCGAAATGATTTTCTCGAAAGCCGAGTACTATCTTATGTCCAATCCGAGAATAGTCAACGTGTTTATTGACTTTACCAACAAGGACGAAATGTACAAAATAAACGCTAAGATTAACGAGAAAAAAATTGAAATCCTTGACGCAGAGATAACCAAAAGCTCTGAAGATGAGGGGATAAGCGTTATTCTTACGCTTAAATTTCCGCGTAAAACCAATCACGACGAGATACTCAAAGACATTGCAACCTTTGAGAGCGTCCGCGCGGTAGACGAATTATAATAATAAAAGGAGCTGTCTCTTAGTGAGACAGCTCCTTTTAGTTATTTCGCGAATTTCTTTCCAACAAAGAATCCTGCAAGAAAGCCTATCGCGAGAAGAACTACCGCTACTATGGCAATAATTGGCCATATCTGACCTGCTACGAATATGGCGGTAGGTCCGTCAGCGCCGCCGATTATTCCTATCGAGCCTTCGTCGGGAGTTTTATCGGTCTCGGGTAAGAAGGTTTCGTGGGGCTGTTCGTCTTCTTTCGCGCTTACATCCCCAAAATCTTCGGGGAGGGGGAGCGTAAACTGGCTGGTGTTCATGTAATACTCGTCGCGTACTGTCGAATATTGCTCAACCGTCAAGGTTTTTCCGTCGTTTGAGAAGTAGAGCATAGCCACCATTCCGGTAGCTCCCGCCGCACTGTCAACACCCTGAGGGTCAACGAGAATCTGCGTTACCACGTTGCCGTGGTCGCCAACAGTCTGCGTTGCCACAACGTCATCGCTTGGGTCGTGACCGGAAAGCACGAGAAAAATATTCTTGTGCTTTGACACAAGCTTGTCCCACATCTGGTCGCCGTTGTTTCTCGCACCGTCATTTGTTCCGGTTTTATTGGGAGGCGCGACGTCATCCGAGTCAAGCGTTGTTCCATCACGGTAGAGATAGCAATGTGTGGTAATAATAACCTTGTGTGTGGGGTGACTTTCTATAAGTTTTGCCGCCCAGTTAAGCAAGGTGTCCGACGGGCCAAAGTCAAGATTTATAAGCAAATAGTCTGTTTTTCCAACGCTGAACGTGCGCCACGCATTATCTATTTTGCCCGACTCAAAGAATCCGTCAAACGTCGACATATAATCTGATTTCGCAAAGTATTCGTTCAGCTTTGCGGACGTGTCGTGGTTTCCTCTTATGATAGAGTAGGGAATAACTCCGTTAAGCTTTAAAATCTGCGCTCGGGCAACTATCCATTCGGCGTCGGTGCTTTTATTTGTAATATCTCCTAATCCAAAGACGAATTCCATCTTCTTTTCGTCTTTGTTTTCAATTATCCAATCGTATATATCAGCCAGCTTTTCGGGGTATTTTTCGGCAAGTATCTGGGTGTCGCCAACCACGCAAAACGAGTACGCGTAATCGGTAACCTCTGCCTTTTCGCTCATCCACTTTAATTTTTTGAGAGCGTCGTAACCGTTGCCGCTGTTGTCCTTTACGGTGTAACCGTCGATATTGTCAGCCGAATAGTAGGCGATAAGATTTTCGTCGGTCGTATCGACCTTGCTCATAGAAGCCTTTATCTCCTCGGCCGTGCGAGTGTCAGAATAAACGGCAACCGACTCTATCGCGCCCTTGAAATACTGATTATTACTGCCTCTCAAGTCACCTCCGAGCATAAAGATGTTTGTGCACACCTCGTCGGTAATATTCAGTTTTCCGCTTTTAGAGGCTTTTTCAATTCCGTTGACATAGCAATATGTGATTCCTTTGGTGTCATCATATACAATCGCTACGTGGGAAAAGTCGCCGGCGCGCACGTCGGTGTTAAAGGTAACGTCGTGAACAACCTTTTCGCCGCTTGTGTATTCCACAACGTAAAGCCTCGGCTTGCCGCCCGTAGTAACCTCAAAGTTAATGCAAGCGGGAGAGCCTGAGTAGTTTCCAAACACAACGCCCGCACGACCGGTGTCTTTGGGAATGTAAACCCACGCCTCAAAGGACATGGGAATTTCTTCAAATTGTTTTGATAACTGATACTTTGAGTTGTCGTCAAAGGTAATGCCCCCCGATTCTTCGAGTGTCATCGCACTCATGGGCAAAACCGCTGATGAAACAAGCATCAAAACCGCTAAAAGCATCAACAGAAATTTTTTCATAAAATTATTCCTTTCGATAAAATACTTGTCAAATTCTTTCAAACGTGTTATAATAATTATAAACCAAAGGGTTTAATCTGTCAACCCTTGGTTGCTATATTGACAAATTTTCATACTCCAAGTCAAAATCTTTCAAAAAAAATCATTTTCTTTCACGAGGGTGTTATGCAACAAATACGCGAACAACAGATTTTAGAATATTTAAACGGTAAAAAAAGTGCGGGTATAAACGAGCTGGCAAAACTTCTTTACACAAGCGAATCATCAATACGACGAGACCTGAAGCGTCTTGAGACTCGCGGTCTTGTTCGGCGTGTTCACGGCGGTGTTATTCTTTCGGAGTACAAAAACGAGGTTACCCCTCTTTTGTTGCGTGACAGCGAAAATCACATTGCCAAAGAAACGGTAGCTCAAAAAGCGGCTGAGCTGGTTAAAAACGGAGACACGCTGTTTATAGATTCATCGTCTACAACTTGGCGTGTGGTCAAGCATTTGAAAAAACTGAAAAATATACGGGTTATTACCAATAGTCTTGCGGTGCTTGACGAGATTGCCGATTCGAATATAGAAGCTTATTGTACGGGCGGTGTGTTTCGTCCCAAAAACAGAGATTTTATTGGGCGAGATGCCGAAAAATATATACGCTCGGTATATGCCGACATTGCCTTTATATCCTCAAACGCTATTTCGCTTGACGGCGAAATATCAGACGTTTCGGCTGAATGGACCTCGCTCCGTCAAGCAATGTTGGCAAGAGCCAAACGCAAGGTTTTTCTTTGCGACTCGTCAAAAATCGGTGAAAGGCGAGTGTTCACCCTTTGTACCAAAGACGATTTTGACGACATAATTTGCGATTGTCCTCTCCCATGGGAATAATTAAGGGAGCTGTCTCACTAAGAGCACAGCTCCTGCTTTATTTATACGTTCAAATTGTGGTTTGTCGAACTGTTTAAGATAAGCGAATGAAAGCCTTCCCCTTGAGGGGAAGGTGTCACCGAATAGGTGACGGATGAGGTGTAGGATGCGAAGCATCCGTTAATTTGCAAGGGGATAACGCCCACTGCGGTGGGCTACACCTCATCAGTCGCGTCCCGCGACAGCTTCCCCTCAAGGGGAAGCCTTCCATGCCAATTTACTCACCGATAAACTACAATTTGAACATACCAATTATATTTGTGCAACAAAAAATCGATGGTGTTTAGCCATCGATTTTTGTATTGCGTCCGAGTTGTTCGCACAATCTTCAAACCGTGAACCGCGAAGCGCATAGGCCCCCGCCGGCGAGGCGGCTACAATTTATCGATGCGTAAAGGGGCTGAGTTAACTCAGCCCCGTTGTGTTTTATATTTCCTCAAAAATCATACCCTCGGCAGCTATTATTTTACCTTCAAGCTCTCGCGCGCTGTCCGAAAAGTTTACGGTTACGCGGTATTTGTTTCCAAACACAGAGCGTTGGAGCATATAGTCGTCCGAAAGCACCTCGTAGTCGGTCATTTTAAGGGTAGCGACCTTTTCGTGCACCGTGCTTATGCGCTTGTAGCTGTCAAGGATAATCGGCTTGAGCGCCTCGTAATCCCTCATGGAGAAGGAGTAAAGAGGAGGACATCCGAAAAGACAGGCAAACAGAACCTTGCGGTTGATGAACTTGGGGGAGGACTCAGTAGAGTCACCCCAATAGGGGAAGGTGAGCAAGCAGTCGTGATAAACAAGCTCCCAAAGGGGAACGCGCCTTTCGGGACGCATCATATTCTCAGCGATATGCTTGGTCTGCGCCTCGTTAAAGGTGTGGGCGTGCTTTCTGCCGGAGTCGGGAATTTGCAGGTTTACGGGGCTGTGCAGTCCCTCGGAATAGGTGAGGTGGTTGACGATGCCGTCAAAACCGTTCTCTGTACCCGTAATAAGTCCCATTTTTTCCATTGCCTCAAACGCGCCATTCTTTATAACAAGCGTTTCAGCCATAGTGGAGGGGTGCGCATCGCTGTAACAAGCACCGAGACGGCAACCGTACACGTCTATAAAGCGAGCCTTGTAGTAGGGGTATTTCGCAAGAATTTGCGGAATTTCTTCCTTGATTCTCTGTGCCGCCACAACGGGGCAAAGGGTGTTCTGATGATGCATCACCCCATCAAACCCCTTGAGCGCCCAAGCCTTGGCAAGCTCGCCCGTAGGTGTTATCTGTACGCCTGCCGAATAATCCTTCATTCGTCTTGCGGTGTAGTCACAGTTGCGCGCGCGGTTGTTGGGAATTATTGAAAGCATCTCGGGGTTAAGTACGTCGTTGTAGTTGTCATACTGGGTAGAGATGTATCCGTATTTCTTATAAAGTTCTTCAACGTACTTCGAGTCAGCCTCAAAAAATATGCCCATAAGCGCCTTGTTTACGCCGTTTTCGTAAAGCTCAGCCGCAACGCGCAGCAAATCGTCGCCCGTGGCGGGATTTACGTCGGTATCGTAGTCGGAATACATAACCTCGTCGTAGTTGTCGTTCCACACCCAGAAAATAGCTCCGCCAAGCAGCTTTTCTATTTCGGGATTGGCTTTCAGTTTTTCGTTAAGCGTAACGGCGTTGCCCATAAGTCGGCGGTGGCAATGGCAAGCCTCGGCAAGGCTGTCGCAAACGACGTACCTGACCTTGCAAGAGGTATTGTTCTTGGTAAATACGCTCAACTTGTACCTTCCGTTTTCGGGTCTGGTATCGTAGGCGGTATAAATTCCGTTTTCAAGCGAAATAAGCAGGAATTTGCCCTCGCGTTCAACGATAACCATGCACAAAGTTCCTTGCTTGCTGTGAAAGTCGCCGAAAGCGTTTGTTATGGGAGACTCCTCGCCCACGGTAAGCGCAATACCCTCTCCCATGGGAATAAGAATTCTGTCTCCGTCGTTAAGAATCGGCGTTGGAATAGCGCCGACGGCATCAAGCTCCAAAAGCTTATTTGTCTCGCGCGGAATAATTGCGGACGAAAAATCGAAATTAACGTTGCCGTAAGAAATAGAAAATCCGTTTTCGGTTTTATTAGAAATCATAGTTTGTTCCTCAAATATTTTTTAGATTTTGTTGTTTTTTCGGAATAGTTTTTTAAAGAATGAAACGAGCTTGTGACCAAACAAATGGGATATTGAGTACGTGGCGGTTATGATTATTGCGAAAAAGAGAACAGATTGAACGGTGCTGACGGCTTGTTCTGAAAGCATATTATTCCATACAGCTACGTAAGCGTGGCTGTCCATAAGTGCCGAGAAAATAGTAAGTATTGAAAGAATTGCCAAAGAAAGATCCATTCTTTGCGTATCATTTCTGTCGATTATTTCGCATTTCGTATCAAAAGAAATTTGCAGCTGCTCTCTGTTTCTCGACATGTTTTCCAATTGCTCATTGATTTTAAAGGCTGTACGAAGCATATGCATTGATTTTTGAGATGACGGATAATTAACCTGCATATCCCAAAAGGCAATGGTTTTAGAATAATTATCGTAAATGCGGTCAACCTGCTTTAAAAAAGAAGTAGGACTGATAAAAGAGTCGGTTGAGTACAGCTTGACTATGGCTTGATCCGCAATAGTGATAGCCGCCTCTTCAAAAAGCAAAAGCTCAATATAGAATAGGGTAATGGTAGCTTCTTGAAGTCGGTACAAAAAGCCGGCTTTTGACTCTTTGTCAAATTGCAGGACTACGTTGGTGTGCGCAAAAACGTGTCCTCGGTCATACTGCCCCATACCGTATTTTGAGGATATTATTTCAATCAATTCTCCGTCTATGATATTACCAAAGGACTCTCCATCCGGATATATTGACTCGGAAAACAGGAGAGAAGCAAGCTGATTATTTGAGAAAACACTCCTGTCCTGGGAGATTTTTGCGAAAATTTTAGGTGTACCTTTTTTAAATATACGGTATTTTGTTTGGAGATGATCAAAGAAATTAATCCATTGTTCACCGTCATATATCATAATCTGGTTTCTGATTGTGTTATCCATGTAATGGCTGATAAGGAACGGCGCAGACAGTGAGCACCAGGTAACAACGGCGCAATTACTTATACAGTCAAGCGAAATATAGCAATTAACGTAGGCGGGCATTCCTATGGTTTCGGGTTCGGAATCAATGTTGTCCATTGACATTTCGTCAACTATTTTGAGGAGAAACTTTCCCATAGGATAACGCTTAATTCGGTTTTTTATGTTCGAAACGTCGTTGTTACCGTTGATTGACGAAGGAATTCCGGCTTCATATACTGTCCTAAAGTTAAGCGCATCCAAAAACGCGCGCTCATTTTCGCTACAAGTATAATCAATTTCCTTTATGAGGTTGATATCTTGGTATTCGACGGGAACGGAAACGTAAACGTCGGGGATTATTGACCATTCTGTCTTTCTGTTGACAAGCATCTCTTCAAGCAGACCGTTGGTCAAAAGCTTAGAGGGGTAGGGCGTGTTTAACACGTAATAAAGGATTGCTCCCGAAAGACGTTCGCTATTTTGAGCCATGTTTATTACTCTTTGGTAGGCGAGCAACGATTGATACTCTATTTCTACAAGCACTGCAGAGGACATGGAATCGAAAGATTCCTCAAAAAACTTGTTTTCAAAATACTCGGCAGTTTTCACGCCAAAAACGGTATGGTGGTTTTTTATAATCTTGTGTGGAATATTATTTGTTTCGAGAAGCTTGGTTTCCGGAACGGCAAGCCTGAAGGTGTCGTTTTCAAATACGTCTGTCGCAACGGTTTCGGGCGTGTGCAAAACCAAATAGTATTTTTCGTCCAGAGTGCTTATCTTGAAATCACGCTTCTTGTAAATGTCAAGCGATTTCTCATTTGAGACGTCTCCCGCAAAGCAACATTCGGGATGCTTTGCCAAAATAGCATCGATAAGCGCGGAGGCGATTCCTTTTTTTCTGTACGTTTTTTTCACAGCCACAGACAGCAGAAAAATTACCGAGGCTGAGCAATTGCTAAGTGGGGCGTGGAGTGAATCGTAATATGGCAGATTTTCCTCTGTAGTTGCGTTAAGATCAAATATTTTTAGAAACTGTTTTTCGTTTTCGGTCTTGGTTTTAGTGTAATCAAAGCAAAGAATAAAGGAGATGAGCTCGTTTTTAAGCTTCACACCGTAACAGTATCCCGATTTAAGAACAAAATTAATTGTATCGGAGAATTTATTTATTATTTCTTCTCGTCTGGTTGAGACATCGGGAAAAATTTGAGCGTAATAATGGTCATCGTAAAAACAATCGCCAAAAAGAGAGACGACCTCGTCAAGGTTTATTTCTGACAGTTTAATAAGTTGCATAAGTGAAACCTCATATTTTTAGTTACTATAAGTATAACTGTTTTTTCGACTTATGTCAATATAAAAAACAAACAAATCCCCTTGTTTTCAAGGGGATTTGTGGTAATTCAATGTAAAATTATACGCCCCAAACCACGTCGTATTCAGCGCCGTCGGCGTAGGGGAGATACTCGCCCTCAAAGGGCTCGCCGTTTACGGTGGTCTTTGCGCCGCGCTTGAGTGTTACGTTGTACTTGGCGTTCTTGAATACGCGGTAGCAGGAAACGTTGTCCCAATCCTTGGGAAGAACGGGCGAAACGGTAATGCCGTTTACTGTTGCTCTTACACCCATCATCTGCTCAACAGCCGCCATAAGGAACCAAGCTACCGTACCTGTTTCGTAGTTGCAGCTTGAACGTCCGTAGTTTGCGGAACCTTCAAGCGAGTAGTAGTAGTTGGGCACGTAAAGGGGAAGCTGACGGTTCTTCTCTACGTCGTTGTCGGGATTGACAGGGGTTGTGCGGAGAAGCGAGTCGTAAAGCTTATCGCCATCCTTGATAGCCGCGTCCGAGAAGGACTTGAACATTGTAGCGTGGCAGTACACCGCGCCGTTTTCTGTAGTACCCGATTTCTTTATACTGATTCTGCCCCAACGAGCATCCCATTCGTGGAAGGGCGGATAGAGGAGATAAGTTCCGTGGGTTGACTTGAGGCTGTCGATAACCTTGATAACAGATTCAAGTCTTTCGCCGCGAGCCGCGCCAGCGAGTATTGCCCAAGTCTGCGCGTTAAGAAGAATTCTGTTGTTGTCAGCTGTATCAGCGAAAGCTACGCCGTTGTCGTCGTAACCACCGATGTAACGGTCACCGTTCCATGCGTTTTCGTTTACAGCCTTGTCGTAAGCTGCCCAGATTTCTTCAAGTCTCGCAATGGTCTTTGTGTCGCCCTTAGCCTCACATATCTTTTCAAACTGCTTGATAGAGTACATCATGGCAACGGTGGTCCAGGTGGATTCGCCCTTGCCCTCGCGTCCGATTCCGTTGATGGGGTCTGTCCAGTCACCGTCGTGCATAAGATTAAGACCGTGTGAGCCTATGTCGGTAGCCATGTATTCGATAGCCGCGATAAGGTGGTTGTAAACGGTGTCCTCTCCGCCGTCGATGTAGGGAACTACTCTGTCCATAATGGAAAGGTCGCTGTTCTGATTTACAAGCGCTGTGATGCAAAGCACGAGCCAAACGTCAGCGTCGCAGTGATTAACAAGGCAAAGCTTTGTGGGGGCCGATCCGTCGGTCATGTACCACTGCTTGGTGTAGCCGCTCTTCTGCTGACGGGCAACCAGCTTCATCATGTAAGGAATAGCGTTTTCGGGCTCAATTAGCGCGTAACCCATAGCGTCCTGGAACTGGTTTCTGATGGGGCAGTAGGTGCCCATGCGGTTAAGTCTTGTAAGAAGCGAGGACTGCTTCTTCATCCAATAGTTTACAAGGTGGTCGAATTCGGGATTTACTGTCGTTATGTGATACGTGGAGGTAAGCTTATCCCAGCGCGCGTCGGACTTCTTCATCTCCTCCTCAACAAAGCCGGGAACAAGCTTTGCTTTTACAGCAGCCATCTCATCCTTTGTGCAAGCTGCGCCTACGGCAATAGAAACGCTCTTGCTTTCACCGGGAGCAAGCTCAAATGTGTGCTGCATAGCGCCGATAAAGTCCTCAATCTCTGCCATAATATTCGAGCAGGCGTCGTTTTCAACCGCTACGGGAGTAACGTCGGTGAGATATCCGCCAAAGTAGCGGTATTTGCTCATTTCGCAAGAGGCGGGCTCGGTGTCGGAGGTCATGTAGAAGTAGGCGCGCTTGCCCTCAACCTTAGCCTTTTCGTGATAGTAAACGTGGTAGGGGAAGGAATATTTCGAGATAATGCCGTTCTCGTAAACGCAGGTTCCGCCCATGGGGCTTTCGTCGGGGAATCCTACCGATGAGAAGAGCGAGAGCGAGCGGGGCTCTGCGGAATTGTTTGTAAGCGTGACAGTCCAATACTCAAGAATGTCCGATACGGGAACGAAGATTCTGATAGAAGCTTTTATGCCGTTCTTTTCGTAGTTAAGAACAGTCTTGTTGAGATAATGGTCGCAGGAATAAACGCCGTCCTCCTTGGTTGTGGTGGGGTTCCAAATCTGACCGCTTTTTCTGTCGCGGATATAGAAGGTTCTGTCTCCCTTTGTAAAGGTTGTTTGGGCGTAGTTGATAACGAATTTTGAGGGACCCTGAAGCACCTGGTTTACAGAGGACATAAAGTTGTCGTTGTAAAGGTAGTTGGTCCAGGACGAGGGGGTTCTGGGGGTCGTTACGCTAAAGCAGCGTCCGTCAGGTGAAAAATGTCCGTATTTCATACGATACCTCCGAAAATTATTTACTGATTCAATTCTACCATATGTTGGCGACAAAGTCAATAGAAAATTTTTTCACCAAAAAAGCCGTCCGCATTTGCGGACGGCTTAAATTGTTCAATTTGTGAAAACTTACGCGAGCTCAGCGAAGTACTTGATTGTACGAACCATCTGGCTTGTGTAGGAGTTCTCGTTGTCGTACCACGAAACAACCTGTACCTGGTATGTGTCGTCGTCGATCTTTGTAACCATTGTCTGGGTTGCATCGAAGAGAGAACCGTACTTCATACCGATAACGTCGGAAGAAACGATGGGATCCTCGGTGTAGCCGTAGCTTGCGGAAGCAGCAGCCTTCATAGCAGCGTTGATGCCTTCCTTGGTTACGTCCTTACCCTTAACAACTGCTACAAGGATAGTTGTAGAAC
>JAZKYO010000148.1:0-2137 GCA_045612185.1 Eubacteriales bacterium
CTCTTGCGCTTTTTCTTTTTAGATAAAGAGGCGTAAAAAGAAAAAGCGCGCAAAAAGAAAAGACGCCGAGCGCCTGCGGGCGCGGGCGGTCGCTTTTGAAAAAGCTCCGCAAAACTTTTCTGGCAGGGCTGCTGTGCGAACAACTCCCACACAAACTGCAATTTAATGCGCAAACTAAAAAATCTGTTCATTAAAACATTTTTACCAAAAAAGTTTTTGCGCCACTTTTTTCAAAAAGTGGCAAACGCCTCTCCCGTTCCCCACAATCAAAAACAAACATTATTTAAAAAGAAAGTTTTTGCGGAGCTTTTTTCAAAAAGCGACCGCTCTCCTTAAAAAATGATTTGTAACAGAGTAGAAATAAGAAATTTCAGAAATTCCGAGCAGGCAGCGGTAGAGTTTACCGACGGTGTAAACGTTCTGCTTGGCTCAAACGCCCAGGGCAAGACCAATTTGCTTGAGGCGGTATATCTTGCTTGCACGGCAAAGAGCTTTCGCGCAACAAGTGATTCTCAGCTTGTAAGATTTGGCGCTGACGCGGCGTTTGTTTCGGTGGATTTTACCGACAGCAGGCGTCAGAACATCAGCTTTAACATACAAGCGGGGAGACGCAAGCAGATTGAGATTAACAAAAACAAAATAACAAAGCTTCAGGACGTGATAGGCAGGTTTAAGTGCGTGCTTTTCTGCCCCGAGCATCTTTCGCTTATTAAGGGCGCGCCGTCGGTTCGCAGAGATTTTCTCGATTTTGCCATAAGCCAGCTGCGCCCCATGTACGTGGTTTCCTTGCAGAAATACGAGAAGATACTCAAGGAGCGCAATACGCTGCTTAAAAACGCTCTTGACGACCGCGAGACCTACGATAAGACCATAGAATTCTGGAACGAGCAGCTTTGCCACGAGGCGGCGATAATCTCGCGAATGAGAGAGTCCTACATCAAGCAGGCAGAGGCGTTTATGGTTGAGTGCTTTCTTGAAATGTCAAAGCGCACGGGACGTGAAAATGAGATTCCCACGCTTAAATACAAGGGGTCTTCGCCACAGGAAAGCTACGAGGATCTTACCGTCACTCGCGACAACTATATGAGACTGCTTCACGAGCGACCCGAGCGAGAGATTTTTGCGGGAACCAGCCTTTACGGAATTCACAGAGACGATATAGAAATTTGCCTTGGAGACAAATCCGCGCGTGACTTTGCCTCTCAGGGTCAACAAAGGTCGCTTGCGCTTTGCTTAAAGCTTGCCGAGGGCGAGATTGTCAAAAAGGATTCGGGCGAATATCCGGTATTTTTGCTTGACGACGTGCTTTCGGAGCTTGATGAGGGCAGAAGAAAGTATCTTATCGACGAAATAAAGGGCAAGCAGGTTATTATGACGTCCTGTGAGACCGAAACCGAGCTATATAGGACGGCAAACGTTATAACCGTCAAGGACGGCGTTTACGAGGCTCTGCGGAGCGAATAAGAGGTAATTATGTATCTTCACGCGGGAAATAACAAAAATATCAGAGAACGGAATATTATAGGTATTTTCGACATAGAGAGTGCGACCGTCTCCGACGTTACAAAAAAGTATCTTTCGGATGCCGAAAAGCGCGGTGAGGTTGAGTCGGCGGCTGTTGATGAGCTTCCAAAGTCGTTTATTGTTTATTTTGACAATAATCAGGAGTTCAGAATCTGTCTTTCTCAGCTTTCAACCTCAGCCCTTGACGGTCGCCGCCTCGCCGGCGGAGGCATTTCCGCCTTCGGCGCTCACGATTTATAGTTAGTGCGAACATACCCGTCGCACTCCGAAAAACTCGGCTAAACACCTCGTTTTTTTGTACAAACAAGATTGGTATGTCGTAGGGGTGTTCATTGAACGCCCGCAAACGCTCCGATAAATTATAGTTTGTAGGTGAGATAAAAAGCGCTGAAGCATAAGCCTCCCTTGTGCAAAGGGAGGTGTCGAGCGAATGCGAGACGGAGGGATTGTAAAAAGATAGATTTAACCTTTAAACAATCCCTCAGTCACCTTCGGTGACAGGGCAGATTGTCAAGCAAGTGCAACACTAAAAAATGCTTCAAAAGGAGATTTCCATCCCAAGCATTTTTTAGGTCTTAAGTTAATAGATAAAACAATATTCTGCAAAGTTTCA
>JAZKYO010000149.1:0-3200 GCA_045612185.1 Eubacteriales bacterium
CGTCGAGGACGCCGGTCCCTACAATGATATGTGCAAACATACCGCCAAACTCCAATTTGAACATATCAATCCTATTTGTGAAACAAAAAATCGATGGTGTTTAGCCATCGATTTTTGTATTGCGTCCGAGTTGTTCGCACAATCTTCAAACCGTGGGGGCGAAGCCGACCAGCCCACCGCAGGTGCGATTTTCGTATTACGTGCGAGTTGTTCGCGCTAATTATTTCTGATATTTTGCGGGTATGTAGGTACATCTGAAAAAGGCGTTTGAGCCTATTTCGGTCAGGTTTTCAAGGTTTATGGTTTTAAGCGCTCCGCAGTTGGCAAAGCACCAATTCTCAACCGTCGTAAGCCCTGCGGGAAGCGTCACCTTTTCAAGCGCCAAACAGCCCATAAACGCGCCCGAGCCTATGGCAGTCACGCTTTCGGGAATTACAATTTCCTTAAGTGCCTCGCAGCCGAAAAATGCGTTATTTCCGATGCGGCGAAGCCTTTCGGGAAGCGTTACGCCCTCAAGTGCGGAGCAGCCGTAAAACGCGTCGTCGTCTATAAGTCTGACAGAGGACGCAATAGTCACCGAGGTTGCCTTATTACAGCCGAGGAACGCCTTTTTACCGATGATGTCAATACCCTCCTCAACCACGATGGCGGTTATTTTATCGGTATATTTTCCCCACGGAATACTGTCAAAGGGATAGTCGGGAATATGTCCGTTGCCGGTAATGAAAAGAACTCCGTCGTAGCCGAGACGCCAGCTGATATTGGCGTTACAGTTCCCCTTGTCAATAAGCTTGACAAGCGAGCCGCCGTCGGCAAGCACCAGCTTGGTATCAAAAATGTCGTTGTTTACGCCCACCGAGACTCTGCTCCAGGTGGACTGATTGCCGTCAAAGTTAATTTCCTTGACCGCATCACAGTTTGAAAAGGCGTCAACTCCCACCTTTTTGAGGGTGGCAGGAACAGTTACCACCTTAAGGGACGAGCAGCCGAAAAACGCCGCCGTTCCAACCTCCTCAACCGAAGCGCCAAGGTTTACCGCCAGCAGCTTTTCACAGCCCGCGAAAGCCGCTGACTCGATTCTCAAAACGTTTGCGCCAAGCGTCAGCGAGGTTATGCTTTTGTTGCCCGCGAAAGCCGAGTTGCCCACAGACACCACCTTAAGACCGCCGTATTCGTCGGGCAGAATAACGTCGGTGTCGCTTCCCTCGTAGCCAATCACCTTACAAGCTCCCTCACCCGCGTGGGAGAAGATAAGCCCTTCGGTAAAGGCAGGCTTTGGCGGTTCTTCGGGCGCTTGAGTTTCCCCCCCGTTACCGCCGCAGGAAACAAGCAAAAGCGCTGTCATGACAAATATCAAAACCAGATTCAATATGCGTTTTTTCATAAGGTCTCTCCTTTATGCGGACTTTGCAAGTGAGACAAGTGCCACAAAGCACTGAAAATTCAGGCTTCAGGGCGGGTTTGTATTATTCTCTCTTGCCTACATACTACTACTATTTTACAATATACTCGCGCTTTTGTCAATAGTTTTCCATTTCAAAAATTACAGAAAAAAGACAGCGGCAAAATTCCTCTGTCTTTTTCATATTCAGGCTAACTCCGCCTGTAAGCCGGGTTCTGTCGTGAACGGTTATCAATCTTCGCCTGACGTCGCCGTCAGGCTTCGGCTTTCGCCGCGCCACCCGAGGATATGCGTCGGGCAAACAATCCTCATACGGTGTTGCTTCGGATAGGGTTTACAGCAAATCCATGTTACCATGGAAGTGGGTGAGCTCTTACCTCGCCTTTCCATCCTTACCCTTGCGGGCGGTTTATTTCTGTTGCACTTTCCCGGGAGTCGCCTCCGGCTGACGTTATCAGCTACCCTGCCCTGTGAAGCCCGGACTTTCCTCGCGGTAATACCTTTCGGCTTGATACCGCGCAACCGTTTAGCGGAGTTACTTGGGAATTATAGCACATTTTTTTCTTTTTGTCAACTCAAAGAGCGAGATTCAATAGCAACATGGCGCAAACGCCGCCCACAAGCACGTACGCGCCGTATTTGCCCTGACCGTTGGCGCGCGGGACCATCTCGTCAACTATAACGTACATCATCGCGCCCCCCGCGAAAGCGAGCGAAACGGGCAGCAGCCACGAAAAAAATGTAACCGCCCTGTACCCCATGAACGTGCCCACCACCTCGGTAAGACCCGTGAAAAGAGCCAGCAGAAAGGCGCGTTTTCGGCTTATTCCTACCGCCAGCATAGGGGGAATTACCGCCATTCCCTCCGGCACGTTCTGAAGGGCGATTCCCCCCGCCACGGCAAGCGCCCCCGCCACGTCGCCCGAGCCGAGGCTGACCCCCGCAGCGATTCCCTCGGGCAAATTGTGAATTGCCATGGCAAACACAAGCATAAGCGCGCCGTCGGTTTCGGCGCTTCCTTCCTCGCCCCCGGCAATGAATCGCAAGGACGGCATAAATTTTTCGCACGCGCCGATAAAAAGCGCCCCAAGCGCGAGACCGAAAACGCACACAAGCACCTCGCGCGCGCTGCCGCCGCCCATTGACGGCACGATAAGCCCCCACACCGCCGCCGCAAGCATTATTCCCGCGGCGAAGGCTATTATCAGATCCGCGAATTTTTGCGGAACTTTCTTGACGAAAAAGCCGATGACGCTTCCCACCACAGTCGCTCCGCCCACACCAAGCGCGGTTAAAAGAACAAGTTTCATATTCTTCCTCTCAATCCTCGTTTTATGTCACTTAATAACAATTCTATGCCGAATTACGTCGATTCGCCACACCTGGCGGTGGGCTGGTCGGCTTCGCCCCCACGAATTTTAGATTGAGTGAACATAACCCACGCACACCGAAAAATGTCGGCTCGACACCGCCATTTTTCTACACACAAATAGGATTGATATGTTCAAATTGTAGGTCCTCGCCGGACGGGCCTATGCGCTTTGCGGCTCACGGTTTAAAGATTGTGCTAACATAGCTGTCGCACTCCGAAAAACTTCGGCTGAACGCCTCGTTTTTCTACACACAAATAGGATTGATATGTTCAAATTGTAGTTTTTAGGTGTGTTAATTGGTATAGAAGGCTCCCTTGTGTAAAGGGAGCTGGGTATGTTATAATACGAAGTGCAACACCCCATAAAAAACAGATAAACCAATAGAATAATAAATTTGTATTTTTGAGAGAAAGGCGTAGCCTTGA
>JAZKYO010000150.1:0-34339 GCA_045612185.1 Eubacteriales bacterium
TTTCTTTCGGATAAGTAGGCGCGAAAGAAAAAAGGACCAAAAAAGAAAGACGCCGAAAGGGGATTTCGCTCGTTGCGACGAGCGACAAGGGCTACGCGCCCTTGACTGGCGCCACCTCGCCGGTGGGGGCTCCACGTGGCTGCTGTGCAAACACACCGACAAACTACAATTTATCTGTGCATAATAAATTTAAGGAGCTATCTGTTTAATGAGACAGCTCCTTATTTTTACGCCTTATTTTTTGCAAACAAGGTCTTTATGTCTATTTGTGAAAGAATAATTGCCGCAAACATAAATACGCATCCAATAAGCTCTTTACCAGTCATCGTATCTTTAAGAACTAAAGCGCCCGCAATAGCGGCAACAACAGACTCAAAGCTCATAATAAGCGAAGCAACGGCAGGTGACGAGGAAAACTTTTGTCCGATAACCTGAAAGGTATACGCCACTCCGCAGGATAGCACGCCCGCAAAAAGAATAGGACCGATAACCTGCACAATAAGCTCGGGGTGAAATCCCTTCTCAAAAATAAATGTCAGCACGGTAGCAAAAAGCCCCGAAAACACAAACTGCAGGCAGGAAAGCTTTACGCAATCTGCTTTTTGAGCGTAGATATCAACCGAGGTAATGTGCATCGCGAACGCCACGGCGCACACAAGCATAACCGCGTCTCCAAGCTGTATTGTGAAATCAGCCGAAACGCTGAGCAGGTAAAGACCGACTACGGCAAAGGCAATGCAAACAAAAATGTGCGGCTGTATCTTCTTTTTAAACAAAAGCCCGATAATCGGCACGAAAATTATGTACATTGCGGTGATAAATCCCGCTTTTCCCGATTCCGTACCAAGCGCCATTCCGCCTTGCTGGAGGCACGCCGCCGTACAGTGGAAAAATCCGCATACCAGACCGCCTATCCAAAGATTCTTTTTTTCGGTACAAGTTGGTGCAACGTAAGTTCCGTTCTTCTTTTTAAGCATATCCATAATCAGAATTACGGGAACGAGAACAACAGCTCCTATAAGCGTTCTCACCGCTTGAAATTCAAACGGGCTGATTATTTCCGCTGCAATTTCCTGTGCCACAAAGGTGCACCCCCAGATTATAGTGGCGGCAAGTAAAAAAAGATTTCCTTTAAGATCTCGTGAGTTCATAGTGTTTCCTTTATTTGTGATATTTCGTTCCTTTAATAATGTTCATCGCGCGGTAAATAATCTCAAGTAACATTACGCGCATAAGCTGATGAGGAAAAGTAAGCTTAGATACCGAAAGCTTATAATCGCAAAAGCCTTTTAGCGAGGCGTCAATACCGTGAGAGCTTCCTATAATAAGACAAACCGAGGCGGTTGTAAGCGTAGTTTCCTCAATCTTTTGCGCCAATTCTTCCGAAGAAAGCTGTTTTCCCTCTACGCAAAGAGCTATTTTATAGGATTTTGGTGGAATTGCTTTTTTTATGCGCTCGGCTTCCTCAGCAAGAGCCTTGTCTATCTCACTCTGCGATGGTGAGTCGGGAAGCTTGTATTCCTTCAGCTCGATTATTTCCAAGTCGCAAAAGGCCGACAACCTTTTGGAGTATTCTGAAATGGCATCTTTTAAATAGGATTCTTTAAGAGAGCCAACAGTTATAATTTTTACGTTAAGCATATTATTCCTCCACAAGAGTGGTTATGGAAAATTGGTCGGCAACCGCGATATTTACCGACGGGTCTCCCAATGTTACCGAAACCTCGTCGTATGCTATCGTGGGCTCATTATTCTCCTCGCTCAAATGCGCCAGCATAATATTTTTAGTTCCGCTTTGCGCCAAACGCGCGGCAAGCATAGCGCAATCCGAGTTTGAAAGATGTCCGCGTTTTGACAGTATTCGCCTTTTTAACTCGGCAGGATATCTGCCGTGTTTAAGCATTTCTACATCGTGGTTAGCTTCAATAATTACCGACTCGCATCCTACAAGCCCCGACATTATTTCATCGGTTACGTAGCCAACGTCGGTGGCAAAGCCGATATTCACGCATTTGCCGTTTTCTTCAAAGCTTATGTGATATCCCACGCAATAATCACTGTCATGCGGCGTGGGAAAGGAAGAAACCGTCAGTCCCTTTACCGTCTCGCAAAATAACGGCGTATGCAGAATGAAATTATCGGCGAACTGAGGCTGTCCCAAGGAGAGCAGCCTTTTCGCCGAAATCTCGGTAATATGTACGGGAACATGATACTTTTTCAGAAAAACCTCAAGTGCCGAGGTATGATCCAAATGCTCGTGGGTAATAAATATCGCGTCAATATCAGCGGGTGTAAGTCCTACCTCGGCAAGCGCCGCCGTAAGTCTTTTTGCGTTTTGCCCCGCGTCTATGAGGATGTTAGCGCCTCCCGCTGATATTAACGTCGAATTTCCCTTTGAGCCAGAGTAAAGAGAAATTATTTTCATAAATTGATTTTTTCCAAGATAGGTCTGAGCAAGGTTATATCAAGAATTTCAAAAAAGAAGGTGGCTATAAGCGGCACAAGCAACATAAGCGCCCACTTTGAATTCTTTCTGCGCTCGTAATACTCGTCCATAAAGGATTTTTTCTGTCCCTCATCCCACTCCGCGGGTAGCATTTCGGGGCTGATCTTTCCCAAAACACCGCGGTTGTAGGATATGTACCACAAGGCGGTAACAAGAATCAAAACCGAATATATTACGATAGCGGCAACGTACGCCTGCCAGCTTATTTCCTTCATAGTTCTGAAAATAAGTATGGCAAGCACCGACAGCGCCAACATTCCGCCCGCAAGACCGAAATTGAAGCGCGGCTTCATTATATAACCTTTATAGCGCCGCGAGGTCTTACACGGAGAATAATGCAAGCACCCTCTCCGAATGCCGCGTCGATTACCGCGCGGAAGCCCTCTGCGTCAGATGCGGGAACGAAAGCCTGAATAGTGCCGGCAAATCCGCCGCCGTGAACTCTCCAAGCGGCTTTCTTATCGACAAGGTATCCCTCCGCAAGGCAAAGAGCAAGCGAAAGCCCCTGCTCGGCAACGTTCTTTGTGGTATACACGTTCTGAAGATAGCAGAAAGAGGAACGTCCCGAAGCCTTTACGCCGTCAAAGAAAGCGTCAAGGTCACCCGATTTGAGCGCCGCGGTTTGCGCGGTAACTCTTTCGTTCTCATTAAAGAAGTGAAGAGCGCGAAGAATAGCTCTGTCGCCAAGCTTCTCGCGAAGCGCGGGAATTTCCGCGACAACAGCTTCCTTATCAAGCTCGCGAAGAACCTTTTTGCCAAGGTGAGCCGCCACAGCCTTCATTTCCGCGGGAACGGATGCGTAATCGTCGGTCAGGTCGGCATGGTTTCCGCCCGTGCTTACTATGCAAAGGTTATAGCCTGCCCCGGTAATATCAAAGTCAAGCTTTTCAATAACGGGAGCCTTTGGGTCTTTAAAGTCGATTGCAACAATACCGCCGCATGCGCAGGCTACCTGGTCCATAAGTCCGCAGGGCTTACCGAAGAACACGTTTTCGGCGTACTGAGAAAGCTTGGCTATCTCAACGTTGTCAACCTTTCCGTCATTGTACATAAAGTTGAGAATGTTTCCTATCATATCCTCAAAAGCGGCGGAGGAGGAAAGCCCCGAGCCCTTAAGCACGCTTGAGGTTGTATAGGCGCAGAAACCACCTACGTTGTAGCCGTTGTTCTTAAATCCCTTGCACATGCCCGCAATGATGGATGTGGAAGTACCGAAAAGCTTTTCATCCGCATCGGTATACTTGTCAAAATCAACGGTATCCTCGTCAAATCCCTCGGATTTAACCTTAATAACGCTACCGTCAAGCTTTGCGGCAACCGCTATAATGTCAAGGTCGATAGAAGCGGCAATAACCTTACCGTAGTTGTGGTCGGTATGGTTACCCGAAATCTCGCTTCTTCCCGAAACCGAGTAAATACCAACGTTATCAAGCGTGCCGTAGAGCTTTTCAAACTCATCGATTGCACCAAGGTATCTTTCTGTCTGTTTTGCTACGTTAGCTTTGCCGTAAAGCTCAACGAGGGTGTCGTTTATCTGTCCTTTTTTAACTGCCAAGCGAAGTTCTGAAATATTCATAACTCATTTCCTTTCTCTGATAAAAATACATACAAAATTATTTTATCACATTTTTCACTTTTCGACAAGAGGTTTTTAGAAATTTATGCCGAATTTCCTTAAAAATCAAAAAGCCCTTTCCCGAAGGAAAGGGCTGAAAATCGTTAAGCGTTGACGTCGCTCTCATCTTTAGAGCGCTCATCGTCCTTGGTTTCTTTGGAATCTTCATCTTCGGGGGGATTAACCGTAACTTCTATCTCAACAACTCGTCTTGAATCGGTTTTGGTAACCAGAACGTCGATGTGTTTATAGCTGAAGTTGTCTCCCTCCTCGGGAATTTTGTCAAGCTCGCTCATAACCCAACCGCCGACAGACGCCTCGTCTATCTCGTCGCGGATATCAAATTTTTCAAACACTTTATCAATAGGCGCTGTGCAAAGAATTCTGAATTTGTTTTCCTCAAACTCAACAATTTCTTCTACCACCTCATCGTGTTCGTCCCATATCTCACCGACAAGCTCCTCTATAATATCCTCCATAGTAACTATACCAAGCGTTCCGCCGTAATCGTCGGCTACTACCGCTATATGGCTCTTTTCCTTCTGGAGAAGTCTCAACAGATCGCCTATCTTTATAGATTTATGTACCGACACAACCTTTTTGATTATTTCTTCAAGCTTATTTTCACCCGTCTTGACCTTGTTATAAAAGTCCTTATGGTGAATTACGCCTATAATATTGTCAATGGTATCGTTGTAAACAGGAAGTCTTGAAAATCCGGTATCACGGAAAAATCCGTCGATTTTATCAATCTCTTCATCATCGGACACAGCTATAAGGTCTACTCTGTGAGTAAGTATCTCCTGCGCCTCAAGGTCGTTAAACTCGACTGCGCTTCTGATAAGCTCACTCTCACGCTCGTCAATTCCGCCCTCCATCTCGGCTTCCTCGACGAAGGTAAGTATCTCATCTTCAGTTATTATATTCTCGTTTTCGGTTTTGATAAGCATTGACGCAAGTTTTCTTATTCCGATAAGTATCGCCGTAACAGGTGTAAGTATCACGCAAAGAAAAGCGATAAACGGATAGGCAAAGCTCGCGAATTTTTCGGGCGACTCTTTAGCGAAGCTCTTGGGACAAACCTCACCGAAAATAAGTACCGCCACTGTCATCACTATCGTAGACACCGTAGAACCGAGATTATTATCCTTCAAGATACTTATAAAAAGTACCGTTGCAAGTGACGATGCCAAAATGTTTACGATATTGTTACCGACAAGCACAGTAGTGATAAACTTGTCGTAATTTTCGGCAAGCTTAAGAATTTTGCCTGCCTTTTTGTCGCCATTGTCGGCTGCGTTTTTCAACCTGATGCGGTTGAGTGTGGAGAACGCTGTTTCGGTAGCTGAGAAGTAGGCACTGAATACTATAAGTATTACTATAAACACTATCTTCCCTATACTGTCAGGTTCCATAATAGATATAATACCTCCAAAAAATAATATTTTGATCATTATATCATATTTCAATTGTTTTGTCAAGTGATTTTGCCAAAAACCGAGCCGCAAAACTTGTGCAATATTACCAATCTTTGACGTGTGTTCCAGTGCAATTTGAGCAATCTGCCAAAAATATTTTTTAATCTTGACAAGTCACCCCAAAAGTGATAAACTTATCTTATCAAAAGAGAAAAATGAGGTTTTATTATGAAATCTGCAACATTTGCAAAATCTTATTTTTACCTTTATTATTATGGCGAAAACTAATAATAAAGGTGCTTTTTGATGGATTTTTATAAATTATTTTACGGGATCTGTCGGTAAAACACCGAGGGTTCCGAATTTTTGTTTTATAACTCTCGGCTTAGCCCGTCAGGTACAGAAAGGTGGGCGCAACATGATAGCGGTACTTAAAAAAGAAACAACACAAAAACAACTTGAAAGCCTTACGAATTGGTTAAAGTCACAAGGACTGGATGTTCACGTTTCGGAGGGGAAATATCAAACCATAGTCGGTCTTGTGGGCGACGTTGCCAAGGTTGACGACGAGCTTTTAGCAAGCCTTGAAATGGTGGAGTCGGTAAAAAGAATTTCCGAGCCCTTCAAAAGCGCGAACAGAAAATTCCACCCCGATGATACGGTTATTGAAATCAGAAACACAAAAATCGGTGAGGGAAATTTCGCCATTATCGCGGGTCCCTGCTCGGTCGAGAGCGAGGAACAAATAGTTGAGGTGGCAAAAGCGGTAAAGAATTCGGGCGCAACCATGCTTCGCGGCGGCGCGTTCAAGCCCCGCACGTCACCTTACGATTTCCAAGGACTCAAAGGCGACGGAATAGAGCTTTTACTGAAAGCGAAAGAAATTACGGGACTTCCCATAGTCACCGAAATTATGAACGCAAATCATCTTCCGCTTTTTGAGGATGTTGACGTTATCCAGGTAGGCGCGAGAAATATGCAGAACTTTGAGCTTCTCCGCGAGCTTGGAAGAACCAAGAAAACCATTCTCTTAAAGCGCGGACTTGCCAACACCATAAAGGAACTTCTTATGAGCGCCGAGTACATTATGGCAGGCGGCAACGAGAACATAATTCTTTGTGAGCGCGGAATACGCACCTTTGAGACCTACACCAGAAACACTCTCGACATCTCGGCAATTCCCGTTCTCAAGGAGCTTACGCACCTTCCCGTAGTTGTTGATCCCAGCCACGCCACGGGCGTAGCCAGATACGTAAAGCCCATGGCTCTTGCGGCAACTGCGGCAGGCGCTGACGGTCTTATGATAGAGGTGCACAACGACCCGCAAAAGGCGCTTTGCGACGGTGCGCAATCGCTTACCCCCGAACAGTTTGACGACCTTTGCGCTTCGGTAAAGAAGATAATCGTTTAAGGAGACAAAAATGACGGTAGGAATAGTTGGTCTTGGACTTATAGGCGGCTCTATGGCTAAAGCCTACAAGGCTTCGGGTGAGTGGAGAGTGCTTGGAACTGACAGAGATGAAACCACGCTTTCTTTTTCAATGCTTGCGGGAGTGGTTGACGCCCCTCTCACACGTGAAAATCTTAAGGACTGCGCCCTTGTGCTTGTGGCTCTTTACCCCTTCGCATCCTGCGAATACATAACCGAAAACGGCGAATTTTTCAACAAAAACGCCTTTGTCATAGACCTTTGCGGAACTAAAAAGTTAGTTTGCGAGGCAGGCTTTGCGGCGGCAGTAAAGCACGGCTTTACCTTTGTGGGCGGACACCCCATGGCGGGTACGCACAACTCGGGCTTTAAATATTCGAGGGCAAATATGTTCTCGGGCGCTCCCATGGTTATCGTTCCACCGAGATTTGACGACATCGAGCTTCTTGACAAAATAAAAACTCTGTTTAAGCCTTGCGGATTCGGCAAATTCTCGGTTACTACGGCAGAACAGCACGATAAAACGATTGCTTTCACCTCGCAGCTTGCTCACGCAGTTTCAAACGCTTACGTAAAAAGCCCCACGGCGCAGGGGCACAAAGGCTTTTCGGCAGGCTCTTACAAGGACCTTACCAGGGTTGCCAAGCTTAACGAGTATATGTGGGCGGAGCTTTTCCTTGAAAACCGCGAAAATATGCTTTTTGAGCTTGATTCGGTAATAAACTCGCTTAAAGAATACCGCGACGCCATTGAGGCAAACGATTTTGAGCGTTTGCGCGATATTCTCCGCGAGGGTAGAATTTTAAAAGAACAGGTAGACGGAAAATGAGAAAAATTACTGTTGACACATCAATAACCTACGATATACTTATTGGAAACGGCTTGCTTGACGAGGCGGGAGAGCTTTGCAAAAAGACGCTTGGCAAGCACGCAGTTGCCATAGTCACCGACGATACGGTGGACTCGCTATACGGTAAGCGCCTTGAAAAATCGCTTTCCTCTGCGGGATATTCCCCCATTAAGTTCGTTATCCCTCACGGAGAAGCTTCAAAAAGCATGGAAAATCTCACCGCTCTTCTCGGATTTCTTGCCGACAATCATCTAACCCGCTCGGATTTTCTTATCGCTCTCGGCGGCGGCGTTGTGGGTGACTTTACGGGCTTTGCGGCGGCAGTATATCTGCGCGGAATTAAGTTTGTTCAGATTCCCACGACACTCCTTGCGGCTGTTGATTCCTCGGTAGGCGGCAAAACCGCTGTAAATATTCCCGAGGGTAAAAACCTTGTGGGGGCTTTCCACCAGCCAAGCATTGTTATCTGCGACTACGACACCCTTGACACTCTACCCGCGGAGATCTTTGCGGACGGATGCGCCGAGGTAATAAAATATGGAATTATCAACGACACGGCACTTTTTGAAAAGCTCAAAGCCCCTATAAAGCCTCAAATTGAGGATATAATCGCAAACTGCGTTTCCAACAAGCGCGACATAGTAAATCTTGACGAGCGCGACAATGGTGTACGCCGTCTGTTAAACTTAGGTCACACGGTAGGTCACGCTATTGAGATATGCTCGGATTTTGCAATTTCTCACGGCTCAGCGGTTGCCATAGGAACAGCAATAGTGGCTCGTGCGTCATATAAAAAAGGAATTTGCTCTGCCGAGGTTCCTGCCAAAACCGAAAAAATGCTTTTGGCTTATTCACTTCCCATAAGCTGCGAATATACCGCCGACAAGCTTGCCGCTGTTGCCGCAGGCGACAAAAAGCGCATGGGCGGCACTATATCTTTTATTCTCCCCCGCGCGGTCGGAGACTGCTACGTTCACGACATGAATGTTGAGGAAATCCGCGATTTCATCGCCCTCGGGCTTTGATTATTCAAAAAAGGAACTTGAAGCAAATGGAACAAAAACTCAAAAATCCGTCCCTTGAAGGTAAAATAAAAGCTATATCTTCAAAGTCCGCGGCACACAGACTTCTCATATGCGCGGCATTTGCCGACAGAGAAACCGAAATAGTTTGCGAAGACCTAAACGCCGACATTCGCGCTACCGCGGAATGTCTTAACTCGCTTGGAGCCGACATAGAGCGAGCAGGTGACGTTTACCAAGTATCCCCCGTTGTAAGAGTAAACAAGGGAGCCACTCTAGACTGCGGCGAATCGGGCTCAACCTTGCGTTTTCTTCTTCCCATTGCCGCCGCCATTGGTGCCGACGCTACATTTGTTATGCGCGGAAGACTTCCGCAGCGTCCCCTGTCCCCCATGTTTGAGGAGCTTGAGCGCGGCGGAATGTACATGACCCCCCAAGGCACAAATCCACTTGTAACAAGCGGAGTACTGCGTCACGGAGATTATTCGATAGCGGCTAACGTTTCATCACAGTTTGTAAGCGGTTTTTTATTCGCTCTGCCGCTTATAAGCAAATACGGAGTCTACGAAGAATGGCTTGAAAGCAGCCTTACGCTTACGGGAAAAATTGAATCTGCCCCGTACATAGAAATGACGCTTGACGCGCTAAATACCTTTGGCGCAAAGATTATAAAAAACGAAGAATATACCGAGTACGGTGAAGAAAGAATCAAATACCTGATTTCCGCCGACACAAAGCTGACAGCCCCCGACAGACTTAATGTAGAGGGCGACTGGTCAAACGCCGCATTTTGGCTTGCGGCAGGCGCAATTGGAAAAAAGCAGATTACGGTTACGTCACTTAACACAGACTCCAGACAGGGCGACATGGCAATAGCCAAGCTTCTTGGGCGTTTCGGCGCTTCGGTTTTCGTTTCGGGAAACAGTGTGACGGTAACACCGAAAAAGCTTCACGGAATTGACATTGACGCTTCGCAAATTCCCGACCTCGTACCGATTTTGGCGGTAGTTGCTTCGGTAAGCGAGGGTGAAACCAAAATCAGCGGTGCGTCAAGGCTGAGGTTAAAGGAAAGCGACAGACTTGTCACCGTAACAAACATGCTCACAGCTCTCGGCGCCGACATTAAAGAAACAGCCGATGGGCTTATCATAAAAGGTAAAAAAGCTCTCAGGGGTGGCATAGTTGACTCCGCAAACGACCACCGCATAGCAATGGCAGCGGCAATAGCCTCTACCGCTTGTGAAGGAGAGGTAACCGTGCAAAACGCTGAGGCGGTGGCAAAATCCTATCCCACTTTCTGGCAAGACTTTGAAAAACTGAACAAAGGGTAATTGATATGAAATTTATTTTGGCTTCAAAATCCCCAAGGCGACGCGAGATTCTCGCCGATCTGGGCTTGAAATTCGACATAATAACCGCTGATACCGACGAAAGCTGTGACCTTAAAGATCCGCGGGCTTTCGTCCAGGAGCTTGCGCTCCGCAAAGGGCGTGCGGTTGCCGACAAGCTTGACGAAGATACAATTATTATCGCCTCCGATACGGTAGTGGCTTGCGGCGGTGAAATTCTCGGCAAGCCACGCGATAGAAATGACGCCCGTCGAATGCTTGACGCGCTTTCGGGTTCAAGGCATTCGGTAATAAGCGGCATTGCGCTTATCTCCGGGGACAAGGAGGCGGTGGCAAGCGAAGTTACCGAGGTGATTTTTGACACACTTACCGATTCCGACAAAGAAATATACCTCAACTCAAAAGAGCCTTACGACAAGGCGGGCGCTTACGCTATCCAAGGACTTGCCTCTATGTGGATAAAGGGTATTGAGGGCGACTATTTCAATGTGGTAGGGCTTCCGGTAAAATGCCTTCACGACCTATTGCTTAAAGAATTTGGAATAGACATGGCGAAACTAATATAATTTCGGAGGAAAAATGGCTACTTCTTACGGAAAAAATTTGAAAATATCAATATACGGCGGCTCCCACGACGAGAAAATAGGTGTTATTGCCGAGGGACTTCCCGTGGGTGAGGAATTTGATTTTGAAACTCTGCTGGCATTTATGAAACGCCGCGCTCCCGGGAACGCAAAGTACGCAACGGCGCGCAAGGAGGCTGACCGCCCCATATTCGAGTCGGGTGTAATTGAAACCGAAAGCGGCTTCAAGATTGACGGTAGCACCTTCAAAGCGGTTATAAAAAACTCAAATATGCACTCGTCAGATTACTCAAATCTGGTAGATATTCCCCGCCCCTCGCACGCCGATTATCCCGCGCGTGTAAAGTTTGGCGAGGGCGTTGACCTTCGCGGCGGCGGGCATTTTTCGGGCAGACTGACCGCGCCTATGTGCATTGTAGGCGGAATTTGCCTTCAGATTCTTGAAAAAATGGGCATCAAAATTGCCGCACATATAGACTCTATCAAAGGAGAGAAGGACATTTCCTTTGACCCTTGCCAAGTAAACGAAAAAGATTTTGCAACTCTCTCCGAGCATGACTTTCCCACTCTTTCAATCATGGCGGGCGAAAAAATGCAGGAAATAATTGAGGCGGCAAGGCTTGAAGGCGACTCGGTCGGCGGTATTATCGAATGTGCGGTTATAGATCTCCCCGTCGGCATTGGCGAGCATATGTTTTCGGGTCTTGAGGGCCGCATTTCCTCAATTCTCTTCTCTATCCCCGCGGTAAAGGCTGTGGAATTCGGAAACGGATTTGAGTGCGCCAATCTTTTCGGCTCGCAAAACAACGACCCGTATTTTATCAAAGACGGCGAAATAAAGACCCGCACTAACAACTGCGGCGGTATTACGGGCGGAATGAGCAACGGCATGCCCCTCATTTTCCGTGCGGGAATCAAGCCCACGCCCTCTATTGCCAAAGAGCAGGAGAGCGTAAGCCTTAGCGAGCGCAAAAACGTTAAGCTTGTTATAAAGGGCAGACACGACCCCTGCATTATTCCCCGCGCCGTTCCCGTAGTAGAAGCGGCGACGGCTATCGCTATACTTGACGCAATTCTTGACCCACAGGTGAATTAAAATGAAATTATCCTACAAATCAACTGTTACGGCGGGCTTTATAGGCTACGCCACCCAGGCGCTTACGATAAACTTTCCTCCGCTTCTGTACGTAACCTTTGAAAAACAGTACGGACTGTCACTCACCGAAATAGGCTCTCTTATCGGTATTTGCTTTTTCGTACAGCTAATGGTGGATTTTTTAGCCGCCAGATTCTCAGAAAAAATGAACGTGCGCGCCTTTATTACCGCGGCGCATATTCTTACCGCAATAGGAATTTCGGGGTTGGGATTTTTGCCACTTATTATGCCCCCTTACTTAGGTCTGCTTATAGCGACCGTACTAAGCAGTATAGGCAGCGGATTGGTTGAAGTGCTTATAACCCCCATCGTTGAGGCTTGCCCTACGCCCCCAAAGCAAAAGGCCTCGTATATGAGCCTCCTGCACTCCTTTTACTGTTGGGGTCAGGCGGTGGTTATTCTGCTATCTACGGTGTATTTTTCCACCGTGGGAATTGAGAGTTGGAAGCTTCTCTCGCTTGCTTGGGCAATAGTACCCATTTCGGGCGCTGTAATGTTTTCCATAGTACCGCTTTATCCTCTGCCCAAGGACGAGACCGACCAAAACGGCAAGACCTATCTTGGAAACAAGATTTTCTGGATACTGTCATTGATGATGCTGGTTTCTGGTGCGGCTGAAATGACCATGGCGCAGTGGGCTTCCGCATTTGCCGAGGCGGGACTTGGGGTATCAAGGGCGCTTGGAAACCTGCTGGGTCCTTTCGTTTTCGCAATACTTATGGGCTCGGCGCGTGTGTTTTACGCTAAATTCAGCGAAAAGGTAAGTCTGAAAAAGTTCATTCTTTTCAGTGCCGTGCTTTGTATTATTTCATATCTGCTTGCGGCGTTTTCGCCGTTGCCCATCGTATCGTTGCTGGCGTGCGGAATTTGCGGACTTTCGGTAGGCGTACTGTGGCCGGGAAATATCAGTACCGCCGCGGGTATGGTTAAGGGCGGTGGAGTCTCCATGTTCGCGCTTCTCGCGCTTTTCGGTGACTTTGGCTGTATGATAGGTCCTTCCATCGCAGGCGGTGTGGCTGACCTGTTCGGTGAAAACATTCGCGTAGGCTTCGCCATTTCGGCAGTGTTCCCCACTATTCTTCTTATATCTGTACTCTATCTTATTCATTACTCAAAAAAGGAAAAAGAAAATGGAAATTAAAGATTTGAGAAACAAAATTGACTCTCTTGACAGAGAGATAGTAAAATTGCTGGTTGAGCGCATGGGCGTAAGCGCCGAGGTGGCGGCTTACAAAATAGCCATCGGAATGCCTGTGCTTGACAAAACGCGTGAGGCGGCTCTGCTTGAAAAAATCGCCTCGCTCTCGGGGGATATGAGCGAATACACACACGAAATTTATCTTGAGATTCTCAAGCAATCAAGGGCTTATCAGGACAAACTTATCGCACAAAATAAATGAGGTGAAACATGAAAACTATAAAATGCGGTCTGCTTGGCGAGCATCTCGGTCACTCGTTTTCACCGCAGATTCACCGAGAGCTTGCCGATTACAGCTACGAGCTTTTTGAAATGCCCATAGATGACGTTCCCGCCTTTCTCAAATCTGACAGATTTGACGCCATGAACGTCACCATTCCCTACAAAAAAGCTGTTATGCCATACCTTGACGAAATTACCGACGAGGCGCGGCGCATAGGCTCGGTGAACACCATAACCCACCTGCCTGACGGCGGCTTACGCGGTGACAATACCGACTATTTCGGTTTTTCATATATGATCGACAAAAGCGGTATTGCCATGGAGGGCAAAAAGGTTCTTATCTTGGGCAGCGGAGGGGCTTCGGAAACCGCACGCACCGTGTGCGGTGACAGAGGGGCGCGCGAGGTTATCGTTATCTCGCGAAGCGGAAAAGACAACTATGCCAACATCAAAAAGCATGCTGACGCTGAGGTCATTGTAAACACTACCCCCGTGGGAATGTACCCCCAAAATGGCGTGGCGGCGGTAGAGCTTTCCGAATTTCCTGATCTCATAGGCGTTCTTGACATGATATACAACCCCGCAAGGACCAAGTTTTTGCTTGATGCGGAAAGGCTGGGAATTCCACACATAAACGGACTTTGCATGCTTGTTGCGCAAGCAAAACGAGCCTGCGAGATTTTCCTTGACAAAAAAATCGACGACAGCGAGATAGACAGAATAACCTCAATAATTGCCGCCGAAACGGGCAATCTGGTACTTGTGGGAATGCCGGGTTGCGGCAAAAGCACCGTCGGTGCGATGCTATCCGAAAAGCTTGGCCGTGAGGTTATTGACACCGATGAAATGATAGTAAAAAAAGCGGGAATGACTATCCCTGAAATATTTGCCAAATACGGAGAAAGCTACTTCCGCGCTCTTGAGCACGCCTGCGTTTGCGAGGCGGGAAAGCAAAGCGGAAAAATTATCGCTACGGGAGGCGGCGCGGTAACCCGCGAAGATAACTACGCGCCGCTCCACCAGAACGGAAAAATTTTCTTTATTCACAGAAAAATCGAGGAGCTTCCCACCGAAGGCAGACCGATATCGCAAAGTACCGACCTTTCGGAGCTTTACCGCAAAAGGCTCCCGCTTTACCGCGCCTTTGGAGACAAAGAGGTGAACAACGACAGACCTATCGAGCAGACGGTTTGCGAAATTATCAAGCTATATAAAAAATAAAGCAGGTGAAAAAATGAAATTTCTTGTAATAAACGGACCGAATCTCAATCTTCTTGGACTCCGCGAGCCCGCGATATACGGCTCGCAAAACTTTGAGGAGCTTCAAAGCTTTATTAAAGCATCCTGTGCGGAGGAAGGCATTGAGTGTGAGCTTTATCAATCAAATCACGAAGGCTGTATCGTGGACAAAATCCAAGCGGCTTACGGAAATTTTGACGGAATTGTCATAAACCCCCCCGCCTATACCCACACCAGTGTGGCTATTCTTGACGCGCTGAAAGCAGTATCAATTCCCACGGTGGAGGTGCATCTTTCCGACGTCAATTCCCGCGAGGAGTTCAGAAAGCATTCTTACGTGTCGATGATAGCTTTAAAAACCATATGCGGTCTCGGCTTTGACGGATACAAAGAAGCAATAAAATACCTAAAAAAGCACTTGGAAAATTAGTTTTTTGTCTTGACAGAAAAGTGCTGATATGTTATACTTTTTATAGAACATCAAAAAGAAAGGAAACCGAAAATGCGCAAATTATTTATACTTGCTCTCGCACTCGTAATGATTCTGTCGCTGGTGGCTTGTAACGGCTCTGACAGTACCACCGAAAGCGAAGATATTACCGACCCAATAATCACTCCTCCCGACACCAATGAACCCAAGGACACGGAAGAGATCACCCCCGACACAGGCACGTCGACCGACACAACAGGCGATGGGGAAACCGAAAAGCCCGACGAGCCCGAAATTCCCGATGAACCTGAGTTTACCGAGGTCAACGAGACCGTCTACGTTTACGGCACAGACTTTCTCAACGTCCGCAAAGAGGCGTCCGCAGACAGTGAAAAAATGGGCGAGATGAAAGAGGGCGAGCAGGTTACGCGTATCGGATACAACAATAAATGGAGTAAGATACTCTATTATGAAAACGAATACTACGCAAGCTCCGAGTATCTCACCACCCACGCGCCCCTTGAGTTTGACGACAAGACCGACACCGTTTACATAATCGCTGAAGGTACGCTGAACATTCGCAAAAAGCCTGCGGCTAACTCCGACGTAGTCGCTTATCTTCCTTACGGCACACAGCTTGCGAGAACAGGCATCGCCACAACGGAAGATGAGTTTGGCACTGTTTGGAGCAGGTTGCTTTACAACGGTCAGGTTTGCTACGTAAGTACAAGCTACCTTTCCGAAACCGCCCCCGCGGTTCTCCCCGAGGCAGATTTCAAGGAAGTAAACGATAAGGTTTACATTGCCTCCACCGTAAACGACAAGGTGATTGAAAGACTTAATCTCCGTTCAACCCCCTCGCTTTCGGGCAACATAGTGGCTTCTGTTCCCGCCGGAACGGAGTTGCTTCGTTTGCGGATAGCTACCACGGCTGACGGCGATGGAATTATTTGGAGCATGGTAAAATACAACGAAATCGTTTGCTACGCAAGCTCGAGCTATCTTACCACGGAAGCCCCCGTTGTCGAGGGTGATGAAACCACTGTGGCTACCGAGCCTGCCGAGTCCCCTGAGGACGCTGACGAAACCACAACTGCCGCTGAATAAAAAATCAAGAGCTGAGTTTTTAAACTCAGCTCTTTTCTTTACTCTTCTTCGGTTTCCTCAATCACCGAAACGATAGCCTTTTCTATTTTGTTTGCGTTTATTTCAGCAACCTCTATGTGCAAAATATCGGTATCAAGCTCGAATTTGCTTCCGTCATCGGGAATTGAGCCTACGCTTGCCAACACGTAACCGTTGAAATTTACGTAGTCGTCTACGGGTAGTTTAACGTCAAGCGCCTCCTCAACGTCGGCAAGCGACGCGCTTCCGAGTATCTTCCAACTGCCGTCCTCAAGCTTTTCGATTTCCTTTTCCTCGATAACACCGTCAGCTTCTTCAAGCTCTCCCACGATTTCCTCGATAAGATCGTTCATAGTCACTATACCGAACACCCCGCCGTATTCGTCAACAACCACCGCAAAGTGATGGCGCGTTTGCTTCATCTTTTTGAAAAGCACGTCGGCGTTCATGCTCTGAGGCACGAAGAACGGGGGCTTTATAGCCTTTTCCTTTACGCTGTCAAGCGTTTTTTCGGAAAGCGCGAAGTAGTCCTTTATGTTAAGTATTCCCACTACGTCGTCAACACTTTCGCCGCAGACGGGATAAAGAATGTGTCTGGTCTCGTGAATAGTCTTTTCCCATTCCTCAAAGCTATCCTCAACCCAAAGCACGCTTACGTCGGTACGGTGGGTACAGAATTCCATAACCGAGGTGCTGTTGAACTCAAAAACGTTTTGAATAATCTCTTTTTCCTCAATATCAATAACACCCGTTTTGTTACCTATGTCAACAAGCTGCTTGATATCATCAGCGCTTACCTCGTCCTCTTTCTTGTCGGTACTTACAAGACCGCTGAGAGTCAGTTTCGCAATAGCACGGTGCATTTTTACAAGCGGTTTGAAAACTCCGGAGGTGACGAATATCAGCCCATAGAGCGACATTGCCACGTTTTCGGCCTTTTGAGAAGCAAGTCTCTTTGGAATAAAATATCCCACAAGAGAAATAACGAGAATCGCAACCGCAGCGATAACAAGAATCGCCAACCAGTGCATAGCCTGCCACTTCAATCCGCCGCCGAGTACGTCCTCAGCCCTTATTCCCTCTTTTACGATAAGATTCCAAAACACAAGCGCAAGTCTTGTTCCAAATCCGTACACCGCAAATCCTACCGCCAAAAATCCCGAAACCATAGAGGCTACGCGAAGCGCCGCGGTAGTCTCGCCGGATTTTTCGTTAAGCGCTTTCAGCTTTTTCTCGGCTTTATTTTCTTCCTCGGAAAGCTCCTCAAGCTTTTTCTCATTAAGCGCAAGCATTGCCGCCTCTCCAAAGGAAAAGAGCGACAAAAACAATAAAATTACAATTTCTGCTATAATGTAAATTAATATATCCAAAATTCCATCTCCTTAAAAATCTCTGATAAATGAACCAAACGCCGCACAAAAATCAGGTGCGAGGCGTAAAAAAGCACAAAAAGACATCCCCGCGAGAAAGAAGCCTCTGCAGGTATGCCTTGTACTCAAAATATTCACTTACCGTAGAGATGTTGTTATTGCAATAACACCCGTCCGCGTCCATAAATAATATTTTTTCTCCTTAATTTTTCGCCTAAGCGTTTCGTATATATTACCACATTTTTCTTTGTTTGTCAATAGTTATCGGCTTAAAAAAGCGATCTGATTGCTCAGACCGCTTAAAAAACGTTAAATTTTCTCCGCATCCACCGCGTTTGATATCTTTTGTGCAACCTCGTCTATCGAGTCACCCGTAGTATCGATAACCTTAATATTATCCCTATCTTTCAACATCTCAAAAACGTCGTAAAAGCGTTTTCTGACGCTTTCAAGAGTATCAAGCTTTTCGTAAAGCTCTGTGGTGGTTCTGCCTTTGGAAATTCTTTTAAGACTTTCCTCGGGGGCAAGGTCAAGAAATACGCAAATGTCGGGAATCCTTATTTCGGGACAGCCGAGATTCATATTCTTAACCCACTCAAAGTCGGTCTGACTGCCCTGATACGCAAGCGACGAGTAATAATATCTGTCGCATATAACGTCGATCCCTCTCTCAAGCATTGCGTTTATTCCGTTTGGGTTTACGTTATGGAAAATGCGGTCAAGCACAAAAAGCGCCGCCATTTCGCAAGCCGTACGGTTGGCTATACCGCCAAGAGCGTCACGGAGAAGCCCTCCGCTTACCGAAGCGGTAGGCTCCGCGGTCACACAGACCGTTCTTCCCTCGCTTCTGAGCTTTTCGGCAAGAAGCTCTATCTGCGTTGTCTTACCCGCGCCGTCTATTCCCTCAATTACTATAAATCTTCCTCTTTTAATCTTAGACATCGTACTATCCTCAATCCTTCTTTGTATCCACCGAGCCAAGTATCGGGCTTACACCCTCAACGCCTTGAACCAAGTATTCGGGAAGCTTGCCGTCCCACTGCTTTATTTTGTAATACTCAAGAAGCACGTCTGTAAGCGATTTTGCAAGCGCTTCATTTACCGCGGCATCCTTCTGACCCGCGTACTCGGCGGCGTCCGCTTGAATTTTAAGAACTTCCTTGTCGGCATTCGCCTGTATTACCGCAATGCTCGCCTCTGCCGTAGCCGCTATCTCCTGTCGCTGTGCCTTTGCCTCTTCCTCCATGGTAAGCTGCTCCTGCTCGGTCTTTGCCTTAAGAAGCTGCTGTTGGGCAACCTGCTTATCCTCTACCGCCTGTGTAAAGGCATCTGAGAAATCCATATCCTCGATAGCGGTGTTTACCACCTCAATATTGTATGTACCAAGCTCGTCAATAAGTATGGCGGTTATCTGTTGAGAAAGCACCTCTCTCTGCTCAATAAGGCTTTCAGCGGTATAGTTGGCAATAACGCTTCTTACCGCCTCTTGGATTCTGGGATCCATAACCACCTCATAATAGTTCTGTCCTATGGTCTTATATATGGTCTGCGCGTTGCTCTTTTTTATCTGATAGTTTATAGAATACTTAATAGAAACCTCTTGAATGTCGCTGGAAAAGCACTTCAAATCAAGCATTCTCTTTTGCGTACGGTTGTCCATTGAAACCACTTCCTGGATAGGCAATTTAAAATGAAGCCCCGCCTCAAGCGTGACGTTTTCAACCTTTCCGAAGGTAGTGAGAATACCGGTGTGACCCGTGGGCACAATGGCAATAGTTCCTATCAGAAGCGGAATAACGCCAAGTAACGCCAAAAACTGTTTTTTATTGAACTTCCAGCTTATTTTAACACCGATTCCGACTTTGCTTACGCTCATTCCCATAACAACAAAAAGAATAGCGGCGAGAAGCAACGCAAATCCTAACCAAATCATAAAATACACCTCCAAAAATATCTCGGCGGAGTTCCGCCTTATTATAATAATATCACTTTCTCCTTTTTTTGTCAAGAAGCGAAGTTTGGGCAAATCGAAAACACAAAACCGATTGAAAGCAATATTTGTCTCATTTTTAGCTTAATATGACTTGCTATACAGCATAATTTGTCTTATAATTAGAATGTAATCGAATGATTTCGCAGCGTTTTTGCGCGCGTTTGTTAAAATTTTTCGATAATTTTATTAAAAAAAGAATTACGGAGGTATGATATGGCTCTTTCTGTAGCTGTTCAGGTTTACTCTGTCCGCGATTTTGCAGAGCAGGATATGCGCGGCACACTTCAAAAAATTAAGGATATGGGCTACGCAGGCGTTGAGTTTGCGGGTCTTTACGGCAATTCCGCCGAGGACGTTAAGGCTATGTGCGAGGAAATCGGTCTTGTTCCGATTTCGGCTCACGTTGCCCTTGCTGAGATGAGAAAGGATTGCGACAAGGTTATTAAGGACTACTCCACCATCGGTTGTAAGTTCATCGTCGTTCCCTATCTTAATCCCGAGGATCGCCCCGGTGCTGACGGCTGGGAGAAAACCATCGCCGACATTCGCGAGATTGGTAAAAAGGCTCACGAAAACGGTCTTACTCTCCTTTACCACAACCACGATTTCGAGTTTGTTAAGATTGACGGCAAGTACGCCCTTGACATTCTCTACGATACAATTCCCGCAGATTATCTCCAGACCGAGATTGACACCTGTTGGGTAAACGTAGGCGGTGAAAATCCCGCTGAGTACGTTAAGAAATACGCAGGTCGCGCTCCCGTAGTTCACCTTAAGGACTTCTACGGTGAAAAGTCCGACGATATGTACGAGCTTATCGGTATAGACAAAAAGGCGCCCGTAAGACCCTCGGGCTTTGAGTTCAGACCCGTTGGAAGCGGACTCCAGAACTTCCCTCCCATTCTTGACGCCGCTGAATTTGCAGGCGCAGGTTGGGTAGTTGTTGAGCAGGATAAGCCCAGCATGGGTCTCACCTCTCTCGAATCTATAGAGAAGAGCCGCAAGTATCTTGAATCAATAGGCTATTGATTTAAAAATAAATTTCATTATTTGGAGGAAAAACATTATGGCAATCAATGATAATCTTGACGCTTTCAAGGAAGTACATTCCGAAACAACAATCGACACAAGCAAAAAGTTCCGCATCGGTTTTATCGGTTGCGGATGGATCGCAGGCGCTCACCTCAGAGCTCTTAAGAACCAGCCCGACGTTGAAATCGTAGCAGGTTGCGACCTTATTCCCGGCAAGGCTGCTAAGTTCTTCGAGGAAGGCGGCGTTGAGGGGGTTAAGACCGATTACGCATCCCACAAGGAAATGATAGACGACAAGTCTCTTAACCTTGACGCGGTTACTATTTGCACATACAACTGCCAGCACGCAGCTCCCGCTATCTACGCTCTTGAGAACGGCCTTAACGTTCTTCTTGAGAAGCCCTTTACAGTAACTCTTGAAGAGGCTGTTGAGGTTATGAAGGCTGAGAAGAAGAGCGGCAAGATCCTTTCTATCGGCTTCCAGCCCAGACTTGACGAAAACATGAAGATGATCAAGAGAATCGTTGAGTCCGGTGAGCTTGGTAAAATCTACTACATCCAGACCGGGGGCGGACGCCGCCGCGGTATACCCACGCCTTTCGGTACAACATTTATCGAAAAGGAAACAGGCGGAATCGGTGCGCTTGGAGACATCGGATGCTACTCTCTCGATATGCTCCTTAACGCCGTTGGATATCCCAAGCCTCTTACAGTTACAGGTTACAAGTCCGCATTCTTCGGAACAGACCCCAACTACGTAAGTTACGTAAAGAGTGGTCATCCCGAGTATGCTGAAAAGTTCGGCGTTGACGATTTCGCAGCCGGATTCGTTCGTCTTGAGGGCGACATCATCCTCGACTTCAGAATTTCTTGGGCTATGAACATGGATACAGCAGGCGACGCGCTTATCCTCGGTACAAAGGGCGGTCTCCGCATTCCTTCCACAGAGTGCTGGAACGGTTCTATCGGCGGACCTCTTAAGATCTACCACGAGGTTGGCGGTTCTCAGGTTTGCACAGAGATTCCCGTTCAGAAGAACGAAGGTCCTTCTCTCTTCGAGAAGAAGGTTCGCGCGTTCATCGACGCTTGCAAGAATGGCAGCGCTGCTCCCATTCCCTCCTCTCAGATCGTTATCAACCAGGCAATCCTCGACGGTATCTGCAAGTCCGCAGAGCTTGGTCACGAGATCGAGATCACAATCCCCGAAGTATAATTCGGAAAAATTTAATAATTCCGGCTCAACCTCCTTGCGGAGGTTGAGCTTTTTCTATTGATTTTTATAAAAATTTGTGATACAATTAATTACCCCCAAAAGGAGATTGTTCAACTATGGAAAAATATTGTTTCAAATCCAATAAATACAAAGTACGCTTTACTGAAAACGGCGTGACGAAAAGCGCTCCCGTGTACGTAGCCCTCGTCTGTGACGGCGACGGCAACAACAAGCCGCTTCCGCCTGAGGTTTTTGCGGAATACGACGGGCTTGGAATGGGAACTAATACGGTGAAAACCTATTTTTCAAGCTTTGAGTTTGAAAACTATGCAGATGTTTGCGTCTCGCTTCGTGACGGCGCGGATTCTGTAACCGTTAAGCCCGAAGTTAATTCCCTCTCGTATGCCGACTCTGTGGCAAAATTCTCTACCGACAAAAGCCTCAACTTTGTAATTGAGCCCGACGGCGACATTTTCGGTTGTCTCCATATTTTTGCCAACAAAAAAAAGGATATCAAGCGAGACAGAGCCCACGTTATAGAATTTGAAGCCGGTATTCACACAACAGAAAACAGCCCTTTCATAAAAAACGACGAGCACGGCACCCCCCTTGTTGTGGGAATTGAAAACGACACGCTGGTGTATCTTCACGACGGAGCTGTCGTTTGCGCAAGCATTGAGCTTAAAGGACTTGAAAATGTTAAAATTTCGGGTACGGGGATCCTCTCAACCGTTCACAGATGCCACGGTGCGGACAATCAATTCAATTACAGCAAAATGTGGGGAGCGTTCAGATACTGCGCCAAGCCGAGTATACTTATAAGAAGCGGTTGCCGTAATATCGAAATTGAGAACGTAATACTAAACAGCGAGTTCAGAAATATCACCATCCGCAATTCCGACAATATAAAAATCACCAACGCCAAAATGTTCTCGTCCACAGAAAATGCCGACGGAATAAATTGCTACAACACGCGCGATATTCTTGTTGACGGCTGTTACATATGGAGCTGTGACGATTGCTTTTGTATGTACAACGCCAAGGACTCTATTCCCACTCTTTTTGACGAGGGCTATGACGGCGTAATTGCGGTTTCGGGAAATGCGGAGGTCAAAAACTGCGTTATGTGCAGCGCCTCGCGCCCCATAGTAATAGGCGGTCACGCCACGGGAGAAACAGACCCCAGATGTCTTATCGAAAACGTTTATATCCATAACTGTTATATAGTGGAAACGCCCAAACGCATCTTCGGCTGTCCGCGCGAGCGTGAGCTTATATGGAGCGGACATCTTCGCTTGCTTTCGCAAAGCGAACAGCTTGTTCGCAACATCTGCTTTTCCGATATTAAGATTGACTACACCAAGGGCTGTATATCAAAGCCTGTTCACATTGAGGTCAGAGGCGACAAAAATGCGTCTTATACCGAAAGCCGAGGCTACCGAATAGAAAACGTCACCTTCCGCAACATAGAGGTGCGCGGTCATACCGAGGAACGCCTGCCAATAGTGATAAAATGCCGCGAGCAGGCAGATTCTTTCGACAACTGCGCAGTTGACGGCATAACATTTGACAATTTTACAATAAACGGAAATCATATCGAACCGCAGGAAATGATAATAGAAGGCAACGTCAACAAGCTTTCTATTTTATAAAGGCAGCTCAGCGCGCAAATTGCGCGCTGAGCTGTTTATTTTGAAACCGCAAAATTAAAATATTTTTCCAATCATATTTTGCGAATGACGGTCAACAATATTAACAGAGCGCGAAAGCGTCTCAATTCAATATAGATTAGTAGAAAGTTGTGCGAAGCAGACGCTTAGCGCAGGTTTCAGAACAGGAGAATCTAATTATGGCAAGTAATAAGACACTTGTACCTGAGGCAAAGGAAGCTCTTAACCAGTTTAAGATGCAGGCAGCCAGCGAAGTAGGCGTAAACCTTAAGAACGGCTACAACGGCGACCTCACTTCCCGTCAGGCAGGTTCCGTAGGCGGTCAGATGGTTAAGAAGATGATCGAGAGCTACGAAAACCAGATGAAGACAAAGTAAGTTAAAATCCAAAGATTTTACACTGATTTCGTCTGATTATTCCGCGATATAATACCAAAACGTATTATTTGGCGGACGAGGGTGTTGCCACGCAACACCCTCTGACTTTTTTGGGGGTATTATGATAAAAATTCTTCACGTTATAAGCGACCAAAACATAGGAGGCGCGGGACGGCTGCTTTTGAATCTGATTTCAGAGGCAGACAGGCAAAAATTTGATATCTCGGTCGTTCTGCCCCGATATAGCGCGCTTACTCCGCGAATCCGCGAACTTGGCATAAAAGCTACTGAAATTAACAGATTTGATTTGAGAAACATATACCGAGAAATAAAAAAACAAGCCCCCCACATAGTTCACACTCACGCATCAGGCGTGGCGCGGGTGGCTGCCAAACTGTGCGGTGGAATTATCACGGTAAACACCAAGCATTGCGCCGAGGACACAACCAGTAAGCCGCGATTTTTCAAGCGCGCGGCGATGCGCTCTTTTGACCGAGCTTTTACCGATTTTACAATAGCGACAGCCCAATACGTAAAAGATACTCTTGTTCTTGAAGGTATTCCATCTCGAAAAACCGAGGTAATAATTAACGGCAGTTTGCCGTTGAAACAGCTTTCCGACACCGATATATCACAGCTAAAAAAACGCCTCGGATACACAGAGCGCGACTTTTTGGCAGGAATTGTGGGGCGGCTTGAGCGCGGAAAAGGACAAGAAATTTTTATTGAAGCCGCCAAAATATGCGAAAAAGCCGCTCCGCGGATAAAATTTTTGATTGTCGGAAGCGGCTCAATGGAAAATGAATTAAAAAAACAGGCGCAAGGGCTCGGCAATCTGCAATTTCTCGGATTTTTGCACGACGTTACAGAAATAATGAACATCTTGGACGCAAACGTAAACTGCTCGTATATTTCGGAAACCTCGTCTCTCTCGCTTTCCGAGGGAATGAGCGTTGGCGCTATTCCGATTGTCAGCGATTGCGGCGGTAATAGATTTATGGCAAGCGACTGCGGTCTTGTGTTTCCCAAACGCGACGCGGTCAAGCTTTCCGAAAATCTTATTTTACTTGCCAACGATGAAAAAAGAACCGCATCGCAAAAAGCCCTGTCAACGCAGAAATTTTCCGAAAACTTCACCGCCAAGGTTATGACCAAAAAAACCGAGGCGCTTTATTTAAAGCTCCTCGGCTAAAGGCGTTTTTTATGTTATTTTTAAGAGGTTACTTCTTTGTGTTCACGCATTCTTTAAAGACCATCTCCAAAAAAGTTATAGAATTTATTTTTATTGAACGCATGCGATACTTTTGATTTTTTTCAAGCGAACCGTTAAGTTTGTTAATCAAATTATAGCACTTCCTTTCTCTGTTTTTTCAACACAAACTATACCACAAAGACTTGAACTTATCCAGACCAAAACGAGAGAGTTATCAGTTCAGATACACAAGATTCCAGCATTCCGAAGTACCATCCTTTCATAGTTTTTTATGTAACGAAAAAGCATCAGAACAAGGGGGAGACCAGCTCCGCTCATTGGCTCTGATGCTTGACCCTTGATTCCCGAATTCACAGTCGGGAGGATAGCTCACTTTCGATTTTTATTTTAAATTGATGCGTGTGTCTCCGCTAACGATTTCAATTTGAATATCATCAATGAATTTGTCATCACAGTAATGCCTGAACTCTTGAAGAATTTCAAGCATTTTTTCGGCGGTATCACCGTACCCATTACGAAGCTCCTCTATACCGACAATTTGAATATGTATTTTTCCCCCCACCATATCCGTAAGGCAATCCCAAAACGCAGACCAATTACAACCGTAATAATCGGGAAAATCCAATCCTTCTTTTATTCTTTGATGAATTTCCCAGTGCGTTTTCATATCAGAAAAATCGATTATATATGGATCTCTATACTCATACATATCAGCACCATTCCTTTCCTGTAATCGGTATTTCTATATACCCTGCCGCCACTTTGGGCATATCAAATTAAACGTAGAATTCTTCCATGGTATCAAGACAGAGGCAGGCAAGTCTTCCGCCATAAGCCGCGCCGCAATCAATAAATTTTACGTTGCCCGAAGTAAATATTTCGGATTTTTCAATAAAATTCTGCGTAGGAGTATGACCGACAACCACTGTCAACTTATTGCTATAATAAACAGTATCAAGCATGGGGCGCGAAAAAGTAAGCTCCGCGAGAGTATAGTCATCAAGCATCTTCCCTTTTTCGTAGTTTCCAAGCCCGGCGTGAACAAGCAAAAACTTTTTCCCATCAACCTCAAGCGTCATATAATTCTCAAATTCTTCCATATATTCTATCAAACTTTCACGTTCCGACACGCTCACGTTCTTAAACTTTTCCATAGTAACGTCGCCGCCGTTAAGTTGCCATTCCATAAGCTTTCTTATATCGTCATCGGTTATTCCACTATCGTAATTATCCTCTGTTATTTCAACAAGTAGCGTTTTGAGAATGTCAAGCGCCATTATTTCATGGTTACCCATAAGTGGGTATACGTTTTCTCTTAACATCATATCCTTTAAAACCTTTATTGGCTCAGGACCTCTGTCAACCACGTCTCCAAGCACTATGAGAGTGTCATTGACAGAAAAGTGGATTTTAGCAAGCATTTCCATATATTTATCATATTCACCATGAATATCGCTCATCACATAGTACATATTTTACCTCTCATTTCTGTATTTTCTCGGTGATGTTCCCACCGAAGTTTTAAAAGTTCTGCTGAAATAAAGCGGATCGGAAAAGCCCACCATGGCGCTTATCTCCGCGATGCTCATATCGGTATTTTGCAACAGTTCCTTAGCGTTTTCTATCTTTATCGTGCAGATATAACGGTGCAATGGCACGCCCACGGTTTCCCGAAAGATATGAGCCGCGCGGCTCTCACTCAAATTAACGTGTTCAGCAAGCTCGGCAACACTTAGATTTTTCTGCCAATTAAGGTTTATGTATTCCAACATATCCGCTACAGCACCTTTATAAACCGAAAAATTAGAGTTCCCACCGCCTGAAACAGCCGACAGCAGATTCAGCAGATACCCCTTTGCCAAAACGCGGTATTTTGTAAGGCTGAGCGAATTGGCGTTTATCATTTTTTTAAAATAGTGCCTCACTTCCGCAGGCGAGACAGCCGAAAACACGCCGCCGCCAAGTCCCAGCTCAGAAAATATTTCCTCAACTCCCACGCCCGAAAAGTGCAACCACATTGTGGTGACAGCTGTTCCATCCATAAATGAATACCTCTGCTTTACTTTTGGTGGATATATAACGAAATCTCCGCTTTTCATCCGGTATTCTTCGCCATTATAAAGGCAAACGCACTCGCCCTCCGACACGAACAGCAAATGATAATCAAGTCTGCCGTCACCCCGTATAACGGTAAGCGCCTTGCCATAGCTATGCTGAACGTTACAGCTGTTTATTTCCAAATACTTTTCGGACATATAATTGGTCTTGTCGTACAATGCTCCGTTATAAATCAACCGTACCACCCCTTTTCAAGTCATCAAATATATTGTATCACAAAATTTACTGTTTGTAAATAGCTGTTTTGTCCATATTTTTGGATATTTTTTATATTGTATCACTTAAATTATTGTGATAGAATTAGAAAAAAGCCAAAGAAAGGATTCAGATATGAAAAAATTTGCTTTTATAGGTGCGGGTAGTCTTCAGTTTACAAGCAGCTGTATTCGCGACCTTCTTACCTTCCCTGCTTTCAAAGAGTGCGAATTTGCCCTTATGGATACCAACAAGCAAAATCTTGACAGCATTACAAGGGTGGTAGAAAAGGTTGTTGCTACAATGGGATGCACCGACACATGTAAAATAACACCGACTATGGATAGAGTTGCGGCATTAAAAGGCTCTGACGGTGTGCTTTGCACGGTTTTCAACGGTGACGTTGATATTTGGCAGTACGAAATTGAAATTCCCAAACGTTACGGCATTGACATAAACATAGGAGACACCAGAAGCATTTCGGGCATTTTCCGCGCCCTGCGCAACATTCCGCTTATGCTTGACATATGCGCCGACATTGAAAAGTACTGTCCTAACGCAGTATTTCTCAACTACACCAACCCCATGGCTATGCTTTGCGGAGCTATGCAAAAGCATGCAAACGTTGAGGTAACGGGGCTTTGTCACAGCGTTCAAGGAACAATCAAAATGCTTGCCGGTTGGCTTGATATCCCGAGAGATGAGATAGTCTACAAGTGCATGGGTGTAAATCACCAGGCGTTCTACACCGAGCTTAAGCACAATGGCGTAGACCTTTACCCCAGACTTCGCGAGCTTGTTTCCACAAACGCAGAGATATACAATAAGGAACAGGTAAGAAACGAAATGTTCCTAAAGCTCGGCTACTATGTTACCGAGTCCAGCGGTCACAATTCCGAATACAATCAGTGGTTCAGAAAGCGCCCCGATCTTATAGAAAAATACTGCACCTACGGAACGGGGTGGAATCCCGGCGCATATGCGTACTCTCTTGACCTGAGACGCAAGCGCAAGGAAAATCCGCAAAAGCAGTACGATGATTTTCTTGCGAAAGAGGTCGCAAAGGTCAAGAGCGATGAATACGCCGCCGAAATTTTCAACGCACGCATCGGAGACGGAAAGCCATTTGTGTTCAACGGAAACGTACTCAACCACGGCTCTATCCCCAATCTTCCCGCAGACACCTGTGTTGAAGTTCCCGTAGTCGCCGACAGAATGGGCTTTAAAACCACAGTTGCAGGCGAGCTTCCCGCGCATCTTGCTATTCTCGTTAACACCACCGCTAGAATTGAAAATCTTACGGTTGAGGCGGCAATGAAGAAAAGCAAAGAAATGGTTTACTACGCAGTATACAACGACCCACTTACCTCTGCCGTCTGCTCACTTGACGAAATAAAAAATCTCTGTGACGAGCTGTTTGAGGTCAACAAAGATTATCTTGGAGATTACAAATAAGCAAAAACAAGGAGCTGTCTCATTAAGAGCACAGCTCCACTTTATTTATACGTTAAAATTGTAGTTTGTCTAATTGTTTAAGATAAGCGAATAAAAGCCTTCCCCTTGAGGGGAAGGTGTCACCGAATAGGTGACGGATGAGGTGTAGGATGCGAAGCATCCGTTAAATTGCAAGGGGATAACGCGCCTGCGGGCGCTACACCTCATCAGTCGCGTCCCGCGACAGCTTCCCCTCAAGGGGAAGCCTTCCATACCAATTTACTCACAGATAAACTACAATTTATCGCTCTGTCAATACGCAAGAAAACCGCCATTGTTTAGATGGCGGTTTTCGGTGTACGAGGGCTATGTTCGCACTAATTATAATTCGTAAGCCGCGAAGCGCATAGGCCCGTCCGGCGAGGACCTACAATTTTTCGGGCTTCGCAAGCGGTACTTGACAGGCGCAAGTAATATTTGCTTGACTAAATAGTGCGGGGGTGTTATAATAAATATACACAGACGGAGATGTCTCCGCAAGCGAAACGGGGGAGAAACAAGATATGAAAAAGCTTATTGTATTACTTACCGTGTTGGCGCTCGTTGTTTTGCTGTCGGCTTGTCAGACGCAAACGCCGACGCAGATTACCGAGCCACCCGTAACCGCCCCGCCCGAGACCGAGCCTCCCGAAACAGAGCCGCAGAAAGTTGAGGTTGATTACACCGCGCTTGAATGCAGCCCAATCGACGGGTGGAAGGATATCGGAATCAAATGGGAAAACTCGGGGCAGGTATTGGTAAGCAAATTCCCGAAAAACTGGGAGCTTGCGCCGCTTGTTGACGAAGAAGATACAACCCTTGTTGTTTTGCGTGACGGAGTGGATATCGGAGTAGTCAGCACACTTGTGCCGCAGGCATCGCTTGACACTCTCGAAAGCGCGAACTACGTATCGGGTGAAATAGAGCTTGATTACGACGTGCGAAAGGTAAAGGAAGGAAATAGCTACGGTTTCAGGCGTATCTTGGCCTTTTTCTGGGGAGATTACAGAGTGTTTTTTGAGCTTGATTATACCGAGATAGACGATGAGGGCTGCCGCTACATAGCTTCTTCGATTGCGGAGGGCGGCGAAACCGGCGGAAGTCTCATTATCCCGACGGAAAACGGAAACAGCTCGCGAAACGTCATAGTTATAGGCAACAGCTTTATCCGCACCTCGCAGATAGGCGACTACCTCAAGCATTTTCAGAACAACGGCAAGAAGTATTATAACATACAAACCTTTACCCACAACGGTCAAAGCGTTGAGGATTACGCCAAGGAAAGCTGGCTGACCCAATATCGGAACGGCGATTACCATGTGGTATTTCTCTGCGGTCTTTATAATACCCGAGACGTGGAAAGCTTTCCAAAGGTGCTTGAAGCCTGCAAGCAATCAAATACTAAATTGGTTGTATTCCCCGCGCATAACGAGGTTTACGGCAGGGTGGAGACAGTGCTTGAACAGTACCCCGACGTCTATTATTTGAGCTGGCGTGACGAGGTTGACTTCTTTATTGACAACGGTGAGATAAGCTATTGGGATTTCTGCCGAAACGACGGAGACAAGCACAGCACACCGCTTGCGGGATATATCGGCGCGCATATGGTGTATACCGCCCTTTACGGAGAGGTTCCGCCCGAATACACAAGCAGTACTCCTCACAGCATAGGATACATAAAATCCAAGCTCGGCGAGGATTACGTAAAAACAGGCATAGCCCCAGGAGAACGGGTCTATACGGTTTATAATTTGGTTGATTAAGAGGATATATGAAAAAATTTGTTGTATTACTCGCCGTTTTGCCGCTGCTTATTTCGCTGTTTGCTTGCGGCGGTTCGGATATGCCTATGGGTGGCAGTCTGGAATTCCACGAGTTGACGCTGACGGTTCCCGACGGCTTTATCCGCGACTCGACGCAGAGCAACGTAGATTTTTGGGTGTTTGAAAAGGGCTTTTACTCGCAAATGATACTTCTTTCGCGCAAGGATATAAGCGGAGACGTGGAGACAAGTCTTGACGCTTACGCCGAGAGCATGGGCGAGGTGGGAACTTCGGTTCGCGGTACTTTTCTGGCGTGCGAGTCAGTCTGTTCGGCTTATGAAAAAGACGGTGTGTTATGTCAAGAGGTGCTTTTTGCATATGAAGGCTCATTTTACGCGCTGGCGTTGCGGGGCGGTACTCAAGCCGACTTTGAAGCTTTTATGGGTACTGTAAAGATAGATTGATTTTTTAACGGAGGGGAATATGACCTCGAAAGAAAAAAGCGTTTTAGGAATAATATTGGGCGTTTTCGTCATCGTTTTAGCGGTGTTGCTTTCGGCTTTTGGCGGATTATTCCTTGTTAACGAGCTTGACGAGGAGATGCGCGACGAAATTGTTGCCGCAAAGGGCGAGCTTTACGCGGCGGTTGTCAGGGGTGATTTGGATCAGGTGAGCGAATTGCTTGATCGATACCCCGAGGCGGTAAATCTTTCGCTTGCCGAGACCCCCGGGGAATACGGCAAGTCTATGAATGACGATACGCCGCTTATCGCGGCGGGAAGTAACGTCGAGATGGTAGAGCTGTTGCTTGAAAGGGGCGCTGATCCAAACAAGCCAACTCCGCTTACCTCAAGATATCCGCTTACTCAGGTGCTTGCCGATGGTACTTACGACCGCTTCAGAGTGGCGTGGCTGTATATAAACAGCGGCGCGGACGTTTGTGTTAACGACGCTGAGGTGGGCAGCGTGCCTGCTGCCATTGTTTCGGTTGTGATTCAAGACGGAGCCGAAAACGCGCTTTTGCAACTTTCGGCACGGGATATTATGGAGTATGCGCTCGACAGGGGAGCTTCAAAAAAGATTGAAGCGGTGGCGGATTATGCGCCAAACTCGGTGCTTGGCGGAGCTATTGAAAGCAATCTGTATATGACAGTTGAATATCTCGTAAGCTCCGAGCATTGCCGTGTGAACGGTCGAGTGACCGCAAACGGCAGAACACCGCTGATTATGGCAATCTGCTGTTACCGTTTGGACATTCTGAATTTTCTGCTTGAAAACGGCGCTGACCCGACAATGAGTGATATGGAAGGGAAGAACGCGTATAGCTACGCAATGAGTCTGGGCGAGGACAATCTCATTCGCGAAGTGGTGGAAAAATTTGTTAAGAGCGAGGAATAACATGGCGAGATTTTTTAAAATACTGATTATATCCGCGCTTTTCGTCTGCCTTTGCGCCGCGTGCGGAGAGGCGGAGCCCGTTGTTGAAAACGCGCCCGATTACAGCGTGAGAGCAGAGTTTAATTTGGCGGTTGTCAGTGGGGATTTCGCAAAAGTAAAGACCATGGCGGAGAACACCCCCGAGCTTTTAAACGCTCCGCTTGCTGTAAACGAGGCGGAATATGCCAAAGGCAAGCGAGACGAAACTCCGCTTGTGGCGGCGGCGGGAAATAGGGAAATGCTTCGCCTGCTTATTGACCTTGGCGCCGACGTAAACGGCGCTACGCCCTTTTCGGGTCACTATCCGCTGACTGTGGCGCTTGCCGAGGGAAGCCGTGAGACGAGATTGGAGACGGCTTGGTATCTTATTGAGCGTGGTGCTGACGTTAGCGTGGAGGATAAGACTTACGGCAGTTATCTTTGCGCACTTTTGCGAGTGCCGTCCTCAAAAGCTTTCAACGAGCAGAATATTGCCGAGCTTTTGGTGAGATACGCCTGGGAAAACGGCATAGACTTTGAGGTTTCGGGAAGCGGAAACGGGGAATATACCTCGCTTCTTGGGCTGGCGGTAAAAAATGGGTACAGCATGGCGGTGGATTTTATGATTTACCACGCCTGCGTTGACGTTACCGAGCCTGTGACCGCAAGCGGCAAGACAGCCCTTGAGCTGGCTGAGGAATGCGGGCTCAATCTTATAGCGTCTATATTGATTTCGGCAGGGGCGTCAGATTAATTATTGAATGGAGAAAAACATGGGGCTTTCAAGGGATGCTGAAAAAGTAATCGGCATAGTGGCAGTAGCAGTCGGTTTTATCGCTTGCTTGGCGGTGGGGGCGGCTTTGATGATGGGGATAAACAGCGAGAGGGCGTCGGAAAAATCAGACGTCAAATACGAGTTTTTTGACGCCATCAAGGCGAATGACTTGCAAAAGGTTAAGGAGATGCTAAAGGAGACTCCGGAGCTTGTAAATATACCCTTGTCGGAAACCGAAAAGGAATATTCGAAAAACCTCAACGACGATACTCCGCTTATTGCGGCCGGAGTTAATATGCCAATGATAAGACTGCTTGTGGAAAACGGAGCGGACGTGAATGCTCAAACTCCCATAAGCGGCAGATATTCCGTAACCGCGGTGCTTGCGCGCGCCGAGATTGACAGATTTGACGTGGCGTGGTTTTATATAGGAAAGGGCGCGGCGCTTGACTGCGAGGACAAAATAAACGGAAATTTGCCGTACGCCGCAATATCGCAGTACGTCTACGGGCACTCCAGCGGAGTGCAGGAGGACGCGCGGGAAATGCTTGAGTTTCTGACTAAAAAAGGCGTGCGAATGTATATGCCCGCGTCAATGAAAAGCGATATGAGCTCGCTTCTTGGGGTGGCGGCAAAGAACAACCATTGTTGCGCCATAATTCACTTGCTTTCGCTGAGCAATGAGTTCAATATAAACGAAAAAGTAACCTACGACGGAAAAACCGCCCTTATGGTTGCGGCTAAAAACGGCTGTTATCAGGCAGTTTACGAGCTTCAGCGCCGCGGCGCGCATGAGGGGCTCAAGGACGATGCGGGTCACACCGCCTACGATTACGCCAGAATGTCGGGTAACGATTACGTGATAGGCTTGCTTGAGTAATCGTTTGGTTTTAATCGGAGAGTACGGAAAATGAAAAAATTCTATTACGCTGTGCCGTTTTTGGCGTTTCCGCTTGTTTATTTGCTTGTGACCGCAATTGACGGCTTGAATATTGTTAATACCGAAATTACCAAGTGGGCGACGGTGGCATTGTTTTTGTTGCTTTCTGCGGCTGTGGGCAATTTGTCGCCCGCAAAAACGAGATTTGACGTGATTATAACGGCGCTTGTTCCGATTTCATTCTACCTAACGCTTTTCGTTGCCCTGTTTTTCGATGAGGGATGCGACGGAGGACCTCAGCTTTCGCTTTCACACGCGTTGAATGCGGCGTATTATAAGCAATGGTTTTTATGGGTTGCCGCTATGACGGTGATAGCCTTTGCCGCCTCGTTTAAACCGATAAGAATAATTAAGAACGAAAAATGGCTGTCTCTTTAAGAGACAGCCATTGATTTTTTGAGAGGTAAATTGCAATTTGCCGCCTCGCCGGCGGGGGCCTATGCGCTTCGCGGTTCACGGTTTGAAGATTGTGCGAACATAGCCGTCGCATACCGAAAAACTTCGGTTAGACACCTCGTTTTTCTTTATATCGACAGAACGATAAATTGTAGTTTGTAGGGGAGTTGTTCGCACAGCAGCCACGTGGCGCCCCCACCGGCGAGGTGGCGCCAGTCAAGGGCGCGTAGCCCTTGTCGCTCGTCGCAACGA
>JAZKYO010000151.1:0-4362 GCA_045612185.1 Eubacteriales bacterium
TGGGCGACAAGCCCCTGCTTATAGGCGGAGGCGCAGGCGTTCCCCCTATGTATATGCTTTGCAAAAAGCTTGTGGCTGAAGGCAAAAAGCCCTCGGTTATCCTTGGCTTCGGCTCTGCGGACGAGGTCTTTTATAAAGAAAAATTCGAGGAGCTGGGCGCGTCGGTTTACGTTACTACCGTTGACGGAAGCTGTGGCGTAAAGGGCTTTGTTACCGACGCTATGGGCGGCTTGGATTACAGCTATTTCTACACCTGCGGTCCGGAGCCTATGCTTAAGGCGGTTTACAACAATAGCGCAACCTCGGGTCAGTTCAGCTTTGAGGAAAGAATGGGCTGCGGATTTGGCGCGTGCATGGGCTGCTCGTGCAAAACGGTAACCGGCAATAAGCGTATCTGCCGTGAGGGACCCGTGCTCTTGAAGGAGGACATTATATGGCAGAAATAAAAGTAAATCTGTGCGGCATCGAGCTTGACAATCCCATCATCCCCGCATCGGGAACGTTTGGGTTTGGCTACGAGTTTTCCGAGCTGTACGACATCAATATTTTGGGTACCTTTTCCTTCAAGGGTACCACAAGAGAGCCGAGATTCGGCAACCCCACGCCTCGCATTGCCGAGTGTACGGCAGGTATGATCAACGCGGTGGGACTTCAGAATCCCGGCGTGGAAAAGGTTATCTCACAAGAGCTTCCCAAGATGCGTGAGGTCTTCTCCAAAAAGGTGATGGCAAACGTTTCGGGATTTTCCTTGGAGGAGTATGCCGAGACCTGCGCTATGCTTGATAAGTGTGATGAGATCGGCTGGTTTGAGGTCAATATCAGCTGTCCCAACGTACACGGCGGCGGTATGGCATTCGGTACTACGGCTGAAGGCGCGGCGGCAGTAACTGCGGCGGTCAAGAAGGTGACCACAAAGCCGGTTATCATCAAGCTTTCTCCCAACGTTACAGACATCGTTGCTATCGCAAAGGCTTGCGAGTCGGCAGGCGCTGACGGAATCAGCTTGATCAATACTCTTCTCGGTATGAGAATCGATCTTCGCACCAAGAAGCCCGTTATCGCCAACAAGATGGGCGGCTTCTCGGGCGCGGCTATCTTCCCCGTGGCCGTCCGAATGGTATATCAGGTTTCCCACGCGGTCAACATTCCCGTAATCGGTATGGGCGGTGTTTCAAGCGCCGAGGACGTGATCGAAATGATGCTGGCAGGCGCTACCGCAGTTGAGGTTGGTGCGGCTAATCTGGTTGACCCCTTTGCTTGCAAAAAAATTATAGAGGAGCTTCCCGTGGCTATGGAAAAGTACCGCGTAAGCTCGCTTTCTGAAATAATCGGTGCGGCGCACTGAAATTAAAGGAGAATTGATATGGGAAAAGACGTAATTATTGCTTGCGATTTTGCAAGTGAGGAACAGGTTTTTGCGTTCCTTGACAAATTTGAGGAGGAAAAGCCCTTCGTAAAAATCGGAATGGAGCTTTACTATGCGGTAGGTCCTTCCATCGTGAAAAAGATTAAGGAGAGAGGACACAAGATTTTCCTTGACCTCAAGCTCCACGATATTCCCAACACCGTAAAGAAGTCTATGGCGGTGCTTTCGGGTCTTGACGTTGATATGACAAACCTTCACGCCGCAGGCACGAAGAGAATGATGGAGGCGGCTATCGAGGGACTTACAAAGCCCGACGGAACTCGTCCCATGCTTATCGCGGTAACACAGCTTACCTCTTCCGACCAGGAGAGTATGGAGGCTGACCTTCTTATAAAAGAGCCTATCGACAAGGTAGTTATGCACTACGCGCACAACGCTATGGAGGCAGGACTTGACGGCGTCGTTTGCTCTCCCCTTGAGGCGGGCAAGGTTCACGAAACCTGCGGAAAGAATTTCGTAACGGTAACTCCCGGCGTTCGCTTTGCAGACGGCGAGGTGGGCGACCAGAAGAGAGTAATGACCCCCGCGCAGGCAAAGGAAATAGGCTCTGACTACATCGTAGTGGGCAGACCCATTACCGCCGCTGAGGACCCTGTAGCCGCATACCGCCGCTGCGTGGCTGAGTTTGTTGGCTAATTTGCAATGAGAGGTAACGCCCTCTGCAGAGGGCGTTATCCTGATTATTTGTATCAAATTTTTAAAGGAGAATATTATGGAAAGCTACAAGAGAGAATTTATACAGTTTCTTGAGGGCGCGGGCGTTCTCAAGTTCGGTGACTTCACCGCGAAAAGCGGAAGAAAGATTCCTTACTTTATCAATGCGGGTATGATTAAGACGGGCGACGATATTGCTAAGCTTGGCGAGTTCTACGCAAAGGCTTATTTTGAAAAGGTAGGGGCTAAAAAGGCTGTCCTTTACGGACCTGCTTACAAGGGAATTTCCCTTGCCGTTTCAGCGGCTGTCGCTCTTTCCAAGAAAGACCTCAACGTGCCTTTCTTCTTCAACAGAAAAGAGGTTAAGGACCACGGCGAGGGCGGCGTGTTCGTAGGCTACGTTCCCACCGCGGGCGAGGAAGTCGTTATTATTGAGGACGTTATTACCGCGGGTACCGCTATCCGTGAAAGCATGGAGATTCTTTCTCACCTTGAGGGCGTTAAGGTTGCCGCTACCTTTATTATGGTTGACCGCAAGGAAAAGGGTCAGACCGATAAGGGTGCTATGCAGGAGATAGAGGAGCAGTTTGGCTTCCCGGTATACTCCATCGTTGACGTTTACGACATTATCGAGTACCTTGAAGAGGACGAGAAGAACCGCGAGAACGTTGAACGCATCAAGAACTATCTTGCTGTCAACGGTGCAAAGGCGTAAGGTGGCAAAATGAGACACCTTATAGGAATTGAGGACCTCTCGGTAGCCGAGATAGAAAGCCTTGTGGCTACCGCCGAGGATATAATAGACAACCCCGCGAAATATGCGGAGGTCTGCCACGGCAAAAAGCTGGCAAGCCTTTTCTACGAGCCATCAACGAGAACCCGTCTCTCCTTTGAGGCGGCTATGATTGAGCTTGGCGGAAGCGTTATAGGATTTTCCGAGGCGCAAAGCAGCTCTGCGTCAAAGGGTGAGAGCGTTGCGGACACCGCAAAGGTTATTTCCTGCTTTGCCGACATTATGGTTATGCGCCACTTTAAGGAGGGCGCGCCTATGGTGGCTTCGCTTAACGCCACAGTTCCCGTCATCAACGCGGGCGACGGCGGACACAACCACCCCACTCAGACACTTACCGACTTGCTTACAATCAAGCGTGAGAAGGGAAGATTCGACAACCTTACGGTGGGGCTTTGCGGTGACCTTAAATTCGGACGTACGGTTCATTCGCTTATTGCGGCGCTTTCAAGATATACAGGGATAAAATTCGTGCTTGTGTCTCCCACAGAGCTTACTATTCCCGACTATATCAAACACGATGTTCTCGAGAAGAACGGCATAGAGTATGTGGAAACTACCGACCTTGAGGCGGTAATGCCCGAGCTTGATATTCTCTACATGACCCGCGTTCAGCGCGAGCGCTTCTTCAACGAGCAGGATTATATCAGACTTAAGGACAGCTATATTCTTACTCAGGCAAAGCTTAATCTGGCAAAGAGCGATTGTATAGTTATGCACCCCCTGCCCAGAGTCAACGAAATTACCGTTGAGGTTGATAACGACCCACGCGCGTGCTATTTCAAGCAGGTTCTTTACGGAAAGTACATCAGAATGGCTCTTATAAAAATGCTTCTGGAGGCGGCGAAATGAATATAGATTCTATTAAAAACGGATTTGTTCTCGACCACATCAAGCCCGAAAAGGGAATGGAGATATATCGCTTTCTCGGTCTTGACGAGGTTGACGGAATGGTAGCCCTTATCAGAAACGCTGTAAGTGAGCGCATGGGGCGTAAGGATATAATAAAGGTAGACGCCGAGGGTCTTGACATTGACCTTAGCGTGCTTGGATATATCGACCCTGATATGACGATAAACATTATCGAGAATGAAAAGCTTATAAAGAAATACCGCCCAGAGCTGCCCGAGCAGATAATTGACGTAGTGAAATGTAAAAATCCGCGTTGTATAACGTCTACCGAGCAAGAGCTTAAGCATATTTTCAAGCTTACCGACAGAGAGACTCGCACGTACAGATGTGTCTACTGCGATACCAAGGCTAAAAACAACTGATAAAAGGCGGATCATCGATCCGCCTTTTTGTGAATTTCAAATTGTAGCCGCCTCGCCGGCGGGGGCCTATGCGCTTCGCGGTTCACGGTTTGAAGATTGTGCGAACAACACGGTCGCACTCCGAAAAACTCGGTTAGACACCTCGTTTTTCTGCGCATAAATGCGTTCGTTTGTAGGGACCGGCGTCCTCGACGGTCCATGCAAACACAATTAAAATA
>JAZKYO010000152.1:0-5087 GCA_045612185.1 Eubacteriales bacterium
GCGGTGGGCTACACCTCATCACCGCATTCTGCGGAGCTGTCTCGCCTGCGGGCTCGGTCACGACACGGCTCTGACAGCCGTATCAAGGCTGTCATTCACTCCCGTGTCGCCGCTTCGCTACCCTCAAGGGGAAGCCTTCCACACCAATTTACTCACAGATAAACTACAATTTATCTGTGCATAATAAATTTAAGGAGCTATCTGTTTAATGAGACAGCCCCTTTTTATTATTTCCACTCAATTTCGGGTGTTTTTAGCGGGTGACAGCGGAGATTGTAACTTATATCAGTGTTGTTGGTTACGTCTAGGCTTGTTTTGTAGGTGCCGTAATATTGCAAGCCCTCGGCTGTGTATACCGCCACGTAAAAACCGCACATGTCGTATGAGCTTTGGTCAAACCAGGAGTTGTCACATACCGCCAGGCGCTCCCCGTCAAACGCCATAGAGGCACCGCTGTTTCGGTTGAAGTAAAAGGGCTTTTCCTCGTAGGGGTACAGCTCCGTAATAAAGCACAATCTGAATTCTCCGTCCTTTTCCTCAATTACCGCCACGTGATTCTCAAAGGTGTAAACCGTAAAGCTTTCGTAGGGGTAAACTACGGTGTGCTTGCCCTCAAGTATCTTTATTTTTTGAATCTGTGTCATGGTGGCAATATCTATAACCTCAAGGTAGGTAATGTCGTTCTCAACCACGGTCAAAAGCAGTTTGTCCTGTTTGCTGTTTACTGATATAAAGGTAACGTCGGTGCTTTCGTCAAGTGGATAAACGGTGGCAAGCTCAACCGTTTTTATCTTGGTACTTGAATAAGGAAATGAGTATACGCCGTATTCGCCCGATATCAGACTGAAGTCCATTGTCTTATTGCGCTCGGTCTTGTTGTTAAGCACGAAATAGCAAGCCTTGTCGGTTTTCGTACTGCGTGAGGAAACCGAGTAGGTGTCCGCGGATTTGTCAAGATTGTTTGCGCCCGAACCAAATCCAAAGCCGTTGTAATCTTTTGATATCGATATTTCTATATATTCGCTGTCAAGCATGGGAATTTTGAAATAATCAAGAAACGCTTTGTACTGCTTGTATTTTTCCTCGTCTGCCGACGTGTAGTAAGGCGAGTCGGGGGTATAAAAGCTGTGTTCGTGTAAGTGAATACCGGGAAGATTTACGTTAAGGTCAAGCGGATAGTAGTCGTAATAGTCGGCAAGACGGATAACCTTGCTTCCGCGCTCGCCTTGTTTAAGCGAATCGTAAAGCTCCTTGTAAGCTTTGGCAATTCCTACCTGCTCTGACGCGGGCTTGTCGGTGTCAAAGCCCATATGCAAACCGCTGCTAACTACTATGCTTGCGCTGTTGAAGCTCCCTCGTGAATAGTACTTGTGGTAGTGAAAATCAAACTTTGTTTCAGCCTCTCCGCCAATATCGTATACCGAGTCCCATGTAAGGTGATTTTCGAGGTGGGAAAGGCTTTTTACCGACAGCCCGAGCGCCGCCGACGAGTCGCCGTATATAACGTTTTCCTCATAGGTCAGGGTGTCGTTGTTTTTGTTTACCTCTTTTGCTATTACCGCAACAGAGCAAACCGACAGTATAGCAAGCGCCGCAACAAGCGCGATAATCTTCTTCATTGGCTGTCCTCCCCCGAAATATCGTTCAGCGCGCGGCTTACGCGGTCGGCGCGGTAGCGGTATTTTTCCTTGATGTAGTCAATAAGGCTTTTGTTTTCGTCCTCAAGCTGAGAGGTGGAAATATCGCCAACTATACGACCGTTGTGCAATAGCACCGCGCGTCCTATAAAGTCGGAGACCTCCTCAATAAGATGCGTTGAAAGCAAAATTGTCTCGTGGGGCTCAAGAATACCCAAAAGCACCTTGTAAAAATCCTCTCGGTTAAAAATATCGTTGCCCGCAAAGGGCTCATCCATAAGAATGTAGTCCGCCCCCTGACACAGCGCCATAATTACCTCAAACTGATTTTTCTGACCCGTTGAAAAGCTTCTTATGGGAGTGTGCTTTTTTAAGTTGAAAAATTCCATAAGCCCGTTGAATCGCTTTTCCGAGAAATTTGGAAAATGCTCGGAGTAAAACTCCTTGTGTCCAACCGCCGTAAGGTTGGGAAAAAATGAATGCTCGGAGGTTGCAAACGAAAGCTTGGCAATGTTTTTGCGGGTTATAGGATCTCCATCAAGCGTTATTTCGCCGTAATAATTGTGAAGTCCGAGAATAGATTTCATAAGCGTGGTTTTTCCCGCTCCGTTTTCACCGAAAAGACCGACGATTTCGCCTCTCGGAAGTGTGAGATTTATTCCGTCAAGTGCCTTTTTGCACACGTAAACCTTTTCGAGATTTTTAATTTCAATCATAATAAATACCTCCAGAATTTCTGCCATTGGTCGGGATAAAGACACTCGTTTGGAGTAATCAGCATATAGAGACCAAAATATACAAGAGTTGTAATAACCGCCAGCGCAAAGAATATTGCGCACATAATTAACGGAATAAGAAACGCACGTCTGTGCATTTCAAATTTGCTCGGAAGCCTGCGCATAAGGTAAATGCTTTTGCTTCCTTGGCGGTAGTATGCGTAAAAATATATCACAAACGCCGCGCACAAAAGCATAAACGTAAAAAAGGCAAGCATAGAGCCATGGTAAAGCTCGTGAAAGTCGGTCATTTTTAAGCCCGATAAAACGGTAACGTTGCCCTCGCGGACAAACAACTGAAAATAGCGCTCAAAAAATCTGTGCCAGAACGAAAAGCTGTAAACGACCGCTACTATTACACCAACCACTAAATAGCGGGGCAGCAGCCACACGTCTGTGCCGGGAGGTGTGTTTTTTTGTATGAAATTTTTAATTTTCTCTTTCATATCCGTTGTCCTCGCTGAAGAAATTGTAACACATTTCAATAACGTTTATTACCGCAACCACGATAACGAGAAATGAGTTAAAGGTGTCGGCAATAGCCCCTGCTTTGAAAAATACGACGGTAAAAATTATCATTGCCATGGCAGACAGTCCAAGTTTTTTCCGTCTTTGCTTGTAGGGGTATTCCGCAGTTGCTATCGTGAGTGCTATTAGCAAAAAGATGTTCCTTATCCACAAAAGAACTTCGGAAAGCGGTAACAGAGTGTGGAGAAAACTGTCTCTATAAAAAGCCAAGAAAATAGTTTGATTGCTCACCGCTTCCGCAGGCGCGTTTTTGATGAAATAGATTGAAAGACCAAAGCACAAAGCAAGCTCAGCTGCCCACAGAATGATAAAAACGAGAAGATTGTATATGGCTTGGCAAAAGAAAACCGTGCGCTCGCTTACAGAAAGCCTGTCAAGTGTGTATCCCGTCTTTGACGAGAAGGATGTGCCCGTAAGACAAAGCAAAACCGAAATTGCTACAAACCCCACAATGAAAATCAAGTAAAGGTCTGAGTAGTCAAGGACTCGCTCAAGGGAGGGAAGTCCCACACCGCTTTCGTAAGCCGTCATTTGCTTGTTAAATGCCGTCAAAAATAAACTTGTTTGTACCGCTGCCATGGCGGCTATTATCAAAAGTATTTTATATATCGAGCTTCTGGCAAAAAGTCCGAAAACAGACGTGTATTTTTTCATCGCAAACACCTCAATTCCAATATTTTTCAATAAGCGCAATCGCTTCTTCTTTTGAAATTCCCATGTCCTTTAGCTTCTCAACAGCTATTTTGGCATCGTCTTCCACAAGCTCCTCGCGTACCGAATTTATGCTCTTTTCGTTAAGAACAACGTAGCTTTTTGCCCCAAGATGTGACTCAATAAGCCCCTCTTCCTCAAGTAACTTGTACGCCTTTTGTATGGTATTGGGATTGACCCCCAAAAGAGCCGACAAAACTCGTCTTGAAGGAAGCTCATCGCCGTTTTTTACTTCTCCCGACACCACGCCGCGCTTAATGTGACGGATTATTTGAAGATATATGGGAACGTCATTTTTTATTGAAAGACCGTCAAATGATATCATACTGCCGCTCCTTTTGGTAAAGTTAACTGTATTACGTGTGTAATACGGTTCAACTGTATTATAGCACTAATACAGCGATTTGTCAATAGCATATTTGAAATTTCTGCAAAAACGATTTTCTTGTTGACATCTTGAGCGAAACATTGTATAATATATGTAGTATATTAAAGAAACGGAGGCGAATGAAAAACTTGAAAACCAAGCAATATCTATGCATAGACCTAAAATCGTTTTTCGCCTCTGTTGAGTGCGTAGAGCGGGGAGTGGACCCCATGGTCACAAATCTTATAGTTGCCGACCCCGAACGCTCCGAGAAAACCATCTGTCTTGCGGTAACGCCTGCTATGAAGGCACTGGGAGTTAGAAACCGTTGCCGTGTTTTCGAGATCCCCCCGGGAATATCCTATATAACCGCTCCGCCACGTATGCAAAAATATATAGATTATGCAGCAAAAATATATTCCGTCTACCTTGAATATATCTCTCCCGAGGATATCCACGTCTACTCTATAGACGAGGTATTCATGGACGTTACGGACTATTTACCGCTATACGGGCTCACGGCAAAGGAGCTGGCTATAAAGCTTATGACAGCGGTTTTTGACCAGGTTGGAGTACGCGCTACCTGCGGTATCGGAACCAACCTCTATCTCGCAAAGATAGCACTTGATATAACCGCAAAGCATTCTCCCGATTTCATTGGGGAGCTTGACGAGAAAAAATACCGAGAAACCCTCTGGGAGCACCGACCTATCACAGATTTCTGGAGAATAGGGCAAGGGCTGGCAACAAAGCTTGCAGAGCACGCCATTTACACCATGGGCGGTATAACGAGAGTCCCCGAGGACTATTTATACAAATGGTTCGGTATAGATGCCGAGCTACTCATCGACCACGCATGGGGGATAGAGCCGACCACCATACGGGATATCAAAAGCTACAAATCAAAAAGCAACTGCCTGAACAGTGGGCAGGTGCTTATGCGCGATTACGAATTCGAGGAAGCCGAAATAATTGTTCGGGAAATGATGGATCAGCTTTGTCTTGAAATGGCATCCAAGGAGCTGGTTACCCATTCCGTTACGCTGCACGTAGGATATTCCAATACCC
>JAZKYO010000153.1:0-4003 GCA_045612185.1 Eubacteriales bacterium
TTCCCCTTGTCCTTTTTTCTTTCGGATAAGTAGGCGCGAAAGAAAAAAGGACCAAAAAAGAAAGACGCCGAAAGGGGATTTCGCTCGTTGCGACGCGCGACAAGGGCTACGCGCCCTTGACTGGCGCCACCTCGCCGGTGGGGGCTCCACGTGGCTGCTGTGCGAACACACCTACAAACTACAATTTGAAAAGCAATCAAAAACAAATAAAGTGGGGTTTTCAATGCCTTGAAAACCAGCGGGAGCTATTGTTTTGGCTGCGCGAAGAAGAAATCTTGCATTTTTGCAAACTCCCTCTGTGACACAAATAATACACCAAATTTATAAAACTTTTTACGGGAAAAGTTTTTTGCGGAGCTTTTTTACAAAAAAAGCGACCCGTTCCCCCCGTTCCCGCCTCGCTACAACAAAGCTACTGCTCTCTGCCCATCAGGGTGAGGTATTTTTCGTAGGGGCAGATAATTTTAAGGGCTTCAAGGAGCGCGTTTGGCGTCATTCCGGGGGGCAATCCCAAGGAGACCGCAAGCGCGTCCCGCTTCTCGCGGCTGTTTTCGCCGCCTGTGAGCCCGTCAATATAGAAATCCACCTTTGAAAGCGGGTTTTCGGTAATCGGCTCGCCCTCCTCGGTATAGGGCAACAGAATGTCGTAAAGCACGTCGTTTTTCATGCCCTCGACCCCAAGCGTGCCCTCTGCCGAAGCCTCGGTTTTCCGCCTTTCCTTGCCCTCTACGCGGGGGATATAAAGCTGAATTATCCGTTCCTTCGGCAACGCACGGGTAAGGTAGGAGCGTATCAGCTTCCCTGCCCCGTCGCTGTCGGTAAGCAAAATTATTTTTGAGTCAGCCACAAGCGCTCTGATAAGCGCAAGCTTCTCGTTTTTGTTGAACACCCCAAAGCCGTCGGTGGTAATAATATGCGCCTCGAAAATTGACGAAAGCCTTATTTTATCGTACTTTCCCTCGACCACTACGGGATAGATTATTCTCTTTTTTTCCATATCAAATCATCAAATCAAGCCTATTTCACAAGAAAGTAAACAAGCACCAGCGCACCGAGAATTATCCGGTACACGCCAAATGCCGAAAAGCTGTGCTTTTTGACGAAATCGGTAAGGAATTTTATAGCCGCCATTGAGACAGCGAAAGCCACCGCCGTGCCTACGGCAAGAATTACCCACGCCTCCGTGGGCACTGCCACGTCGCCCTCGGCAACAAATTTTACGAATTTAAGCCCTCTGATAAGCGACGCACCGAGCATTGTGGGTATCGCCATAAAGAAGGAGAACTCAGCCGCCACGGGGCGCGAAAGCCCGATAAGTATCGCACCGAGAATGGTTGCGCCGCTGCGTGACGTGCCGGGGATAAGCGAAAGCATCTGAAAAGCGCCCACGAGCAGGGCGGTTTTGTAGTCTATCGCCCCCGTGTCGGTAATTTTGGGCGCGGAGGTCTTTCTCTTTTCCACCAAAATAAATGCCGCGCCATAAACTATCAGCATAACGGCTACCGTTACGTAGTTGTAAAGGTGCGCGTCAAGAAAATCGTCAAGCAGAACGCCAACAACGGCTGACGGCAACACCGCCACGACCACCTTGAACCAAAGCTGCCAGGTGTCGCGCTTTTCCTCGGCGGTTTTGGAGAGCGCAAGCGGATTCAGCTTTTTGAAATAGATTACGATAACCGCGAGAATTGCGCCAAGCTGAATGACCACCTCAAACATGCTGTAAAATGCGGTAGCAAATTCGGGAGTGCCCACCGAAAGATGCAGCAGCTCGTCAAGCAGTATCATATGCCCCGTAGAGCTTACGGGAAGCCACTCGGTGATTCCCTCAACTATGCCGAAAAGTGCGGCAATAAGGATCTGAATAAACATAAAGTATCTCCTTTGAATTTAATTTGGATGGGGGAACGGGTCGCTTTTTTGTAAAAAAGCTCCGCAAAAAACTTTCCCCGTAAAAAGTTTTTATAAATTTGGTATATTATTTGTGCCACAGAGAAAATTTGCAAAAATGCAAGATTTATTCTGTGCATAGCAAGAACAATAGCTCCCGCTGGTTTTCAAGGCATTGAAAACCCCACTTTATTTGTTTTTAATTGCTTTTCAAATTGTAGTTTGTGGGGGAGTTGTTCGCACAGCAGCCACGTGGAGCCCCCACCGGCGAGGTGGCGCCAGTCAAGGGCGCGTAGCCCTTGTCGCCCGTCGCAACGAGCGAAACTCTTAACCGGCGTCTTTCTTTTTTGGTCCTTTTTTCTTTCGCGCCTACTTATCCGAAAGAAAAAAGGACGAGATGGTTAAAACTAACTATTCTACATAGTTTACAGAGTTTTACACAGCTATATTTTTGTGTGCTGTTAGTAGTTACTTGCTGTATCTCGTCCTTTTTCTTTTTGAGAAAGTAGCGTCAAAAGAAAAAGGACCAAAAAGAAAAACCGCGGTGCGCCTGCGGGCGCGGGCGGTCGCTTTTTAAAAAAAGCTCCGCAAAAACTTTTCTGGCAGGGCTGCTGTGCGAACAACTCCCCTACAAACTACAATTTGCAATGGTAACCGTTCAGGCGTCTCCGCTTCTCATAATGTCGCCGTCCTTGACCTCAAAGGGCACTCGGCAGAGAAACTCCTGAGAGGGGTGTGGGGCGCACTCTATAGGCGTACCGTCAAGGTCGAAAAGCTCGGCAACCTCAAAGGCTCTGCCCACCTTGGAGGGCGAAATTATCTCGGCTTTGTCACCGATTTTGACCTTGTTTTTCTGTCTGAAACGGTAAATTCCCTCGCCGTAAGATCCGTCGTTAAGCTCAGCGGTGGCGAAATAAGCCTTCTCGCGAATATATCCGTCCTTTGAGCAGAGCTGCGCCTCGTCAAAGGGCAGACCGAGATAGTAGCCCGTGCAATATTCGCGGTGCGAAACGCTGTCAAGCTCGCGGTTAAGCCTCTCGTCAAAAGTATATTCCATAGGATTCGCCAGATATGCGTCAAGCGCCATGCGGTAAGCATTGGTCACCACCGCGGTGTAGTAGGCGCTCTTCATTCTGCCCTCAATTTTAAAGGAGTTGATTCCGCACTCCACAAGCTTGGGGATAATCTCGACAGTGTTCATATCCTTTGAGGACATAATGAAAGTTCCAAGCTCGGTTTCCTCAATGGGAATGGGCGTGTCGGGGCGTTTTTCCTCGACGAGCTTGTAGCCCCAACGGCAGGGCTGAGTGCATGCGCCGCGGTTGGCGTCGCGACCCGTAAGGTGGTGCGAAAGCATACAGCGTCCGCTGTAAGAAACGCACATTGAGCCGTGAACAAAGCACTCGATGTCCACGTCCTCGGGAAGCGCCTCACGTATGGCGCGAATCTCGTCAAAGCAAAGCTCTCTGGCAAGCACCACGCGCTTTGCGCCAAGCGCCACGTAAGCCGCCGCGCACTCGGGGCTGACTACGCCCGCCTGGGTGGAAATGTGTATTTCCATGTCGGGAATAATCTTTTTGACCTCGGCAAGCACACCCAAATCGGCAACGATAAAGGCGTCAATACCCGCAGGAGCTACCTCGCGCAAGAACTCGCGGAGGGCGGGATACTCGTCTCCGTGTGGCATGGTGTTGAGGGTGAGATATATTTTTTTGCCTCTCTCGTGAGCGTATTTTGCCGCCTCGAAAAGCTCCTCAAGAGTGAAATTGTCGGCAGCCGAGCGCATTCCGAATCGGTTGTACGCAAGATAGACCGCATCTGCTCCGTAAAGAAAAGCCGCGCGCATCTTTTCAAAATTGCCCGCAGGCGACAAAAGCTCTGTTCTGTATTTTTTCATAATTCTCTCCGTTATATAATCTAATCAATTCATTATAATACATTTTCCCTTTTCTGTCAAGTTTTTGATTTGTTTTGCAAATTGTAATTTGTAGGGGAGTTGTTCGCACCGCACCCCTCGAGAAAAGTTTTGCGGAGCTTTTTCAAAAGCGCCACCTCGCCGGTGGGGCTATCGGCTTCGCCATTCACGACTTAATGTGATGTGCTAACACTTCCCACC
>JAZKYO010000154.1:0-9382 GCA_045612185.1 Eubacteriales bacterium
GCCCTCTTGGGGCGCTGGTTTTGTTTTTGTGTTTGTTGGGGGGCGACAATTTCTCGCCCCTACGATAACATCCTTATGAGAAGGAGCGTAATGCGGTCTGTTTTTTCTTTCATTCCACTAATTATATAAAATTTAGAAAAAATTTTGATTTTTTTGAAAATCCCCCGAATTTGTAACACATTTGTAACGCTCACCGTGATATAATGGCCGTGCCAGATTATTTTAAAAGAGAATTTTAACACAAAAAAGACTTCACGACAAGAAAGCAAATCTCTCCAAGTAAAATACATATAGGACAAAAGAAGTCCCGCCACTTGCGTTTTAAGTTGCAAGTGAAAGATTAACGAGGGAAATTTCTATGAAAAACATTTTATCTAAAACGAAAACACCAATTTTGATAAGCCCCTTGAGATGTATTACTACTGCAAAAACGGCTACGTATTCCACTTGATGGCAACAAACGACGAGGAATATAAAGCCGAGGTTGCCGCCATAAACGAAAACTTTGACGAGGCGGTTGCTACGCCCCTTTATGCATTCAAAACCAACGATTTCAAGCAGGTCGCCCAAGGGTTTGATAATGATGTTACGACCTACACCTGCAAAGGCGCTATTATCTTTGCGATATTCGGCGGTATTGACAGACTTCTGCTGATTGCTCTCACGGTTTATTCCTTCGTTCTTTCCAAAAAGGCGAAGAATAAAAAATAAATACAAAATATAAAAGGAGATTTCTACTATGAAAAGAATCACGATTTTAACACTTGCGCTCGTTCTCGTTTTCGCGCTTATCGCTTGCGGAAACACAAAACCCACTCAGCTCGGCACTTCTGATTTTTCCATCGTTCTTCCCGAAGGTTACGCCTTGACAGAAGACGACTTTGACGAGGATCAGATCGCATACTTCTACAAGGACGACAACAGCATTGACTTTGACGTTTATCAGTGGGAAAAGGGCGAAGAGCTTACCTTGGAGTCCGAGGCAAACTATTTTGCCACTGAATACGGCACGACTGCCGAGGCAGTAACCGTAAACGGAATCAAGGGTTATAAGTACGTTTCCTCCGAGGAATTCGAAGGCAGCACCTACACCGTTGTAAACTATATGTTTGAGGATGATATCAACATCGTAGAGATCTGCTTCTGGACTGTTGACAACGACGCAGAGTACAAGGCGGTTGACGAGATCCTCAACACTCTTAAAAAGAACTGATATACTTATATACAGGCTGCATCGAAGCGCGCAAAGACTGTCGCAAACATTTTTTTGACAATACCAAAAATTGCACGCCCGACACGGTACAGCGGTCAAGTGTATGATCCGACACGGCGCTTTTTGCGCCGAGGCGAAAAATATTCCTAAAAAAACACAAAAAGGAGAACATTATGAATACCAAAAAGGCAACCAAGCTTCTTGCGCTTTTTCTTGCTGTGATCATGTGCGCGCTGTCTATTGCGGCGTGCTCAAAGCAGCCCCCTGCCGACGATCCCGTCGTTGACGAGCAAGAGACTAAATACCTTGAAGCCTATGACAAGCTTGAGCAAGGCGAGTACGTAGCGGCCTACGAGCTTTTTGTTGAGCTTGGCGACTACAAGGATGCGGCAAAGGAGGCGGAGAGATTCCGCTACGTGCCTGTTTCTTACGTCGGCAAGTATTCGGGCGACGACGGTATAAAAAACGAAACTGCCACCATCACTCTCAACGAGAACAACCTGCCCGCCAAATGCCTCATTTCATTTGATGACGGCACTACGCACACCTGCAACTACACCTACAACGAAAACGGCAAGCTGACGAGCATTTTCTGTACGGACCCCGAGGGCGAACTGGAAATGTTCGAGGCGGTCTACCGTGCGGACGGCAAGCTTGAGAAGGAGTCCTACAGATATTTCGACGGTTACTGCCACACCTATGAATATACCTATGATGATCAGGGACTTGAAATCAAGTCCACAGCAAGCGACACGGACGGCTATCACTTGACAAATGAGTATTTCTATGACGATAAAGGCAATATGGTCAAGATCGCAGGGGAAAACGACAACGGCGTATTTTCTTTCGATTACATCTACGATGACAACAACCGTCTTGTAAAAGTTATCGAGCGTGACGCCGAGGGCAATGCAACCTGGACTGATGACTACCTTTACAACGAGCAAGGAAAGAAGCTCAGAGTTTCTTACATGTACGACGGTAAGGAAGTCGAGTTCACGGAATATACCTACGACGAAAAGGGACGTCTGCTGAGCGATATCTACCGTGATACAGAGGATGGATACGTTCACTCGAACGAATACACCTACACCGCCGATGGCGGAACGGAGCATTTGCACATACAGTTGCCGGGTGAATTTGATGATACGCAGGAGATAACGCACAAGCTTGTTTACATTCCCTTTGAATATACCGAAGATGAATGGGACAATATCGTCAGTACGTATTAAAAATCATAATACATAAATACAATATAGGAGACAATTAACATGAAAAAAAGACTTCATGACAAGAAAGCGGGTATCGCTATTCTCGTCGCACTCATCATTATCTCAGTAGCGGAAATGATCTTCCGTGCTGTCGCTTTAGGCGAAGCAATTCTCACTACCGCTAACCTCGGCGAGCAGGTGGCAGTCGTTGCTCTTGCCGCAATTATTCTGATTTTGACCGCAAAGGGCAAAGACAGAGCTTGTTATATTTGCTATGGCGCATGGATTGCTTACTTTGCTTTAGATCAGCTCTTTGAGTTGCCTAATAACATTATTAACATGATTGCGATGTTTTCAAACGATATAACTCTTTCTACTCCCGCACTGGTTATCATTGCATACACATTTAAGGTACTCAGTTCGATTGGAATCATTGCTATTGGCGGTCTGTTGGTTGAGTATATGTGTGATGGTACAATATGCAATCGTTTATTCAACATCCTGTGCGTTGTTACCATTGTGATGATTCTTTGCAATGCTATTATTCCTATGTATGGTGCAATTGTAGATGGTCTTACCGAAGCTTGGCTTGGTACTTTCCACGATTTGTACCGCTTGGTTATGGTCTTCCTCTTCACCTTCTTCGCTTACGACAGCGCAAAGATGCAGTTGAAGAAAGCAAATCTTACAAAGTAAAATACATAACGGGGTGAGAGAAATCTCGCCCCTTGCACTTTAAAAAGCAAATCAGGGTGCAGCGTTGACGAGATTATGGATATAAAGATACAAATTGAGAAAACCAACAAGGCTTTAAAGTGTATAAATGCCTTGGTTAAAGCTAAGAGAAAGGCGGATTTGAATTATGTTTAAAAAAATAGTTTCTTTATTTATGGTGTGTATGATGCTTTGCGGCATCTTTACCGGTTGTGCGGAGACCCCCACAAACGGTGAAAGCTTTACTGCTTGGGTTGATGATTCCGCGCCTATTGCGGTACTGAGGGAATACGTTGAGGACGTTACAAACGAAAAATCCAAGAACTTTATTCCCACAGAAGATCGTATTGCCGTTTTTGATCTGGACGGAACTCTTTATTGCGAAACGTTTCCCATATATGGAGAGTGGTTGCTTTTTGCTGACTATGTGCTGGGTAACCCCGAATATAAAGCCACAGAGGAAATTTTGGCGGTTGCCGAGGAGTTGGCAGGAATTAAGAAGGCAAGCGATATTCCTAGCCACATGGAGCAGACGCACATTCACGCTCACGCGGCGGCTTTTGCAGGTATGACCATTGAAGATTATATGGGCGTTGTAGATGATTTCAAGAAAACGAATGCCGATGGCTTTAACGGAATGACACGCGGAGAGGCGTTTTACCGTCCTATGCTTGAGGTTGTCGAATATCTTTTGGATAATGAATTTATCGTTTATATCTGCAGCGGCACAAATCGCTTTACCGTTCGCGCGTTGATTGACGGAGTGATCGACATTCCCGCCCGTCAGGTGATCGGTACTGATTTCACCATAGTTGCAAGCGGTCAGGGCGACGAGATGGATATGCACTACAATTACGTGGCAGAAGATGAGCTTTTGATGGGAGATACCGTCATTACGAAAAACGTTAAAATGAGCAAGGTTGCACAGCTTGAACAGGAGCTTGGTCAGAAGCCTGTGCTTGTATTTGGTAACAGCACCGGTGACGTTCCTATGGCTGTATATGCGGAAGAGGATAACGAGTATCTTACAAAGGTGTTCTTCTTGCTTTGCGACGATACGCAAAGAGAACACGGAAACCTGTCCAAGGCACAAAAGATTGCTGATATTTGTGACGAAAAGAACTGGGTCACGATCTCTATGGCAAATGACTGGTCTACTATTTACGGAGAAAACGTAACCATCAATCCGCAGTAAGCTTTGCTATCCGTTATAAGGGTCTGTTAAAAAAGTATCTCCTAAAAAAGAAAGGAGTATGATAAAAATGAAGTATCAGCTGGGCGTGATGGATTTGTATCCTATCTCCGCCAACAAAACACCAATGGAAAACAATCCCTTTTTTCAGGTTAAGCTGAAGGAGAGGGTGAGCGCAGATCGCTTACATACAGCAGTAAAGCAATCTCTCTCCGAGCATCCGCTGTTTGCCTGTACTCTGCGGTATAATAAAGGATATTATCTTGAAACCAACGAAAAAGAATTTTTGTTGATCCGCGCGTCCGAAGAAAACAGGCCGCTTGCCTTTGGTGATGCCACAAACGGTTTTTTGTGGCAGATGTGCTATGATGAATACACAGTTTCATTTGAATGGTGCCACGCAATCAGCGACGGCAAAGGCGCTTTTGCCTTCTTTTCCTCGGTGTTATGCCATTATTTTGGTGTGGAAAGGTCGGTAGAGCCTGCGTTGGAGCCGGGGCTTGAAAGCCTCTACGACAAAGCGGAGAAGGGGATTCCTCAAAAGAAACAGGCGCAGGGGTTTGCGGCAAATGCGCTTCCGTTTCTCAAACGCGGTTATCGAACCGATTGCCACATTCTGAAGGCGCCCATGAGCGAGGTGCTTGCCGCCGCAAAGAAGAGTGATTCCTCTCCGGCGGCGGTGCTTCCGCCCTTGGTTTCCATGGCACTGCGCAAACATATAAACCCAAAGGCAAAGAACAAAAACGTCAGCTGCAGTGTGGTGATTGACTGCCGCGCCCCAATGGGGTTTCAAACCATGCACAACTGCATCATTTCCAAGAACATCACCTACGTTGACCGTTACGACACGATGGATTTCGCACTTGTCAGCACGGTTTATCGGTCACTTCTTGATCTTGCCGTGCAGAAGGAAAACATTGTAAAGGCGGCAACGGAATTCGTTGATACGGTAGGACCTCTTGTTTCCATAAAGCCTCGCTTTTTGCAAAAAGCTCTGGCAAAGGTGGTTTTCGGTGTGATGAAGCACTCGGAATGCAATTTCGTCTTTACCTATCTTGGCAAAATAGAGTTGCCCGATGAAGTGATGTCCGGACTTGCTGACTTCAATTTCCGCTCTTGGCCGGATTTCAGCGAATGTAACGTTGCCGCAATTGATTTTGGCGGCACGCTGGTTTTGAACATTTGTGAAAACTTTCAGGACAAGCAGATTATCCCTGATTTTATCGATATTTGCGGTGCGGCAGGCATTCACTTTGAAACGGTGGACGTGCTTAGCTTTGAACAGGCGAATTTGAGACTTACTGTGTGAGGCGCGGGGCTGGTGATGTGCTTATATAGCAATAATTATTCATAATTATTGAAAATTTTTTGAAAAAAGTATTGACATTACCCTCGGGGTATGCTTTATAATAGTACTGAGGTGATGGAGCAAATGAAAATAAACGAAGCGGTTAAAATAACAGGACTTACAAAAAAAGCGATTCGCTTGTATGAGAGTCGCGGTCTGATAACTGTCGGTCGCTCTGATAATGGCTACAGAGATTATTTGGAAAAAGATATCAAGCTACTGAATCAAATAAAGCTGTTAAGAACGGCAGGGGTTTCTATAACCGATATAAAACTGCTGTTTTCCGGCATGCTGTCACTTGACGATATTATTGAAAAGCGTAAAAAGGAAATAGACGCTGAAAGCGGGCTAAACTCCGAAAGGTATGCGTTTTGTGAGACTCTTGCACAGCGCATTGCCAATGGCGAGGAGCAAATAGGAGAGCCATTTATGGAAACCGATGACTCTTTTACCTGTAACCATGGGGCATTGACAATCGGAATTGATATCGGTACCACCACGATAAGCGCGGCGGTGATCGACCTTGAAAACAAAGCTCAGGTTGAAGTGTTTTCTATTCCTCACAACTCTTATGTTGAGAGTTCTGCTTTTTTCGAACAAAGTGTTTTTGTTATTATTGATAAAGCAGAAAGAATACTTGATCTTATTTACAAAAGCTACTCCGATATAGTAAGCATTGGTATAACCGGTCAAATGCATGGGATTCTTTATCTGAATAGTGACGGTGAGGCGGTATCAAATCTTATAAATTGGCAGGATAAGCGCGGAGATATTCCGATAAAAGACTCCATGACAGCCTGTCAGATCATAAAGCAAATAACGGGTGAGAGCATTGCGACCGGGTATGGTATATCAACTCATTATTACAATTTGATAAATGGGCTTGTTCCACAGAGCGCCGTTGGATTTTGCAGTATAATGGACTATCTTGCCATGCGTATATGCAAAATAAAAAAGCCGATCACACATACCTCGGTTGCCGCAAGCTTCGGATTGTTTGACGTAAAAAAAGATTGCTTTATGCACGATAAGTTATTTAAGCTTGGGATTGATGAATCTTTTTTGCCAAGGGTTGTCTCGTCCAATGAAATAATCGGCAGTTGGAATGATATACCGGTTTGTGTTGCGATAGGTGATAACCAGGCAAGCTTTTTGGGGTCTGTCAAGAATAACCGTGAAAGTGTTTTGGTCAACGTAGGAACAGGCTCGCAAATATCTGCAGTGGGTGAGAGCGAATATCTCGGTGAGGGGATCGAACGGCGTCCGTTTATAAACGGTGAGTTCCTTATTTGCGGCTCCGCTCTTTGCGGCGGCTCTGCGTACGCTATGATAGAAGAATTTTTCAGAAGCTACGCGGCTTCCTTGGGAGTGGGCGATGGCTCACAGTACGGGGTTATAAACTCGTTGGCGGAAAAAGCATATATGAAAGGCGAACGTCCGCTTGCGGTAGATACCGCGTTTTGCGGGACGAGAACAGAGCCTACGCACAGAGGCTCCATAGAAAACATAGAGCTTAATAATTTTACACCGTCGGCACTGGTACTTGGGGTTATAAACGGTATGTGTGACGAGCTATATAAGTTATATTTGGCAAGTCGGTTGAAAAAGAGTCATATTGTGGCTTCCGGCGGTGCTATCAGAAAAAATCATATCCTATGCAGGGTGCTTGAAGACAAATTCGGTATGACTGTGTCGGTCAACTCGGTTAAGGAGGAGGCGGCAACCGGTGCTGCCTTGTTTTCCGCGTGTGGAGTTGGTATGATAGAATACAAAGACGGCTTTACCGACTATATAAAATACATTGAAAAAGCGTAAGTAAAGTGAAAAATAAATTATTGAACAGAAAGGCAGACAATATATGGAGCAGAGAGAAATATTGGTCAAGTCTTCGATGGATGGAACTATGCAGCCGTCTTTGTTTTACAGGTCGGACGTTGAGGGAAAACGCCCTTTGCTGGTTGGACTTCATACTTGGAGCTTTGATCGGTTCAATCAAATCAGCAATATGTTACCTTTGGCTGAGCGAAATGGATTTCACTTGCTTCTTCCGGATTTTCGCGGAGCCAACCTGAAAAGCAATCCGGATTGCACTAAGGCTTGCGGTTCAGAATACGCCAAGCAAGATATAAAGGACGCAATCGATTATCTTTTGGAGCATGAGAAGGTTGATAAAGATAACATTTTTTTGTTAGGAGCCAGCGGCGGCGGACATATGTCGCTTCTTATGGCAGGTATGTGCCCGCAATATTTCAAGGCAATAGGAGCTTACGTGCCAATTACTGACCTTGCCAAATGGTCGGAAGAAAAAAACGGGTATCATAGCCATATTCTTTCTTGCTGCAGCGAGAGCGTTGATGAAATGCTGAAGCGCTCTCCGATAAGGTATATTGATACCGTTGCAAAAGCAAATTTAAAAATCTTTCACGGCAAATATGATTCGGTGGTTCCGGTATCGCACAGCCTTACGTTTTACAATGCTTTGCTTGAAAAGTATCCCCAAGCGTCTGTATACTTGGATATTTTTGACGGCGGTCACGAAATGGATATGAAAATTGCCGAGTATTGGCTTTTGTCGCAATACAAAAAAACTTTAAATACAAGTGTAACAGGATAAAATTTTAAAGCCCTCGCTTTTGATCAGCCCCATTAAAAAACAAAGCTTAGGAGATTTGAAATGGGAAAATTTGATGGTGTTCTGATATGCACCGATCTTGATGGAACTTTATACAAAAACGACAAGACGATTTCGCAAGAAAACCGAGACTCGATTGAGTACTTCAAGCGAGAAGGTGGACTTTTTACCTTTATTACGGGGCGCATGCCATACTACGCCCTTGATGCTTACAACGCAGTCAAGCCAAACGTGGCTTTTGGTTGCGTAAACGGCAGCGGACTGTACGACGGCGCAAAGGGAGAGTACCTTTGGACGCTTGACTTGCCGCACCGCGCCATGGAGCTTGTCAAGCATATTGACGAGCACTTTCCGTGCGTGGGTATACAGGTCTGCGGCTTCAACGAGACCTATTTTCTCAAGGAAAATGAGACAACGGTGCGCTTTCGCTCTGTTGCGGGCTTGCCGAATTTGGTTTGCGACTACGACAGTTTGCCCGAGACGATTGGCAAAATTATATTTGGAAGCGAGTCTGACAGCGAGATAGCGGCAATTGAGAGGGCGCTTAAAGCGCACCCAATGGCGGGCGAGTTTGAATTTATCCGCTCGGAAAGAACGCTGTTTGAGATACTGCCGAAGGGCGTGGACAAGGGGCTTGCTCTTTCAAAGCTCACGGAGCTTTTGGGGGTGAATGCCGAGAAAACCATCGCCGTAGGCGACTATAACAACGATATAGGAATGTTCAGGGCGGCTAAATACGGAATTGCCGTTGCCAACGCTTGCGCCGAAGCCCTTGCCGCCGCCGATTTCGTCACCGTAAGCAACGAGGAACACGCCCTCGCACGGATTATTGAGGGGATAGACGGTAAATTGTAGTTTACCGCCTCGCCGGCGGGGGCGTCACGGCTTCGCCCCCACGGTTTAAAGAGTGTGAGAACATAGCCGACGCACACCGAAAAACTCGGCTAAACACCTCGTTTTTCTGCGCATAAATGCGTTCGTTTGTAGGGACCGGCGTCCTCGACGGTCCATGCAAACACAATTAAAATATCAAACAAAATGGTTGTTATATCAATTAAATTTGTTATACATA